>NZ_CP170723.1:2652324-3315405 GCF_043099285.1 Oryzobacter telluris | reverse complement strand
CATCTACACCACCAAGGTCATCCCCAGCCGTGGTGCGTGGCTCGAGTTCGAGATCGACAAGCGCGACATGGTCGGCGTCCGCGTCGACCGCAAGCGCAAGCAGTCGGTCACGGTGCTCCTCAAGGCCCTCGGCCTCAGCGAGGCCGACATCCTCGAGCAGTTCGGCCAGTACGAGTCGATGCGCCTCACCCTGGAGAAGGACCACACCCAGGGCCAGGACGACGCGCTGCTCGACATCTACCGCAAGCTGCGTCCGGGCGAGCCGCCGACCAAGGAGGCCGCGCAGACCCTGCTCGACAACCTCTACTTCAACGGCAAGCGCTACGACCTGGCCAAGGTCGGTCGCTACAAGATCAACAAGAAGCTCGGCATCGAGAGCGAGCTGTCGAACTCGACGCTCGGCATCGAGGACATCGTCGCGACGATCAAGTACATCGTCGCCCTCCACGCCGGTGAGGAGACCCTGCCGGGTCGCCGCCGCGGCGAGGACGTCGCCATCCGCGTCGAGACCGACGACATCGACCACTTCGGCAACCGTCGCCTGCGCAACGTCGGCGAGCTCATCCAGAACCAGGTCCGCACGGGCCTGTCGCGGATGGAGCGCGTCGTGCGCGAGCGGATGACGACCCAGGACGTCGAGGCCATCACGCCGCAGACCCTGATCAACATCCGCCCGGTCGTGGCGTCGATCAAGGAGTTCTTCGGCACCAGCCAGCTCTCGCAGTTCATGGACCAGAACAACCCGCTCGCGGGCCTGACGCACAAGCGGCGTCTGTCGGCCCTCGGCCCGGGTGGTCTCTCCCGTGACCGCGCCGGCATGGAGGTCCGCGACGTCCACCCGTCGCACTACGGCCGCATGTGCCCGATCGAGACCCCTGAGGGTCCGAACATCGGCCTCATCGGTTCGCTCGCCTCCTACGGCCGGATCAACGCGTTCGGCTTCATCGAGACGCCGTACCGCAAGGTCACCAAGGGCCGCCTCACCGACGACGTGCACTACCTGTCCGCCGACGAGGAGGACGAGCACGTCATCGCGCAGGCGAACGCCACGCTGAACGACGAGGGCACCGCCTTCGCCCACGAGCGCGTCCTCGTGCGCGTCAAGGGTGGCGAGGTCGAGTACGTCCTGGCCGAGGACGTCGACTACATCGACGTCTCCGCGCGCCAGATGGTGTCCGCGGCGACCGCGCTCATCCCGTTCCTCGAGCACGACGACGCCAACCGCGCCCTCATGGGCTCGAACATGCAGCGCCAGGCGGTCCCGCTGGTGCGCTCCGAGGCGCCGCTCGTCGGCACCGGCATGGAGTACCGCGCGGCCGTCGACTCCGGTGACGTCGTCATCGCGGAGAAGGCCGGCGTCGTCTCCGAGGTCTCCGCCGACCTCGTCACCGTCGCCGGTGACGACGGCACGAGCCGCACCTACCGGATCAACAAGTTCAACCGGTCCAACCAGGGCAACAGCTACAACCAGCGCGTCATCGTCTCCGAGGGTGACCGCGTCGAGGTGGGTGGCCTCATCGCCGACGGTCCCGCGACCGACGGTGGCGAGATGGCGCTCGGGCGCAACCTGCTCGTGGCGTTCATGCCCTGGGAGGGCCACAACTACGAGGACGCGATCATCCTCAGCCAGCGCCTGGTGCAGGACGACGTCCTCTCCTCGATCCACATCGAGGAGCACGAGGTCGACGCCCGCGACACCAAGCTCGGCCCCGAGGAGATCACCCGGGACATCCCGAACGTCTCCGACGAGGTCCTGGCCGACCTCGACGAGCGCGGCATCATCCGCATCGGTGCCGAGGTCCGCGACGGCGACCTCCTCGTCGGCAAGGTCACGCCCAAGGGCGAGACCGAGCTGACCCCCGAGGAGCGCCTGCTCCGCGCGATCTTCGGTGAGAAGGCGCGCGAGGTCCGTGACACCTCCCTCAAGGTGCCCCACGGCGAGACCGGCACCGTCATCGGCGTCAAGGTCTTCGACAAGGACGACGGCGACGAGCTGCCCCCGGGCGTCAACTCGCTGGTCCGCGTCTACGTCGCGAACAAGCGCAAGATCACCGACGGCGACAAGCTCGCCGGCCGTCACGGCAACAAGGGCGTCATCTCCAAGATCCTCCCGGTCGAGGACATGCCTTTCCTCGAGGACGGCACGCCGGTCGACGTCGTGCTCAACCCGCTCGGTGTCCCCGGTCGTATGAACGTCGGACAGATCCTCGAGCTGCACCTCGGCTGGGCCGCCAGCCGCGGCTGGGAGATCGCCGGTGACCCGGAGTGGGCCAAGCTCATCCCGGACGACGCCCGCACGGCCCCGGCCGGCTCGCGCGTCGCCTCCCCGGTGTTCGACGGCGTCAAGGAGGACGAGATCATCGGCCTGCTGGACTCCACGACGAAGACGCGCGACGACGTGCGCCTCATCGACGGCACCGGCAAGGCCCGCCTCTTCGACGGCCGCTCCGGCGAGCCGTTCCCCGAGGCGGTCTCGGTGGGCTACATGTACATCCTCAAGCTCCACCACCTCGTCGACGACAAGATCCACGCACGCAGCACGGGTCCGTACTCGATGATCACCCAGCAGCCGCTCGGCGGTAAGGCCCAGTTCGGTGGCCAGCGCTTCGGTGAGATGGAGGTCTGGGCGCTCGAGGCGTACGGCGCGGCCTACGCGCTCCAGGAGCTGCTCACCATCAAGTCCGACGACGTCAACGGCCGCGTGAAGGTCTACGAGGCCATCGTCAAGGGCGACAACATCCCCGAGCCCGGCATCCCCGAGTCCTTCAAGGTGCTCATCAAGGAGATGCAGAGCCTCTGCCTCAACGTGGAGGTGCTGTCCAGCGACGGCACGACCATCGAGATGCGCGAGGCCGAGGAGGACGTCTTCCGCGCAGCGGAGGAGCTCGGCATCGACCTGTCGCGGCGCGAGCCCAGCAGCGTCGAAGAGGTCTGACAGGTGTGGGGCCGGGACGCCGACGGCGTCCCGGCCCGCCACCCGGCACGACACCCACCTGACAGACCAGTACTGCGTTAGACAACGAGAGAAGGAACCACGTGCTCGACGTCAACTTCTTCGACGAGCTCCGGATCGGCCTCGCCACCGCGGATGGCATCCGCGGATGGAGCCACGGCGAGGTCAAGAAGCCCGAGACGATCAACTACCGCACCCTCAAGCCCGAGAAGGACGGCCTCTTCTGCGAGAAGATCTTCGGCCCCACTCGTGACTGGGAGTGCGCCTGCGGCAAGTACAAGCGGGTCCGCTTCAAGGGCATCATCTGCGAGCGCTGCGGCGTCGAGGTCACCCGTGCGGCCGTGCGTCGTGAGCGGATGGGCCACATCGAGCTCGCCGCCCCCGTCACCCACATCTGGTACTTCAAGGGCGTCCCGTCGCGCCTGGGCTACCTGCTCGACCTCGCCCCGAAGGACCTCGAGAAGGTCATCTACTTCGCGGCCTACATGATCACCAGCGTCGACGTCGACCAGCGTCACGCCGACCTGCCGTCCCTCGAGGCGCAGATCCAGGTCGAGAAGAAGGAGATCGAGAACCGTCGCGACGCCGACGTCGACACCCGGGCCAAGAAGCTCGAGGACGACCTCGCCGCGCTCGAGGCCGAGGGCGCCAAGTCCGACGCCAAGCGCAAGGTCCGTGACTCCGCGGAGCGCGAGATGAACGCGATCCGCCGTCGTGCCGACCAGGGTGTCGAGCGCCTCGAGCAGGTCTGGGACCGCTTCAAGAACCTCAAGGTCCAGGACCTCGAGGGCGACGAGGTCCTCTACCGCGAGATGCGCGACCGCTTCGGTCTGTACTTCGAGGGCGGGATGGGCGCCGCGGCGATCCAGAAGCGCCTCGAGACCTTCGACCTCGACGCCGAGTCCGAGCTGCTGCGCGAGATCATCGCCACCGGCAAGGGCCAGCGCAAGACCCGGGCGCTCAAGCGCCTCAAGGTCGTCAGCGCCTTCCAGACGACGACGAACCAGCCGGCCGGCATGGTCCTCGACGCGATCCCGGTCATCCCCCCGGACCTGCGCCCGATGGTGCAGCTCGACGGTGGCCGCTTCGCGACCTCGGACCTCAACGACCTGTACCGCCGCGTCATCAACCGCAACAACCGCCTCAAGCGACTGCTCGACCTCGGCGCGCCCGAGATCATCGTCAACAACGAGAAGCGGATGCTGCAGGAGGCCGTCGACAGCCTCTTCGACAACGGCCGTCGTGGTCGCCCGGTCACGGGCCCCGGCAACCGTCCGCTCAAGTCGCTGTCCGACATGCTCAAGGGCAAGCAGGGCCGGTTCCGCCAGAACCTGCTCGGCAAGCGCGTCGACTACTCCGGCCGTTCGGTCATCGTCGTCGGCCCGCAGCTCAAGCTGCACCAGTGCGGCCTGCCCAAGCAGATGGCGCTCGAGCTCTTCAAGCCCTTCGTGATGAAGCGCCTCGTCGACCTCGACCACGCGCAGAACATCAAGTCGGCCAAGCGCATGGTCGAGCGCCAGCGCCCCCAGGTGTGGGACGTCCTCGAAGAGGTCATCACCGAGCACCCGGTGCTGCTCAACCGTGCGCCCACGCTGCACCGCCTCGGCATCCAGGCCTTCGAGCCGCAGCTCGTCGAGGGCAAGGCCATCCAGATCCACCCGCTCGTCTGCACCGCGTTCAACGCGGACTTCGACGGTGACCAGATGGCCGTGCACGTGCCGCTGTCGGCGGAGGCGCAGGCCGAGGCCCGCATCCTCATGCTGTCGTCGAACAACATCCTCAAGCCGGCCGACGGCCGTCCCGTGACGATGCCGACGCAGGACATGATCATCGGGCTGTACCACCTCACCTCCGAGGTCGAGGACGGCATCGGTTCCGGTCGTCTGTTCTCCACGGTGTCCGAGGCCCGCATGGCCTTCGACGCCGGCGAGATCCTGCTCGGCTCCAAGGTGAAGATCCGCCTCAAGCACGTCGTCCCGACCCCGCTCAGCGACCTCCCCGAGGGCACCGAGCAGGACGCCGAGGGCTTCGTCGAGTCGCTCCTCGTCGAGACCACGCTGGGTCGCGCGCTCTTCAACGAGACGCTCCCGCTGGACTACCCGTTCGTCAACGACCAGGTCGACAAGAAGCGCCTGTCCACGATCGTCAACGACCTCGCCGAGCGGTACAGCAAGGTGCAGGTCGCGGCGAGCCTGGACGCGCTCAAGGAGTACGGCTTCCACTGGGCGACCCGCTCGGGCACCACGGTCGCCATCTCCGACGTCGTCACCCCGCCGCGCAAGCTCGAGATCCTCGAGGGCTACGAGGCCAAGGCGACCAAGGTCCAGACGCAGTACGAGCGCGGTCTCATCACCGACGACGAGCGTCGCCAGGAGCTCATCGAGATCTGGACCCAGGCCACCAACGAGGTCGCCAAGGAGATGGAGGCGAACATCCCGCGGACCAACACCATCTACCGCATGGTGTCCTCGGGTGCTCGTGGTAACTGGATGCAGCTGCGGCAGATCGCCGGTATGCGTGGTCTGGTGTCGAACCCGAAGGGTGACATCATCCCGCGACCGATCCGTGCGAACTTCCGCGAGGGCCTGTCGGTGCTCGAGTTCTTCATCTCGACGCACGGTTCGCGAAAGGGCCTGGCGGACACCGCTCTTCGTACCGCCGACTCGGGCTACCTGACGCGTCGCCTCGTCGACGTGTCGCAGGACGTCATCATCCGTGAGGACGACTGCGGCACCGAGCGCGGCCTGCCGATGCCGATCGCGGCGACCGACGAGCGCACGGGCAACCGCACCGTGCACGACGACGTCGAGACCTCGGTCTACGCCCGCAGCCTGGCCGAGAACGTCGTCAAGGACGGCGAGACGCTCGCGGAGGCCGGCATCGACCTCGGTGACGTCGTCATCGGTGCGCTGTTCGCCGCCGGTGTCGACTCGGTCAAGGTCCGTTCGGTCCTCACCTGCGACTCCAAGGTGGGCACCTGCGCCAAGTGCTACGGCCGCTCGCTGGCCACCGGCAAGCTCGTCGACATCGGTGAGGCCGTCGGCATCATCGCGGCGCAGTCGATCGGTGAGCCCGGCACCCAGCTGACGATGCGCACCTTCCACACCGGTGGTGTGGCGGGTGACGACATCACGCAGGGTCTGCCGCGTGTCGTCGAGCTCTTCGAGGCGCGCACGCCCAAGGGTGTCTCGCCGATCGCGGAGGCCTCGGGCCGCATCACGATCGAGGAGACCGACAAGGCGCGTCGCATCCTGCTCACGCCGGACGACGGCTCCGACGAGCACGCCTACCCGGTGACCAAGCGGGCCCGCCTGCTCGTCACCGACGGCCAGCACGTCGAGGTCGGCACCCAGCTGACCCAGGGTTCGATCGACCCGAAGCAGGTCCTGCGCATCCTCGGACCGCGCAAGACCCAGGAGCACCTGGTGGACGAGGTCCAGCACGTGTACCGCCAGCAGGGTGTGTCGATCCACGACAAGCACATCGAGGTCATCGTGCGGCAGATGCTGCGCCGGATCACGATCATCGAGTCGGGCGACGCCGACCTCCTGCCGGGCATGCTCGCCGAGCGTGGCCGCTTCGAGGACGAGAACCGTCGCGTGGTGTCCGAGGGCCTCAAGCCGGCCTCCGGCCGTCCCGAGCTCATGGGCATCACCAAGGCGTCGCTCGCGACCGAGTCGTGGCTGTCGGCGGCCTCCTTCCAGGAGACCACCCGCGTCCTCACCGAGGCTGCGATGGAGGGCAAGTCCGACTCCCTCCTGGGCCTGAAGGAGAACGTCATCCTCGGCAAGCTCATCCCGGCGGGTACGGGTCTGCCCCGCTACCGCAACGTCGCGGTGGAGCCGACCGAGGAGGCCAAGGCCGCGATGTACTCGATGCCGAGCTACGACGACTACACCTACGCCGCCTTCGGGCCCGGCTCGGGTGAGGCCGTCCGCCTCGACGACAGCGAGCTCGGTCTCGACCGGCTCTGACGTCACGGCACGCACCGCGAGGGCGGGCGCACCGGTGGGAGACCACCGGGCGCCCGCCCTCCGGCGTTGTCGGGGTCGTGCGGGTCAGGCCAGGCGGCCGGCGAGGAAGCGGCTCAGGGCCACGCGCTGGTCGAAGGAGGCCCGGTGTGCTGGGTCGGCGTCCGCGAGGAGCTCCAGGCGCAGGCCGTCGAAGCCGGAGCGGACCATCGCCGAGGTCGTGAACGCCTCGTGGACGACGTCGGCCGCTCCCGTCAGTCCCTCGTCGGCCAGGCCCGCGACGTAGGCCGGCTCGACCATCGACACCACCTCGGGCAGGGCGGCCGCGGGCAGGAGGTCGGCGTGCACCAGCCCCACGACGAGCTGGCCGAGGTCGAACCCCAGGGCGTGGGGGCTGCGGAACGAGATGTCGATGACGACGAACCCCTCGCGGTCGCCCGCCGGCACGAGGAGGTTCTGCGGGCTCGCGTCGCCGTGCGGCATCGCCTGCGGCAGCTCGTCGAGCCGGTCGAGCCAGGTGGGGATGCGCGGGGCCAGCTCGGTGAGCCGGGCGCGCAGGTCGGCGTGGTCGGCGAGCCACGGGTGTGCCCAGAGCCCGTCGTCGGCAAGGGGACCCAGCCCACGGGCCGCCACCGCCCGCTCCCCGTACTTGCGCAGGGCGTAGCCGGGGGGCAGCGGGCAGGCGGCCAGGACGTCGGGGTGGGAGGAGCGGGCGTTCCACCGGCCGAGCAGGCGGGCGGCCCGGGCGAAGCGCTCGAGGCCCCACGGCTCGGGGTCCTCGACGACGTCCTCCATCCACAGCACCGCGCGGTCGTCCGGCAGCTCGACGAGGCGGTGGAGGTGGGGCGGGCGCAGGCCGTCGGGGAGGGTCGCCGTGACGTCGGGGGTCCACAGGTCGAGCTCGATGCGCCACGGGAAGAAGGCGAGGAAGTCCTCGCGGTCGGCGGGCGGCAGCATCGCGAGCACCGGCCAGTGCCGCACGTGCTGGAGCACCTTGGCGAACAGCGACCAGGGCTCACCTCGGGTGCCCAGGCCGCGCACCCGCAGGAGCGCGGCGGTGGCGGGGGAGCCGAAGGGGTAGGCGACGACCTCCACCACGGTGGCGTCCGGGTCGGGGGTGACCCCCAGGGCATCCTCGACGACACCCGCCAGGACCATCGCCCCCTCGGGCTCGCCCACGCCGAGCAGGTCGTGGACCTCCCACGTCGCCGCCATCGGACTCCCCCTCGTCAGGTTCCCTCACCACCTGCCGAGATCGTAATGACCACGCACGCGCTGGGGGAGTTCGCCGACGACCTCGAGGGCGCGGGGATGCTCGAGGCGGTCCGCGACCCCGCAACCGGCTGCGCGACCTCCTCGTCCGGGCACACCACGCCGGCCTGCGAGGATGAGGGCGTGGACCCCGCCCTCGTCATCCGTCGTGAGCTCCCCGGTGACGAGGAGCCGACCCGCGACCTGCACGACCTCGCCTTCGGGGTGCCCGACGGCGCCGAGCGCTCGCTCGAGACCCGCATCCTGGACCGGCTGCGGGCCGAGGGCGACGTCCTGGACTCCCTGACCTTCGTCGCCGAGCTGCACGGTGAGGTCGTGGGCCACGTCGTGTGCAGCCGCGCGAGCATGGGGGAGGGGCGCTCGGTCGGCCTGGGCCCGATCGCGGTGCGCCCCGACCGCCAGGGCGAGGGCATCGGGTCGGCGCTCGTCGCCGCCGTGCTCGTCACCGCCGACCAGCGCCACGAGCCCTCGGTCGTCCTGCTCGGCGACCCGGGCTGGTACGCCCACTTCGGCTTCGAGACCGCCGCCGGCCACGGCATCGGCTCGCCCGGCCCGTGGGCCGACAGGTACTTCCAGGTCAAGCGCCTGCAGGCCTGGCGGCCCGAGCTCGCGGGCCCGTTCCGCTACGCCCCGGCCTTCGACCTCGAGGGTGTCTGACCCCGGACGGCGGGGAAGCGATTTGGAGCCCCCACCACGGGCCGGTATTCTTGAGAACCGTGTCTGGCTAGGTCCAGGCCCTGGAGCCGAGATCCCCGCCGCGAGGTGGTGAGCACGGCCTCGCCCACCTCTTGCCGGGCACCCCGTACCGATCCCTCACCAGGGGTCAGCCATGGGGAGTGCAGGGAAGAGCACCCGGTGCGACACACCCGACCACGGGGGTCGCGTACCGGCCATCCAAGGAGTGACGGCAGTGATGCCGTCGCGTCGACCAGACAGCAAAGGAACCAGGTTGCCTACCATCAACCAGCTGGTGCGCAAGGGCCGGCAGGACAAGGCCACGAAGGCCAAGACCCCTGCCCTCAAGGGCTCTCCGCAGCGCCGCGGCGTGTGCACCCGCGTGTACACGACCACCCCCAAGAAGCCGAACTCCGCCCTGCGCAAGGTCGCCCGCGTGCGCCTCACCAGCGGCATCGAGGTCACCGCGTACATCCCCGGCGTCGGCCACAACCTGCAGGAGCACTCGATGGTGCTCGTGCGTGGCGGTCGCGTGAAGGACCTGCCCGGTGTCCGCTACAAGATCATCCGTGGCGCCCTCGACACCCAGGGCGTCAAGAACCGTCAGCAGGCCCGCAGCCGCTACGGCGCGAAGAAGGGTAAGGCCTGATGCCTCGCAAGGGACCCGCACCGAAGCGGCCGCTCGTCGTCGACCCCGTCTACGCCAGCCCCCTCGTGACCTCGCTCGTCAACAAGGTGCTGCTCGACGGCAAGAAGTCCATCGCCGAGACGATCGTCTACGGCGCCCTCGAGGGCTGCCGCGAGAAGACCGGTACCGACCCGGTCCAGACGCTCAAGCGCGCGCTCGACAACATCCGCCCGACCCTGGAGGTCAAGTCCCGCCGCGTCGGCGGTGCGACCTACCAGGTCCCGATCGAGGTCAAGCCGACCCGCGCCACGACGCTGTCGCTGCGCTGGCTCGTCGGCTACTCGCGTCAGCGTCGTGAGAAGACCATGACCGAGCGCCTCATGAACGAGATCCTCGACGCCTCCAACGGCCTCGGCGCCGCTGTCAAGCGCCGCGAGGACACCCACAAGATGGCCGAGTCGAACAAGGCCTTCGCGCACTACCGCTGGTGACGGAGCCGGGGAGCCGGCCGCCACCACGGCGGCCGGCCCCCGGACCCACCGGTGACCGCACACCGCGCACCGAACCACACCCCGCACGCGACGAGACGAGAGCACTGAACGTGGCACAGGACGTCCTGACGGACCTCACCAAGGTCCGCAACATCGGCATCATGGCGCACATCGACGCCGGCAAGACCACGGCGACCGAGCGCATCCTCTTCTACACCGGCGTCAACCGGAAGATGGGCGAGACGCACGACGGCGCCTCCACCACCGACTGGATGGAGCAGGAGAAGGAGCGCGGCATCACGATCACGTCTGCCGCCGTGACCTCCTTCTGGGAGGGGTCGCAGATCAACATCATCGACACCCCCGGTCACGTCGACTTCACGGTCGAGGTCGAGCGCTCGCTGCGCGTCCTCGACGGCGCCGTCGCCGTCTTCGACGGCAAGGAGGGCGTCGAGCCCCAGTCCGAGACCGTCTGGCGCCAGGCCGACAAGTACAACGTCCCCCGCATCTGCTTCGTCAACAAGATGGACAAGCTCGGCGCGGACTTCTACTTCACCGTCGACACCATCAAGGACCGCCTCGGCGCGGAGCCCCTCGTGCTCCAGCTGCCGATCGGTGCCGAGAACGACTTCATCGGGGTCGTCGACCTCATCTTCCGCCGTGCCCTCGTGTGGCCCGGCGACGCCAAGGGTGACGTCACCATGGGCGCGAAGTACGAGATCCAGGAGATCCCGGCCGACATGCTGGAGAAGGTGGAGGAGTACCGCCACCACCTCATCGAGCGCGTCGCCGAGTCCGACGACGCCCTCATGGAGAAGTACCTCGAGGGCAACGAGCTGACGCCGGAGGAGCTCAAGGCCGGCATCCGCAAGCTCACCATCTCCTCCGAGGTCTACCCCGTCCTGTGCGGCAGCGCGTTCAAGAACCGTGGCGTGCAGCCGATGCTCGACGCCGTCGTCGACTACCTCCCCTCGCCCCTCGACGTGCCGCCGATGATCGGCCACGCCCCGGGCAACGAGGAGGAGTCGGTCACCCGTGCGCCGAGCAAGGACGAGCCGTTCTCCGCGCTCGCCTTCAAGGTCGCCTCGCACCCGTTCTTCGGCACCCTGACCTTCATCCGCGTCTACTCCGGCCGGATCTCCGCGGGCACCCAGGTGCTCAACTCGACCAAGGTCAAGAAGGAGCGCATCGGGAAGCTCTTCCAGATGCACGCCAACAAGGAGAACCCGGTGGAGGAGGCCCTCGCGGGCCACATCTACGCCGCGATCGGCCTGAAGACGACGACCACGGGTGACACCCTGTGCGACCTCGACAAGCCCGTCGTGCTCGAGTCGATGACCTTCCCCGAGCCCGTCATCCAGGTGGCCATCGAGCCGAAGACCAAGGGTGACCAGGAGAAGCTCGGCACCGCGATCCAGAAGCTCGCCGAGGAGGACCCGACCTTCCAGGTGCACCTCGACGAGGACACCGGCCAGACGATCATCGCCGGCATGGGCGAGCTCCACCTCGACATCCTCGTCGACCGCATGCGTCGCGAGTTCAAGGTCGAGGCGAACGTCGGCAAGCCGCAGGTCGCGTACCGCGAGACCATCAAGCGTGGCCTCGACCGCTACGACTACACCCACAAGAAGCAGACGGGTGGGTCGGGGCAGTTCGCGAAGATCCAGATCGCGCTCGAGCCGCTCGACACGGCCGAGGGCGAGATGTACGCCTTCGAGAACAAGGTCACCGGTGGTCGCGTCCCGCGCGAGTACATCCCCTCGGTCGACGCGGGCATCCAGGACGCCATGCAGTACGGCGTCCTCGCGGGCTACCCGCTGGTCGGCATCAAGGCCACCCTGCTCGACGGTGGCTACCACGACGTCGACTCCTCGGAGATGGCGTTCAAGATCGCCGGCTCCATGGCCCTCAAGGAGGCCGTCCGCAAGTGCGAGCCGGTCCTCCTCGAGCCGATGATGGCCGTCGAGGTGCGCACGCCCGAGGACTACATGGGCGAGGTCATCGGCGACATCAACTCCCGCCGTGGTCACATCCAGGCGATGGAGGACATCAGCGGTGCCAAGGTCGTCCGCGGCCTGGTCCCGCTGTCGGAGATGTTCGGGTACGTCGGCGACCTGCGGTCCAAGACCCAGGGTCGTGCGAACTACTCGATGGAGTTCGACTCCTACGCCGAGGTCCCCAAGTCGGTGGCCGAGGAGATCATCAAGAAGACCCGGGGCGAGTGACCGCTAGACTGGTCGCTGGTCTCAACGCAGAAGCATCCATCCAACCCCCGAAGACGACGCCACGTCCTGCCCGGTCGTGCGTTCTACAGACAAGAGTCCTGAGGAGGACATCAAGTGGCGAAGGCAAAGTTCGAGCGGACCAAGCCGCACGTCAACATCGGCACCATCGGTCACATCGACCACGGTAAGACGACGCTGACGGCTGCGATCTCCAAGGTCCTGCACGACAAGTACCCGGACCTGAACCCGCAGTTCGCGTTCGACGACATCGACAAGGCGCCCGAGGAGAAGCAGCGCGGTATCACGATCTCCATCGCGCACATCGAGTACCAGACCGAGGGTCGTCACTACGCACACGTCGACTGCCCGGGCCACGCCGACTACGTGAAGAACATGATCACGGGTGCGGCGCAGATGGACGGCGCGATCCTCGTGGTCGCCGCCACCGACGGCCCCATGCCGCAGACGAAGGAGCACGTCCTCCTGGCCCGCCAGGTCGGCGTCCCCTACATCGTCGTGGCGCTCAACAAGGCCGACATGGTCGACGACGAGGAGATCCTCGAGCTCGTCGAGATGGAGGTCCGTGAGCTCCTCTCGGACTACGAGTTCCCGGGTGACGACCTGCCGGTCGTCAAGGTCTCGGCGCTCAAGGCCCTCGAGGGCGACGCCGAGTGGGGTGCCACCGTCCTCGAGCTCATGGACGCCGTGGACAACTACATCCCCGAGCCGGAGCGCGAGACGGACAAGCCGTTCCTCATGCCCGTCGAGGACGTCTTCACGATCACCGGTCGTGGCACCGTCGTCACCGGTCGCATCGAGCGCGGCATCCTCAAGGTCAACGAGGAGGTCGAGATCGTCGGCATCCACACCGGCCCGCCCACCAAGACGACCGCCACCGGCATCGAGATGTTCCGCAAGCTCCTCGACGAGGGTCGTGCGGGCGAGAACGTCGGCCTGCTCCTCCGCGGGATCAAGCGCGAGGACGTCGAGCGCGGCCAGGTCGTCGTCAAGCCGGGGTCCATCACCCCGCACACCGAGTTCGACGCGAACGTCTACATCCTGTCCAAGGACGAGGGTGGCCGTCACACGCCGTTCTACGACAACTACCGCCCGCAGTTCTACTTCCGCACCACCGACGTCACCGGTGTCGTGAAGCTGCCCGAGGGCACCGAGATGGTCATGCCCGGTGACAACACCGAGATGGCCGTCGAGCTCATCCAGCCCATCGCCATGGAGGAGGGCCTGCGCTTCGCCATCCGCGAGGGCGGCCGTACCGTCGGCGCCGGTCGGGTCACCAAGATCAACAAGTGACCTGATGCCGGGTCGCCCCGGCAGCTGACGAAGGGCCCGCTCCCCCCGGGGGGCGGGCCCTTCGCCGTGCTCCTGGCGTGCGGCTGGTCAGCAGCTGAGCCGCAGGGTGAAGTAGCCGTCGGTCGAGGTGCCGGCCGGGTTGGCGATGCCGACCTCCACCGTGTTGGCGTTGGAGCTGGCGTTGACGTCGGGCGAGACGTCGAGGTTCGAGCCCCAGGTGATGCTCGAGGCGGTCGCGGCGCAGCGCTGCACGTCGCGGTCGAACACGATGCTGTAGCGGCCCGTGGACACCTTGGTGATGGAGGTCAGGCCGGAGGAGACGCCGCCGTAGACGGTCCCGGTGGGGGAGACCGCGACGTAGAGCGGGCTGACGTAGAACCCGGCGACGTCGGCGAAGAGGTGCGCCGCACCCGGGGTCTTCAGGGTGAACTGGCCCGAGCCGTTGACCGGCATGGTCACCATGTTCGCGACCGGCCCGGAGGGGTCGAAGTTGATGACCGAGGCGAGCGGCTCGGCCGTGCCGGTGGCCCAGCCCTTGACGTAGCTGGTGGTCCCGTTGCGCGAGATGGCACCGAGGTTGAGCTGCACCGCGACCGCCTGGTCGGGGATGTTGCACGAGCCGGCCTTGCCGCCCTGCGTGGAGTAGTTGCCCATCGTGGCGTCGAAGACGCGCTGGCCGTTGACCAGGGCGCCGCCGCTCTGGCGGGTGTCGAGGATGCGGCACGGGGCCACCACGACGAACTGCTTCTCCGACCCCGGGGGGAACAGCGCGGAGACGGCGGCGACGTCGGGTGCGGAACCGCCGGACGACGGGTTGGCGGTGTCCGGGCCGGCCGCGGTGGCCGCGGTGGCGGTGAGGGCGAGTCCGGCGGCGCCGACGACGGCGACGAGGGCTCGACGGGTACGGGTCGTGATGTTCATGGGTCCTCCTGCTCGGTGCGCGCCGGCGGGAGGACCGGCGCACAGCCAAGGAGGGTGCGGCAGGGCGCCTGATACGTCACCCGCAGAGGCGAGTTCGCGTCAGCCCTCGGCGCGTGCGGCGAGCCACTCCTCGCGCGTCAGCTCGGCGAGCCACTCGCCCTCCTCGGCGCCCGGCAGCGGCGAGTCCCACTCGCGGTGCTCGACACCGGTGTGCCGCAACCCGATGCGCCGCATCACGCCCCTGCTCGCGAGGTTGACCACCATGGTCTCCGCGACGACCCGCTCGAGCCCCACCGTGCCGAACCCGTGGTCGAGGACGGTGAGCGCCCCCTCGGTGGCGAGCCCCCGGCCCCAGGCGGACGGGTGGAGGCGCCACCCGATCTCGGCCAGCCCCGGGCCCTCCGGCGTCAGCAGCCACCAGCCGACGAAGCGGCCGCGCTCGAGCCCGGCCCAGTAGCCCAGGCCCATCGCGTCGTGGGCCGGGTCGAGCCGGGCGAGGGTGCGCTCGCGCACGTCGTCGGCGGTGCGCGGGGGGTCGATGAAGCGCATCACCTCGGGGTCGGCGTCCAGGGCCTGGAGCTGGGGGAGGTCGTCCCAGCCGAGCGGCCGCAGGACGAGGCGGTCGGTGGTGAGGACCGGCTTGCCGCGTCGTCGGTTGCGAGGGCTCACGCCGCGGACGCTACCCCGCGTGCTCGCCCGGGGCCGACCGGCGGCCCCGGCGGCCCCGGCGGCCCCGGCGGCCCGGCAGGGTCGTTGACGGCCGGCGGGGCACGGTGCTTGGGTTCGACCGTGCCCCGAACCCTTGAAGCCGACTACCTCGTCGTCGGTGCCGGCGCGACCGGCATGGCGTTCACCGACGCCCTCGTCGCCGGGTCCGAGGCCAGGGTCGTCATCGTCGACCGGCGCTCGGCACCGGGCGGCCACTGGCGCGCCGCCTACCCCTTCGTCCGGCTGCACCAGGCGTCGCAGTTCTACGGGGTGGCGTCGACGATGCTCGGCGGTGGCGACGTGCAGACGCAGGGCCCGGAGGCGGGCCTGCACCAACGGGCCGACCGCGACACGATCTGCGCCTACTACGACGAGGTCCTCGCCCGGCTCGTCGGCTCCGGCCGGGTCGAGCTCCTCGCCGGGTCCGAGCACGTCGGGGCGGGACGGGTGCGGTCCCTGGCCACGGGGGAGACGACGGAGGTCACCGGGGTCGGCGGGCCTACCCGGCTCGTCGACGCGCGGTACCGCTCGCCGGTCGTCCCCTCCGAGAGCGCGCGCCGCTACGCCGTCGCGGACGACGCCCGCGTCGTCCCGGTCAACGCGCTCCCCGACGTCGCGGACGCCCCGCACGTCGCCGTCCTCGGCTCGGGCAAGACGGCGACCGACGCGATCGTCCACCTGCTCGGCCGGGGCGTCGACCCCGACGCCATCACCTGGGTCCGACCGAGGGAGCCCTGGATGCTCGACCGGGCCCGCATCCAGCCCGACCCGGCGACCTACCTCGCGATGGTCGGTGACCTCATGGAGGCCGCCGCGCGCGCGGTCACCCTCGACCGGCTCTTCGAGGACCTCGAGGAGGCGGGGATCATGCTGCGCATCGACCGGTCGCGCACCCCGACCATGGCGAAGGCACCCACCCTCGGCCGGTGGGAGCTCGACCTGCTCCGGGGTGTCGAGCACGTCGTGCGCCTCGGCCACGTCCGCTCGGCCCACCGGGACCGCCTCGAGCTCGAGGGCGGAACCGTGGCGCTGCCGCCGGGTGCCGTCGTCGTCGACTGCGCCGCCGACGGCCTGCCGGACCGCCCGCCGATCCCGGTGTGGGCCCCGGACCGGATCACCCCGCAGCCCATCCGGGCCGGCTTCCCCTGCTTCGGCGCCGCCCTGGTCGGCCACGTCGAGGGCTCGGGCCGCGACGACGACGAGAAGAACCGGCTGTGCGCGCCCACCCCCTTCGGCAACTCGCTGCGCCAGTGGGCGCGGATGAACGCCGACGGGGCGCGCGGCTCGGGGGTGTTCATGGCCGAGCCGGACATCGCCGCGTGGGTCGCGTCCAACCCGCTCAACCCGTCCCGGGTCGCTCCCTCCGAGGCCGGGCGGGCCGACGTCCGAGCCGCGCTCGACCGGGTCCGCGAGCACAGTCCCGCGGGCATCGCCCGCCTCGACGCCCTGGCGCGCGAGGAGGCAGTGCCTCCGTAGGGGACGATGGGCGCGTGCCCCTCAAGGACGTCCTCGCCGCCACCCTCGTCATGGTCCTGTGGGGCGTCAACTTCGTCGTCATCGACTGGGGGCTGCAGGGGGTTCCTCCGCTGCTGTTCGTCGCGCTGCGGTTCTCCGTGGTCCTGCTGGCCCTGCCGTTCGTGGCGCGACCGGCGGCGCCGCTGCGGCACGTGCTCCTCGTCGGCGCGGCGATGAGCCTGGGCCAGTTCGGGCTGCTCTACACCGCGCTGGCGTTCGGGATGCCGCCCGGCCTCGCCTCGCTCGTCCTCCAGCTCCAGGCGGTGGTCACGGTGGTGGTCGCGGCCCTCGTGCTCGCCGAGCGCCCGGCGCTGCTCCAGTGGGCCGGGGTCGGGCTCGGGCTGGTCGGACTGGGGGTCGTCGCGCTGGGCCGTGGGGGAGCGGTGCCGCTGGTCGCGCTGGTCCTGTGCGTGGGGGCCGCGGTCTCGTGGGCGACCGGCAACGTCCTGGTACGCCGGCTCAAGGTGCCGGGCGGACTCGGCCTCACCGTCTGGTCGGCGCTCGTCGTGCCGGTGCCCCTGTTCGTCCTCTCGCTGGTGATCGACGGGCCCGCCGTCGTCGGGCACGCCCTGGCCCACCTCTCGCTCGCCGCGTGGCTGTCGACGGCCTACACCGCGGTCCTCGCCTCCCTCGTCGGGTACGGCATCTGGAACCGGCTCCTCGAGCGGCACCCGGCGTCGGAGGTGGCCCCGTTCACGCTCCTCGTGCCGCCCGTGGGGATCGCTGCGGCCTGGCTCGTCGCGGGGGAGCGGCTCACCCCGGCAGCGCTGGTCGGTGGCGCCCTCCTCGTGGCCGGCGTCGTGCTGGTCACCCTCGGTCCGCGCGTGCTCGCGCGCCGTCGGGCCGGGCGCTCCCGACCGATGTCCGCACCGGAGGTGCGTACGGTGGCCGAACGTCCCTGACGCCGGGACGCGTGGGGACGGGTGTGCGGGGTAGGACGCACGGGGCGACGGGTCCCGACGACGGTCCTGGCCAGCCCGACACCGTCCCGCCCGACCGAGGAGACCGATGAGCGACAGCGATGAGTCCATCGCGGGGCGCTACCGGCTCCTGCGGCAGATCGGCGCGGGGGGCATGGGCGTCGTGTGGCTCGCGCACGACGACCGCCTGGGTCGCGACGTGGCCGTCAAGCTGCTGCACGCCCGGTCCGGGACCGGCGACGAGGACGCCGCCGTCGCCTCGCAGCGCGCCCTGCGCGAGGCCCGCATCACGGCCCGGCTGCACCACCCGCACGCCGTCCCGGTCTTCGACGTGGTCGAGCACGACGGGCAGCCGTGCCTGGTGATGCAGTACTTCCCGTCGGTCAGCCTCGCCGAGCTGGTGGCCGCGCAGGGGCCGCTCTCCACCGCCGAGGTCGCCCGGATCGGCGCCGAGGTGGCCTCGGCCCTGGCGGCGGCCCACGAGGTGGGCATCGTCCACCGGGACGTCAAGCCGGCCAACGTGCTCGTCGGTGGCGACGGTGCCGCCAAGATCAGCGACTTCGGGATCGCGCACGCCCTGGGCGACGCCTCCCTGACCACGACGGGGCTGGTCACCGGGACGCCGGCCTACCTGGCCCCGGAGGTCGCGCGGGGCGAGCCGTCCACGCCGGCCTCCGACGTGTTCTCCCTCGGCTCCACCCTCTACACCGTGCTCGAGGGCGGGACGCCGTTCGGGACGCACGAGAACCCCATGGCCCTGCTGCACCGGGTGGCCTCCGGCGACGTCCAGCCGCCGCGGCGCGCCGGGGCGCTCGCGCCCCTGCTGCTCGCGATGCTCGCCCCGCGGGCTCAGGACCGGCCGACGATGGAGGAGGTGGCGAGCCGGCTGTCGACGGTGGGTGGCCGGGACGGTGCCGAACCCGCCGTGCTCGCGGCGACCGCCGCCCTGCCCGTCGTCGCCGACGACGACGACGCGCCCCCCGCGGACGAGGCCGGGGACGGCGACCTCCTGGGGGCCTTCCGCGACCGGGAGACCACCGGCGCCGCGCCGTCGACGGTCTCCGGCGCGCCCCGAGGCCGGCGGGGCGTGCTCGTCGTGGCCCTCGCGCTGGCCGCGGTCGCGGTCGCGGTCGTCGCCGTGGTCCTCGCTGCGCAGGGCCGGGACGCCGACACCGCCGCACCGCAGCGCTCGACGACCTCGTCGTCGGCGGCCCCCTCGACGCCGACCCCCTCACCGTCGAGCCCGGCGGCGACCCCGAGCTCACCGCCTCCCACGTCCGCGGCCCCGTCGCCCACCCCCACGCCGACTCCTGCCGCCGCGACCGGGACGCCGACCGCCGCCCAGCTCGCGGGGGCGCTGCGGGACTACTACGCGCTCCTGCCCGCGGACCTCGACGCCGGCTGGGCGCGCCTCACCGAGCGCTACCAGCGCACCACGGCGGGCAGCCGGAGCACCTACGGGTCGTTCTGGGGCCGGATCGACCGGGTCCGGGTGTCCGACGTCGACGCCGTGGCCCCCGACGCGGTGACGGCGACCCTGCGGTACGAGTACGCCGACGGCCGGGTGTTCGTCGAGCGGACGTCGTACCGCCTCCTCCCCCAGGGGGGCGTGCTCCGGATCGACCGGTCCACCGTCCTCAGCAGCACCGAGCGCTGACCCCGGCCGCCCCGAGCAGGCCGGGGACGCCGCGCGGCGCGCCACGGTGGAGCCGGTGCGGGCCGATCGTCACGAGTGGGTGTAGCGCCGATTTGGAGGGGCGCCGCGTCCTCTGGCACACTGTTCAGGTTGCTTGGCGTGCGCCGGAACCCGATGTGGGAGCCGGCGCCCACCGCGACGAGGATCTCGAACCGCCGGTCTCGGCGGGGCGACTCGGTTCGCGAAGTGCCAGGCCCCAGTCCCACCGGGACACCCGATCCTTCGGTCGACAGCGGGAAACCGCCGCCGCCCGAATGCGGAACAAGGGCGACACGCCCGACCGCGGGGGTCGGAGGTTCCACCCAGGGACCGGCCAAGACAGATGGACGGCGAGAGAGAGACGGAACGTCAGATGGCGGGACAGAAGATCCGCATCCGCTTGAAGTCGTATGACCACGAGGTCATCGACAGCTCGGCGCGCAAGATCGTGGACACGGTCACCCGTGCCGGCGCGACCGTGGTCGGCCCCGTGCCGCTGCCGACGGAGAAGAACGTGTTCTGCGTCATCCGGTCGCCCCACAAGTACAAGGACAGCCGCGAGCACTTCGAGATGCGCACCCACAAGCGCCTCATCGACATCATCGACCCGACGCCGAAGGCCGTCGACTCGCTGATGCGTCTCGACCTGCCGGCTGACGTCAACATCGAGATCAAGCTCTGAGGCTGACGACATGACCACCATTGCCACCAAGACCCAGAAGGGTCTGCTGGGCACCAAGCTCGGCATGACCCAGGTGTGGGACGAGACGAACCGTCTCATCCCCGTCACCGTGATCCAGGCTGGCCCGAACGTCGTGACCCAGGTCCGCGACGCCGACACCGACGGCTACGCCGCGGTCCAGCTCGGCTACGGCGCGATCGACCCCCGCAAGGTCACCAAGCCGCTCACCGGCCACTTCGACAAGGCCGGCGTCACGCCGCGCCGCTTCGTCGTGGAGGTCCGCACCGCGGACGCCGCCGACTACGCGGTCGGCCAGGAGCTCGGCGCCGACACGTTCGAGGCCGGACAGGCCGTCGACGTGACCGGCACGACCAAGGGCAAGGGCTTCGCCGGCGTCATGAAGCGTCACGGCTTCAAGGGCGTCTCGGCCTCCCACGGTTCGCACCGCAACCACCGCAAGCCCGGTTCGATCGGCGGGGCGTCCACGCCCGGCCGCGTCTTCAAGGGCATGCGCATGGCCGGCCGCATGGGCGGCGTGCGCCAGACCACCCAGAACATCACCGTCCACGCCGTGGACGCCGAGAAGGGCCTGCTGCTGCTCAAGGGTGCCGTCCCCGGCCCCCGCGGCGCGGTCGTCCTCGTGCGCACGGCAGCGAAGGGGGCGTGACCCGCATGGCCACCAAGACCCTCAAGGTCGAGCTCCCCGCGGAGATCTTCGACGTCCAGACCAACGTGCCGCTGATCCACCAGGTCGTCGTCGGCCAGCTCGCTGCCGCCCGTCAGGGCACGCACGCGACCAAGACCCGCGCCGACGTGCGCGGTGGTGGTCGCAAGCCGTACAAGCAGAAGGGCACCGGCCGCGCCCGCCAGGGTTCGACCCGTGCGCCGCAGTTCGCCGGCGGTGGCGTCGTCCACGGCCCGCAGCCGCGCGACTACAGCCAGCGCACGCCCAAGAAGATGAAGGCCGCCGCCCTGCGCGGTGCCCTCTCCGACCGGGCGCGCCACGACCGCGTGCACGTCGTCGAGTCCATCGCGACCGGTGACGTGCCCTCGGCCAAGGACGCCAAGGCGCTGTTCGCCGGGCTGACCGAGCGCAAGAACCTGCTCGTCGTCCTGGCCCGCGCCGACATCGTGTCGATGAAGTCGGTCCGCAACCTCGAGAACGTCCACGTCCTCGCGGTCGACCAGCTCAACACGTACGACGTGCTGTGCGCCGACGACATCGTCTTCACCAAGGCCGCCTACGACACCTTCGTCGGTGGCGCCAACGCCGTCGTCGTCGAGCCGGTCGAGGTCGTCGTCGAGTCGGCTCCGGCCGAGAAGGCGCCCAAGGCCGCCAAGGCTCCGAAGGCCACCAAGGCGGCCAAGGCCGCCGAGGTCGTCGAGGACGCTCCCGCCGCCGAGACCGTCGAGCTCCCCAAGGGCGCCGTGGCGCCCCTCGAGGACGGCACCGCCCCCGAGGGCTACACCGTCAAGGGCAACGCGGACTCCGGCCTCTACCACGAGCCTGACGGCCAGTGGTACGAGCAGACCGTCGCCGAGTTCTGGTTCAAGACCGCGAAGGCCGCCGAGAAGGCCGGCTTCACGCAGGCCGGCAGCAAGAAGAAGTCGGAGGACGAGAAGTGAGCCAGGGCAAGAACCCCCGCGACATCCTGATCGCTCCGGTCGTGTCCGAGAAGTCGTACGGGCTCCTCGACGAGGGCAAGTACACCTTCGTCGTCGACCCGCGCTCGAACAAGACCGAGATCAAGATCGCCGTCGAGCAGATCTTCGGCGTCAAGGTCGACTCCGTCCACACGTTGAACCGCAAGGGCAAGGCCCGTCGCACGCGGTTCGGCATCGGCAAGCGCAAGGACACCAAGCGCGCGATCGTCACCCTCCGCGAGGGCTCGATCGACATCTTCGGCAGCGCCGGCGCCTGAGGAACTGAGGACTAACACACCATGGGTATCCGCAAGTACAAGCCGACGACGCCAGGGCGTCGCGGGTCGAGCGTGTCCGACTTCGTCGAGGTCACGCGCTCCACCCCCGAGAAGTCCCTCGTGCGTCCGCTGACCAAGACCGGTGGCCGCAACGCCAACGGCCGCATCACCACCCGCCACATCGGTGGTGGCCACAAGCGCGCCTACCGTCTGATCGACTTCCGTCGCCACGACAAGGACGGCGTTCCGGCCAAGGTCGCTCACATCGAGTACGACCCCAACCGCACCGCCCGCATCGCGCTGCTGCACTACGCCGACGGCGAGAAGCGCTACATCCTGGCCCCCAAGGGCCTCGAGCAGGGCATGCCGATCGAGAACGGCCCCGCGGCCGACATCAAGCCCGGCAACAGCCTGCCGCTGCGCAACATCCCGACCGGTACGGTCATCCACGCCGTCGAGCTCAAGCCCGGTGGCGGCGCGAAGATCGCCCGTTCGGCCGGTGTGCGCGTGCAGCTCGTCGCCAAGGACGGCCCCTACGCGCAGCTGCGCATGCCGTCCGGTGAGATCCGCAACGTCGACGTGCGCTGCCGCGCCACCGTCGGCGAGGTCGGCAACGCCGAGCAGTCGAACATCAACTGGGGCAAGGCCGGCCGCATGCGCTGGAAGGGCAAGCGCCCGACCGTCCGTGGTGTCGTCATGAACCCCGTCGACCACCCGCACGGTGGTGGTGAGGGTCGCACGTCCGGTGGACGCCACCCGGTGTCCCCCTGGGGCAAGCCCGAGGGCCGCACCCGCCGCCCCGGCAAGCCCAGCGACAAGCTCATCGTCCGTCGTCGCCGTACTGGCCGCAAGAAGCGCTGATAGGAGCCTGGAATGCCTCGTAGCCTGAAGAAGGGCCCCTTCATCGACGACCACCTTCAGAAGAAGGTGGATGTCCAGAACGAAGCGGGCACCAAGAACGTCATCAAGACCTGGTCGCGCCGGTCGGTCATCTCGCCCGACATGCTCGGCCACACCCTCGCCGTCCACGACGGCCGCAAGCACGTCCCGGTGTTCGTCACCGAGTCGATGGTCGGCCACAAGCTCGGCGAGTTCGCACCGACGCGCACCTTCAAGGGTCACGTCAAGGACGACAAGAAGGGGCGTCGTCGCTGATGGCCACCGAGAACACCACCATCGAGGCCCGCGCCGTGGCTCGCCACGTCCGCGTGACGCCGATGAAGGCGCGCCGGGTCGTCGACCTCATCCGTGGCAAGAACGCCGCGGACGCCGTGTCGGTCCTGAAGTTCGCGCCGCAGGCCGCAGCCGAGCCGGTCCGCAAGGTCCTCGAGTCCGCGATCGCCAACGCGCGGGTCAAGGCCGACCAGCTCGCCGAGCGCTTCGACGAGCGCGAGCTCGTCGTCTCGTGGGCCACGGTCGACGAGGGCCCCACCATGAAGCGGTTCCGCCCGCGTGCCCAGGGCCGCGCCGGCCGCATCAACAAGCGCACGAGCCACATCACCGTGGTCGTCGCACCCAAGCCCACCACCCAGAACGGAGGCACTCGCTGATGGGCCAGAAGGTCAACCCGCACGGCTTCCGTCTCGGGATCACGACGGAGCACAAGAGCCGCTGGTTCGCTGACTCCACCAAGGAGGGCCAGCGCTACCGCGACTACGTCAAGGAGGACGTGGCGATCCGCAAGCTCATGTCCGAGGGCATGGACCGCGCCGGTATCGCCCGCGTCGACATCGAGCGCACGCGTGACCGCGTCCGCGTCGACATCCACACCGCGCGTCCCGGCATCGTCATCGGTCGCCGTGGCGCCGAGGCCGACCGCATCCGCGGCGAGCTCGAGAAGCTCACCGGCAAGCAGGTCCAGCTGAACATCCTCGAGGTCAAGAACCCCGAGCAGGAGGCCCAGCTCGTCGCGCAGGGCATCGCCGAGCAGCTGAGCGCCCGTGTCTCCTTCCGTCGTGCGATGCGCAAGGGCATGCAGTCCGCCACCCGCGCCGGCGCCAAGGGCATCCGTGTCCAGGTCTCCGGTCGCCTCGGCGGCGCCGAGATGAGCCGTACCGAGTTCTACCGCGAGGGTCGCGTGCCGCTGCACACCCTTCGCGCGCAGATCGACTACGGCTTCTACGAGGCCAAGACCACCTTCGGCCGCATCGGCGTGAAGGTCTGGATCTACAAGGGCGACATGACCGCGCGTGAGCTCGCGGCCCAGCAGGCCACCGCGCCGCGCCAGGGTCGTGGACCGCGTCGCGACGGCCCCGACCGTCCGGCTCGCGCCCGTCGCAGCGACGCCCCGGCCCCCGCGGCCGAGGCCCCCGCTGCGGAGGCGCCGGCCGCTGCCAGCACCGAGGAGTCCTGACCATGCTGATTCCCCGTCGGGTCAAGCACCGCAAGCAGCACCACCCGGGTCGCTCGGGCGCTGCGAAGGGTGGCACGACCATTTCGTTCGGTGACTACGGCATCCAGGCTCTCGAGCCGGCCTACGTCACCAACCGTCAGATCGAGTCCGCGCGTATCGCGATGACCCGCTACATGAAGCGTGGCGGAAAGGTCTGGATCAACATCTACCCGGACCGCCCGCTCACGAAGAAGCCTGCCGAGACCCGCATGGGTTCCGGTAAGGGTTCGCCGGAGTGGTGGATCGCCAACGTCAAGCCGGGCCGGATCATGTTCGAGGTCTCCGGTGTCCCGGAGGACGTCGCACGCGAGGCGCTGCGCCTCGCGATGCACAAGCTGCCGATGAAGTGTCGCTTCGTCCGGCGTGAGGGTGGTGACTTCTGATGGCAGTCGGTTCCAAGGACCTGACCTCCAACGAGCTGCGTGGCCTCGACGACGACCGTCTCGTCGACGAGCTGCGCAAGGCGAAGGAGGAGCTGTTCAACCTCCGCTTCCAGTCGGCCACCGGCCAGCTGGACAACCACGGCCGGCTCCGTGCCGTCCGCAAGGACATCGCCCGGATCTACACCGAGATGCGCGAGCGCGAGCTCGGGATCGGTTCGAGGGGTGAGGCCAAGTGAGCAAGTCGACGAAGGATGAGACCGTGACCGCGACCGTTGCCCGCAACGACCGCAAGACCCGCCAGGGCTACGTCGTCAGCGACAAGATGGACAAGACCGTCGTGGTCGAGGTCGAGGACCGCGTCAAGCACGCGCTCTACGGCAAGGTCCTGCGCCGCACGACCAAGGTCAAGGCGCACGACGAGGCCAACGCCGCCGGCGTCGGTGACCGCGTCCTCATCATGGAGACCCGCCCGCTCAGCGCCACCAAGCGCTGGCGCGTGGTGGAGATCCTCGAGAAGGCCAAGTAAGCCCCAGTTCGGCCAGGCTCCGCGCCGCGAGCGCGGAGAACCAGCACGACGTATAGGAGACAGATAAGTGATCCAGCAGGAGTCGCGACTTCGCGTCGCCGACAACACCGGTGCCAAGGAGATCCTGTGCATCCGTGTTCTCGGTGGCTCCGGTCGCCGGTATGCCGGCATCGGCGACACCATCGTCGCCACCGTCAAGGATGCGATCCCCGGCGGCAACGTCAAGAAGGGCGACGTCGTCAAGGCTGTCGTCGTCCGCACGAAGAAGGAGCGCCGTCGCGCCGACGGGTCGTACATCAAGTTCGACGAGAACGCGGCCGTCATCCTCAAGAACGACGGTGACCCGCGCGGCACGCGCATCTTCGGCCCCGTGGGCCGTGAGCTGCGCGAGAAGCGCTTCATGAAGATCATCAGCCTTGCCCCGGAGGTGCTCTGAGCCATGGCGTCGATGAAGATCAAGAAGGGCGACACCGTCCAGGTGCTGTCCGGCAAGGACAAGGGCCAGACCGGCAAGGTCATCGCGGTGAACCGTGAGACCAGCCGCGTCACGGTCGAGGGTGTCAACCGGGTCACCCGGCACACCAAGGCCGGCCAGTCCTCGCGCGGCAGCCGCACCGGCGGCCTCGTCGTCCAGGAGGCGCCGATCCACGTGAGCAACGTGGCCGTCGTCGACCCGTCCGACAAGAAGCCCACCCGGATCAAGACCCGCGTCGAGACCGTCGAGCGCGACGGGCGCCAGAAGGCGACCCGCGTCCGCGTCGGCGTGCGCTCGGGCAAGGACCTGTGAGAGACATGGCAGAGACTGCAACCAAGCCGCGCCTGAAGGCGCGCTACCAGGACGAGATCAAGGGCGCCCTGCGTGAGCAGTTCGGTTACGCGAACGTCATGCAGGTCCCCGGTGTCGTCAAGGTCGTCGTCAACATGGGTGTCGGTGACGCCGCCAAGGACAGCAAGCTCATCGAGGGTGCTGTCCGCGACCTCACCGCGATCACCGGCCAGAAGCCGGTCGTGACCAAGGCCCGCAAGTCGATCGCCCAGTTCAAGCTGCGCGAGGGGATGCCGATCGGCACCCACGCGACGCTGCGCGGCGACCGCATGTGGGAGTTCCTCGACCGTCTCGTCAGCACGGCCCTGCCGCGCATCCGTGACTTCCGTGGTCTGTCGCCGAAGCAGTTCGACGGCCGTGGCAACTACACGTTCGGTCTCACCGAGCAGTCGATGTTCCACGAGATCGACCAGGACCGCATCGACCGCGTCCGCGGCATGGACATCACGGTCGTCACGACCGCGACGAACGACGACGAGGGACGCGCGCTGCTCAAGGCGCTCGGCTTCCCGTTCAAGGAGAACTGAGCAATGGCCAAGACTGCCCTTGTCAACAAGGCGAACAAGAAGCCGAAGTTCGCGGTTCGCGGCTACACCCGCTGCCAGCGCTGCGGCCGTCCGCACTCGGTCTACCGCAAGTTCGGCCTGTGCCGGATCTGCCTGCGGGAGATGGCCCACCGCGGCGAGCTCCCCGGTGTGACCAAGTCCAGCTGGTGACCTGCCGGGGACAGCGGACCACCAGGCCCGCCGTCCCCACCCGCCGCAACCCGCGGCACCATCCACGAAACAGACCATCTACAGCGCAGGTCCGCCCGGCCCCCCGGGGCCGGGAGGAAACCGCACTGAGAGAGGGCGGAGAAGCCCAATGACCATGACCGACCCGATCGCGGACATGCTGACCCGTGTCCGGAACGCCAACTCGGCGCACAAGGACTCGGTGTCCATGCCGTTCTCCAAGCTGAAGAGCCACATCGCCGAGATCCTCGAGGCCGAGGGCTACATCGGCGGCTGGGCCGTCGAGGACGCCGAGGTGGGCAAGACGCTCACCATCAACCTCAAGTACGGGCCGAACCGGGAGCGCTCCATCGCGGGCGTCCGCCGCGTCTCCAAGCCCGGCCTTCGCGTGTACGCCAAGTCCACCAACCTGCCCAAGGTTCTCGGTGGACTGGGTGTCGCGATCATCTCGACGTCGTCCGGCCTGCTGACTGACCGTCAGGCCGCCAACAAGGGTGTGGGTGGGGAAGTCCTCGCCTACATCTGGTAAGGGGTAGCTGCCATGTCCCGCATCGGACGTCTCCCCGTCAGCGTGCCCTCGGGCGTCGACGTCGCCGTCGACGGCCAGACCGTCAAGGTCAAGGGCCCCAAGGGCGAGCTCAGCCACGTCGTGGCCGAGCCGATCACCGTCGAGACCTCTGACGGTGTCCTCGAGGTCAAGCGCCCCGACGACGCGCGCACGTCGCGCTCGCTGCACGGCCTGACCCGCTCGCTCATCAACAACATGGTGCTCGGTGTGACCGACGGCTACGAGAAGAAGCTCGAGATCCACGGCACCGGTTACCGCGTGCTGGCGAAGGGCTCCAACCTCGAGTTCGCCCTCGGCTACTCGCACTCCATCACCGTCGAGCCCCCGGCCGGCATCACCTTCGTGGTGGAGAACCAGACCCGGTTCTCCGTCCAGGGCATCGACAAGCAGCTCGTCGGCGAGGTCGCCGCGAACATCCGCAAGCTCCGCAAGCCCGACCCGTACAAGGGCAAGGGCGTCCGCTACGCGGGCGAGCAGATCCGCCGCAAGGTCGGAAAGGCTGGTAAGTAAGCCATGGCACTGATCGTCAAGCGCGCCAAGAGCAAGAGCGCCGCGCGCGGTCGTCGTCACTTCCGCGTCCGCAAGGTCGTCACCGGCACCGCCGGTCGTCCCCGCCTGGTCGTGTCGCGCTCCGCGCGCCACGTGTTCGTCCAGGTCGTCGACGACACCATCGGCAAGACCGTCGCGTCCGCGTCGACCATGGAGGCCGACGTCCGCACCATCGACGGTGACAAGACCGCCAAGGCCAAGAAGGTCGGTGAGCTCGTCGCCGAGCGCGCCAAGGCTGCCGGCGTCGACGCCGTCGTGTTCGACCGCGGCGGCAACAAGTACCACGGTCGCGTCGCCGCCATCGCGGACGGCGCACGGGAAGGCGGGCTGTCCCTGTGACCCACGCCGACCAGACCACCACTGTTGAGATGAGGAACATCTGATGCCAGGACCCCAGCGTCGAGGCACCGGCGGGCCCGCCACCGCCGAGCGCGGTGGCCGTGAGGGCCGCGGCGGTCGTGACGGCGGCCGTGGCGGCCGTGACGCCCGCGAGCCGGAGAAGAGCCAGTACCTCGAGCGCGTCGTGACCATCAACCGCGTCGCCAAGGTCGTCAAGGGTGGCCGTCGCTTCAGCTTCACCGCCCTCGTCGTCGTCGGTGACGGCGACGGCACCGTCGGTGTCGGCTACGGCAAGGCCAAGGAGGTGCCCGCGGCGATCGCCAAGGGTGTCGAGGAGGCCAAGAAGCAGTTCTTCAAGGTCCCGCGCATCCAGGGCACCATCCCCCACCCCGTCCAGGGTGAGGCCGCTGCCGGTGTCGTCATGCTCCGCCCCGCCAGCCCCGGTACCGGCGTCATCGCCGGTGGCCCGGTGCGTGCGGTGCTCGAGTGCGCCGGCATCCACGACGTCCTCTCGAAGAGCCTCGGCTCCTCGAACGCGATCAACATCGTCCACGCGACGGTCGAGGCCCTGCGTGGCCTCGAGCGCCCCGAGGAGGTCGCGGCCCGCCGTGGTCTCCCCGTGGACCGGGTCGCCCCCGCGGCGATGCTCCGGGCCCAGGCGGCCGGCGTCGCCGAGGCGAAGGCCGGTGCATGATGGCGCGGCTGAAGGTGACCCAGACCCGTTCCGAGATCGGTGGCAAGCAGAACCAGCGTGACACGCTGCGCAGCCTCGGTCTGAAGCGCATCGGCGACGTCGTCGTCAAGGAGGACCGTCCCGAGATCCGCGGGATGGTCAAGACCGTGACGCACCTCGTCGCGGTCGAGGAGGTTGAGTGAGCATGGCTGACACCAAGAAGGCCGCCACGGCGGCAGAGGGTGCGTCCGCACTGAAGGTCCACCACCTTCGCCCGGCGCCCGGTGCCAAGTCCGCCAAGATCCGCGTGGGTCGTGGTGAGGGTGGCAAGCGTGGCAAGACCGCCGGTCGCGGTACCAAGGGCACCAAGGCCCGGTACCAGGTTCCCGTGGGGTTCCAGGGTGGCACCACCCCGCTGCACATGCGGTTCCCGAAGCTTCGCGGCTTCAAGAACCCGTTCCGGACCGAGTACCAGGTCGTGAACCTCGACTGGCTGGAGGCGCACTACCCCAAGGGTGGCGAGGTCAGCATCGAGGACCTCGTGGCCGGCGGTGCGGTTCGTGACGGCGAGCTCGTCAAGGTGCTCGGCACCGGCGAGATCACCGTGGCCGTCAACGTGACGGCCAACGCGTTCTCCGCGAGCGCCAAGCAGAAGATCGAGGCGGCAGGCGGCTCGGCGACGACCGCCTGACCAGCCTTCATGACCACACGCCGCAGGGTCGGGTCCCGGGAGACCTCGGGAACCGGCCCTGCGGCGTCGGTCGTTCGGCCCTCGGTACCGGCAGCGCCGGTGCCGACGGGTATCTTGTGACGGTTCGTTGACGACGCGGCCCCATCTGGGGCCGCACCCCCTGGAGGACCTGTGCTCACCGCTTTCGGCCGCGCGTTCAAGACGCCCGACCTGCGCAGGAAGCTGCTCTTCACGTTCGCCATCATCGTGGTGTACCGCCTCGGCGCCCACGTGCCGACGCCCGGCGTGAGCTACCCGCTGGTCCAGCGCTGCATCGACGGCGCCGACAGCAGCAACGGCCTGCTCGGGCTGGTGAACCTCTTCAGCGGGGGAGCACTGCTCCAGCTGTCGATCTTCGCGCTGGGGATCATGCCGTACATCACGGCGAGCATCATCATCCAGCTGCTCACCGTCGTCATCCCACGGTTCGAGGCCCTCAAGAAGGAGGGCCAGGCCGGTCAGTCGAAGATGACGCAGTACACGCGCTACCTGACGATCGCGCTGGCCGTGCTGCAGTCCTCGACGCTCATCACCTTCGCGCAGAACCCGCAGACCCTGTTCGGGAACCCGGCCTGCACGAACATCCTGCGCGACGGCTCGGTCGTGACGCTCCTCATCATGGTGCTGACGATGACCGCCGGCACCGGCCTGATCATGTGGCTCGGCGAGCTCGTCACCGACAAGGGTGTCGGCAACGGCATGTCGATCCTCATCTTCACCTCGATCGCCTCGGGCTTCCCGGGCTCGCTGTGGGCCATCCAGCAGCGCTCGGGCTGGACCGTCTTCCTCGGCATCATCCTCATGGGCTTCGTCGTCATCTCCCTCGTCGTGTTCGTCGAGCAGAGCCAGCGCCGCATCCCCGTGCAGTACGCCAAGCGGATGGTGGGGCGCCGGGTCTACGGCGGGACCTCCACGTACATCCCGCTCAAGGTCAACATGGCCGGCGTCATCCCCGTGATCTTCGCGAGCTCGCTCATCGCGCTGCCGACCCTCGTGGCCCAGTTCAACACCCGCGCCGACGGCAACAACCCGGGCTGGGTCAACTGGATCAACGAGCACCTCGTGCGCGGTGACCACCCCTGGTACATGTTCATGTACATCTCGCTGATCCTGTTCTTCACGTTCTTCTACGTGTCGATCACGTTCAACCCCACCGAGGTCGCCGACAACATGAAGAAGTACGGCGGCTTCATCCCAGGTATCCGCGCCGGGCGACCCACGGCCGAGTACCTCAACTACGTCCTGACCCGGATCACGGTGCCCGGCGCGATCTACCTCGCGCTCATCTCGCTCATCCCGCTCATCGCGCTGGTCCTCGTCGACGCCAACCAGAACTTCCCCTTCGGCGGCACCTCGATCCTCATCATCGTGGGTGTCGGCCTGGAGACGGTGAAGCAGATCGAGGCCCAGCTGCAGCAGCGTCACTACGAAGGGTTCCTGAGGTAATGCGTCTGCTCATCCTCGGCCCGCCGGGTGCCGGCAAGGGCACCCAGGCGGCACGGATCGCCGAGCAGCTCGGGATCCCCGCGATCTCGACCGGCGACATCTTCCGCGCCAACATCAAGAACGAGACCGAGCTCGGGCTCCAGGTCAAGGAGATCCTCGCGTCGGGCGGGTACGTCAGCGACGAGGTGACCAACGCGATCGTCGCCGACCGCCTCGCGCAGGCCGACTGCGCCGGCGGGTTCCTCCTCGACGGCTACCCGCGCACCCTCGCCCAGGTCGACGCCCTCGACGGCATGCTCGAGGGGGCCTCGCTCGACAGGGTCCTCGAGCTCACCGTCGACGAGGACGCCGTCGTGGGCCGGCTGCTCAAGCGGGCTGAGACCGAGGGACGCTCGGACGACTCGGAAGAGGTCATCCGCGAGCGGATGGCGATCTACCACCGCGAGACCAAGCCACTGTCCGACACCTACCGGGAGCGCGGCCTCCTCGTGGAGGTCGACGGCCTCGGCGAGGTCGACGACGTCACCACGCGGATCCTCGCCGCCCTGGCCTGAGGCCTGCGGCACCGAACGCCTCGAACGGCCCCCTGCGCACCCGTGCGCAGGGGGCCGTTCCGCGTGCGGGGACAGGTGCGGGGGAGGCGATTTGGTGCATCCGGCCGAGGTCGTCTACTGTTCTCGATGTCAGGCCGCGAGAGCGGAACGGACGCCAAGCGGTTCGGCCCTCACGGGCTGGACACCAAGCAGGCCGTGCCCCGCACTGACCCCCACCGCTTCGAGTTTGGGAGCGAGCCGCGAGGCTGGTAAGGTTGGGGCCCCGCGAAGATCCAAGCGCGATCAACACCGGTTCCCGTGAGAACGGGACGGATTTGACGCCCAAGCGTGGACGCGGGTACGTTCGTCCGGTTGCCTTCTGGGAGACCGGAACGAGCACACAGCGATCAAGCCCCGACGATGCAGCTCTTCACAGAGCGAGTTGTCGGTGCGCGTCCGATCCTTGAGAACTCAACAGCGTGTCAAAAATCGATGCCAAGTTTTACCTCGTCGCATCTTTGGTGTCCTTTGCCCGTTCGGGTGGGGGTGTCAGGGGTGCACGATTTTATCCTTTGGTTGATACGGACAAGCAGTGATTTTTTTGCTGGTTGTTTGTGCTCAGCCGGGGTTTGAACTACACCTAGTGGTGGTTTTATGGATTTTCACCTTCGGGTGGATACCAAACATCAACGGAGAGTTTGATCCTGGCTCAGGACGAACGCTGGCGGCGTGCTTAACACATGCAAGTCGAACGGTGATCTTGAGAGCTTGCTCTTGGGTGATCAGTGGCGAACGGGTGAGTAACACGTGAGTAACCTGCCCCAGACTCTGGAATAACCCCGGGAAACCGGAGCTAATACCGGATATGAAGTAGAGCTGCATGGCTACTACTTGGAAAGTTTTTCGGTCTGGGATGGACTCGCGGCCTATCAGCTTGTTGGTGAGGTAATGGCTCACCAAGGCGACGACGGGTAGCCGGCCTGAGAGGGCGACCGGCCACACTGGGACTGAGACACGGCCCAGACTCCTACGGGAGGCAGCAGTGGGGAATATTGCACAATGGGCGAAAGCCTGATGCAGCGACGCCGCGTGAGGGATGACGGCCTTCGGGTTGTAAACCTCTTTCAGCAGGGAAGAAGCGAAAGTGACGGTACCTGCAGAAGAAGCACCGGCTAACTACGTGCCAGCAGCCGCGGTAATACGTAGGGTGCGAGCGTTGTCCGGAATTATTGGGCGTAAAGAGCTTGTAGGCGGTTTGTCGCGTCTGCCGTGAAAATCCGGGGCTCAACCCCGGACTTGCGGTGGGTACGGGCAGACTAGAGTGTGGTAGGGGAGACTGGAATTCCTGGTGTAGCGGTGAAATGCGCAGATATCAGGAGGAACACCGATGGCGAAGGCAGGTCTCTGGGCCACTACTGACGCTGAGAAGCGAAAGCGTGGGGAGCGAACAGGATTAGATACCCTGGTAGTCCACGCCGTAAACGTTGGGAACTAGGTGTGGGTCTCATTCCACGAGATCTGTGCCGCAGCTAACGCATTAAGTTCCCCGCCTGGGGAGTACGGCCGCAAGGCTAAAACTCAAAGGAATTGACGGGGGCCCGCACAAGCGGCGGAGCATGTGGATTAATTCGATGCAACGCGAAGAACCTTACCAAGGCTTGACATGTACCGGAAACATCCAGAGATGGGTGCCCCGCAAGGTCGGTACACAGGTGGTGCATGGTTGTCGTCAGCTCGTGTCGTGAGATGTTGGGTTAAGTCCCGCAACGAGCGCAACCCTCGTTCCATGTTGCCAGCAGGCCCTTCGGGGTGCTGGGGACTCATGGGAGACTGCCGGGGTCAACTCGGAGGAAGGTGGGGATGACGTCAAATCATCATGCCCCTTATGTCTTGGGCTTCACACATGCTACAATGGCCGGTACAAAGGGCTGCGAAACCGCGAGGTGGAGCGAATCCCAAAAAACCGGTCTCAGTTCGGATTGGGGTCTGCAACTCGACCCCATGAAGTCGGAGTCGCTAGTAATCGCAGATCAGCAACGCTGCGGTGAATACGTTCCCGGGCCTTGTACACACCGCCCGTCAAGTCACGAAAGTCGGTAACACCCGAAGCCGGTGGCCCAACTCGTAAGAGGGGGAGCCGTCGAAGGTGGGACTGGCGATTGGGACTAAGTCGTAACAAGGTAGCCGTACCGGAAGGTGCGGCTGGATCACCTCCTTTCTAAGGAGCACTGGCCGGCAGTAGCTGGTCCAGGCCCCGGTTTGCCCCCGAGTGTGGGGCACCGGGTGCTCACGGGTGGAACATCGATTAGTTGGCACCGGACCTGGTCCGGCCTGCGAGTACAGCCCTGTATGGGGTGTGGAAAGCGGTCGGGGTGGGGAAGGTGCTTGACACGTTGTTGGGTCCTGAGGGTTCGGGCGCAAGCTCACCCCCAGGCCAGTTGTGCTGGTCAGGACTCCTGCCTCGTGCGAACCGCTCCGCTTCAGCTTTGGTGCTGGCGGGTGTAGGCGCCGAACATGGTGAGAGGCCGCCCGTATGTTGAGAACTACACAGTGGACGCGAGCATCTTAAATCTTTGTGCATCAAGTTTTTAAGGGCACACGGTGGATGCCTTGGCACCAGGAACCGAAGAAGGACGTAGGAATCTGCGATAAGCCTCGGGGAGTCGATAACCAGACTGTGATCCGAGGATTTCCGAATGGGGAAACCCGGCTGGAGGCAAGTCCAGTCACTCCCACCTGAACACATAGGGTGGGTAGAGGGAACGTGGGGAAGTGAAACATCTCAGTACCCACAGGAAGAGAAAGCAACCGCGATTCCGTGAGTAGTGGCGAGCGAAAGCGGATCAGGCTAAACCGGTCATGTGTGATACCTGTCAGGGGTTGCATGGTCGGGGTCGTGGGACTTCTCAGTCAGTGCTGACACGCTGGCATGGAGTCAGAAATGTGCGTCATAGTCGAAGGGCATTGAATGGCCCGGCACAGAGGGTGCGACCCCCGTAGACGAAATGGCGTGCACTCCAGAGAACCATCCCAAGTAGCACGGGGCCCGTGAAATCCCGTGTGAATCTGGCGGGACCACCCGCTAAGCCTAAATATTCCCTGGTGACCGATAGCGGACAAGTACCGTGAGGGAAAGGTGAAAAGTACCCCGGGAGGGGAGTGAAATAGATCCTGAAACCGTGTGCCTACAAACCGTTGGAGCCTCCTTGTGGGGTGACAGCGTGCCTTTTGAAGAATGAGCCTGCGAGTTAGTGCTCAGTGGCGAGGTTAACCCGTGTGGGGAAGCCGTAGCGAAAGCGAGTCCGAACAGGGCGAATGAGTCGCTGGGTCTAGACCCGAAGCGGAGTGATCTACCCATGGCCAGGCTGAAGCGACGGTAAGACGTCGTGGAGGGCCGAACCCACTTAGGTTGAAAACTGAGGGGATGAGCTGTGGGTAGGGGTGAAAGGCCAATCAAACTCCGTGATAGCTGGTTCTCCCCGAAATGCATTTAGGTGCAGCGTCACGTGTTTCTTACCGGAGGTAGAGCTACTGGATAGCTGATGGGCCTCACCAGGTTACTGACGTTAGCCAAACTCCGAATGCCGGTAAGTGAGAGCGTGGCAGTGAGACTGCGGGGGATAAGCTCCGTAGTCGAGAGGGAAACAGCCCAGACCACCATCTAAGGTCCCTAAGCGTGTGCTAAGTGGGAAAGGATGTGGAGTTGCATTGACAACCAGGAGGTTGGCTTAGAAGCAGCCACCCTTTAAAGAGTGCGTAATAGCTCACTGGTCAAGTGATTCCGCGCCGACAATGTAGCGGGGCTCAAGCACACCACCGAAGCTGTGGCATTGACACATTGCCCGGCCACCACACCTGCGGGTTGGTGGTCCAAGCGTGTTGATGGGTAGGGGAGCGTCGTGTGGCCAGGGAAGCGGCGGAGTGATCCAGCCGTGGAGGCCACACGAGTGAGAATGCAGGCATGAGTAGCGAATGACGGGCGAGAAACCCGTCCGCCGAATAACCAAGGGTTCCAGGGTCAAGCTAATCTGCCCTGGGTAAGTCGGGACCTAAGGCGAGGCCGACAGGCGTAGTCGATGGACATCCGGTTGATATTCCGGAACCGGCGAAGAACCGCCCATGACGAACCTAGTGATGCTAAGCGCCTGAAGCCGGCCGCAGTCCACCTTTCGAGGTGGGCATGGCCGTGTGGAGCGCGCGACCCGAGCTGGTAGTAGTCAAGCGATGGAGAGACGCAGGAAGGTAGCCTCCGCGTGGCGATGGTTGTCCACGTCCAAGGGTGTAGGGAGTGACATAGGCAAATCCGTGTCACACATATCCTGAGACCTGATAGTGACCGCGTATGCGGGAAGCAGGGTGATCCTATGCTGCCAAGAAAATCTTCTAGCGAGGTTCGAGCCGCCCGTACCCCAAACCGACTCAGGTGGTTAGGTAGAGAATACCAAGGCGATCGAGTGAATCGTGGTTAAGGAACTCGGCAAAATGCCCCCGTAACTTCGGGAGAAGGGGGGCCCAGACCTTGAAGGACTTCACGTCCTAGGGGAAAGGGCCGCAGAGACCAGGGAGAAGCGACTGTTTACTAAAAACACAGGTCCGTGCGAAGTCGCAAGACGATGTATACGGACTGACGCCTGCCCGGTGCTGGAAGGTTAAGAGGACCGGTTAGACCTTCGGGTCGAAGCTGAGAATTTAAGCCCCAGTAAACGGCGGTGGTAACTATAACCATCCTAAGGTAGCGAAATTCCTTGTCGGGTAAGTTCCGACCTGCACGAATGGCGTAACGACTTCTCCACTGTCTCAACCGCGAACTCGGCGAAATTGCACTACGAGTAAAGATGCTCGTTACGCGCAGCAGGACGGAAAGACCCCGGGACCTTTACTATAGCTTGGTATTGGTGTTCGGTACGGCTTGTGTAGGATAGGTGGGAGACTGTGAAGCCGGCACGCCAGTGTCGGTGGAGTCAACGTTGAAATACCACTCTGGTCGTTCTGGATATCTAACCTCGGTCCGTGATCCGGATCAGGGACAGTGCCTGGTGGGTAGTTTAACTGGGGCGGTTGCCTCCTAAAAGGTAACGGAGGCGCTCAAAGGTTCCCTCAGCCTGGTTGGCAATCAGGTGTCGAGTGTAAGTGCACAAGGGAGCTTGACTGCGAGAGAGACATCTCGAGCAGGGACGAAAGTCGGAACTAGTGACCCGGCGGTGGCTTGTGGAAGCGCCGTCGCTCAACGGATAAAAGGTACCCCGGGGATAACAGGCTGATCTTGCCCAAGAGTCCATATCGACGGCATGGTTTGGCACCTCGATGTCGGCTCGTCGCATCCTGGGGGTGGAGTTGCTCCCAAGGGTTGGGCTGTTCGCCCATTAAAGCGGTACGCGAGCTGGGTTTAGAACGTCGTGAGACAGTTCGGTCCCTATCCGCTGTGCGCGTAGGAAACTTGAGAAGGGCTGACCCTAGTACGAGAGGACCGGGTTGGACGAACCTCTGGTGTGTCAGTTGTCCTGCCAAGGGCACCGCTGATTAGCTACGTTCGGAAGTGATAACCGCTGAAAGCATCTAAGCGGGAAGCACGCTTCAAGATGAGGTTTCCATGCACCGTAAGGTGTGAGAGGCTCCCGGCTAGACTACCGGGTTGATAGGCCAGATGTGGAAGTGCAGCAATGCATGCAGCTGACTGGTACTAATAAGCCGACAACTTGATACACACCAAAGACTTAAAATGCGTGTTCGCGTCCACTGTGCAGTTCCCGAGATACGGTCGGGAACCACCCCCACAACAGGGGTGAACCACCAAAGATATCTCCATAGAGTTTCGGCTGTCATAGCGAAGGGGAAACGCCCGGTCCCATTCCGAACCCGGAAGCTAAGCCCTTCAGCGCCGATGGTACTGCACTGGTGACGGTGTGGGAGAGTAGGACGCAGCCGGACAAACATTCCCAAAAGGGGAGGGCCCACCAGCCCTCCCCTTTTGCATACCCTCGAACAATTCGCATTCACCGCACATTCGCCTCATCCGACCAACGAGTAGGGTTCCACGTCATGGGTCTGTTCAACCGCGACCGCTGCGAGGGCAAGACCGCCGAGCAGCTCGCCGGCATGCGCACCGCGGGCCTGCTCGTCGGGCGCACCCTCGAGCTCCTCGTCGCCGCCGTGCGGCCGGGGATGACGACGCTCGACCTCGACGTCCTGGCCGAGGCGCACATCCGCGACCACGGGGGCGTCCCCAACTTCCAGCTCGTCCCGGGGTACCGCCACACGCTGTGCACCTCGGTGAACGAGGAGATCGTCCACGGCATCCCGGGTGAGCGGGTGCTCGTCGACGGCGACCTCATCTCCATCGACTGCGGTGCCCAGGTGGGCCTGTGGAACGGCGACGCGGCGGTCAGCCTCGTCGTCGGAGGGACGAGCGCGGCCCGACCCGAGGACCTCGAGCTGATCGAGGACACCGAGGCCTCGCTGTGGGCCGGTATCGCCGCCCTCCAGGTGGGCTCGAGCCTCTACGACGTCGGTGCCGCGGTCGAGGACAGCCTCACCGCGTCGGGCGGCCGCCGCGGCCGGGAGTACGGCATCGTGGAGGACTACGTGGGCCACGGCATCGGGACCTCGATGCACATGGACCCCCAGGTCCCGAACTACCGGGTCTCCGGCAAGGGACCGCGCGTGGTCGAGGGCACGACCATCTGCATCGAGCCCATGGTCGTCCTCGGCGACCAGGACAACATCGTCCTCGACGACGAGTGGACCGTCGCCACCCGCGACGGCTCCCGCGCGGCGCACTGGGAGCACTCGGTGGCGGCGACGTCCGCGGGGCTCACCGTGCTCACCGCCGTCGACGGCGGGGAGAAGCGCCTGCGCGCGCTCGGGGTGCCCTTCGCCCCCATCGACCCCGCCTGACGACCTCCTCTCACGGCCGCGCCGGCCGCGTCGGGTGTGCTCGATCTCTCGCCGGCGACCCCTGCACCCGCGGCTAGGGTGGATGGGGCGATCGGCGCAGACGTCGCCGGTCGCGACGGAAGGGATGACGATGACGGACGGGTCGGTGGCAACGGGGCCGGAGGCCCTGGCGGCGGGGTTCGCCCCGCGGGACCGGGCCGCGTGGCAGGAGCTCGCGGCGGCCGTCCTCAACAAGACCCGGTCCGACGCGGACCACCTCGACGGACCCTCCGCCGAGCAGGCCCTGCACCGCACGCTCGAGGGTGGACTCGACGTCGCCCCCCTCTACCTGCGCGAGGACCGGCCCCTGGGCCACCCCGGGGCCATGCCGTTCACCCGCGGGCTCGGTCTGCGCGACGGCACCCTGCCCTGGGACGTCCGCCAGCTCCACGACGACCCCGACCCGGCCCGTTCGCGCGCCGCCGTGCTCGACGACCTCGAGCACGGTGTCACCTCGGTGTGGCTGCACGTCGGTGACGACGGCATCGCCCCGGCCGACCTGCCCGAGGTGCTCGCCGACGTCCGGTTCGACCTCGCCCCGGTCGTGGTCTCCTCGCTCGACGACCAGGCGGGTGCGGCGCTGGCGCTGCTCGAGGCCGTGGGGGACTCGACCTCGGTGGGCGGCAACCTCGGTCTCGACCCGGTGGGTGCGGCCCTGCGGCTCGGCACCACCCCCGACCTGTCGAGCCTCGCCGCGGTCGTCCGCCTGGCCGACTCGCGGGAGGGATGGCGCGCCATCACCCTCGACGCCCGCGTCCTCCACGACGCCGGAGCGACCGAGATCGACGCCCTCGCCGTGGCCGTGGCCAGCGGCGTCGCGTACCTGCGGCACCTCGAGGACGACGGCGTCGATGCCGCGACCGCGTTCGCGCACACCGAGTTCCGCCTCAACGCCACCGCCGACCAGTTCCTCACCGCCGCGTCGCTGCGCGCGCTGCGCCGGGTCTGGGCCCGCATCGGCGAGGTCAGCGGCGTCGCCGAGGAGCGGCGAGGAGCCCGCACCCACGCCGTGACCGCCCTGCGGATGTTCAGCCGCGAGGACCCGTGGGTCAACGTGCTGCGCAGCACCCTCGCCACGTTCGGCGCGAGCGTCGGAGGCGCCGACGCCGTCACGGTCCTGCCGTACGACACCGTGCACGGCCTCCCGGAGCGGTTCAGCCGACGGCTCGCCCGCAACACCCAGATCCTGCTCGCCGACGAGTCGAACGTCGGGCGGGTGACCGACCCCGGCGGCGGGTCCTGGTACCTCGAGAGCCTCACCGACCAGGTGGCCTCGGCGCTCTGGGCGCGGGTGCAGGAGATCGAGGCCGCCGGTGGGGTGGTCGCCGCCCTCGACGACGGACTGCTCCACGCGTGGGTCTCCGCCGCCGCCTCCGCCCGGGCCCCCGAGCTCGCCACCCGGCGCACGCCCCTCACGGGCGTCTCGATGTTCCCGCTCGCCGGCGAGAAGCCCCTCGAGCGACGGCAGCGCCGCCAGCCCGGCGCCGCCGGCCAGGCCCTGGCCCCGCGGCGCGACGCCGCGGTGTTCGAGGCCCTGCGCGACCGGGCCACCGCACTCGGGGACCGCGCATCCGTCGTCGTGCGCCCCCTCGGGACCCAGCGCGACTCCGGTGCCCGGCAGACCTTCGTCGGCAACCTCCTCGCCGTGGGCGGGCTCGACGCCGTGGAGGCCGGGTCGCCCCTCGCGGTCATCGCCTCCAGCCGCACCGGGTACGCCGAGCACGCCGCGCAGGCCGTCGCCGACCTGCGCGCCGGCGGCGCCGAGGTCGTCCTCGTGGCCGGCCGCCGCCGCGAGCTGGGCGACGACGCCGACCTCGTCGACGGCGAGCTGTACGACGGCATGGACGTCGTGGCCGCCCTCGACGCCCTCCTCACCCGACTCGAGACGGAGCACGCCCGATGAGCGCGGTCCCCGACCTCACGACCGTCGGCCTCGGCGACGGCCGACCCTCCTCCGCCCAGGCCCCGGTTGCCGGCGCGGCAGACTGGCTGACGCCCGAGCAGATCCCGGTGAAGCCGATCTACACCGAGGACGACCTCGGCGACCTGGACTTCCTCGACACCGTGCCCGGCGCCCCGCCGTACCTGCGCGGCCCGTACCCGACGATGTACACGACCCAGCCGTGGACCGTGCGCCAGTACGCGGGCTTCTCCACCGCCGAGGAGTCCAACGCGTTCTACCGGCGCAACCTCGCGGCCGGCCAGAAGGGCCTGTCGGTCGCGTTCGACCTCGCGACCCACCGCGGCTACGACTCCGACCACCCGCGCGTCACCGGCGACGTCGGGATGGCGGGGGTCGCCATCGACTCGATCTACGACATGCGCACCCTCTTCGACGGCATCCCGCTGGACCGGATGTCGGTGTCGATGACGATGAACGGCGCCGTGATCCCGGTGCTCGCGCTCTTCGTCGTCGCCGCGGAGGAGCAGGGGGTGAGCGCGGACCAGCTGACGGGGACCATCCAGAACGACATCCTCAAGGAGTTCATGGTCCGCAACACCTACATCTACCCGCCCGAGCCCTCGATGCGGATCATCAGCGACATCTTCGCCTTCACCAGCCAGCAGATGCCGCGGTTCAACTCGATCTCGATCTCCGGGTACCACATGCAGGAGGCCGGGGCGACGCAGGACCTCGAGCTCGCGTACACCCTCGCCGACGGCGTGGAGTACCTGCGGGCCGGCAAGGCGGTGGGTCTCGACGTCGACCGCTTCGCCCCGCGGCTGTCCTTCTTCTGGGCAATCGGGATGAACTTCTACATGGAGGTCGCGAAGATGCGGGCCGCGCGCCTGCTCTGGGCGCGCCTCGTGCGCGACCAGGGCGCGCAGAACCCGAAGTCGCTCTCGCTGCGCACCCACTGCCAGACCTCGGGCTGGTCGCTGACCGCGCAGGACGTCTTCAACAACGTCGTGCGCACCTGCGTGGAGGCGATGGCCTCGACCCAGGGGCACACCCAGAGCCTGCACACCAACGCCCTCGACGAGGCGATCGCCCTCCCCACGGACTTCTCGGCGCGGATCGCCCGCAACACCCAGCTCGTCCTGCAGCAGGAGTCGGGCACGACGCGCGTCATCGACCCGTGGGCGGGATCGGCGTACGTCGAGCGGCTGACCCACGACCTCGCTCGCCGGGCCTGGGCGCACATCGAGGAGGTCGAGGCGGCCGGGGGCATGGCCGCCGCCATCGAGGCCGGCATCCCCAAGATGCGCATCGAGGAGGCCGCCGCCCGCACCCAGGCGCGCATCGACTCCGGCCAGCAGCCCGTCATCGGCGTCAACCGCTACCCGGTCGACGAGGACGAGCCGATCGAGGTGCTGCGCGTCGACAACGCGGCGGTGCGCGCGAGCCAGGTCGCCAAGCTCGAGCGGCTGCGCGCCGAGCGCGACGAGGAGGCCGCCGCCGCGGCGCTGCGCCGGATGACCGACGCCGCGCGTGCCGGCTCCGACGGCAGCCTCGGCACCAACCTGCTCGCCCTCGCCATCGAGGCCGCCCGCGCCAAGGCCACCGTCGGCGAGATGTCGGCCGCGATGGAGGAGGTCTTCGGCCGGTACACCGCCCAGATCCGTACGATCGGGGGCGTGTACAGCGCCGAGGCGGGGGAGGACGCCACCGTCCGTGCGGCCCAGGCGGCCGTCGAGGACTTCGAGCGCGAAGAGGGCCGCCGGCCCCGCATCCTCGTGGCGAAGATGGGCCAGGACGGCCACGACCGCGGCCAGAAGGTCATCGCCACCGCCTTCGCCGACCTCGGCTTCGACGTCGACGTGGGCCCGCTGTTCCAGACGCCGGCCGAGGTCGCGCGCCAGGCCGTCGAGGCCGACGTGCACGTCGTGGGGGTCAGCTCGCTGGCCGCCGGCCACCTCACCCTCGTGCCCGCGCTGCGCGCCGAGCTCGACGCCCTCGGGCGGCAGGACCTCATGATCGTCGTGGGCGGCGTCATCCCGAGCCAGGACTTCGAGGCCCTGCGCGCGGCCGGCGCCGACGCCATCTACCCGCCCGGCACGGTCATCAGCCGGGCCGCCGTCGACCTCGTCGCCGACCTGCGCGAGCGGCTCGGGTGAGGTCGGTCGACGTCGCCGACCTGGCGGCCGGCGTGCGCGCCGGCTCCCGGCAGCACGTCGCCCGTGCCATCACCCTGCTCGAGTCCAGCCGCCCCGAGCACCGCGAGCTCGCGGGGGAGCTCCTCACCGACCTCGCCGACCTCACCGGCCGCTCGGTGCGCGTCGGGGTCAGCGGGGTCCCCGGCGCGGGCAAGTCGACCTTCATCAACGCGCTGGGCACCCGGCTCGTCGAGCAGGGCCAGAAGGTGGCCGTCGTGGCGGTCGACCCCAGCTCGCGCCGCACCGGCGGCTCGATCCTCGGCGACCGCACCCGGATGGCCGAGCTCACCGCCAGCGATGCCGCGTTCGTGCGGCCCAGCCCGTCGGGCCGGCACCTCGGCGGCGTCGCGCGGGCCACCCGCGAGTCGATGCTCGTCCTCGAGGCCGCGGGCCACGACGTCGTCATCGTCGAGACGGTCGGGGTGGGGCAGAACGAGGTCGCCGTCTCGGAGATGGTCGACACCTTCCTCCTGCTCACGCTCGCGCGGGCGGGGGACCAGCTCCAGGGCATCAAGCGCGGCATCCTCGAGCTCGCCGACGTCATCGCGGTGAACAAGGCCGACGGCGACGGCGAGGCCGCGGCCCGGGTGGCGGCGCGCGAGCTCTCCGGGGCCATGCGCCTGATGATGCCGGGCCCCGCCGCCCGCCGGCCCCCCGTCCTCACCTGCTCGGCGCTCACCGGTGCCGGCCTCGACGAGGTCTGGGCGGCCGTCCTCGAGCACCGCGACCACCTGCGCACCCAGGGCTCGCTCGAGGCGCGCCGGGCCCGCCAGCAGCAGGACTGGATGTGGGCCATGGTCGACGCGCACCTCCAGGACGCCGTGCGCGACACCCCCTCGGTGCGGGCGGCGCGCGCCGAGGTCGAGCGGGCCGTGCGGGAGGGCGAGCTGAGCGCCGTCGACGGCACCGCGCGCCTCCTGCGGCTGTTCGCCGACGACCTGCGCGACGCCCCGGACGGTCCTCCCGGGTCCTAGCAGAAAACGGGCCGTCCGCGATGCGGACCGAATCGGTCCGAGGCGCGGACGGAACCTGAGGACGCACCCGTCGCTCGAGTTGCGGCGGGCACCGCGACCTGCAGAACGGCCCCAACAGGTCGTTTCGGTCCGGAAACCGGCCGTTTCATCGGCTGTTCGGCCGATGTGGCACCTCCGCACGGGCGATGCGCGGGCGACCGAAGGGCCACGTTCTCAGCGTTCGTGTTGTCGGCGTGTCGCCCCATGGGGAACATCATTCACAACGCACGACACGACCCGCCCCTCTCGCCCTTGGGGTCACCGGTCTCGCCCCCGGTCGTCGAGCGCTGACATCGAGATCCCCCTGCAACCTCGAGGAGCACAGCGTGCGATTCGCCATCCCTGCACGCCGCAGCGCAGCCGCCATGGCTGCCCTGTTGGCACTCACCGCCGGCGTCGCCGGCACCGCCCAGGCCGCCAAGGGCGGCCCCGGCAAACCCCCGAAGGGCGGTACCAGCACCACCATCCCGGTCACCCCGACCACCACCACGACGGTCAACGTCGCCGACGTCCAGAGCACGACCTGCCCCAAGGTCATGGACTACGCGTCGTGCGGCTCGATGAACGTCACCGTCGCCAACCTCGGCGCCACCGGCTTCATCGGCAACGCCGGACCGGCCAACAACGCGGTCACCTACAACACGTACTACACCGGGACGGCCACGACCTGGGCCGCCGTGGTCGCCCACGAGGCCGGTGGCCACGTCGACGCCTGGAACGAGATCGTCGCCAAGGTCGGCACCGCCCAGGCCTGGACCGACTACTACGACCTGGACTACTTCGGCGAGCTCTGGGCCGAGGGACGCTACCGGGCGACCAAGGGCACGACCCGTGACTTCACCCGCAGCGAGGGCAAGGAGACCTACCTCGACTGCGTCGGGCCGGTGGCCCACGGGTACACGGGCAACTACCTGACGATGTGGGGCTACAGCGGCCTGGCGGCCCAGCAGGGCTTCTGCGCCTCCGGCACCGCGCAGGTGATGTCCGACGCGCTCACCAAGGTGCGCCCCAGCTGACGACCCCTGCGACACCCTGCTCCCCGGGCCGGCCACACCCCCTGCGTGGCCGGCCCGGTGGCGCCGGGGAGACCGACCGACGGACCGTGGCCGCGTGCGAGCGCCGCGGTCCGTCGGTCGTCGCCGGCGGATTTCGTGCTGGAGCGCTCGGTCAGTAGTATTGAACGTCGGTCACGTGTGCGTTCTCGCATGGGTGTGTCCCTGCGTGAGCAGCACGGGGCCGATTTCCATGGGCGGATCGACACACCGAAGAGTCGCCCAACAGCGGATTGAGAGGGTATGGCCAAGAAGGACGGCGTCATCGAGATCGAGGGCACGATCGTCGAGGCTCTCCCGAACGCGATGTTCAGGGTTGAGCTCACGAACGGTCACAAGGTGCTCGCGCACATCTCCGGGAAGATGCGTCAGCACTACATCCGGATCCTCCCCGAGGACCGTGTGGTGGTGGAGCTCAGCCCATACGACCTGACCCGCGGCCGCATCGTCTTCCGCTACCGCTAACCGCAATCGATACAGACAGCAAAGGCGACATGAAGGTTCAGCCGAGCGTCAAGAAGATCTGCGACAAGTGCAAGGTGATCCGCCGCAACGGTCGGGTCATGGTGATCTGCGAGAACCTGCGCCACAAGCAGCGCCAGGGCTGACCACGCGTCAGACGCACCACCGCCCCTCACGGGGCCGCACGAGTCACGGCTCGAGCACGCAGAAGTGATGATCGCAGCACCCGACCCCCGACGGGTCACCTGGAAGTCGCAGGTGGGCGCGGGACGTCACCCACGGCCCGGAGGCCGTGGACCGGACCAGGATGGGCCGGATCGGTGGCTGCACCAGACCTCCGGACATCCACAGAAAAGGAACCATCCTCAGATGGCACGTCTTGTTGGAGTGGACCTCCCGCGCGAGAAGCGCGTCGAGGTCGCACTGACCTACATCTTCGGAGTCGGTCGGACCAGCGCGCAGAAGGCCCTCGCGGCCACCGGGGTCAACCCGGACACCCGCGTCAAGGACCTGGGTGACGAGCAGCTCGTCGCCCTGCGTGACTGGATCGACGAGAACCTCAAGGTCGAGGGAGACCTGCGCCGCGAGGTGCAGTCGGACATCCGCCGCAAGGTGGAGATCGGGTCCTACGAGGGCCTGCGTCACCGACGCGGTCTCCCGGTGCGCGGTCAGCGCACCAAGACCAACGCGCGTACCCGCAAGGGTCCCAAGCGCACCGTGGCCGGCAAGAAGAAGGCCGGTAAGTGACCTGCGCCTCGCGCGCGTCGCTGCCACCGCTTCCGAAGACTTCGTAGGAAAGAGAACACATGCCTCCCAAGGGCCGTACCGCGGGCGCCAAGAAGGTGCGCCGCAAGGAGAAGAAGAACGTCGCTGTGGGCCAGGCCCACATCAAGAGCACGTTCAACAACACGATCATCTCGATCACCGACCCCACCGGGGCCGTCATCGCCTGGGCCTCTGCCGGCCAGGTGGGCTTCAAGGGGTCCCGCAAGTCCACGCCGTTCGCCGCGCAGACCGCCGCCGAGGCCGCTGCTCGCCGTGCCATGGAGCACGGGATGCGCAAGGTGGACGTCTTCGTCAAGGGCCCGGGTTCCGGTCGTGAGACCGCCATCCGTTCCCTGACCGCCGCCGGCCTCGAGGTCGGTTCGATCCAGGACGTCACCCCCAGCCCGCACAACGGTGTCCGCCCGCCCAAGCGCCGCCGCGTCTGAGCGCCCGAGACTTCGCGAAAGGTAGATAGAGAGCAATGGCCCGTTACACCGGACCCATCACCAAGAAGTCGCGCCGACTCAAGACCGACCTCGTCGGCGGCGACAAGAACTTCGAGCTCCGTCCCTTCCCGCCCGGCCAGCACGGCCGTCGCCGGATCCAGGAGAAGGAGTACCTCACCCAGCTGCAGGAGAAGCAGAAGGCCCGCTTCACCTACGGCGTCATGGAGAAGCAGTTCCGCCGGTACTACAAGGAGGCGGCCAACCGCCCCGGCAAGACCGGTGAGAACATCCTGACGATCCTCGAGTCCCGTCTCGACAACGTCGTCTACCGCGCCGGGCTCGCCCGCACGCGTCGCCAGTCGCGCCAGCTCGTGACCCACGGTCACTTCCTGGTCAACGGCGTCCGTGTCGACGTCCCGTCCTACCGGGTCGAGGCGTACGACATCATCACCGTGCGCAAGCAGTCGGTGGAGACCCTCCCGTTCCAGCTGGCGCGTGAGACCTACGGCGACCGTCCGGTCCCGGCCTGGCTCCAGGTCGTCCCCGGCTCGCTGCAGATCCTCATCCACCAGCTGCCGGTGCGGGCGCAGATCGACACCGTGCTCACCGAGCAGCTCATCGTCGAGTTCTACTCGAAGAACTGACCGACACGGGATGCCGTCCGCCGGCTTCGGCGGACGGCCTCCCGGGTCGTGGGTGGCCCCACGGACCGAAGTGAGGCCACCGGCGGGAGGCGACTCCCGCGTTTCACGAGGCGTCATATGGCGGTCGCCCGTGGGAAGGAAGAATCACCGTGCTCATCGCACAGCGTCCCGTCCTCAGTGAGGACGTCGTCTCCGAGTCCCGGAGCCGCTTCGTCATCGAGCCCCTCGAGCCCGGCTTCGGCTACACGCTCGGCAACTCGATGCGCCGCACCCTGCTTTCGAGCATCCCGGGTGCCGCGGTCACGAGCATCCGCATCGACGGCGTGCTCCACGAGTTCTCCACGATCCCCGGGGTCAAGGAGGACGTCACCGAGATCATCCTCAACATCAAGGGCCTGGTCGTCTCCTCGGAGCACGACGAGCCCGTCGTGATGTACCTGCGCAAGCAGGGCTCCGGCGCGGTCACCGCTGCCGACATCGCGCCGCCGGCCGGGGTGGAGATCCACAACACCGACCTGCACATCGCGACGCTCAACGACAAGGGCACCGTCGAGATGGAGCTGACCGTCGAGCGTGGCCGTGGCTACGTCTCGGCGCAGCAGAACAAGTCCGGCGACCAGGAGATCGGCCGCATCCCGGTCGACTCCATCTACAGCCCGGTCCTCACCGTGACCTACAAGGTCGAGGCCACCCGCGTCGAGCAGCGCACCGACTTCGACCGCCTCGTCGTCGACGTCGAGACCAAGAACTCGATGGCGCCGCGTGACGCCCTCGCGTCCGCCGGCAAGACCCTCGTCGAACTCTTCGGCCTGGCCCGTGAGCTCAACGTCGAGGCGGAGGGCATCGACATGGGCCCGTCGCCGACCGACGCCGCGCTCGCCGCGGACCTGGCCCTGCCGATCGAGGACCTCGACCTCACCGTCCGGTCGTACAACTGCCTCAAGCGCGAGGGCATCCACACCGTAGGTGAGCTCGTGGGCCGCAGCGAGGCCGACCTGCTCGACATCCGCAACTTCGGTGCGAAGTCGATCGACGAGGTCAAGGCCAAGCTCGCCGGCATGGGCCTGGCCCTCAAGGACAGCCCCCCCGGGTTCGACCCCAGCCTCATCGCCGACCGGTACGACGACTTCACCTTCGGTGAGGGCGAGGACGACGCGGCGTACGCCGAGGACGAGCAGCTCTGACCACGCCCCCCGGCGTACTGACCAAGGAGAACAGCAATGCCCACCCCCACCAAGGGTCCCCGTCTCGGAGGCGGCCCCGCCCACGAGCGGCTCATCCTCGCCAACCTCGCGACGTCGCTCTTCGAGCACGACTCGATCACGACCACCGAGGCCAAGGCGAAGCGGCTGCGGCCCCTCGCCGAGCGTCTCGTCACCTTCGCGAAGCGCGGTGACCTGCACGCCCGTCGTCGGGTCATGACCGTGGTCCGCGACAAGGGTGTCGTGCACCGTCTCTTCGTCGAGATCGCGCCCGACATGGCCGAGCGCAACGGCGGCTACACCCGCATCACGAAGATCGGCGCCCGCAAGGGTGACAACGCGCCCATGGCGGTCATCGAGCTCGTCCGCGAGCCCGTCGCCAAGAAGGCCACCGTCAAGGAGGCCGAGGCCGCCACCAAGCGTGCGGCGAAGGACTCGAAGAAGAAGGACGAGCCCAAGGTCGAGGCGCCGGTCGAGGAGACCGTCGAGGAGACCCCGGCCGTCGAGCTCCCCCAGGGCGCGGTCGCCGCGAACGAGGACGGCTCGGCCCCCGACGGCTACACCGTCAAGGGCAACGCCGACTCCGGCAAGTACCACGTCGAGGGTTCGCAGTGGTTCGACCAGACCATCGCCGAATTCTGGTTCACCGACGCCGAGGCTGCCGAGGCCGCCGGCTTCGAGCCGGCCGGTGGCGCTGCCAAGCAGCAGGTCGAGGACGACGAGGCCTGAGCCTCGCCCCCCGGCTGACGTGAACGGCCCCCCTCCCGCACGGGAGGGGGGCCGTTCCGCGTCGTGGGCGGCTCAGGTCTCGACGGTGCCGCCGGCCCGCCAGTACTCGCCGTCGCGGCGCTCGAGGAACCCCTGCTCGACGAGGTAGCGGCGCAGCGCTGCGTGGTCGGGGTGGAAGCGGTGCATGACCTCGTTGACCTCGGCCTCGGGGTAGCGGCGGCCGGGTTCGAACTGCTGGCTGATGTGGTCGAGGACCACGAGTCGCTTGGAGAGCTTGGTGGGGATGCTCGACAGGCGCCCGTCGACGTCGAGGAAGGCACGCAGCACGACCTCCCGGTGGCGGAGGGCGTCGTCGAGGGCGGGTCGGTCCATGCGGCCGACCCTAGGCAGTGCCGGGCGCTCGGGCCAGCGAGTTACGCGGCGGGCGCGGCCTCCGTGCCGCTGCCGCCGAAGTGGCGGGCGAGGGGGACCAGGCCGAGGACGAGGACCATCGGCAGCGCGAAACCCACGCGCAGGGTGCTGGTGCCGATCGCGCCGGTGAGCACGGAGCCGAGCAGGGCGCCGGCGTAGTTGAACTGGTTGAAGCGGGCGATGGTGGCGTCGACCCGGCGCCGCCTGGCGGCCTCGTCGCCCGCCGACCCGGCCACCCGCGCAGCGGCGGAGAACGACAGGGGCGCGACGACCGCGACCCCCAGGCCGACGACGAAGAACCCGACGATCGCCACGGGCCAGGTCGAGGCCGGCGCGAGGACGACGACCGCGAGGCCGACGAACGCGGTGACCGCCCCGATCCGGACCACCGCCGGCGCGCCGAGGCGGGCCGTGGCGGCATCGCCCACCGAGCGGGCGAGCAGCGTGGCCACGAGGTAGGGCAGGGTCGCCAGCGCGTAGAGGTCGGGGGAGGTCGGCGGGTTCGTGAAGACGGCGTCGCTGCTGAGGTACACCGGCCCCCAGGCCGTGACCGCGGTGTCGACGGAGTAGAAGAGCACGAGGCCGAGGCCGACGAGCGCCACGGTGCGCCACGGCACCCCGAGCGAGGTGGGGTCCTCGGCGACGGTGCCCCGGTCGTGCCGGAGGAAGGGCGCGGCCAGGAGGGCGAGCGGGAGTGCGGTGAGGACGACGTGCGCCGCCGGGTGGGTCAGCCCGCCGAGGGCGAGCACCGCGAGCGTGGCCACGAGCCCTCCCGCGGTCCAGGCGGCGTGGAACGAGGGCAGGACCGGCCGACCCATCTCCTGCTCGACCGCGACCGCCTGCATGTTGGAGGCCGCGTCGTTGGCCCCGACCCCGAGGCCGTAGACGGTGACGGCGACCACGAGGACCGGGAGGTGGCCCGTGCCGGCGGTGGCCAGGCCGACCAGGGCGGTCCCCACGGCGAGGAGGACGAGGGCGGCGCGCACCGCGGTGGCGCTGTCGCGCCGCCGGGCGAGGGCTCCGGCGACGACCGAGCCGGCCCCCGCCATCAGGACGAGGAGCAGCATGAGACCGGCAAGCGCGAGCTCGCCCAGACCCAGCTGGGCCTTGAGCTGCGGCAGGCGGAGGGTGAGGGCGATGAAGAGAAGGCCCTGCACCGCGAAGGCACCGGCGGCGACGAGCCGGTGCGTGCCGATGGTGCGGGTCGCCGAGCCGGTCGTGGTGCTCACCGCGCCAGTGTGCCCGGGTCGACGGCCGTGCACCGGGACGACACCCGCCGGTCACGTCGTCCTCGCGGTCCGGACACCGGCGTGCCGTTGGCTGTCGAGGTGGACGAGGTGCGCCCGGGGTTCCGCCCCGACGTCGAGGGGCTGCGGGCGACCGCGGTCCTGCTCGTCGTGGCGTACCACGTGTGGCTCGGGCGGGTCTCGGGCGGCGTCGACGTCTTCCTCTTCCTGTCGGCGTTCTTCCTCGTGGGTGGGCTGGTCCGGCGTCTCGAGCGTGGCGAGCGGGTGTCGGTGCCCCGCCAGTGGCTGCGGGTCTTCCAGCGGCTCGTGCCGGCGGCGGCGGTGGTCGTGGCCGCGACGGTCGCGGCCGGGCTGGTGCTTTTCCCGCAGCCGCGGTGGCGAGGGCTCCTCGTCGACGCTGTCGGGTCGCTGACGTACAGCGAGAACTGGGTGCTCGCGGCACGCGCGGTCGACTACTACGCCGCGGACAAGGGGCAGGCCAGCCCGCTGCAGCACATGTGGTCGCTGTCGGTGCAGGGCCAGGCCTTCGTCCTCGTGCCGCTGCTCGTCGTGGGTGCCGGGTGGGTGGCCCGGCGATGGGGCCGCAGCCCGGCGACGGTGGTCGGGGTCGTGCTGGCGGTGGCCGTGGCGGTGTCGCTCGCCTGGTCGGTGCACACCACGGCGACCCGGCAGGCGTTCGCCTACTTCGACAGCGCCTCGCGGGTGTGGGAGCTCGCCCTCGGTGGGTTGCTGGCGGTGCTCCTGCCGCAGTTGCGGGTGCCGCGGGCGGTGGCCGAGCCGCTCGGATGGGCGGGTCTTCTCGCCCTCGTGGCGTGCGGGATGGTCCTGGACGTCACCCGCTCCTTCCCCGGGTGGGTCGCGCTGTGGCCGCTGCTGTGCGCGGCGGCGGTGCTCGTGGCGGGGACGACCCCCACCCGGTGGGGCGTCGACCGGCTGCTGTCGACCCGGCCGCTCGTCGCCGCCGGGGGGTTCTCGTACGCGCTCTACCTCGTGCACTGGCCGGTGCTCGTCCTCTGGCTGGCGACGAGCGGCCGCCCTCGGGCGGGGGTGCTCGACGGCGCGGTCGTGGTCGCGGCGTCCCTCGTGCTGGCTCAGGTCCTCACCCGGCTCGTCGAGCGACCCGTGCGGCGGCTCGACTGGCCGGCCACGGCCCCGTGGCGCTCGGCCGGGGTGGTCTTGGGCAGCGCGGGCCTCGTGGCCGGGCTGGCGGGCGGTGGGGTGCTGCGCCTCGACCACGACGCGGCCCGTGGCGACCGGCTGTCGGCGGGGCACGAGGTCGCCGGCTACCCCGGAGCCCGGGCCCTCGCCGGCGGCGTAAGCGTGCGCGCGCTCCCGGTCGACCGGCGGCTGCCGGCGTCGACCGCCCTGCGGCGTGAGTTCGCCTCGCTGCCCGCCCGGTGTTCGGGGGACTGGGCGGCACGCGCGCCCCTGACCGAGGGGTGCACCGTCCTCGAACCCGCCCGCGCGGCGACCGCGACCGTCCTCGTCGTGGGCGACTCGCACGCCGAGCAGTGGCTCGCGACGGTGACCCCGATCGCCGAGCGCGAGGGGTGGCGCGTCATCGCCCTCCTCGAGGGCGGCTGCTCGTTCGGGGCGGCGTCGTCGCGCACGGGAGCCTGCGCCCGCTGGAACGCGGCCGCCCTGGACTACGTGACCTCGCACCGCGCCGACCTCCTCGTGACGGTCGCGACCGCGGCCCACCCCCGCACCCCGGGCGAGCGGCTCGTCGCGGGGTACGAGGAGGTGGTGCGGGCCGTGACCGCGCACGGCACGCCCGTGGTCGGCCTCCGCGACAACCCGCGGTTCGCGTCGGGCGTCGTGGCCTGTGCGCTCGAGCGCGGCGACGAGGCCTGCACGGCACCGGTGTCCGAGAAGCTCGCGCCGCGCGACCCGGCGGCGGCGCTCGACGTCGAGGGCTTCACCGACGTCGACCTCACCGACCTCGTCTGCCCCGCGGGCCGGTGCCCTCCCGCGGTCGGGAACGTGTGGGTCTACCTCGACGACAACCACCTGACCACGTCGTACGTGGCCACGCTCGCCCCCGCCCTCGAGCAGCGGCTGCGTGCTGCCGGGGCCTGGCCGGACGGCGGCGGGGTCGTGGAGGCCGGGGCTACGCTGTCGCGGTGACGCTGCGGATCCGGGTCGACCTCTCGTACGACGGGACGCACTTCTCCGGGTGGGCGGCCCAGCCCGGTCGCCGCACGGTCGAGGGGACCCTGACCGAGGCGCTCACCACCGTCCTGCGGCTCACCGAGCCGGTCCGGCTCACGGTCGCCGGTCGCACCGACGCCGGGGTGCACGCGCGCGGCCAGGTGGCCCACCTCGACGTCGAGCCCGACGCGTGGGACCTGCTGCGCGGCAGGTCGACCCGCACCCCCGAGGAGGCGGCGGAGAGCCGGCTGCGCGGCATCCTCCCCACCGATATCGCGGTCCGCCGGGTGTCGAGGGCTCCCGACGGTTTCGACGCCCGATTCTCGGCCGTGCGCCGCCGCTACCTCTACCGGGTCTGCGACGACCCGTCCCTCGTGGACCCGCTGAGGCGCTCCGACACGGTGGTCGTCCGCGGTCCCCTCGACGTCGCCGCCATGGACGCCGCGGCCCAGCGCCTGCTCGGCCTGCACGACTTCGCCGCGTTCTGCCGGCGCCGGGAGGGAGCCACGACCGTCCGCACGCTGCTGCACTACGGCTGGACCCGCGCGGCCGACGGCACCATCGAGGGCCGGGTCGAGGCGGACGCGTTCTGCCACAGCATGGTCCGCGCGCTCGTGGGGGCGGTCGTGCCGGTGGGGGAGGGCCGCTTCGGCGAGGACCTTCCGGCCCGCGTCCTCCAGGGGCGGGAGCGCGACCCGAGGGTCAAGGTGATGCCGGCCCACGGCCTGTCGCTGGAGGAGGTCGTCTACCCCGACGACGCCGGCCTCGCCGCCCGCGCCGAGGAGGCCCGCGCCACCCGCACGCTGCCCCCTCGCTGACCCGACTTCTTGCGGACCACCCACCTCTGGAGCCCCTCGGGGCGCCCCGGGAGGTGGGCAGAACGCCATAAGTCGGATGCAGGGGGGTCGATGGGGCGCGAGGATGGCTCCTCGTGGGCCACCTCGACGTCAACACCGTGAGCTTCTCCCTGCCCGACGGCCGCCGCCTCCTGCGCGACGTGACCTTCCGGGTGGGCGAGGGCGCCAAGGTCGCGCTCATCGGGCCGAACGGCACGGGCAAGACCACCCTGCTGCGCATCCTCGCGGGCGACCTCGTGGCGTCCGACGGCGCGGTGACCCGCAGCGGCGGCCTGGGCGTGATGCGCCAGTTCATCGGCAAGGTCCGCGACGACACGACGGTCCGCGACCTGCTCGTCTCGGTGGCTCCCGACGCCATCCGGGAGGCCGCGGCCGAGGTGGAGCGCACCGAGCTGATGATGATGGAGCGCGAGTCCGAGAAGGACCAGCTCGACTACGCGCAGGCGCTGTCGGACTGGGGCGAGGTGGGCGGCTACGACTGGGAGACGTTCTGGGACGTCTGCACCGTCGCGGCGCTCGGCACGCCCTTCGAGCGGGCCCAGTACCGCCGGGTGTCGACCCTGTCCGGCGGGGAGCAGAAGCGCGTCGTCCTCGAGGCGCTGCTGCGTGGCCCCGAGGAGGTCCTCGTCCTCGACGAGCCGGACAACTACCTCGACGTCCCGGGCAAGCGCTGGCTGGAGGAGCGGCTCGTGGAGTCGCCCAAGACGGTGCTCTTCGTCAGCCACGACCGCGAGCTGCTCGACCGCGTGGCCACCCGGGTGGCCACGCTCGAGCCCAGCCGCGGCGGCAACACGGTCTGGGTGCACCCCGGCCGGTACTCCACCTACGACGACGCCCGCGCCGACCGCAACGCGCGCCTCGAGGAGCTGCGCAAGCGCTGGGACGAGGAGCACGTCAAGCTCAAGGAGCTCGTCGTCATGTACCGGCAGAAGGCGACCTACAACGACGGCATGGCCTCGCGGCTGCGGGCTGCGGAGACGCGGCTGCGCAAGTTCGAGGAGGCCGGGCCGCCCGAGGCCGTCCCCCTGCGCCAGAAGGTGTCGATGCGCCTCACCGGCGGGCGGACGGCCAAGCGGGCCGCCGTCGCGACGGCGCTCGAGCTGCGCGTCGACGGCGGGGCGCTGATGGCGCCGTTCGACACCGAGATCTGGTTCGGCGAGCGGGTCGGCATCCTCGGCAGCAACGGGTCGGGGAAGTCGCACTTCCTCCGGCTCCTGGCGGCCGGCGGCTCCGACCCCGACAAGGAGCACGAGCCGGTGGGCGACATCCGGCCGACGACGGTCGAGCACGAGGGCCGGGTCGTCCTCGGGTCGCGGGTCCGCCCGGGCTGGTTCGCCCAGACGCACGACCACGCGGCCCTGCACGGCCGGTCCCTGCTGGAGATCCTCCACCGCGGCGACGACCACCGGACCGGGATGCCGCGCGACCTCGCCGCGCGCGCCCTCGACCGGTACGGGCTCGCCCAGGCGTCGGAGCAGACCTTCGACTCGCTGTCCGGCGGCCAGCAGGCCCGGCTCCAGATCCTGCTGCTCGAGCTGTCCGGCGCGACGATGCTGCTCCTCGACGAGCCGACCGACAACCTCGACCTGCACTCGGCCGAGGCGCTCGAGGACGCGCTCGCGGCGTTCGAGGGCACGGTCGTCGCGGTGACGCACGACCGCTGGTTCGCGCGCGGCCTCGACCGCTTCCTCGTCTTCCGGGCCGACGGGAAGGTCGTCGCCTCCGACGAGCCGGTGTGGGACGAGGGCCGAGTGGCCCGCCAGCGCTAGCCGGAGGTCGCCCGACGGTGCGGGCTGTGCAAGGTTGTCGGCCTCTGGGGTCGATGTAAAGCGTTTACGCAGATAGCGTCCAGCCTCGACACAGGTCGCGCGCCAGGGTGGTCGCGCGAAGAGCACGAGGAGCAACGATGCCCGGTCCCCGACGTCTGTCCGCGATCGCCGTGGGGCTCGCCCTCGCCGCGGTCCCCGTGCTCGCGACTGCCGCCCCGGCACTGGCCGACCACACGCCCACCCCGGCGCGGGTCACCCTCATGGGCGACCTCATGAGCGAGCTGGGCTGCCCCAAGGACTGGGACGAGGCCTGCACCGCCACCGACCTCGGCGCCGTGGCCGGGTCGCCCACCCGGTTCGCGAAGACGTTCACCGTCCCGGCCGGCACGTACGAGTTCAAGGTCCGCCTCAACGGGGCGTGGGCCGAGAACTACGGCGCCGACGGCAAGGCCGACGGCTCGAACATCCCCCTCGTCCTCGAGGGCCCGGCGCAGCTGGAGTTCTCCTACGACCACGCCAGCCACGTGGTCTCCTTCACGCCGAAGAACCTCGCGGGCGGCACCAGTGCGGCCGACGCCGCGCTCGCGAAGGACTCGCTGCGCGACGCGCTGACCCGCGAGCGCTTCTACTTCGTCATGGCCGACCGCTTCGCCAACGGCTCGACGGCCAACGACCAGGGGGGCCTGACCGGCGGGCCGCTCACCACGGGGCTCGACCCCACCCACAAGGGCTTCTACCACGGGGGTGACCTCCGGGGCCTGACCGGCAAGCTCGACTACATCAAGGGCATGGGGACGACGGCGATCTGGCTCACCCCGAGCTTCAAGAACAAGGCGGTCCAGGGCAAGGCCGGCGAGGAGAGCGCCGGCTACCACGGGTACTGGATCACCGACTTCACCCAGATCGACCCCCACCTGGGCACCAACGCCGACATGAAGGCCCTCATCGCGGCGGCCCACGCCAAGGGCATGAAGGTCTTCTTCGACATCATCACCAACCACACGGCCGACGTCATCGACTTCCGCGAGGGCGCGTACACGTACAAGAGCAAGAAGTCCTCGCCGTTCACCGACTCCTCCGGCACCGCGTTCGACGACCGCACCTACGTGGGGCAGCCCGCGGCGGCCTGGCCGACGCTCGACGCGACCTCCTTCCCCTACACCCCGTTCGTCCACGCGGGCGAGGAGAACGTCAAGGTGCCCTCGTGGCTCAACGACGTGACGATGTACCACAACCGCGGTGACTCGACCTTCGCCGGCGAGTCCTCCACCTACGGTGACTTCTCCGGGCTCGACGACCTGTTCACCGAGCGGCCCCAGGTCGTCTCGGGCATGGGCGACATCTACAAGCAGTGGGTCGACTTCGGCATCGACGGCTTCCGTATCGACACCGTCAAGCACGTGAACCTCGAGTTCTGGCAGAAGTTCATCCCCGACATCCTCGGTGAGGCCGCGCGGGTGAAGAACGACGACTTCTTCGCGTTCGGCGAGGTCTACGACGGCAACCCGGCCGTGATGTCCGAGTACACGACCCGCGGCAAGCTCCAGGCGACCCTCGACTTCGGCTTCCAGCAGCAGGGCGTCGACTTCGCCAAGGGGGTGGAGACGTCCAAGCTCGCCGACTTCTTCAGCAAGGACGACTGGTACACCGACGCCGACAGCAACGCCTACCAGCTGCCGACCTTCCTCGGGAACCACGACATGGGCCGCGCCTCGATGTTCCTCAAGGACGCGGCGAAGGGTGACGAGGCCAACCACATCGCGCGCCTGAAGCTCGCCAACGCACTGATGTTCGCGGTGCGCGGCAACCCCGTCACCTACTACGGCGACGAGCAGGGCTTCGTCAGCACCGGCGGCGACCAGCTGGCCCGTGAGGACATGTTCGCCAGCAAGGTCGACGCCTACAACACCGAGCAGGTCCTCGCCGGGCCGGAGGGGTCGCGCGACCGCTTCGACCCCACCCACCCGCTCTACCTCAACCTCAAGGCGCTGTCCGCGATGAGGGCCAAGCACCCCGCGCTCGCCGACGGTGCCCAGGTGCAGCGCTACTCGGCCGACGGCGCGGGCATCTTCGCGGTGTCCCGCCTCGACAAGGGCCAGAAGGTCGAGTACGTCGTGGCCGCGAACAACTCGACGACGACGGCGTCGGCGACCTTCCCCACCTGGACCAAGGGCAACGGCCGGGTGTTCACGCCGGTCTTCGGCACCGACACCGCGGTCAAGCCCGCCGCTGACGGGTCGGTCAAGGTGACCGTCCCGCCGCTGTCGGTCAGCGTCTGGCGGGCGAACAAGCCGATCACCACCACGGGTGCCGCGCCGACCGTCGACCTGAAGGTCGAGGCCGGTTCGGGTGTGGCGGGCCGCGCCGAGATCGGTGCTGACGTCTCGGCGTCGACCTTCGCCCAGGCCACGTTCCTCTACCGCCCGGTCGGGACGTCGCAGTGGCGCACCATCGGCACCGACGACAACGCCCCGTTCCGCGTCTTCCACGACGTCGCGGGGATGAAGCTCGGCTCCGTCCTCGAGTACCGCGCGGTCGTCAAGGACGCCGCCGGCCGGGTCGCGGCGGACGGGTCGTGGGCCCGCGTCGTCTCCCCGGCGCCGCCGCCCGCCGAGGTGGAGATCGGTGACCCCGTCACCCAGCCGAACGCCGTGTCCGTCCCGGGCACGCACGGCTCGGAGATGGGCTGCCCGGTCAACCTCGGCGTCAGTGGCGACTGGGCGCCCGACTGCGACCAGGCCCAGCTGGCCCTCGACGCGAACGACCAGATCTGGAAGAAGTCGTTCACCCTCCCCGCGGCCCCGTACGCCTACAAGGCGGCGATCAACCGCTCGTGGAGCGAGGCCTACGGCAAGGGCGGCGGCTCGGACAACATCGACTACGAGACCGACGGGTCGGTGACGTTCTACTACGACCACGCGACGCACTGGGTGACCAGCGACGAGGAGACCGAGATCGTCACGGTTCCCGGGTCCTTCCAGTCCGAGCTCGGCTGCTCGGCCGACTGGTCGCCGGCGTGCATGCGGCCGTGGCTGCAGGACAAGGACGGCGACGGGGTCTTCACCTGGGCCACGACGAAGATCCCCGCGGGTGACTGGAAGTTCAAGGTCGCCCACGACCTGGGCTGGACCGAGTCCTACGGTCCCGACGGCGGCTCCGGCGACGGGTCGTTCACCGTCCCGGCCGACGGCACCAAGGTGTCGTTCGTCTACGACAGCTCCACCCACCGCACCACGGTCACGATCGGCTGACCGCCACGCACGATGGGGGGGGCGGGTCCGTGCGGACCCGCCCCCTCCCGTCGTGTCGGCTCAGGTCAGGACGAGCCGCCCGGGACGTCGGTGCCGTCGGCCCAGGCGCGCTGGAAGTGCTCGACGAACAGGTCGTGCAGCGGCTTGCTGTCGGCGAGGCGGATGATGATCTCGTCGTTGCGCTGCAACGCCGACTGGGTCAGGTTGTGCGACCCGGTGAAGACGTTGAAGCGGTTGGTCGAGGACCCGGCGTACTTGGAGTTGATGAGGATCGTCTTGTCGTGCACCGCCGCCCGCCGGATCGAGATGTTCGGGTGGTTCAGCGTCGCCCGGATGTCCGACTGGATCGTGGCCGCGATGACGCGGATGACACAGCCACCGCGGGCGAGCTCGCGCAGCTTGCGGGCCACGGCGATGCGGGTGTCGTTGAACACGTTGTGCATCACCCGGATGCGGCAGCTGCTGTCGGGGTCGACGTAGTCGAGCCGGTTCTCCCAGAGGTCGGTCGTCTGCTCCGGGCTCACGTAGACCGTGGAGCTGCTGGCGCCGGAGGAGAAGTACCCGCGGTTCAGGCTGACGTTGTAGTAGTCGTTGTCGGCGTAGCTGGTGTTGTTCCACATCGGGTTCCACACGTCGCTGAGGAACCCGCTGTACAGCGCGGAGTCGTCGTAGACGGTGACCGAGTTGTTGTACAGGTCCTTGCCGGACCCGGAGAAGTTCGCCGACGAGACCCAGACGACGTTGTTCCGCAGGGCTCCGGCCCGCCCGCGGGTCTGGCTGAACGTCATGTACTTGGCGTGCATCAGGCCGCTCGGGTCGTTCGAGATGCACGCGTCGTTGGCGTTGCTGCTCGTGCGGTCGGCGTCGCACCACTTGAAGCGGGCGCCCAGGAGCGACTTGAGGCCGTCGAGCATGTTGGTGGCGCCCTCGTGGTGCTCGCCGTTGGCCACGACGTACACGTTGACGCCGTCGCCGACGGCCTCGCGGATCGCGTCGCGCACGAGGGTGCTCGTGAGGTTGTAGATCGCGATGCGCGCCGTCGAGCCCGGCGTGGCGTCGCGGATGAGGCGGGCGGCCTGGTCCCACTGGGCGTCGTTGCCCGGGACGTTGAAGGTGACGTCGACCGGCCGGGTGCCGACGGTCACGGTCTCCGAGCCGTTCGGGACGGCCAGGGCGGGTGCGGGTGTCAGGACGATGGCGGCGATCGCGGCCGCCGTCGCGAGGACGGCCGGGACGATGCGTCGGGTGCGGAGGCCCTTCGGAGGGCAGGGTGGAGCGTCGGACATGGTGGTCCCCCTCATCACGTCGGTGTGGTGGGGAGATGCTGCACCCTGCGAGGGGTGCCTGTCACGGGATCGGCCGGAACTGGACCGGGGGAGGACTCCCCGACCCGTCGTCAGGGACCGAAGGTCACGTCCGCGCCGGTCAGCCGCGCGGCGAACCCGGCATCGGTGACGCGCACCGCGGTGAGGGCCATGCCCTTCGGGACGCCGGCCACCGGCTGGCGGATGGTCACGAGGCGCCGGGCCACCGCGCTCGCGGCCGCGTTGACGAAGGAGGGGCCGCCGAGGTCGACGGTCTCGGGCTCGATGAGCAGCTGTCCGCCGTCGGCCTTCACGGTCCCGGTGGCCTTCACGGTGACGTCCCGGCCGAGGATCGTCACGGTGCGCTCGATGCCGGCGAGGCCCCCGCCCGCGGCGAAGACCTTGGTGTCGTCACCGACCTGGGCCGCGACGGTCGCGAACGGGACGGTGGCGTCGACATCGAGGCGTTGCGCGCGAAGGCCCTTGGGGGAGAACCGGACCCCGGTTCCCTTGGCGACCACGTCGGCGAGGTCGCCGTCGGCCGAGACGACGTCCTCGCTGCGCAGGTCGACGCTGCCCAGCCAGGTCTCGTCGGCGGCGAGGTCGGCCGGGCGCTTCGGCGGCGCCGTGGCGGACGTCGAGGGGGAGGGCGTCGCGGCGGTCCCGCCGCTGCCCGACCCGAGGGAGAACAGGACGACGACGAGGGCGAGGGCCAGGACGACGAGCGTCGAGACGACACCGAGCAGGAAGCGCTTCACCGGGTCAGCCTGCCACCCGGCAGCCCTCGTCAGCGCCGCACGGTCAGGCGACGACCGAGGGCTCCGGCACGGGCGGCCGCTCGCGCTCCTTGCGCCGCGCGGGGACGTAGAGCAGGACACCGAGGAGGCTCCAGGCGCTGGCGGTGACCATCGCGACCTGGAGGCCGGCGTGGTCGGCGAAGGCCCCCACGAGGGGTGCGGCGATGGCGAAGGCGAGGAAGGCGACCATCGAGTTCATCGACAGCACGGTCGACCGGTTGCGCGACTCGGCCTCGCGGTGGAGCAGGGCGGCGTGCGGCGGGCCGTTCATCCCGTGCATCGAGTAGGTGAACAGGTACGCGGCGACGAGGGCCAGGGGACCGGCGACGAGACCCATGACGACGGCGCCGACGGCGTTGAGGACGCGGCCGAGCATCGCGGCCCGGGCGACCCCGAGGCGGCCCGAGGCGACTCCGGCCAGCCACGACCCGGCGGCGAAGATGCCCCACCCGGCGGCGGCGACGGCCCCCATGAGGGAGCCCGCCTCCTGCGCCGACCCGAGCAGCTCCTCGAGGCGCAGCGGCATCAGGGACTCGAAGACGATCATCCCGACCGACCAGAAGAGCTCGACGCCGACGATGGCGAGCAGGACCTTGTTGCGGCCGAGGAGGCGCAGGCCGTCGGCGATGACCGCGGGCGAGCGGCGGCCCTCGCGCAGCGCCTCGGCGAACCGCTCACGGCGGCTGGCCCCGACGGTGCCGGGCTCGTGGACGAGGAGGGCCGAGGCGACGAGGTGGACGACGTTGAGCGCGGCGAACACGCCCACCGCGAGGTCGAGGGCGTGCCCGGGGTGCCCGAGGCGGGCGGCGGGGTCCCACCAGATGAGGCCGCCGGAGACGAGGGCGCCGACGGCGATCGCAGCGCCGAGGTAGGTGCCGGAGCGGGAGAGCTGGCGGTCGACGTCGGCGCCGGGGGTCTCGACGTGCACGGTGTCGACGAACCACGCCTCGAGCGGACCGGAGTCCAGCGCCCGGAACGCCCCGGTGAGGACGCCGGCGATGGCGAAGGTGAGGAAGGAGTCGGCGAGGAAGAACGCGACGCCGGCCACGACGTTGAGCGCCGCGGCCGCGAGGTAGACCGGTCGCCGGCCCACCGCGTCGGCGAAGCCGCTCGTCGGGAGCTCGAGGAGGAAGGTCGTCAGCCCGGTGATGGAGAAGACCGTCGCGGCCTCGGCGATGGACAGCCCGCGGCTCGTCTGGACGAGGATCATCACGCCGACGACGAGGCCCACGGGGAACCAGCGGGTGACGGTGAGGACGTAGAGGCGGCGCTCGGCCTCGCGGGCCGTGAGGTGGGTGGTCATCCTCGCTCACCCCCGCGCGGGGCGCGGTCGAGGTCGAGGGGGTAGGCGATCTCGTAGACGGCCATCCGGCGGGCGGCCGGGTTGCCCTGGCCGATCCGGCGGTAGCGGGCGACGACCTCGTCGACCTCACGCCGCATCTGGGCGAGCTGCTCGGCCGTGGCGATGACGAAGGTGTCACCCATGCCGGCGGCGTCGCGCCACTCGACCGGCCACGTCTGCTCGACGTCGAGCCAGCGCTCGAACTGCTCGGCGAGGTGGCGGACGTAGTCGCGGACGAGCCAGTTCAGGGCGGTCTCGGCGTCCTCGTCGCCGGCGAAGTCGCTCGGCTCGTACTGGTGGCTGTCGGTTGCGGCGGCCCAGAGGCGGCGCTTGCCCTCGCCGTCGCCGGTGTCGGCGACGAGGCCCACGGCCTCGAGGCGGCGCAGGTGGTAGCTCGTGGCGCCGGAGTTGGTGTTCAGCTCGGTGGCGAGGTCGGTGGCGGTGGCCGGGCCGCCGCGGCGCAGGGCGCTCAGCAGGCGGGAGCGCAGGGGGTGGGCCAGGACCTTCAGCGCGGTGGTGTCGAGCCGGATGCCGGTGTAGCCGGGGTCCGGGTCGCCGCCCTGGCGGGGGAGTGGAGTGCTCATGCGTGCACAATACCTTTGCACACTTCGTTTGCACAACATGTGTGCACAGGATGTGGGGACGGACGTCCGTGCAGGTCAGGTGGGGTGCGGAGGGCTCGGCGGGCGGATTTGGGGGCGGGTCGATGCCCCCGTAGACTTGAGGACTGTTGTGCCGGGCGCCTCCGACAGGGGCAGTGTCCCTCTCGGGAGCCCGCGGTACACACCCACCCGATCCACCTCGAACGACCAGGACACCTGATGCGTACCTACACCCCGAAGCCGGGCGAGATCACGCGCGACTGGCACGTGATCGACGCGACCGACATCGTGCTCGGCCGCCTCGCGAGCCAGACCGCCGTCCTCCTGCGCGGCAAGCACAAGCCGACCTTCGCCCCCCACGTCGACATGGGCGACTTCGTCATCATCATCAACGCCGACAAGGTGGCCCTCACCGGCGCCAAGCTCGAGAAGAAGATCGCCTACCGCCACTCGGGCCACCCGGGCGGCCTGAAGTCGACCTCCTACACCGAGCTGCTCGCCAAGAGCCCCGAGAAGGCCGTGGAGAAGGCCGTGCGCGGCATGCTCCCCAAGAACTCCCTCGCCCGCCAGCAGCTGAGCAAGCTCAAGGTGTACCGCGGCGCCGAGCACCCCCACGCTGCCCAGCAGCCCAAGCCCTTCGAGATCACCCAGGTGGCCCAGTGATGTCCGAGAACACCCAGATCGACGAGACCGCGGGCACCGACGTCAACGACGTCGCCGTCACCGAGTACACGTCCGAGACCGACTCGGCCACGCTGGCCGAGTCCGCCCCCCGCCCCACCGCCTCCGCGCCGGGTGCGGCGACCGGCCGCCGCAAGCAGGCCGTCGCCCGCGTCCGCATCGTGCCGGGCACCGGTGAGTGGAAGATCAACGGCCGCACCCTCGAGGGGTACTTCCCCAACAAGGTGCACCAGCAGATCGTCAACGAGCCCCTCAAGGTGCTCGAGCTCGACGGTGCGTACGACGTCCTCGTCCGCGTCCACGGCGGTGGCCCCTCCGGCCAGGCCGGTGCGGTCCGCCTCGGCGTCGCCCGCTCGCTCAACGGCGTCGACCCCGAGCTCAACCGCCCGGCGCTGAAGAAGGCCGGCTTCCTCTCCCGTGACGCCCGCGTCCCGGAGCGCAAGAAGGCCGGTCTCAAGAAGGCCCGCAAGGCGCCCCAGTACAGCAAGCGCTGATCCCGCTCCGGCACCCCTGCGGGTGCCAGGACCGGAGCCGAAGGCGGCACCATCGACCGTGGTGCCGCCTTCGGCGCGTCCAGGAGTAGTTTCGTCAGCGGCACCCCCACCGGAAGGCACCCTGAAATGTCACGACTCTTCGGCACCGACGGTGTGCGCGGCCTGGCCAACGGCCCGCTCATCACCGCCGAGCTGGCGCTGTCCGTGTCCGTCGCCGCGGCGCGGGTGCTCGGCCACGCGGGGGCCCGCAGCGGCCACCGTCCGAAGGCGGTCGTGGGCCGCGACCCGCGCGCCTCGGGGGAGTTCCTCTCCGCCGCGGTCATCGCCGGCCTGGCGTCCGCCGGCGTCGACGTCTACAGCGCGGGCGTGCTCCCCACGCCGGCCGTCGCCTACCTGACCGCCGACACCGGCGCCGACTTCGGCGTCATGCTCTCGGCGTCGCACAACGCGATGCCCGACAACGGCATCAAGTTCTTCGCCCAGGGCGGCCACAAGCTGGCCGACGACGTCGAGGACCAGATCGAGGCGGCGATGGGCCAGAAGTGGGCCCGTCCGCTCGGCGCCGACGTCGGCCGCGTCGTGGCGATGCAGGAGGGCCACACGCGCTACATCGCCCACCTGCTGCGCGTGCTGCCGAACACTCTCGACGGCACCAAGGTCGTCATCGACGCCGCGCACGGCGCCGCGAGCCAGGTCTCGCCCGAGGTCTTCCGGCTCGCCGGTGCCGAGGTCGTCGAGATCGGCACCGCGCCCGACGGGCTCAACATCAACGACGGCGTGGGGTCCACGCACCTCGGGCCGCTCAAGGCCGCTGTCCTCGCGCACGGCGCGGAGATCGGCATCGCCCACGACGGCGACGCCGACCGCTGCCTCGCCGTCGACGCCGACGGCAACGAGGTCGACGGCGACCAGATCATGGGGATCCTCGCCGTCGGGATGAAGGAGCGCGGTCGCCTCGTCGACGACACCCTCGTCGCCACGGTCATGAGCAACCTCGGGCTGCTCCAGGCGATGGAGCGCGAGGGGATCACGGTGCGGCAGACCGCGGTCGGCGACCGCTACGTCCTCGAGGACATGCGCGCCGGCGGCTACTCGCTCGGTGGCGAGCAGTCCGGCCACGTCATCATGCTCGACCACGGCACCACCGGCGACGGTGTCCTCACCGGCCTGATGCTCGTGGCGCGCGTGGCCGCGACCCAGCGCCCGCTGTCCGAGCTCGCCTCCGTGATGACCCGCCTGCCGCAGGTGCTCGTCAACGTCAAGGGCGTCGACAAGAGCCGCGTCGAGTCCGACGAGGGCCTGCAGGCCGCCGTCCGCGAGGCCGAGGGTGTCCTGGCCGGTTCCGGGCGGGTCCTGCTGCGCAAGTCGGGCACCGAGCCGGTCGTGCGGGTCATGGTCGAGGCCGGCACGCACGACGAGGCGCACGAGACGGCGCACCGCCTGGCCGGCGTCGTCAAGGAGCGCCTCGCGCTCTGAGGTCCGCGGTGTCCGGTGTCACGGCCCTGTCGGGAAGGACTTGTGGCGCAGGCTGGTTGGCCCTGGGGAATCCCGTCCCGACTTACCCCAGGAGACCCCTGTGCCGTACGAGCCCCTGACCCGCACCCTGTACACCATCGGCGCCAACGCCACCGGCGGCCGTGAGGGTCGCACGACGACCGAGGACGGCGTCATCGACCTGCCGCTGGGCAAGCCCGGCAGCAAGACCAACCCGAAGGCCAACCCGGAGTCGCTCTTCGCGGCCGGCTACGCCGCCTGCTACAACAACGCGCTGGCGACGATCGCGCGAGCCGAGGGCATCGACGTCTCGGGGGCGACGACCCGCGTCGCGGTCTCGTTGGGCACCACGGAGACCGGCGTCGGCATCGCGGCCGAGGTCACGAGCACGATCCCCGGAGTCGACGCCGAGACCGCACAGCGCCTCGCCGAGCGGGCCCACGAGACCTGCCCCTACAGCAAGGCGACCCGCGGCAACATCGACGTCACGGTGACTGGCACGCCCGCCTGAGGCACGTCCCCGTCCCCTCGAGGGATGGCACATCGGCGCCCTGACATGCCGAAGTCGCTCGTTGCCGCAACGTCCGCGCCACCACCGCGACGACGCAGAAACTCCGAGATGACGCAGATGTACCTGCGCCCTGCGTGGACTTCTGCGTCATCACCGTGGTGGCGCGGTACTTCCGGATCTGCCGCGGATGGCGCATCGCGCCACATGCTCGGTCAACGCGAACACCAGGACCGCACAGGCACGTCGTAACGTCGAGCATGGTCGCCTCGTGATGGCCGATCCCGAGGGCAACGAGTTCTGCGTCGAACCCTGAAGGGCTCGTCCGCGCATGCCGCAATGAACGCGTCGAGTCGCCGCAGGAGGAAACCGCAGCGATCGGGCAAGCGCGTGTCGAGTGTCCACAGGGACGCGCTCTGACGTTCCGAGGACCGGTGACATCGCCGCCAAAACGGGCCACGATGGACTGCGGCGCATCCCAGCCGCGGCACAAGGAGGACTGGTGCTTTTTCACATCACCCAGGTTCACCGTCCTGAGTCCTGTCCGATCGGTGAGGGGGGCTCCAACTCGCTCTACGACGCCGATGTCGAGGGCCTCCGGTTGATCGGTCGATACGGCGCAAACGCCCAGCACACCCTCTTCTATGTCGTCGACGCGGTTGATGTCGACACCATCCACCGGTTCCTGAGACCCGGCTTCACGAGCTGTACAAGCACCGTGACTCCGGTGAGCGAGGTTCCCGTCCCCACGGACTGAGCTCTGTCCCGGCGTCGTCTCGGGCGTGGGGACCGCGTGAGCGTTAGCGTCAGTGTCGTGGGTGGCGCGCAGAGAGTGAGTATCTGTGGAGACGTCGTGCGTCGGCCGGCGGCCCCATGGACCGAGACGGTGCACTCGCTGTTGAGCCACCTCCGTGCGGCGGGTCTGCCGGTGCCGGAGCCCTTGGGCATCGAGGGGTCGGTCGAGCAGGTGCGGTTCGTGCCGGGTGCTGCCGGTGATGAGGCGTGGCCCCACCAGGTCTCAGTGGGAGCGGTCAGGTCAGCGGGTGCGCTGTTGCGCGCGGTCCATGAGGCGACGCGGGGATGGGTGCCACCGCCGAGCGCTCGATGGGCGGTGGGTTCTGAGGGCGGTCCTACGATCTGCCACGGCGACCCGAAGCCACCGAACTTCGCGTGGCGGGACGGTGCTGCTGTCGGGCTGTTCGATTGGGACGTGGCGCGCCCGGCTCCACCGACCAGTGACATCGCGTACGCCCTGTACTGGTTCGCCCCTTTCGACGACGACGACGCCGAACTGGCTCGCCGGGGGCTGCCGATCAATGTCGACGCGAGGGCGCGCATCGACGCCTTCCTCGAGGGGTACGGCTGGACGGAGCCGTTCGACGTGCTCGAGGCGGTCGCGTTCAGGAGAAGACAGGCGGTTGACGAAGTCATCCACCTGGGAGCACAAGGGGTCATGCCTCAGGCGCAGTGGGTCGACGACGGGTGGCCCCAGCAGTGGCGAAAGGGTCCGCAGCTTCGGGGATGAGCGGCTCCTGCGCGAGCAGCTCCCTCCTGGGCGACGGCGTACCGGGATCCAAGGTGGCCGGATGGGCGTCGGGCCTTGGATCACTTCAGGGTCGCAGCCTCGCGACCGAGACGGTTGCGGGGATCAGAACCCCAGCACCTTGCCGAGCCCGGAGAAGAGGGCGTCGAACGTCTTCGCGACCGGGTTGCGCGGACCGTCATCAGTGGACTTCTGCCAGAAGAGCGGCTCATCCCCGGAGAACTCATCGTCGACAAGTGGGGTCCTGCCCCACAGGTACGGCCAGAAGACCTCAGTGCGGTTGACCGTCACGGCCAGGCGAGAGTCGAAGCCCATCATCAGGTTCTGCTCGATCTTCGTGGTTCCACCGCGTGGGTTCGTCGCCACGACGTCGCCGCTGCCCTGGACGATCAGACTTCCGCTGCCGGCGAACGAGATGTACCGCACTTGCCACCGGGCGAGCGCCTGAACACCCCACCTCCATGTCGTCTCCAGACTGGGGGAGCCAATGACCCCAACGATATGGCGGGGACGCATCACCACGCCTGGGTGGTTCTCGAAGTCGATGCGCATCAGGTACGAGTTGGGGTCGTTTGGAGTCGCCAGGGTCGCGGAGGTGAGCGCACCCTCCTCTCCGGTGACTCGACTGAGGCCGTATAGACCGGCTGAGAAGCTGATGAACGGCGACGTCCAGTCGTACAGGAGGCGGCTGCGGATCCTTCCTTGCACCGGCCGAACATGCTCCGACCGGGCCGACAACACTTCGCCGGCGCCCAGGTCAACGGTCATGGTCCGCTGCGCCAAGGTGTTGCGAAGGCTGGCCGTCGTGTGCTCGAACCCGGAGACGAGGTTCAAGGGTTTCTGCAGTCGCTTCACGATCGGCATCAACAAGAAGTAGCTGACGGTGCGCAGGACCGGCGGCATGAGCATGACGAGCAAGGCAATCCCGGCCAGCCACCTCCACGACCGGGACCATTGCTCCACGACCCACCCAGCCCCGGAGCGTCGAGCCTCCTGCAAGCTCACCTCCTCGGCCTTCTTCTGGCTCAGCTCTGACTCCTTGTTGGCGATGTCTCGCTCCAAGCTCTGGTCAGCGCCTTCGCCGAGTCGATCGAGCTTTTGCTGGACGGTCAGGCCCGAGTCGCCGATGACTGCCGCGTCCTCCTTGGCACGTTCGAGGTTGGCTTCCAGGGTGTCGAGTGCCTCGTCGGCCTTCCTGACGGCAACCTCGGCCTTCTCGCACACATTCGCCCTGGTGAGAAGGTCACCGACCTTGCTCCAGAAGCCGCAGACATCATCACGCTCTGCGCGCAGACGGTCGATCTCGCTCGCCTTGTCTGCGACAGTGCGACGCCCGCTCTCGATCTCGGCATTGACCCGGGCCCCTATCCGCTCGATCGTCGCTTGCCGGCTGCCCTCGACCTCGCGCGTCAGACGCGCGAGGTCCGCTTCGAGGGTCGCTCGCTCGGAAGACACGCGTTCGAGCCGATCCCGGTCCGCCACGGCCTGCCGCAGCGGCGGGGCGACGACCTGGAGCAGGAGATAGACGAGGAACATGGCGAGCACCGTGGCCATCAGCACGCCCAGCTTCCTCAGGACAAAGCCCAGGACAGCCGAGATCAGTCGCACCTGTGGGAGCGTAATCGGCTCGTGCTTCTTGGGCGGGGACTTGGCGTTTGCCAGTGGTCCGCGCGGTCGTCTCGGGGCGGGCGAGGAAGTGCAGACCACACTGCCGGTACTGCAGCCACCCACCTTCGAGATTGACCCAGAGCTGATGCTTCCGTCGGACGCGATCATGGAAGACATCTGGGAGGTGAGCGAGGGCGATCTGGCCCAGTTCATCGTGGCCGCTCATCTGTCTGTCATCGACTTCCGAGACCTTCGCGTCTGGGCAGACGATCATCGGAAACGAAACTGACCGGACCCCGTCACGCACTCACCTGGCCGCGACCCGCGCTCGCGGGCTTCCGTGAGCAGCCATGACGACCGGGGCAACTAGCCTGTTCGGGTGCCGTTGGACCACCCCGCCATCGACGGGCAACAGAGACGCATTCGGTCGGCCGATCAGGATTGGCTGGTCTCGTGGCACCGCCCCTTGGACCAGCCGGCAGGCACGCGGCACGGATCGGCGGGCGTGTGCCTGGGGCCCGACGAAACGCTCGTGCTCATCAGCCCGGACGGCGAACGGTGGGATTTGCCGGCGGGACGCCCCGAGGGCGACGAGACGGACGAGCAGACGTTGCGTCGCGAGGTGCGCGAGGAGGCGTGCGTCGAGGTGACCGAATCGCAGCTGCTGGGCTACGCACGAAGCGAATGCGTTGCGGGCGACGAACTCGGGCTCGTCCTCGTGCGCTCACTGTGGCGAGCGGATGTCACGATCCTCGACTGGGACCCTCAGTTCGAGATCTCGCATCGCCTGCTGGTGCCCGCTTCATCCCTCCGGCGTGATGACCTCGAACGACTGACCGTCTTCACGGGCATCCACCTGCGCGCCCTCGCGGAGGCGGGACTCCAGGTCCGCCACTGACACGACGACCCCACCCGCCGCACTGCGTGGCGGAACACAGCCGGATGTTCGTGTCGGCGTGGCACTGGGTTCGTCGGGGCCGGCCCTAGGTCGACGTGATGAGCGGGAGGAAGCCGAAGTCGGCCGGGGAGTTCATGACGGAGCTCGACGCCGATGCGGAGTACCAGGCGGCCGTCGCCGATCGGGACAGCGAGCTCGCCAGGACGGCGAACAGGCTGCTGCGCTGACCGACCTGCCGACGGGAGGGCGTGGCCAACCGCTATGGCGCTGCCAGACCGAGCTCTGCTCGAACGGCGTCGATGCCCAGCGCCGCGATGGACTCGTACAGGGACTCGTCGGTGTTCGTTGCCGACGTGGCTCCGGCAGCGTGGCGAACCGCGGAGGCGGCCCGCGCACGCACGAAGTCGCTCGGGGCCTGGCTCCAGTCGCCGTCGTCGTCCTGCGTCCAGCCGCGCTCGTCGAGGGCGGCAGACCATTCCACGAGGTCCGTTCCTTCGTCGGGCACAGCGAGGCCGGCGCTGCGGGCCGCATGGAGAGCCAGCCGACGGACGAGCTCGGCCTGCTGGCCTTGAGGCACCGTCCGGAGCCAGGCAGCGACCCTCGGGTACTGCTGCTCGAGCCGTGTGGTCATGCCCCCATCGAAGCCGATGTGACGCGGTCCGGGGGCATCGGGCCGTGGAGGTCGCTGTCGGGCACGGGTCACGACGGTGCGGGCATCGTCCGGGGCCGGGCGCTGGTCGCGGTCCCGCCGGGGGACAATGGGGGAACACCGACCGTCGCTTCGACAAGGAGTCAGCCGTGACCGAGGGAACCGTTCGCTGGTTCGACGCCGACCGGGGATTCGGCTTCATCGCCCTCGGGCCGGACGCCGAGGACCTGTACGTGCACGCCTCCGAGATCGTCAGCAACGACGCGACGAAGCTGCTCCGGGAGGGGCAGGTCGTCGAGTTCGAGATCGGCGAGGGGGACCGTGGCCCGCAGGCCCGCCGAGTCCGGGTCACGGCCGACCAGTCCGCCGACACACCGCTGGGCGTGCTCGGCACCGTCGCCTGGTACGAGCCGGCCAAGGGGTACGGCTTCGCCTCGCCCGACGGCGGCGGCGCCGAGGTCTTCGTGCACAGCTCGGCCATCGTGGGCGGTGGCGTGCTCTCGGAGGGGCAGCGGGTGGCGTTCCTCGTCGTCGACGGGGTGAAGGGGCCGCTGGCCGACCACCTGCTCCCGCTGGGTGCCCAGGCCGCGCAGCCGGCCGTGCCATCCGACGGGGCGGACGGCACCGTGTCCTGGTACGACGTGGACAAGGGCTTCGGGTTCGTCACCCCCGACTCGGGCGGCCCCGATGTCTTCGCCCACGTCCGGGACCTGGCCGACGGAGTCTTCGAGCTGGGCGAGGGGGACCGGGTGACGTACGACGTCGTCATGAGCGAGAAGGGGCCGCAGGCTCGCGACGTGCGGCTCGCCCGCGGCTCGACGCCGCGGCGCGCGCCCGCGTCGTCGCCGAGCCGCGCTCGGCCGGGACACCAGCGGGCGTCCGACGTCCCGGCGCGCGGGGGCGAGGGAGTGGTCGCGCGCTACGACGCGGAGCGCGGCTTCGGCTTCATCTCCCCGGACGCGGGAGGACCGGACCTGTTCGTGCACGTGTCGGTCATCAGGGGCGCCGAGGCGCTGCAGAGCGGTGATCGGGTCCGGTTCCAGGTACGACAGAGCGACCGCGGGCCGCAGGCCGACCGCGTCGAACGGGTCTGAGCGAGCCGCCCGGCGTCCTCACGCGTCCTTGTGCTCGGCGATGATGCGCGCGTACTCGCGGCCGGAGTCCTTGATGGTGCGGACCTGGGTGTCGTAGTCGACGTGCACGATGCCGAACCGCTGGCTGTAGCCGTACGCCCACTCGAAGTTGTCGAGCAGCGACCAGGCGAAGTACCCGCGCACGTCGACCCCGCCGGCGATGGCGTCGGACACCGCACCGAGGTGCCCCTGCAGGTAGGCGACGCGGTCGGCGTCGTGGACCTGGCCGTCGGCGTCGACGGTGTCGGGCCACGCCGACCCGTTCTCGGTGATGTAGAGCGGCAGGCCCGACTCGCGCGCCGACCGCTCGATGATGAGGCGGTGCGCCTCCGGTGACTGCTCCCAGCCGATGCCGGTGAGCGGCGGGCGCGGCGCGACCTCGATGACCTTCTGCCCGCCGGGGATCGGGGTGTTGCCCTCCTCGCCGTCGCGCGCGGCGCGAACCCGGGTGGGGAAGTAGTTGTTGACGCCGAGGTTGTCGAGCGGCGCCGAGATGGTCTCGAGGTCGCCCTCGTGGATGAAGGCGTGGTCGGTGAGGTAGGCCGTGTCGTCGAGGAAGCCCTCGGGGTACGCGCCGTGGAAGATCGGCCCGAAGAAGATCCCGTTGAGGGCGTTGTCGGCCCGGCGCACGGCGTCGGCGTCGGCCTCGTCGCCGTCCTCGGGGCCCCAGACGTGGGTGGGGTTGAGGGTGATGGAGACCTCGGCGCCCGGGGCGTGCTCGCGGATGACGGGGACCGCGGTGCCGTGGGCCAGCATCAGGTGGTGCGCCGCGACGAGCGACTCGGCGCCGTCGTGGTGGCCCGGCGCGTGGGCGCCGATGGCGTAGCTGAGGATGGACGAGCACCACGGCTCGTTGAAGGTGGTCCAGTTGGTGACGCGGTCACCGAGGGCCGCGACCGTGGCGGCGGCGTACTCGGCGTACCACTGCGCGCTGTCGCGGTTGAGCCACCCGCCCTGCTGGTCGAGGACCTCGGGGAGGTCCCAGTGGTAGAGCGTGACGACCGGCCGGATCCCGTTGTCCAGCAACGTGTCGACGAGTCGGTCGTAGAACGCGAGGCCCTTGGCGTTGACCGCACCGGTGCCCGTGGGGATGACGCGCGGCCACGCCACGGAGAAGCGGTACGCGTCGAGCCCGAGCTCGGTCATCAACGCGACGTCCTGCGGGTACCGGTGGTAGTGGTCGCACGCCACGTCACCGGTGTCGCCGCCCAGGACCTTGCCCGGGGTGCGGCTGAAGGTGTCCCAGATCGAGGGGCTGCGGCCGTCCTCGTCGTGGGCTCCCTCGATCTGGTAGCTCGCCGTGGCGGTGCCCCAGACGAAGCCGTCGGGGAAGGTCAGGCCGGAGGTCGTCATGCCGCTCACGCTACCGCTCGGGGGTCACCTCGTCGCCGACGGCGACCACCCCCCGGACGTCGCCGACCTCGGGCACGAGCTGCATCGCGAACCACGTCGCGCCGTCACGCTTGCGGTGCCGTGCGAGGGTCCGGATCGGCTCGTGGCCGCGGTCGAGGGAGACCGGGTCGACGGTGGTCATGACGCACCGATCGACGCCCTTGACGACCCGGAACCGCACGTCGCCGACCGTGACCACCGACCAGCCGTCCTCCTCGAAGGGCTCGAGGTCGCCGTCGACGACGAGGTTGGGGCGGAAGCGCGTCATCGGGAGGGGGTCGCCCGGGTCGTCACCGCGCTCGAGGGCCGTCTCGGCGAGCCAGTCGTGCAGCCGGCGCAGGGACACCGCGCTGGCGAGGGTCACGGGGTAGGCGTCGGCGAACGCGGTGGCGTCACCGGGCCGGCCGTACTCGGGGTTGAGGGCGCGGGCCCGGTGGACGTGCACGAGGCGCAGGTCGTCGTGGCCGACCGCGTCGCGCAGCCACGCCGTGGCGCCCTCAGCAACGACGACACCCTCGAGCGGCCGGCCGTGCACGGTGACCTGAACCGGATCGCCCTGCGGCACAGCCACATCGAGAGGGTCGAGCCCGGGCGCCGACAGGCGGAGGGCAGCCTCCTGGCCCGGGTCGGTGGACGGCGTCGACGCCGTGACGGTGAAGAGGCGCCGCTCCTCGCGGGCGGTGAGGCACTCACCCGAGGGGTCGACGACCATCCACCGGCGGTCGTCGGCCAGGCCCCAGGGCTCGACCACGGCCCGCGCCATCGGGCGGATCGCCGTGCTCTTCACCGGGTGGACGGCGAGCCCGGTGAGGCGGGCGGTCACACGACCTGCTCGAGCAGGCCCGTGTCGACGTCGTAGAGGAAGCCGCCGACCTCGGCGCGGTCACCGATCAGGGGGTGCGTGCGCACCGCGGCGACGTCCTGGAGGAGGGCGTCACGCTGGTCGAGGACGACGCCGAAGCGCTGCCACGACGCGTCGACGCCGGCCGACTCACCGACCCGGGCGCGCAGCTCGGGCTCGGTGTTCGAGGCCATGGCGCAGCGGGTGTGCGGGATGACGAGGATGCGCTGCACGTTGAGCAGGTGCACGCCGAGGACGAGGGCCTCGAGCGCCTGCGGGGTGACGCGGCCCCCGGGGTTGCGGAAGATCTTCGCGTCGCCGGGCTGCAGGCCCACCATCCGCAAGGGGTCGATCCGCGAGTCCATGCAGGTGACCATCGCGACGCCCGCGCGGGCGACGCCGTCGAAGCCCCCGTGGTCGAAGGTCTCCGCGTAGGTGCGGTTGGCGGCGACGAGGTCGTCGAAACCCGGCATCAGAGCAGTCCCGTCCTCTTCTCGATGGTGAACGCCACCGGCTTGGTCACCGAGGCGAAGAAGTCCTGGCCCTTGTCGTCGACGACGATGAACGCGGGGAAGTCCTCGACCTCGATCTTCCAGATCGCCTCCATGCCGAGCTCGGGGTACTCGATGACCTCCACGCTCTTGATGCAGTCCTGGGCGAGGCGGGCGGCCGGGCCGCCGATCGAGCCGAGGTAGAAGCCCCCGTGCGCCTGGCACGCGTCGGTGACCTGCTGGCTGCGGTTGCCCTTGGCGAGCATGACCATCGAGCCGCCGGCGGCCTGGAACTGGTCGACGTAGGAGTCCATGCGCCCCGCGGTCGTGGGCCCGAACGAGCCGGACGGCATGCCTGCGGGCGTCTTGGCCGGACCGGCGTAGTAGACGGGGTGGTCGCGCAGGTACTGCGGCATCTCCTCGCCGGCGTCGAGCCGTTCCTTGATCTTCGCGTGGGCGATGTCGCGGGCCACGACGAGCGGGCCGGTCAGAGACAGGCGGGTCTTCACCGGGTGCTTGCTCAGCTCGGCGAGGATCTCGTCCATCGGCCGGTTGAGGTCGATGGCGACGACCGCGCCGGCGCCGGTGCCGCTGACGCCCTCCGCGTCGTCGAGGCCGTCGTGGGTCTGCTCGGGCAGGAAGCGCGCCGGGTCGGTCTCGAGCTGCTCGATGAACACGCCCTCGGGGGTGATCTTGCCGAGGACCTGCCGGTCGGCGGAGCACGAGACGGCGATGGCGATGGGCAGCGAGGCGCCGTGTCGGGGGAGCCGGACGACGCGCACGTCGTGGCAGAAGTACTTGCCGCCGAACTGCGCCCCGATGCCGAGCTGCCGGGTGAGCTCGAGGACCTTCTCCTCGAGCTCGGTGTCGCGGAAGCCGTGACCGGTGACCGGGTCTCCGGCCTTCGGCAGCTGGTCGAGGTACTTGGCGCTCGCGTACTTCGCTGTCTTGAGGGCGAACTCGGCGCTCGTACCGCCGATGACGATGGCCAGGTGGTACGGCGGGCAGGCGGCCGTGCCGAGGCTGCGCAGCTTCTCGTCGAGGAAGCGCATCATCGCGTCGGGGTTGAGGACGGCCTTGGTCTCCTGGAAGAGGAACGACTTGTTGGCGCTGCCGCCGCCCTTGGCCATGAAGAGGAACTTGTAGGTCGTCTCGTGGCCCGGCGCGGTGTCGGCGTACAGCTCGACCTGCGCGGGGAGGTTGGATCCGGTGTTCTTCTCCTCCCACGTCGTGACCGGCGCCATCTGGGAGTACCGCAGGTTGAGGCGCGTGTAGGCGTCGTAGACACCGCGGCTGAGCGCCTCCTCGTCACGTCCCGCGGTGAGGACGTGCTGGCCGCGCTTGCCCATGACGATGGCCGTGCCGGTGTCCTGGCACATCGGGAGGATGCCGCCGGCGGCGATGTTCGCGTTCTTCAGCAGGTCGAGCGCCACGAACTTGTCGTTGTTGCTCGCCTCGGGGTCGTCGAGGATGTTGGCGAGCTGCTGGAGGTGCGCAGGCCGCAGGTAGTGCGCGATGTCGTGCATCGCGGTCTCGGTGAGGGTGCGCAGGGCCTCGGGGTCGACCTGGAGGAAGCGGCGCCCTCCGGGCCCCTCGACGACCTCGACCCCCTCGGTGGTGAGGAGGCGGTACGGGGTCTCGTCGGCACCGACCGGCAGCAGGTCCTCGTAGGCGAACTCGGCCATCAGATCTCCTCTCGTGTCGGGGCGTAGGCCCCGGCGCGACGGACCGTGACCCCGCTCGTGGCGAGGGCGCGGTCGATCGCGGGGTGGACGTCGTGGAGCGCGGCGGCGCGCAGGCGCTCGCGGGCGTCGGGCCCGCCGAGCAGGCCGAGGTCGAGCAGGCCGGAGACGATGCCGGCCATGAACGAGTCGCCGGCCCCGACGGTGTCGACGACGTCCTTGACGCGCGCCTCCTCGGTGGCCTCCTCGCCGGAGGCGGTGCGCCAGGTGACGCCGTCGCCGCCGAGGGTGACGACGGTGAGCGCGGCCCCGAGGGCGACCCAGCGCTCCATCACCGCCGACGGCGTGTCGCCGGGGTAGAGCCAGTCGACGTCGTCCTCGGAGCACTTGACGAGGTCGGACAGGGCGACGAGCTCCTCGACGCGGGCACGAACGGCGTCGGGCGCCCCCATGATCGTGGGGCGGGCGTTGGGGTCGTACGACACCGTGGCGGCAGGGCGGGCCCGGCGCAGGGCGTCGGTGACCTCGGCCTCGCCGGGCTCGAGGGTGGTGGCGATCGAGCCGGTGTGCACGTGGGTCGTGCCGTCGGGGAGCTGCACCGGGGGGAGGTTCCAGTGCAGGTCGAAGACGTAGGAGGCGGCGCCGGACTCGTCGAGGGTGGCGACGGCCGTGGACGTGGGGTGCTCCTCGCTCATGCTGCCCGGCAGCAGGGCCACGCCGCCGGCCTCGACGTGCTCGCGGCAGCGGATGCCGCGGGCGTCGGTGCCGACCAGCGTGGCGAAGTGCGTGTCGTGGCCCAGGCGCGACAGGCCGAGCGCGACGTTGGCGGGGGAGCCCCCCACGTGCTCCGCGGTGTCGCCGTCGGGGGTGTGCACGATGTCGACGAGCAGCTCGCCGATGACGACGACGGGACCGGAGGTGGTGGGGGAGGGCATGGGTCAGTCCTCCTTGGGGGGCAGCCCGGCGGTGCGCTCGAGGTCGTGGTGGCTCTCGATGAGGCGGATGGTGCCCGACCGGCTGCGCATGACGATCGAGTTCGTGGTGGCGCGGCCGCTGCGGTATCGCACCCCGTGGAGGAGGTCGCCGTCGCTGATGCCGGTGGCGACGAAGAACGAGTGCTCGCTCGTGACGAGGTCGTCGGTGGTGAGGACGCGGTCGAGATCGTGCCCGGCGTCGATCGCCTTCTGTCGCTCGTCGTCGTCGGTGGGCCAGAGCCTGCCCTGGATGACGCCGCCCATGCACTTGATGGCGCAGGCGGTGATGATGCCCTCTGGTGTGCCGCCGATGCCGAGCAGCAGGTCGATGCCCGAGGTCTCGCGGGCCGCCGCGATGGCGCCGGCGACGTCGCCGTCGGAGATGAACCGGATCCGGGCGCCGGCGTCGCGGACCTCCTGGGCGAGTGCCTGGTGCCGGGGGCGGTCGAGCATGACGACCGTGACGTCCTCCGGCTGCTCCTTCTTCACCTTGGCGATCCGGCGGATGTTCTCGGCGACGGGCAGGCGGATGTCGACGACGTCGGCGACCTCGGGGCCGGCGACGAGCTTGTCCATGTAGAACACCGCGCTCGGGTCGTACATCCCGCCGCGGTCGGTGACGGCGAGGACGGCGATCGCGCCGGGCATCCCCTTGGCGCACAGCGTGGTCCCGTCGATCGGGTCGACGGCGACGTCGACCTCGGGGCCCGTACCGTCGCCCACCTTCTCGCCGTTGAAGAGCATCGGGGCGTCGTCCTTCTCGCCCTCGCCGATGACGACGGTGCCCTGCATCGAGACGGTGGAGATCAGGGTGCGCATCGCCGTGACGGCCGCGCCGTCGGCGAGGTTCTTCTCGCCGCGTCCGACCCAGCGCCCGGCGGCCATGGCCGCGGCCTCGGTGACCCGCACCAGCTCGAGCGCGAGGTTGCGGTCCGGGTAGAGGGCAGGTGTGCTCTCGGGCATCTCGTCCTTCAGGTCTCACGACGACGGCGGCGGCGGGGTCAACCCTAGCGCCGGGGGCGATTGGGCGTCCGCGCCGCCCGTCGGCGACGATAGGGGGGTGAGCACGCCCACCGCACCGCCGAGCCGCTACTCCATGGGCTCCACGAAGAACCTCGTGCTGTCGCTGTTCGCGGTCCTCGGGATGGTCGCCGTTCTCGTCCTCATCGTGCCGCGCGTCAACTCGGTGAGCGGGCCGCCCGTCGACGTCCACGCCACCGCCGTGGGCGTCAAGGCGAAGACCGGCTGGCCCATCGTCGAGGCCGTCGGGCTGCCGGAGGGATGGACCACCACCTCGGCCCGGTACGTGCGCACCACCGACGGGTTCATGACCTGGCACGCCGGCTACCAGACCCCCGAGGGCACCTACGTCGCCGTCGAGCAGACCCGCGACCCCAGCCGGGCGTGGATCGACGCGCAGACCAACCGCGCCCCGCGCGCCGGCACCCTCGACGCCGCCGGGCTCACCTGGACCAAGTACGAGCGCGACACCAAGGTGCAGAACAGCCTGCTCCACGAGTCGACGACGCCCGGCGAGCTGGCCACCCTCATCACGGGCACGGCCACCTTCGCGGAGATGACCGACTTCGCGACGTACCTCAAGCCCGTCGAGGGCTGACCTCGGCAGAGCCGCTGTGGCAGGGTCGTCCTCGACCCGAGGAGAGGGGATCCGCCATGGCCCGCACGGTCACCGCCCACCTGTTCCACGCCGTCAACGGCGTCACCGAGGCTCCCGACCAGTGGCAGTTCGACGCGTTCGGCCCCGAGGAGATGGAGCTCATGGGCAGCGCCATCGGCTCGGTGACCGACGTCGTCATCGGCCGCCGGCTGTGGGAGGAGTGGTCGCAGTACTGGCCGCAGGCGCAGGAGGGCGACCCCTTCGCCGCGTTCATCAACCCGGTGCCCAAGCACGTCGTGTCCACCACGCTCGGGGACGACCTGCCGTGGAACAGCACCCGCATCGAGGGCGACCCGGCCGCGTACGTGCGCGAGCTGGCCTCGGGTGACGGCGGCGGCATCAGCGTCGTCGGCGGTGTCGAGACGGTGCGCGGCCTGTTCCTCGCCGGGGTCGTCGACGAGCTGACGCTCACCACTCACCCCGTCATCGGGGCGGGTCGGCGGCTGTTCGACGACTCGGTGCCGGTCACCCGGCTGCGGCTGCTCGACGCCACGCCGACCTCGGCCGGCAACGTCATCGTGCGGTACGCCCTGCGGGACTGACGCCGCGGGCGCGTGCGTCAGGCCTGGGGGTTGACCCGGGCCTCGGCGGCGTCGAGCCACTGGCCGCAGTGGGCGGCGAGGACCTCGCCGCGCTCCCAGAGCCGCATGCTCTCCTCGAGGCCGGCCTGGCCGTTCTCGAGCCGGGCGACGATGTCGACGAGCTCGTCGCGCGCCTGCTCGTAGCCGAGCCCGGCCACGTCGGCGTGGTCGGCTGCTGCCTCGGGCTCGACGCCCTGTGCCTTCTTCGCCATGTCGGGCAGCCTAGCCACGGGTGCCGACGTCGTCGCTGCCGACCGTGCGCACGCCGAAGTCGCCGCGGGCCACCCGCACCCGCAGCAGGTCGCCGACGGCCAGCCCGGCCGGGTCGGTGACCACGGTGCCGTCGGGCTCCTGGACGATGGCGTAGCCGCGGTCGAGGGTCGACTGCGGCGACAGGGCGCGCACCTGGAAGCGCAGGTGCGCGAGGTGGTCGTGGGCGCGGTGCAGCTGGGCGCCGACGCGGCGGTGGGCGCGGTCGCGCAGGGCGTCGACGACCTCGCGCTGGGCGCGCACGAACGCGCCACGGTCGGTGAGGACGGGCCGGCTGCGCAGCTCGACGAGGCGCCGGCGCTCGTGGTGCAGCCGTCCGGTGAGGGCGCGGTGGGCCCGGTCGCGGGCGGCCATGACCCCGGCCCGCTCGGCCTCGGCGTCGGGGACGATGGCCTTGGCGGCGTCGGTGGGGGTGGAGGCGCGGTGGTCGGCGACGAGGTCGAGGAGCGGGGTGTCGACGTCGTGCCCGATGGCGCTGACGACCGGCGTGCGGGCGGCCGCGACGGCTCGCAGGAGCGCCTCGTTGCTGAACGGCAGGAGGTCCTCGACGCTGCCGCCGCCGCGGGCGATGACGACGACGTCGACCTCGGGGTGGGCGTCCAGCTCGGCGAGGGCCGCGCTGACCTCGGCGACGGCGTTCTGCCCCTGCACGGCGACCTGGCGGATCTCGAACTGCGTGGCGGGCCAGCGGCGCAGGGCGTTCTCGACGACGTCGCGCTCGGCGGCGCTGGCGCGACCGCAGACGAGGCCGACCCGGCGGGGGAGGAAGGGCAGGGGCTGCTTGCGGTCGCGGTCGAACAGCCCCTCCTGGGCGAGGTGACGCTTCAGGTACTCGAGGCGGGCGAGGAGCTCGCCCACACCGACGGGCCGGATCTGGCGGGCGTCGAGCATCAGGCTGCCGCGCTGGGTCCAGAACGACGGCTTGGCCTGGAGGACGACGCGCGCCCCCTCGCCGAGCGGGCCGGGCATGGCGTCGAGGGCGTTGACGTGGATGGAGACCGACAGGCTCATGTCGACGTCGGGGTCGCGCAGGGTGAGGTAGGCCGTGCGGGCGCCGGGCCGGCGGGTCAGCTGGACGACCTGTCCCTCGACCCAGAGCACCGACATCTTCTCGACGTACTCGCCGATCTTCATCGAGAGCAGGCGTACCGGCCAGGGCTGCTCGGCCGTGGTGTCGACGGCCCGCTCGGGCAGCGGCGGACGCGACGGCGGGGTGCTCACGGCAGGAACTCTAGGTGCGGCCGCCGTCAGCGCAGGCCGGTGCGCCGCCGCGCCGCGCGCACCATCGCCTTGCGCAGGTCGCGGACCGGCAGCGGCGGGGGGAGGGCGGCCGCGTCGTCATGGGCGCGGCACCCCTCGAGCACGAGGGCGACGTGCCGGTGCCACGCCTGCGGGGCGTCGTCGCGGGTCGCCTCGAGGATGCCGGCGATGGCGAAGGTGATGACCGGCAGGTCCTCCGGGGTGAGGTCCCGCCGGATGACGCCCGCCGCCTGGCCGCGCTCGATCACCTCGACGACCGTCGCGTACCCCTTCGCGCGGACCCCGTCGGGGCCGCGGACCGGGAGGCCGGCCGTCTGGAGGAGGTGGGTGAAGCCGCGGTCGCGCGACTCGAGGTCGCTCATCCCGGTGACGAGGGCCGAGAACGCCGACCAGGGGTCGGGGTCCGAGCGGGCCCGGTCGAGGAGGGCCGCGAAGGCCTCGAAGGCCTCGGCGAAGGCCTCGACGACCAGGGCGTCGCGGTCGGGGAAGCGGCGGTAGAGCGTGGCGATGCCGACCCCGGCCTCGTCGGCGACGGCGGAGAGCGGCGCCTGCACGCCCTCACGGCCGAAGACCCGACGGGCGGCGGCGAGGAGCCGGGCCCGGTTGCCCTCGGCGTCGGCGCGCAGGCGGCGGCCGCAGGGTTCGTCCGCGGCTGGCGTCGTCATCGACCCAGCATAAGTGGAATAGATCCTCCACTTGGCATGTTGCCGCCTCCAGCCAAGCGGAGGATGGCCTCCGCTTCCGTTGCCAAGGAGCTCCGCATGAACACCGTCGTCTGGGTCGTCCAGGTCGTCCTCGCCATCGCCTACCTCGCGGCGGGCGTGCTGAAGACCACGCAGTCGCGCGAGGCGCTCAAGGCCAAGGGCCTGGACTGGGTCGACGACTTCTCCGACGGCACCGTGAAGCTCATCGGCGCCCTCGAGGCGCTCGGCGCCATCGGGCTCATCCTGCCCGCGGTCACCGGCGTGCTCCCGTGGCTGACGCCGGTCGCCGCGCTCGGCCTCGTGGTCGTCCAGGCGCTCGCGATCCGGGTGCACCTGCGCCGCGGCGAGGCCAAGGTCGTGCCGGTCAACGTCGTGCTCCTCCTCCTCGCGGCGTTCGTCGCGTGGCAGCGCTTCGGGCCGAACGCGTTCTGAGCCGGGCGGGCGATTCGGGTGCGTCGGCCGGTCCACCTACGATGGAGGGCATGGCTGACCCCACGAAGCGCGTGCTCCTCGCGGCCCCCCGCGGCTACTGCGCAGGTGTCGACCGGGCGGTCGTGACGGTCGAGAAGGCCCTCGAGCTCTACGGCTCGCCGGTCTACGTCCGCAAGGAGATCGTCCACAACAAGCACGTCGTCACCACGCTGCAGAAGCGCGGGGCGATCTTCGTCGACGAGACCGACGAGGTGCCCGAGGGCGCCACCGTCGTGTTCTCCGCGCACGGGGTGGCCCCGGTGGTGCACGAGGAGGCCCGCGCGCTGTCGCTGCGGACCATCGACGCCACCTGCCCGCTCGTCACCAAGGTGCACCGCGAGGCCGTCCGGTTCGCCGACGCCGACTACGACATCCTCCTCATCGGCCACGAGGGCCACGAGGAGGTCGTGGGCACCTCGGGCGAGGCGCCCGAGCACATCCAGCTCGTCGACGGCCCCGACGACGTCGCCAACGTCACCGTGCGCGACCCCGACAAGGTCGTCTGGCTCTCCCAGACCACGCTGTCGGTCGACGAGACGATGGAGACCGTGCGGCGCCTGCGCGAGCGGTTCCCCTCGCTCCAGGACCCGCCGAGCGACGACATCTGCTACGCCACGCAGAACCGCCAGCTCGCCGTGAAGCAGATGGCGGCCGACTGCGACCTCATGATCGTCATCGGCTCGCGCAACTCGTCGAACTCGGTCCGGCTGGTGGAGGTGGCGCTCGAGCACGGTTCCCGCGCAGGCCATCTCGTCGACTACGCCGACGAGATCGACGAGACCTGGCTCGACGGCGTCGCGACGGTGGGTGTGACCTCGGGGGCCTCGGTGCCGGAGATCCTCGTGCGCGAGGTGCTCGAGTACCTCGCCGCGCGCGGCTACGCCGACGTCGCCCCGGTGGTCGCGGCCGAGGAGTCGATCATGTTCTCGCTGCCCACCGAGATCCGCCGCGACCTCAAGGCCGCCGGCAAGTCGGACAAGATGCGGCACGACGCCTCGTTCGCCGAGGCCGGGTCCCTCCACTGACGACACGGAGTCGCTGAGATGCCGCACGTCGCCGCCACCTTCGAGGACTTCGCCTCGGCCGGACGCCTGCTCCACGACTTCAACACCGAGTTCGACGACCCCACGCCCGGTCCCGAGGCGCTCGCGGTGCGGATCGCCGGGCTCCTCGAGTCCGGTACCGCCGACGTCCTCCTCGACGGCGCCGACGACGGGGAGCCGTCGGCCGTCTGCGTGCTGCGCTACCGGCCCTCGCTGTGGTCCGAGGCCGACGAGTGCTACCTGGCCGAGCTGTACGTGGCGCCCGCGGCGCGCGGGACCGGCATCGGTCGGCGCCTGCTGCGCGCGAGCATCGAGCGGGCCCGTGAGCAGGGGTGTGACTTCATCGACCTGTCGACGAGCGAGGACGACGTGGCCGCGCGGCACCTGTACGAGGCGGAGGGGTTCCGTCGCACCGAGGGCGCCGGCGGACCGCTGACCTTCCACTACGAGATGGACCTCTGAGCGGTCGGGTCGCGCTGCGCCGAGGTGAGCAGCTCGGAGACCGTGGCCGTGCGGTAGCCGCGGCGGGCCAGCTCGGGGAGGAGCCGCTCGAGCAGCGGAACGACGCCGGCGCGGCTGGCGAGGCCCTCGTGGAGGACGAGCACCGACCCCGGCCGGACCCGCCGGAGGACGAAGCGCACCGCGCGCTCGACGTCACGCACCTCGTCGTCGCGGACCGCGACGGAGCCCAGGACGGTCGTGTACCCGAGCTCGGCAGCATCGCGGAGCTGGCCCGGACGCACCCAGCCCGACCCGGGCCGGTAGAGGACCGGACGCGCTCCCGTGGCCCGGAGGACTGCCTCATGCGTGCGCTCGAGGTCGCGGCGGAACGCGTGGCCGGACGAGAGCACGGCGGCGGCGTCGTCCCAGCCGTGGTTGCCGACCTCGTGGCCGGCCTCGGCGACGGCCCGCACGACCGCGGGGTGCGCCTCGACCCTCGACCCGAGGACGAAGAAGGTGGCCCGGGCCGCGTGCGCGCCGAGCACCTCGAGGAGGCGGGGGGTGAGGGCAGGGTCGGGACCGTCATCGACCGTGATGGCGAGCGCCCGAACCGCCGTCGGGACGTGGACGACGACGCGGTGCTGGCGCGCGAGCAGCCGGGCCAGGGGCGGCGGCTGCGCCCAGACCGCCGCTCCCGCTGCCGCCAGGACGGCGGCCGCGAGGACGGCGGGACGCGCCGCCGGCATCGTCAGCCGACGTCGCGACGGGGGCGGGGGACCTCGACGTCGAGGAGGAGCTCGGCGCGCGACTCCTCGGCCGTGGCGGCGTCGATGAGCTCGTGGGCGGTGAGCAGCCGCGGGGCGGTCTCGACCGGGGTGAGCACGGGGATCTCGTCGCCGACGAGGTCGAGCTCGGACATGCGGCGGGCCGACACCAGGACGCGCGACTCGAGCGCGCCCACCATGGCGTTGTAGGCCTCGACGCTGCTCTGCAGGCTGCGGCCCACCTTGGCGGTGTGCGCCCCGAGCGTGCCCAGCCGGCGGTACAGGTCGCGGCCGAGGTCGAGGAGCTCGCGTGCGCTGGAGGAGAGGGCGTCCTGCTGCCAGGTGAAGGCCACGGTGCGCAGGAGGGCCATGAGCGACCCGGGGCCGACGAGGACGACCCGCTGGGAGAGCGCCTTCTCGTGCAGGCTGGGCTGCGCCGCGAGGGCGGCACCGAGCATCGCGTCGCTGGGGACGAAGCAGACGACCATCTCGGGCCCCTGTCGGAACGCGGACCAGTACTCCTTCGCCGCGAGGGCGGACACGTGGCGGGCGAGGCCGGCGGCGTGTTCGGCCAGCAGCGCGGCGCGGTCGTCGTCGTCGAGGTCCTCGGCCTGGGCGTCGAGGAACGCGGACATCGGCGCCTTGGCGTCGATGACGAGGACCTTCGCCCCGGGCAGGCGGACGACGACGTCGGGACGGACACCCTGCGAGTGCGCCGAGACGGCCGAGACCTGCTCGTCGAAGTCGCACCGCGGCAGCATCCCGGCGGACTCGAGGACGCGGCGCAGCTGCACCTCGCCCCAGGCCCCGCGGACGGTGGACGAGCGCAGCGACCCGGCCAGCGAGGCCGTGGTGCGCCCGAGGTGCTGGGTCTCGCCCTCGACCCGCGACAGCAGCGCCCGCAACGAGCCGAACTGCTCGACGCGGTCGCGCTCGAGAGTGCCGACCTGGCCCTCGACCCGCAGCAGCGCGTCCTTGAGCGGGGCGAGCAGTGCGGCGGTCTCCATGTCCTCGGCGAGGGAGGTCTCGAGGTCGAGCACCCGCTCGCGCAGCAGGTCGCGCTCGGTGGCCAGCGACGCCGACTGTGCCGCGAACAAGAGCCGGGACAGCGCGACCGCACCGCCCGCCCCGACGACGAGACCGACCAGCGCCCACACCCATCCGCTCATGTCGGGAACCCTCCCACGGGGCACCGACAGGGCCCGGGCAATCCGCCGGCCGCAGGAGTCCGAACCACTGACCCGCGTCGCCTCTCGCAGCGACGGCTCCGGAAGGACTCTCTCGTGCCCCTGCTCCAGGACTTCTCCGCCACCACCCTGTCCGGCACCCCCCAGGACCTCGACGCCTACGCGGGCAAGGTCGTGCTCGTCGTGAACACGGCGTCCCAGTGCGGCTTCACGCCTCAGTACGACGGCCTCGAGCAGCTGTGGCAGGAGTACGGCGACCAGGGACTCGTCGTCCTCGGCTTCCCCTGCAACCAGTTCGGCGGCCAGGAGCCGGGCACCGCCGAGGACATCGGCGAGTTCTGCCGGGTCAACCACGGCGTGACGTTCCCGCTGTTCGACAAGGTCGACGTCAACGGCGCCGACGCCCACCCGGTGTTCCAGTGGCTCTCCACGGAGGCCCGGGGCGCGTTCGGCAGCACGAAGGTCAAGTGGAACTTCACCAAGTTCCTCGTCGGCCGCGACGGCACGCCGATCAAGCGCTTCGGGTCGAGCACCAAGCCCGAGAAGCTCGCGGCAGCGGTCGAGAAGGCGCTCGCGGCCTGACCCGACCGGCCGCCACCGCCGGCAGAGGCGCCGCCGGTAGGGTCGCCGCTCATGCTGTCGGGGTGGTTCCTGGCCCGCCCGGCCCGCCTCCCGCTCGTCTTCGGGTCCTTCATGGTCGACTGGGACGACTTCCTCCCGCCGGTCCCCGACGACGTCCGCGTCGAGAACGCCACCTTCGTGGCCGAGCGGCTGCAGGCCCGGCTGGGTGGCAGCCTCGTCAGCGGCGAGGGGTAGCCTCGCGGCATGCCGCCACGCGAGGAGACCGAGCGGGATCGGTTGCGCCGCATCGCGATCCTCAACGCGCGCCTGCCGAAGAAGCGGACCATCGCCCAGGGCGTGCTGCGCAACCCGGCCGGCGAGGTGCTCCTGTGCGAGCTCAGCTACAAGAAGGAGTGGGACCTGCCGGGCGGCGTCGTCGACCCCGGTGAGTCGCCGGCCACGTGCGTCGAGCGGGAGGTCCAGGAGGAGCTCGCCATCGAGGTGACGGCCGGTCGCCTGCTCGCCGTCAACTGGCTGCCGCCGTGGCGCGGGTGGGAGGACGCCCTGCTCTACCTGTTCGACCTCGGCACCCACGAGACCGGTGAGCTCGACCCGTCGCGCTTCCTCCGCCGTGAGATCGCGGGTGCCCACTGGCTCCCGGTGGCCGACGCGGCACCGCGCGTGGCCCCGTACACGGCCCGGATGCTCGAGCTCGCCTCCGACACCGTGCACCCGCTCTACCTGGAGAACAGCGAGCCGGTGGCCTGAGCGCGTTCGGCGGCCGGTTCGAGCGCCGTTAGACTCCTGTCCCCGTGGCCCTCACCATCGGAATCGTCGGACTCCCGAACGTCGGCAAGTCGACGATGTTCAACGCCCTCACGAAGAACAACGTCCTCGCGGCGAACTACCCGTTCGCGACGATCGACCCCAACGTGGGCGTCGTCCCGCTGCCGGACGACCGCCTGAACCGCCTCGCGGAGATCCACTCCTCGGAGAAGATCCTCCCGGCGACCGTGTCGTTCGTCGACATCGCGGGCATCGTGCGCGGCGCCTCGGAAGGGGAGGGGCTCGGGAACAAGTTCCTCGCCAACATCCGTGAGGCCGACGCCATCTGCCAGGTCGTGCGCGCCTTCGAGGACGGCGACGTCGTGCACGTCGACGGCACCGTGTCGCCCGAGTCGGACATGGAGACGATCCACACCGAGCTCGTCCTCGCCGACCTGCAGACCCTCGAGAAGGCCGTGGTCCGGCTCGAGAAGGAGGCCCGGATCAAGAAGGAGTCCAAGCCGCTCCTCGACAACGCGCTCGCGGCCCAGAAGGTCCTCGAGGAGGGGCACACCCTCTACGCGCACGGCGAGGCCGCCGGGGTCGACCTCGCGCTCGCCGCCGGGCTGGGCCTGCTCACCACCAAGCCGTTCATCTACGTGTTCAACCTCGACGAGGACCAGCTCGCCGACGCCGACCTGCACGCCCGGCTCGCGGCGCTCGTCGCGCCCGCCGACGCGGTCTTCCTCAACGCCAAGCTCGAGATGGACCTCATGGAGATGTCCGAGGAGGACGCCCTCGAGATGCTCCAGTCGTTCGGCGCCGAGGAGTCCGGGCTCGACCAGCTGGCCCGCGTCGGCTTCCACACCCTCGGCCTGCAGACCTACCTCACGGCCGGGCCGAAGGAGTCCCGCGCCTGGACGATCCGGCAGGGCTGGACCGCCCCGCAGGCCGCCGGCGTCATCCACACCGACTTCCAGCGCGGCTTCATCAAGGCCGAGATCGTCTCGTTCTCCGACCTCGACAGCGCCGGCTCGATGGCCGCGGCCCGCGCCGCCGGCCGGGTGCGCATGGAGGGCAAGGAGTACGTCATGCAGGACGGCGACGTCGTGGAGTTCCGCTTCAACGTCTGACGCTCGCGGAGCCCGGTCGGCAGGCCGGGTGGCACGCCCTTTCCGGGGCGGAACGGGGCACTCGGACGTCTCGAGAGCGTGCGGGCTGGGGACGGAATCATCGAATTCCTGCCCGTGTGACCTGCAGGTTTTCACGCACGACCGTGCCTGAGGATGGCCTGGTTTGACTATGTTCGCCGCTCCGAGCGCGGTGCTACGTTCAGCCAACTCGCGGCATGCGGGTCGCGGTGGCACCGACAGGACCGTCGCCGCCAGCAGGGTACTCCGATGTCAGACGCAGGACACGACAGGGGATTTGTAATGTTAGGACATTCTATTAGTAAAACATTTGTGCGCCGGATCGCGCTGGCCACGGCGGTGTCCGTGGCGATGGTCACCGGAGGGCTGGTCACCGCCGCGCCGGCGAGTGCAGCTCCGAGCCCGGACAGCGCAGGAACCGACTTCTGGCTCGGCTACATCTCCAACTTCTCCGGTGGCGGTGAGCTGACCTTGTTCGTCGCCGGAACGACCGCGACCACAGGTACGGTCGCGGTGCCGGGCCTCGCGTTCTCGGCACCGTTCAGCGTGACTCCGGGATCGGTGACCTCGGTGGTGGTCCCGCCCGAGGCGGAGATGACCATCGGTGCGGGTGTGGAGAACAAGGGCATCCACGTCACCGCCGGCGCGGAGGTCACGGTGTACGGACTCAACCGCATCCAGTACACGACCGACGCGTTCCTCGGCCTGCCTGTCGACGTCCTCGGCACGGACTACATCCTGCTGGGATCACCACCCGCCGCCGGTGCCTCGGAGGGCGGCTTCGTGGCCACGGCCGACGGAACGACGGTCACGGTGACGCCCTCGGCCGACCTGGACACGGGCGAGCCTGCTGGGGTGCCGTTCGCCGTGGCGCTCAACCAGGGACAGACCTATGAGCTCACGTCGTCGGCCGGAGACGTGTCCGGAACGATCGTGACCTCGAACAAGGCGATCTCCGTCTACGGCGGAAACAGCTGCGCGAACATCCCGGCGGGATACTCCGCCTGCGACCACATCGTCGAGCAGATGCCGCCGACGACCGCCTGGGGCAAGTCGTTCGTCACCGTTCCTCTCGCGACCCGCCTCAACGGTGACACGTTCCGGATGGTCGCCAGCACCAACGCGACCGTGGTGAAGGTCAACGGCGCGACCGTGGCCACGCTGAACCGCGGCCAGGTCCACGAGCAGATCGTGGTCGGCGCGGCGCAGATCTCGGCGGACAAGCCGATCCTGCTCGCCCAGTACTCGAACGGCAGCAGCTACGACAGCGTGACCTCGGACCCGTTCGAGATGCTGGTCCCGCCCACGGAGCAGTTCCTGCCCTCGTACACGGTGTCGACGCCGGCAACGGGGTTCGGCATCAACTACATCAACGTCGTCGCCCCCACGTCCGCCGTCGGGTCGGTGCTCCTCGATGGCGCTGCGACGCCGGCGGGAAGCTTCGCCCCCATCGCGGGGACGACCTTCAGCGGCGCACAGCTCAGTGTCGGCCTCGGTAGCCACACCGTCAGTGCGGCCCTCCCCGTCGGGGTGTTCACCTACGGCTATGCCGACTACGACTCCTACGGCTATCCCGGTGGCGCCTCCTTCGCCCCCGTGGCGACGGTGAGCTCGCTGACGCTCGCTCCACCCACCGAGACGCTCTCCGTGGGGTCGAACGGCTGCGTGACCGCGACCGTGAAGGACAGCACCAACGCGGCCGTGGTCGGCGTCAGGGTGGACTTCGCGGCCGGTACCTCGAACACGGCGAGCGGGTTCGCGTTCACCGACGCGGCAGGCACGGCACCGTTCTGCTACACCGGAGCGAACGCCGGCACCGACACGATCACGGCGACCCTCGGGTCCCTGACGGCCACCGCGACCAAGACGTGGACCAGCGTGACGACCAACCACCCGCCGACCATCACCGGTGGGAGCGGAACGGTCGTCTACAGCGACGCCATCACCCCGTTCAGCATCACCTACGGGGATGCCGACGCCAGCGACACCCTGACGGTGTCGGCGACCGGCCTGCCTGCGGGACTCACGTTGACGGACAACCAGAACGGCACCGCGACCGTGTCCGGAACCGACACGGCCGCTCCGGGTTCCTACCCGGTCACGTACCGGGTCAACGACGGGCACGGGCCGGATGTCACGGCGACCGGAACGATCACGGTGCAGAAGGAGACGTGTGTCCTGACGCAGCCCGCGACGATCATGTCGGTGGCGACGGGGATGACGTCCCTGACGGCGAACTTCGGCGAGAACGACACCAGCTTCGGCGCCCGCAGCGGCAAGGTGGTGACGTTCACCGTCCGCAACAACGCGAACGTCGTCGTTGCAAGCCCGACCGCCAGCGCCGCTGCCAACGGCGACCTGACCGCGAGTGTCGCTCTCACCGAGGGCGTCTACTCGTACACGACGTCCTTCGCGGGTGACTCGTCCTACCTGGCCTGTGCGACACCGGCCGGCGCCGACACGATCGTGACCGTCGCCCCGGCGGCGTTCAAGGTCACCGGCGGAGGCTGGATCTCCAACACCGTCGGGCGGACGAGCTTCGGCTTCAACGCCAAGTCCGATGTCGGCGGCTTCCACGGGCAGCTCCAGATCCGCAACGCCAAGCGCAGCTTCCACGGCAACGTGGTGCTCACGCTGAGTGGTAGCGGCAACACCGCGACCTGGACCGGAACCGGGAAGTGGAACGGCATCCCGGGTCACCGCTTCGCCGTCACGGTCGTGGACAACGGCACCAGCGGCAAGAAGGGCGACACGATCAGCATCGTGATCACGTCGCCGAACGGGACCACCACCGTGTTCACCTCGGGTGGTGCGCAGCTCTTGAGGGGCGGCAACATCGTCGTCCACTGAGACAGCGACCCGTGAGCGGGCGGTCGGCCATCCGTGGCCGACCGCCCGCTCGTGCCGTCGCACCATCCGATGCGGATCCGCCACCGAACGCCCGCGCTGACAGACTGTGCGGTGGCTCCTTCATCCCCTGCGTCAGGAAGCGTCGTGCCCACGACCCGGATCACCTCGCGCAACGCCCGATTCCAGGTGTTGCAGACGTTGCTGACGAACCGCACCAAGCGGCACCGGGCGGGCGAGTTCGTCGTCCAGGGCGTGCGGCCCATCACCCTCGCGGTCGAGCACGGCTGGCAGGTGCGCGCCGTCATCCACGACCAGGACCGGGCCCTGTCGTCGTGGGCCCGTGGGGTGCTGGCGGCGGCTCCGGAGGCCGAGCGCATCGCGATGTCTGCCGACCTCCTCGCCGAGCTGTCGGAGAAGGACGAGGGTGCCACCGAGCTGCTCGCGGTCGTGGCGATGCCGCCCGACGACCTCGCGCGCATCGACGTCACCCCGGACCTGCTCGCCGTCGTCCTCGACCGCCCCACCCAGCCGGGCAACATCGGCGCGGTGATCCGCTCGGCCGACGCGTTCGGCGCACACGCGTGGTCACGACCGGGCACGCCGCCGACGCCTACGACCCGAAGTCGGTGCGTGCGTCGACGGGCTCGTTCTTCGCAACGCCTGTGGTGCGCGCCGCCGGCCACGCCGACGTGATGGAGTGGGTCGAGGAGCAACGACGTTCGGGCACAACGGTTCTCGTGGTCGCGACCGACGAGGACGGCACCGTCGACATCACGGACGCCGACCTCACGGGTCCGGTGCTGCTCCTGGTCGGCAACGAGACGTCGGGGCTGTCGCAGGCCTGGCGTGACGCCGCGGACGTCGTCGTCAGCATCCCGATGACGGGCTCCGCCAGCTCCCTCAACGCGGCCAACGCGGCCACGGTGGTGCTCTACGAGGCGAGGCGCCAGCGCCTCGCGAAGGACGGGGTCGGTCGATGAGCAGACGGTTCGAGGAGCTCGACTTCCAGGACACGCCGATGGGCGAGATCAGCCTGCGCCGCAGGCTCGAGCCGCAGCTGCAGGTCGACGTCTTCGAGGTGAAGCTCGGCGAGGAGTTCCTCATGTCGAGCCTGTTCCCCGTCGCCGAGATCGAGCTGGCCAGGCTGGGTCTGGCGGCCTGCGACGGCGACGAGCTCGACGTCGTGGTCGGCGGGCTGGGGCTCGGGTACACCGCGGCAACGGCGCTGGAGGACAACAGGGTTCGCTCGCTCGCGGTCGTCGAGGCCCTGCCAGCGGTCATCTCGTGGCACGAGCGCCGACTGCTGCCCGACGTCGACACGTTGACCCTCGACCCGCGCACCCGCCTCGTCGAGGGCGACTTCTTCGCCCTCGCCGCGGGGGAGGGGCCGTTCGGGGAGGGGACGCCGCAGCCCGTGCACGCGGTGCTCCTCGACATCGACCACACGCCGCGGCACGTGCTGCACCCCAGCCACGCGGCGTTCTACTCCCCGGAGGGGCTCCGGGCCCTGCGCCGCCACCTGCACCCGGAGGGCGTCTTCGCCCTCTGGTCCGACGACCCGCCGGACGAGGACTTCCTCGACCTGCTGCGCGACGAGTTCGCCACGGCTCAGGGACACGTCGTGCCGTTCGCCAACCCCCTCACCGGGGGAACGTCAGCCAACTCGGTCTACGTCGCCGTCGCCTGAGAACGGGTCGTGCCGACGGCGCCACCCTGTGACCGACGAGACGGTGACGCCGGGCTCGCCCTGGAGGACGATGGAGCCATGGCCGAGCACGAGGTCTCCGGGTCCGTCTCCACCCAGCTCGAGGACGCGCGAGCGCCCCTCGACTCCACCGGCGCCGTCGTCGCCGCCCTCGACGGCTCCGCGGCCGACGAGCCGGTCGCCGACTGGGCGGCCGACGAGGCGTCCCGGCTCGCGGCGCCCCTGCGGCTGGTCTCCGTCGTCGACCCCGGCTTCCAGCTGATGCCCTACGAGGCGCTCGTCAGCGCGACGCCCTCGCTGGCGCGACAGCTGGAGGAGGGCGCCCACCTCCTCCTCGACCGCGCGGCCGCGCGGGTCCGTGACCGGCACCCGGGGCTCGACGTCGCCGTCGCCGTCACGTGGGGTTCCCCGGCGGCCGGGGTGCTCGAGCTGGCCCGCCAGGCCCTGCGGCTCGTCGTCGGCGCCCCGCGGAAGGGACCGCTGGAGCGGGTCCTGCTGGGGTCGGTGGCGCTGCCGGTGGTGGCGCACGCGCCCTGCCCGGTGGCGGTCGTGCCCACGGGGACCGTCGTCGAGCCCTTGCGCCACCTCGTCGTGGGGGTCGACGGCAGCGAGGCCAGCCGCACGGCCGTGGAGCTGGCGTTCGCCACCGCCGCGGCCTCGGGTGCCACCGTCACGTGCGTCATCGGCTGGCACCTCGAGGTGCAGGACGGCGTGGTCGTCACCGAGCGCGGGTCCGACCGCTGGGCCGCGGTGGAGGAGCGCCACGTCGTGCGAGCCCGCCGCGTCGTCGACCCGGTGGCCGAGCGCTTCCCGGGTGTCACGTGCGACGTCGTGGTCCGCCACGGACCGCCTTCACGCGTCCTCGTCGAGGCCGGTGCCGAGCTGGGCGCCGACGCCCTGGTGGTCGCCAGCCGAGGGCTCGGCGGCTTCCGCGGGCTGCTCCTCGGCTCGGTGTCGCGACGCGTCATCGAGCACGCGGGACGCGTCGTCGTCGTGGCCCGCTGAACGAGCGGTTCCTCAGGCGCCGAAGGGCCAGCCGGGCGCCATGCCGGGCTCGCGACCGGGCTCGATGTAGTGCTCGCGGCCGAAGAACGCGGCGAACACGTCATCGGGCATCCCGAGCATCATCCCGACGTCCGACGTCTGGCTCGCGTGTGCCTCCAGGGCCTTGCGACGCGTGCCGAGGAAGTCACTGACGTCGACCTGCCAGTGGATCTCGGCCTCCGGGGTGCCGAGCGGGTTGCCGTCGTCCATCGGCTGGTCGGGGTCGAACCCCTCCTGCCCAGCGGCCGCGGCGGCCGCCGCGAACTGGCGCATCGCGTCACGGTTCATCGTGGACTCGAGCAGCCGCGGCGGGCGGGCGGCGAGCTCGGCCCCGCGGTGGAGGACCTGGTGGACCTTGACGTGGTCGGGGTGGCCGTAGCCGCCGTGCCAGTCGTAGCCGACCGCGATGTCGGCGTCCTCCTCGTCGAGGACGGCCGCGAACCGGGCCGCCGCCTCCTCGAGGGGCGCGGACGCGAAGGCGCCGTCGTGGCTGTTCTGCTCCCAGCCGGACATGCCGGAGTCGGCGTAGCCGAGCCACACGATGCGGTGGGTGCCGATGGCCTGGGCCGAGCGCTCGGCCTCGTCGCGGCGGCGGTCGACGAGGCTCTCGCCCTCGGCGAGGTCGTCGGGGGACTCGCCGTGGTCGCCGTTGGTGGCGTACACGACGACGACGCGGCTGCCCTCGGAGACGGCCCGGGCCATGGCACCGGAGGTCTGCGAGGCCTCGTCGTCGGGATGGGCGTGGAGGAAGACGATGGTCGGCACACGCCCATCATGCACACCCCCGCCGACACCCGTGCGCCACGAAGCCCCACACGGGCGAGGTGAGTCCCTACGGTGTTCCGTGGTCCGGCGGCCGCCGGGGTGCAGGGGTAGCACAGGGAGGTACGAACCATGGGTTCCCACGACGTCGTGGACCACGGGACCGTCGACCACGACACGGTCCCACCAGCGCGCAAGGGGCTGCTCGCCGTCGCGGGCGTGCTCCTCGCCATCCCGATCGTGGCGCTGCTCTGGGTCGACAGCTACGCGAAGGTCGAGCCGAAGGTCGCGGGCTTCCCGTTCTTCATCTGGTACCAGTTCGTCTGGGTCTTCCTGTGCTCTGCGCTGACCTACACGGCCTACCGCCTCGTCCTGGCGGCCCGCCCGCACCGGCCGATGACCGACCTCGAGGACGGCGGTGACGACGCATGAGCGGCATCAACGGCGTGGCCCTGGCGGTCCTCGTGGTCCTGTTCCTCCTCGTCACGGTCATGGGCTTCCTCGCCACGCGGTGGCGGCGCCCGACGAACATGGAGTCCCTCGACGAGTGGGGCCTGGGCGGTCGCTCGTTCGGCACCTGGGTCACGTGGTTCCTGCTCGGCGGCGACCTCTACACGGCGTACACCTTCGTCGCCGTCCCCGCGGCGATGTTCGCGGCCGGATCGGTCTCGGGGTTCTTCGCGGTGCCCTACACGATCGTGCTCTACCCGATCATCTTCATCTTCATGGGCCGTCTGTGGTCGGTGAGCCACCGGCACGGCTACGTCACCACCGCCGACTTCGTCCGCGGACGCTTCGGCTCGCGCTCGCTGTCCCTCGCGGTGGCGGTCACGGGCTTCCTCGCGACGATGCCGTACATCGCCCTCCAGCTCGTCGGCATCCAGGCGGTGCTCGAGGTCGTCGGCCTCGGCGGCGGCGACAACATCATCGCCAAGGACCTACCGCTCTTCATCGCGTTCGCGCTGCTCGCGGCCTACACCTACTCGAGCGGGCTGCGCGCGCCGGCGATCATCGCGTTCGTCAAGGACACGCTGATCTACCTCGTCATCATCGTCGCGATCATCTACCTGCCGACGAAGGTCGGCGGCTGGGACGCCGTGTTCGGCGCCGCCGAGGCGAAGATGGCGAACCCGAACCCGGTGGACGGCAAGCCGACCGGCGCGTTCGTCCCCGGCGAGATGCAGCACTGGGCCTACGCGACGCTCGGCCTCGGCTCGGCCCTCGCCCTGTTCATGTACCCGCACTCGATCACCGCGAGCCTGTCGGCCTCCAGCCGCAACACGATCCGCCGCAACGCCGCGATCCTGCCGGCGTACAGCTTCATCCTCGGCCTGCTCGCGCTGCTCGGCTGGGTCGCGATCGCCGCTGGTACCAAGCCGATCGGCCTCGACGGCAAGCCCAACCCGCAGCTCGTCATCCCGCAGCTGTTCGAGGACTCGTTCCCGTCGTGGTTCGCGGGCGTGGCCTTCGCGGCGATCGCCATCGGGGCGCTGGTGCCCGCGGCGATCATGTCCATCGCGGCGGCGAACACCTTCACCCGCAACATCTACAAGGAGTGGATCAAGCCGGACGCGACACCGAAGGAGGAGGCGAAGGTCTCCAAGCTCGTCTCGCTCATCGTCAAGGCGTTCGCGCTGGTCTTCGTGCTCGCGCTCGACAAGCAGAACGCGATCAACTTCCAGCTCCTCGGCGGCATCTGGATCCTGCAGACGTTCCCGGCGGTGGTCCTCGGGCTCTACACCCGCTGGCTGCACCGCTGGGCGCTGCTCGCCGGCTGGGCCGTGGGCATGGTCTACGGCACCTGGCAGGCGTGGAACGTCGCCAACCCGCGGGCCGGCATCAACCACTTCGGTGGGTCGCTGGCGACCATGCCGGTCATCGGCCAGCTGGGCTACATCGCGATGACGGCGTTCGTCCTCAACCTGCTCGTCGCGGTCGTCCTCACCCTCGTCCTGCGGGCCACCAAGGCGCCCGCCGGCGACGACGAGACGATCCGCGGCGACTACTTCGCCGACGCCGGTGACCCCCGGGTGAGGAAGGTGGCCCAGCCCATCCACCAGGAGGCGCCCAACCCGTAGCACGCAACCGCGGCCGCGTGCCCCGGGCCACCTAGGCTCGGGGCATGCGGATCGCGGTGACCGGTGGGTCGGGAAAGCTGGGCAGGCACGTCGTCGAGCGGTTGCGGGGGAGCGGCCACGACGTCGTCGTCCTCGACAGCCACGGGGAGCGCGCGCCCGGGTTCGTGCGGGTCGACCTCACCGACTACGGGCAGGTCGCCGACGCCCTCGGCGGGGTCCACGGCGAGCAGCCGCCCGTGGAGGCCGTGGTGCACCTCGCCGCGATCCCGGCACCCGGGCTCGCGCCGGACGCCGTGACCTTCGCCAACAACGTGCCCGCGACCTTCAACGTCCTGCACGCGGCGATCCGGCAGGGGATCCGGAGCATCGTCACGGCGTCGAGCGAGACGGTGCTCGGGCTGCCGTTCGACACCCCGCCGCCGTACGTGCCCGTCGACGAGGAGTACCCGGCGCGGCCCGAGTCGGTGTACTCGCTGGGCAAGCACCTCGAGGAGGTGATGGCGGTCGAGCTGTGCCGCTGGCACCCCGACCTGACGATCTCGGCGCTGCGGTTCTCCAACGTCATGGACGTCGAGGACTACGCCGAGTTCCCGTCGTTCGACGCCGACCCGGCGTTGCGCCGCTGGAACCTGTGGGGCTACATCGACGGGCGCGACGGCGCCCAGGCGGTCGAGAAGGCGCTGGCCCGTCCCGGGCCAGGGTTCGACCGCTTCGTCATCGCCTCGCCGGACACCGTGATGAGCAGGTCGAGCGCCGATCTGGTGGCCGAGGTGTTCCCCGGTGTCGAGGTTCGCGGCGAGCTGGGGGAGCACGAGACGCTGCTCTCGATCGACCACGCGCGGCGCGTCCTCGGGTACGCCCCCGAGCACTCCTGGCGGGACGTGGTCGGACGCACCTCCTGACCCTTGGCAGGATGGGGCCATGACCTCCGTTGCGCCGCCGCCCCGGCTCGTCGAGCTCGCCCACGCGTACGGCGTCGCGACCGAGTACTGGGACTGGGTGGGGCAGCACGTCACGGTGTCGGCCGAGGCGATCCGGGCGGTCCTCACGGCCCTCGGGGTGGAGGCGGGTGACGACGACGCGGTCGAGGCCGCGCTCGTCGACGTCGAGGTGGCGCCGTGGCGGCGCACCCTGCCCGCCACCGTCGTGGCTCGCGAGGGATGGACGCCGTGGGTGCACGTCCACGTGCCCGCCGGGGCCTCGGTCACCCTCGAGGTCGTCCTCGAGGACGGGAGCACCCGGTCGGTGCCCCAGGTGGAGCGCTGGGTCGAGCCCCGCGACATCGACGGGCGCTCGGTGCGTGAGGCGACCTTCGAGCTGCCCGGCGACCTGCCCCTGGGGTGGCACCGGCTCGTGGCGTCCGGTGACCGGGCGCCGGTGGACCCCACGACGACCGAGGCGACCCTCATCATCACGCCGCAGCGGCTGGCCCTGCCCCCTGCGCTCGCCGAGGGGCGCGCGGTGGGCCTGCAGACGCAGCTGTACCAGGTGCGTTCCGAGGAGTCGTGGGGCATCGGGGACCTGCGCGACCTCGCCGACCTCGCGACGTGGGCCGCCGCCGCTCACGACGCCGACTTCGTCCTCATCAACCCGCTGCACGCGGCCGAGCCGGTGACGCCGGTGGAGCCCTCGCCGTACCTGCCGACCACGCGCCGGTTCGTCAGCCCCCTGTACCTGCGGGTCGAGGACATCCCCGAGCTGGCGCGCCTCGAGCACGCGGCGCACCGCCGCGTCCTCGGGCTGGCGGCGACGGCCCGCCGCCTCAACTCGGCCGACCGCATCGACCGCAACGCGGCCTGGCCGCTGAAGCAGGAGGCGCTGCGCCTCGTCTTCGACGCCGGGGTCACCGGGCAGCGGGAGACCTCGTTCGCGCAGTTCTGCGCGCGCGAGGGCGACGGGCTGACGACCTTCGCCACCTGGTGCGCGCTCGCCGAGGCGAAGGGGCTGCCCTGGACCGACTGGCCGGCCGAGCTGCACGACCCGGCCGGTGCGGCCGTCACGGCGTTCCGTGACGCGCACGCCGACGAGGTCGACTTCCACCGGTGGCTGCAGTGGCTGCTCGAGCAGCAGCTCGCGGCGACGCAGCACGAGGCCAAGGCGGCGGGGATGTCGCTCGGCGTAGTGCAGGACCTCGCGGTGGGGGTGCACCCGGTCGGCGCCGACGCGTGGGGACTGGGGGACGCGCTCGCCCGAGGGGTCACGGTGGGCGCGCCGCCCGACCAGTTCAACCAGCTCGGGCAGGACTGGTCGCAGCCGCCGTGGCGCCCCGACCGGCTCGCCGAGCTCGGCTACGCACCGTTCCGCGACATGGTCCGCACGGTGCTGCGCGACTCCGGAGGCATCCGGGTCGACCACGTCATCGGGCTGTTCCGGCTCTGGTGGATCCCCTCGGGGGGCACCCCGGCCGGGGGCACGTACGTCCACTACGACCACGAGGCGCTCATCGGCATCCTCGTGCTGGAGGCACAGCGCGCCGGCGCGGTCGTCATCGGGGAGGACCTCGGCGTCGTGGCGCCGGAGAACCGCGACTACATGCTCGAGCGCGGGCTCCTCGGCACCTCCATTCTGTGGTTCGAGTGGGAGGGCGACCGGCCCAAGCCGCCGGAGCACTACCGCGACCTGTGCCTGTCGACCGTGACGACGCACGACCTGCCGCCCTCGGCCGGGTACCTCTCGTTGGCGCACGTCGACATCCGCGAGTCGCTGGGGCTGCTGACCCGGCCGGTGGAGGAGGAGCGGGCGCAGGAGCTGGCGTCGATCGCGAAGCTGAAGGACGCGTGCGTCGAGCGGGGGTTGCTGGCTCCCGGTGCCGACACCGAGGAGGTCATCGAGGCGCTGCACCGCTGGATGGCGCAGACGCCCAGCCGGATGCTCGCGGTGTCGCTGGCCGACGTCGTCGGGGACCTGCGCGCGGTCAACCAGCCCGGCACCAACGACGAGTACCCCAACTGGCGGGTGCCGCTGGCGGGTCCGGACGGGCAGCCGCTGTCGCTCGAGGAGGTCAAGGGCGCCGAGCAGGCCGGCCCCCTCTTCGCCGCCCTACGCGGCGAACCCCGCGACACCTGACCCACCCGCAGCACCCACCGCGCCAAATCCCCCGCTACGGGGCAGTAAGTGTCGTGATCCCAGCACTTACTGCCCCGTAGCGCGCGATGTAGAGGGCGCCGTGAGGGCCTTCGGCTGGTGGCTGCGGCTCCGACAGTTACAGGAACTCAGCCGGCGCGCGCTATTCGAGGCTCGGCGACGAGCGGAGGACGCGGCCTCGCGGCGGCGACCGCGTACGCCGCTTCCACACGCCGGAGCGTGGCATCGGGATCACGTCGCATGCGTAGGGGCGTGATGCCCACGACGACCGCACCGGCCGCCGTCAGGTCGGAGTCCTTTTCCACGGTGTCCTCCCACTGGTCGCCGTCCTGGTGGAACTTGCGCGAGTGGACCATCACGGCGAGGGCGACGTCATCGAACCAGACATCGGGGGTGACGAGACGACGGCCGCCCTCGGTGTGCAGCGTGGGATTCGCCCACGCCTGGGAGAGCAGTCGGGAGCGGGCGACGAGGGTGAGCACCTCGGCCTCAGGCACCGACCAAGCGCCCGATGCGGCGGCGTCGAGAGCGTCGTGGAGGCTCGCGGCATCCCGGGTCCTGAGTCTGAACACCCATTCGGCGAGGTCGTCGACGGTGGCGAGGTCTCGCTGGACCGCCTCGATGAGGATCGCGGACCGGTCGCTCTCGGTGCGGGCCAGCCGTGCTGCATCGACCGCAGCCCTCGCGGGCCCGGAGAGCCGCAACGAGCCACGTCGAATGACCGAGAGGTCGTCGAGGAGTGACTTCCTCACGTCGGCGAACCCGCGACGCTTCGCGCGGTGGGTGGCCGGAACGAGGACGTGGATCGTCCCGGCTTCGCTGATCGAGGTGATGCCGTGGAGGCGTGCGGCGGTGGGGCCGGCGAGCACTGATTGCGGGCCGGCCCAGAGCTGGGCGGCCATGCACCGCTGACGGAACGATGGCTCGGCGCGGGGAACCAGGTAGACGCACGGCAGGAGCACCCGCCAGGTCCGGCCCGCCTGCCAGCGGATCGTGGCCTTGGTGACGCCGTTCCCCAGTAGCTGGGCACGCGTCACGACGCCGTCCTGGTGCGCAAGGAGACGCAGAACCTCGTCCGGTAGCTCTTCCATGGGTCAAACGTCGCGGCGGACGTCGTGCGGCAACAGGCACGAGTCGGGACTGTGGACAAGTGCCCGGCTGGGAGCTCCCTGTGGATGGCCGTCTTTCGCGCAGCCCACGGCACTCGCTACGGTGCAGTAAGTGTCGTGATCACGACACTTACTGCCCCGTAGCGCGCACAGGGTGTGGGTGTGAGCCGTGTTCGGGGCGTTGTGGGCGGGGCGGGTCAGGTGGGGAGGGGGGAGCGGGACTCGGCGACGACGGTGGCGAAGCGCTCGGCGAGGGTGCGCCACCCGGTGCGCAGGGTCTCGCGGGCGGCGGTGACCGACGCGAGCAGCAACTCCTGCTCCTGCGTGAGGCCGTCGGGGGAGTCCCAGCGCAGCCACGCGGCGAACACCTCGGGAGAGGTCTCGGGGTGGAACTGCACGCCCCACGCCCGCGGCCCGTACCGCAGCGCCTGCGGCCGGCCGTCGGGCAGCGTCGCGAGCAGGGTCGCACCGGACGGGACCTCGAGGACGACGTCGTCGTTGTAGTGCACCGCGACGTGCCCGTCGAAGCCGCCGAGGAGGACGTCGTCGTGCCCCTCTGCCGTCAGCGCCACCGGCACGAGGCCCACCGTGCGGCCCGAGGGGTTGCGGTCCACCACGCCGCCGAGTGCCACCCCGGCCAGCTGGTGGCCCAGGCACACCCCGAGGGTGGGGACGTCACGCGCCACGGCATCGGCGATGAGGGCGCGGGTCGGGGCCAGCCACGGGGCCAGGGCGTCGTCGCACGCACCCATCGCGCCGCCAAGGACGACGAGCCCGTCGTGCGCTTCGTCATCGAGCCGGTCGGCCACGGGCTCCCCGAGGTCGGCCCGCACGACGTCGAGGTCGACGCCGAGGTCGGTCCACCACTCGCCCAGCCACGCCACGGGGGCGTCGGGCTCGTGCTGGACGACGAGGAGGCGCGCGCTCATCCCCGCCATGGTGCACCGGCGCGCGGGAGGACGACGGAGGCGTCCGGCATCAGACGTGGGACCCGACGAGGGAGCCGATGGCGTAGGTGACCACCATCGCCACGATGCCGCCCGCGACGACCCGCAGGGTGGCGCGCCGGGCGTCGGCGTCGCCGAGCCGGGCGCTGAGCACGCCCGTCCCGGCCAGGGCCAGCACCACCGCCACCCCGGTCACCGGCACCCGCGCCGACACCGGCGGCAGCACGATCGCGACAAGCGGCAGCAGCGCCCCCACCGTGAACGCCGCCATCGACGCGAACGCCGCCTGCCACGGGCTGGTGAGGTTGTGGGGGTCGATGCCGAGCTCGGCCTCCGCGTGGGCGCCGAGGGCGTCGTGGGCGGTGAGCTCGACGGCGACCCGCTGGGCGAGCTCGGGGGACAGGCCCTTGCCCTCGTAGATGGCGGCGAGCTCGGCGAGCTCGGCCTCGGGCTCCTCCTCGAGCTCGCGGACCTCCTTGGCGAGCAGGGCCCGCTCGGTGTCGCGCTGCGTGCTCACCGAGACGTACTCGCCCACGGCCATGCTCAGGGCGCCGGCAGCCAGGCCCGCGACCCCGGCCGCGAGCACGGGCCCCCGCGCCGACGAGGCCGCGGCCACCCCGACCACGAGGCCGGCGGTCGCCACGATCCCGTCGTTGGCCCCGAGCACCGCGGCGCGCAGCCAGTTCAGCCGGGCCGCGAGCGACCCGTCGTGGGCCTCGCCGTGCTCCGGGACGTCGGACACCTCGGGGGCGTCGGAGACGTCGGTGGGTCGCTCGGCCGCGGTCTGCTCAGCCACCGGGGGTGGCGCCTTCCGCACGGGCGGCCGCCGAGATCCGGTGGGCGAGCTCGATGTCGAGCTGGGTGAGGCCGCCGGCGTCGTGGGTGGTGAGCAGCCACGACGTCGTGCGCCAGCGGATGTCGATGTCCGGGTGGTGGTTCATCTGCTCGGCCTCGTCGGCCGCGGCCGCGACGAGGCGGATGGCGGCGGGGAAGTCGGGGGCCTCGATGGTCGCGACGATCGCGTCGCCCTCGCGGGACCAGCCGGGCAGGCCCTCGAGCTGGGTGGTGACCTCGTCGTCGGTGAGGAGTCGGCTCATGCGCGCCATCATCCTCCACGCGAGGGCGGGGCTGCAGGTGAGGTGGTCCTCACCCGCCGCCCCGCTCCGCTCACATCGCCTCGGTGACCGAGGCCGGGCCCATGAGGCTGTCGCCGTCGCCCGTGGTGTCGACCTGCTCGACCGAGACGGCCCTCACCTCGTGCGGCTGCAGCTCGCCGCTGGCGATCTGCTCGGCCCAGTGGCAGGCCACCCGGTGTCCCGGGTCCATCCCGTCGACCTCGATGACGCGCAGCTGCGGCCGCTCCTGCGTGCACCGGGTCTCCTGCTTCCACGGGCAGCGGGTGTGGAACCGGCAGCCCTTCGGCGGGTTCGACGGCGAGGGCAGGTCGCCGGTGAGCAGGATCTGCTCGCGGCTGTCCTCGATCGTCGGGTCGGGCACCGGCACGGCCGACAGCAGAGCCCGCGTGTACGGGTGCAGCGGCGTCGCGTAGAGGTCGTCGGCCGTCGCCTCCTCGACGAGCCCGCCGAGGTACATGACCCCGATCCGGTCGCTGATGTGGCGGACCACCGCGAGGTCGTGCGCCACGACGAGGTAGGTGAGGTCGAACTCGTCCTGCAGCTGCTCGAGGAGGTTGATGACCTGCGCCTGCACCGACACGTCGAGCGCCGAGACCGGCTCGTCGGCGACGATGAGCTTCGGCTCGACCGCGAGCGCCCGGGCGATGCCGATGCGCTGGCGCTGTCCGCCGGAGAACTCGTGCGGGTACTTCTGCAGGGCCGCGGCCGGGAGGCCCACGGCGGCCAGCAGCTCGCGCAGCCGCTTCTTGGTGGCGGCGTCGTCGTCGGCCAGGCCGTGGGCGCGCATGCCCTCGACGAGCAGCGACTCCACCGACTGGCGGGGGTCGAGGCTGCTCATCGGGTCCTGGAAGACCATCTGGAAGTCCTTGCGGCGCCGGCGCAGCTCCTCGCCCTTGAGCGAGGCGACGTCGGTGCCGTCGATGAGGACGGACCCCTCGGTGGGCGGCTCGAGGTTGAGGATGGCCTTGCCGAGCGTGGACTTCCCGCACCCGGACTCGCCGACGAGCCCGTAGGTCTCACCGCGCCGGATCTGCAGGTCGACGCCGTCGACGGCGTAGACGTGCCCCACGACCTTGTCGAGGATGACGCCGCGCTTGATGGGGAAGTGGACCTTCACCCCGCGCACGTCGACGAGCACGTCGCGCTCGGTGGCCGGGGTCTCCGGTGCCACGGCGGTGTCGGTCATCGGGCCACCTCCACGGGGTTGTGGCAGCGCAGCGCGCGCCGGTACGACTCCTCGAGCACCGGGGTGGTGCGGGTGCACACCTCGATGGGCTGCGAGCACCGCGGGGCGAACGCGCAGGCGCTGTCCCAGGGCAGGTTGTCGGCGACCGACCCCGGGATGGGGGTCAGCTTCTCGCCGCGGGGGGCGTCGAGCCGCGGGATGGAGCCGAGCAGCCCGGCGGTGTACGGGTGGCGCGGGTCGGCGAACAGCTCGTGGCGCTCGCCCCGCTCGACGATCCGGCCGCCGTAGAGGACGTTGACCTCGTCGCACAGGCCCGCGACGACACCGAGGTCGTGCGTGATCATCACCAGCGCCGTGCCGGTCTCGACGACGAGCTCCTTGAGCAGCGCGAGGATCTGCGCCTGGATCGTCACGTCGAGCGCTGTCGTCGGCTCGTCGGCGATGAGCAGGCGCGGGGCACACGCCAGCGCCATCGCGATGAGGGCGCGCTGCCGCATCCCGCCCGACATCTGGTGCGGGTAGTCCTTGAGGCGGCGGTCGGGGTCGGGGATGCCGACCCGCTGGAGGAGGTCGCGCGCCACGGGCTGCGCCGCCTTGCGCGACATCCCGCGGTGCCGTTCGAGGACCTCGGTGACCTGCAGCCCCACCGGGACCACGGGGTTCAGCGAGGACAGCGGGTCCTGGAAGATCATCGCGATGTCGCGGCCGCGTCGGTCGCGCATGTCCTCCTGGCCCAGGCCGAGGAGGTTGGTCCCCTCGTAGGAGGCCTCGCCCTCGACCGTGACGCCGCGCCGGGGCAGCAGCCCCATGATCGCGAGCGAGGTGACGGACTTGCCGCAGCCGGACTCGCCGACGAGGCCGACGGTCTGGCCGGGGTGGACGTCGAAGCTCACGCCGTCGACGGCGCGGAAGGCCTCCTCGCCGCGCCGCTGGAAGGTGACCCTGAGGTCACGCACGGACAGCAGCGGCTCCGTGCCGCGCGGGGTGGGGTGGGGTGGGGTCGCCGTGGCGGTCATCGGCACGTCACCTCCTGCTCTTGGGGTCGAGCGCCTCGCGCAGCGACTCACCCATGAGGGTGAAGCCGAGGGCGACGACGATGATGCACAGCGCCGGGTAGAAGGCGAGGTGCGGGTGGTCGTAGATGAACTGCTGCGACGCCCCGAGCATCTGGCCCCACTCGGGGGCGGCGTCGTCGGGGTTGCCCAAGCCGAGGAACGACAGGGCGGCCGCGTCGATGATCGAGGTCGCGAGGACGAGCGTCGCCTGGACGATGACCGGCCCGAGCGAGTTGGGCAGCATGTGCCGGAAGACGATCGCGTTGGGCCTCACGCCCAGGGAGCGGGCGGCGAGGACGTGGTCGCTGGATCTCTGCGCGAGCATCGACCCGCGCAGCAGCCGGGCGAAGACGGGGATCTGGACGATGGAGATCGCGAGGATGACCGTCCACTGGCTCGGGCGGCTCGCGAGCGCCGCGATGGAGAACGCCAGGAGCAGGGAGGGGATCGAGAGCAGCACGTCGACGATGCGCATGACGAAGGAGTCGACCCAGCCGCCGAACGCGCCGGCGAGGACGCCGAGCACGAGGCCGCCGAACAGCCCGATCAGGGTGGCGAGGACGCCGACGATGAGGGTCTGCCGGCTGCCGACGATGAGGCGCGAGAGGAAGTCGCGACCCTTGTTGTCGGCGCCGAACGGGAAGCCCGGCTCGGGACCGGGGATGGGGTTGCTCTGCTGGCGCACCTTGTCGATGAGGTAGCCCACCGCGGGGTCGTGCGGGGCGACCCAGGGGGAGATGACCGCGAGGACGACGAAGACGGCCGTGATGCCGAGCCCGAGGAGGAACACGGGGTTGCGCCGCAGCCGGGCCCAGGCGCTCGCGATGAGCGAGACACCGGGGGCCTCGTCGATGGACCCCGCGTCGGCGACGGCCACGCCGCCGGCGGAGGAGGCCGCGAGGTCGTCGATCCGCTGCTTGCGGCTCTTCATGGGGTTGGTGGGGGTCATCGGGTCCTCACCCTCGGGTCGATGATCGCGTACGAGATGTCGACGAGGAGGTTGACGACGACGTAGATCGCGGCGGCCGCCAGGATCAGCACCTGCAGCACCGGGAAGTCCTTCTGCGAGAACGACTGGGCCAAGGCCGACCCGATGCCCGGGAAGTTGAACACCGACTCGGTCAGCACGGCGCCGGCGAGCAGCCCACCCACCTGGAGACCGATCGTCGTGACGACCGGGAGGAGGGCGTTGCGCATGACGTGGCGCGCCCGGATGACCCGCGCCGTGAGGCCCTTGGACTCGGCAGTGCGGACGTAGTCCTCGTCGAGGACGTCGAGCACGGAGGCGCGGGTGATCCGGTAGACCACGGCGAAGGGGATCGTCGCCAGGGTCACGGCCGGCAGGACGAGGTGCTTGAGGGCGTCGGCGGAGCAGTCGAGCTCGCGCGTCATCAGCCCGTCGAGGACGAAGAAGCCGGTGACCCGCGTGCACCCCAGGCCCGGGTCCTGGCGGCCCGAGACCGGGAAGACGTTGTGCTCGACCGAGAGCTGGTACTTGAGGACGAACGCGAGGAAGAAGACCGGGACGGCGACGCCGATGAGGGACAGCACGACCAGGCCGCTGTCGAGGGCCGAGTTGTGCCTCCGGGCGGAGACGTAGCCCAGCGGGATCGCGAGGACGATCGCGATGACGAGGGCGGCCACGCTCAGCTCGATGGTGGCGGGCAGGCGGGTCAGGAAGATGTCGAAGGCGTCGCGCCCGGGGAGCACGGCCGTGGAGGCCCCGAACTCGCCGGAGGCCGCGCGCTGCACGAACTTGCCGTACTGCACCCAGACGGGCTGGTCGAGGCCGAGCGCCTTGGTCAGCGCCTCCCGCGTCGCGGGGGTGGCCCGCTCACCCAGGAGGGCGGAGACGGTGCCGCCCGGCAGGGCCTTCAGCCACAGGAACAGCATCAGGGACAGGACGACGACCACTCCCACCATCTGGAAGAGGCGTCGGATGATGAATCTGGCCAAGGTGGGTGCTCCTCGTTCGTCGCTGAAACGGCGGTGGCCGCCTCGGACCCTAACGGTCCGAGGCGGCCACCGGGAACTTCGCTGGCTGTGACCAGTTCGAGGCGGGAGCCCCTACGAGGTCACTTACCACCCACCGTGACGCCGTCGAACGTCTCGGCGGTCAGCGGGCTCGCGACGAGACCCGTCACGCCACCACCGGTGACGAGGGCCGGCGGGGAGTGGCTGACGGGGATGCCCGGCAGGTACTCCTCGGCGATCTGCTGGTTGATCTTCTGGTAGGCGGCCTCGCGCTCGCCCTCGTCGACGATCGCGTCGGCCTTCTTGAGGTCGTCCGCGAGGGTCTTGCCGAACGGCAGCACCTTGGTGTGGAAGTCGTTCGCGTCCACGTTGGCGAAGAACGTGCCGAGGAAGTTGTCGGCAGCGTTGTAGTCACCGGTCCAGCCGAGCAGCCACGCGTCGTACTTGCCCGCGTTGACGTCGTCCAGGTACCCACCGTTCCACGGCTTGCTGACGACCTCGACCTTGATGCCGGCGGCCTCGAGGTCCTTCTTGAAGGCGTCGTGGATCTTCTGCGGGTCCGGCATGTACGGACGCGACACCTCGGTCGGGAACGCGAACTGCAGCGTCATCCCCTCGGCGCCGGCCTCCTTGAGGAGGGACTTGGCCTTCTCCACGTCGTACGCGTACGGCTGGAGCGAGGTGTTGTAGCCGGCGACCGTGTCGGGCATGAACTGCGACGCGACCTTGGCACCCTCGGGCAGCTGGGTCTTGACCATCTGGTCGCGGTTGAGCGCGTACGCGATGGCCTGACGGACCTTGAGGTCCTTCAGCTTCGGGTTCTTCTCCGGGTTCAGACCCATGTAGAGGATGTTGAACGCGGGGCGGATCTCGACCTTGTTGCCCGAGTCCTCCAGACCCTTCCAGTCGACCGGGTTCGGCAGGTCGTAGCCGTCGATGGAGCCGGCCTGCAGCTCCTGGCGACGGGTGGACTCGTCGGGGATGATCTTGAAGGTGATCTTGGCCGTCTTGGGCTTGTCGCCGTAGTACATGTCGTTGGCGACGAGCGTGACGGTCTTGTTGGCCTCGTCGTACTTGTCGAGCTTGTACGGGCCGATGCCGACGGGGGCGGTGGAGTACGCCGGGTAGGTGAAGCCCTCGCCCGCGGCGACGACGTTGTTGGCGTCCCCGGCCTTGAGCGCCTTCGGCGACTGCATCGAGAAGCTGTCGAGCGACAGGATCGTCGGGAAGCTCGAGGTCGCCCGCGTGATGGTGATCGTCGCGGTGGACTCGTCCTTGGGCGTGCAGCCCTTGAAGAGGGAGTCGGCGGGCTTGTCGCTGAACGAACCGAAGAAGTACGTCCAGTACTCGCCGGCGGTCTGGCCGGCGCCCTTCTGGTCGAACATGCGCTGCATGTTGTAGCAGACGGCCTCGGCGTTGAACGGCTCACCGTCGGAGAACTTCACGCCCGTGCGGAGCTTGAAGTCCCACGTCAGGCCGTCCTCGGACGGGGTCCAGCTCTCGGCCAGCTCGGGCTGGATGTCGGCCGTGCCCGGCTTGACGCCCAGCAGGCCCGAGTGGATCTGCCGGGTGACCCGGAACGTCTCACCGTCCGTCGCGTAGAACGGGTCGAACACCTTGGGGGCGCCCGCGGCGCCGAACGTGAACGTGTCCTTCGTGGTGCCGCCGGTCGAGCCGGAGGCGCCGCTGCCGGAGTCGCGGTCCGACTGCGCGCAGGCCGTCACGGTGAGGGCTGCCGCCGCCATGAGGACGACCGGCACCTTCCGCTTGAGCTTCATCGATAAACCTCGCTTGGGTGTGCGAATGCTCGGGACGGCCGGGTCGGACGCCCGAGTAACGGTCCGGCGAGCGATGCGGCACGCCGCACCATCCACCGATAAGGCCGGACCATAACGGCAAAAGCACGCGCCGGACCGGCACGTGGCCATTGGTTATGCAGTTGAGACCCGCCGGGACCGAACGGGTGGGGGCGCGGGCGCGTTACACCCGATTCGGTCGTGGCCGCAAGACCTGAGAGACTGGTGGGCATGTCTGCCTCCCGCCGCGACGACCTCCGCAACGTCGCCATCGTCGCCCACGTCGACCACGGAAAGACCACACTGGTCGACAAGATGCTCTGGCAGTCCGGTGCCTTCGGGGAGCACGACCACATCGCCGACCGGGCGATGGACTCCGGTGACCTCGAGCGCGAGAAGGGCATCACCATCCTCGCGAAGAACACCGCCGTGCACTACGCCGGCAAGGCGGCGCTCGACGCCGGCCTCGCCGACGGCATGACGATCAACATCATCGACACCCCCGGCCACGCCGACTTCGGTGGCGAGGTCGAGCGCGGCCTGTCGATGGTCGACGGCGTCGTCCTCCTCGTCGACGCCAGCGAGGGCCCGCTGCCGCAGACCCGCTTCGTGCTGCGCAAGGCGCTCGCCCAGCAGATGCCGGTCGTGCTCTGCATCAACAAGGTCGACCGCCCCGACGCCCGCATCGCCGAGGTCGTCGACGAGGTCTACGAGCTCTTCATGGACCTCATGGTCGACGCCGAGCACCACCAGGACCAGCTCGAGTTCCCCATCGTCTACGCCTCGGCCAAGGCCGGTCGCGCCTCGATGAACCGCCCCGCCGACGGTGGCCTGCCCGACGGCGAGGACCTCGAGCCGCTGTTCCGCACCATCATCGAGACCATCCCCGCGCCGTCGTACGACTCCGACGCCCCGCTGCAGGCGCACGTCACCAACCTCGACGCCTCCAACTTCCTCGGGCGCCTCGCGCTGCTGCGCGTGCACAACGGCACGATCCGCAAGGGCCAGCAGGTGGCCTGGTGCCGCCGCGACGGCACCGTGGAGAAGGTCAAGATCACCGAGCTGCTGATGACCGAGGCGCTCGAGCGCCGCCCCGCCGAGTCGGCCGGGCCGGGCGACATCATCGCCGTCGCCGGCATCCCCGAGATCACCATCGGCGAGACCCTCGCCGACGCCGACGACCCGCGCCCGCTGCCGCTCATCACCGTCGACGAGCCCGCGATCTCGATGACGATCGGCATCAACACCAGCCCGATGGCCGGTCGCGTCAAGGGCGCCAAGGTCACCGCGCGCCTCGTCAAGGAGCGCCTGGACCGCGAGCTCGTCGGCAACGTGTCGATGCGCGTGCTGCCCACCGAGCGCCCCGACGCGTGGGAGGTCCAGGGCCGGGGCGAGCTCGCGCTGGCGATCCTCGTCGAGCAGATGCGCCGCGAGGGCTACGAGCTCACCGTCGGCAAGCCCGTCGTCGTCACCCGCGAGGTCGACGGCAAGGTCCACGAGCCGATCGAGCGCGTCACCATCGACACCCCCGAGGAGTACCTCGGCGCCATCACCCAGCTGCTGGCCGCCCGCAAGGGCCGCATGGAGCAGATGACCAACCACGGCACCGGCTGGGTCCGCATGGAGTACCTGGTGCCCTCGCGCGGGCTCATCGGCTTCCGCACCCAGTTCCTCACCGACACCCGCGGCACCGGCATCGCCAACCACGTCTTCGAGGGCTACGAGGCCTGGGTCGGCGACATCTCCACCCGGATCAGCGGCTCGCTCGTGTCCGACCGCTCCGGTGCGGCCACCGCCTACGCGATGGCGAACCTCCAGGAGCGCGGAACCCTCTTCATCCCGCCCACGACCGAGGTCTACGAGGGCATGATCATCGGGGAGAACTCCCGCGTCGACGACATGGACGTCAACATCACCAAGGAGAAGAAGCTGACCAACGTGCGCTCCGCCGGTGCCGACGTCCTCGAGCGCCTCGCGCCCCCGCGCGCGCTCTCCCTCGAGCAGTCGCTCGAGTTCTGCCGCGAGGACGAGTGCGTCGAGGTGACCCCGGACGCCGTGCGCATCCGCAAGGTCGAGCTCGACCAGACCCTGCGGGCCCGCTCGGCCGCCAGGGCTCGCAGGGGCTGACCGACCCGTGGCGAAGCAGACCCCGCCGACCCCGGAACCGGCGAGCGCCGACGGCGCCACGACCCGCGCGACCCGTCGCGCGGCGCGGCGTCGCCGTCGGCCCAGCCGGGTCCAGGTCCTCGTCGCGGTCGTGGGGGTCCTCGCCCTCGTCACCGGCCTCGTCCTCGGGGTCCGGTACCTCAACAGCCGGGCGGACACCCCGCCGGACACGGCCGCCGCCACGTCGGCGGTCGGTGACCGCGTCGACACCGACGGGGGCACGCTGCACGCCCTCACCCTCGGGCCGGTCACGACCTGGGACCCCCAGCGGATCGCCTCGCGCGACGACATGGCCTTCGCCGGTCGCGTCTTCGCCCGCACCCTCACCGCCTACGCGCCCAGCACCGACCCCGACGACCAGGCGCGGCTCGTCGGCGACCTCGCCACCGACACCGGGACCCCCGGCAAGGACCTGAAGACCTGGTCGTTCACCCTGCGCGACGACGTCAAGTGGCAGGACGGCAGCGCGCTGACCTGCGCCGACGTCGCCTACGGCATCTCGCGCACCTTCGCCACCGACGTCATCGGCGGCGGCCCCACCGACGCGCTCGCCGTGCTGGCCATCCCGCGCCAGATGGACGGCACGAGCACCTACGCCGGCCCCTACGCCACGGGAGCCGCCGCGGCCGCGGGCCAGGCGGCCTTCGACAAGGCCGTCACCTGCAAGGACCAGACGATCACCTTCACGCTCAGCGCGCCGCTCAGCGACTTCAACGAGCTGGTGAGCCAGCCCGCCTTCGGCCCGGTGAAGAAGTCCGAGGACCGGCGCGACGCCGGCGGCTACGACGTCTTCTCCGCGGGGCCGTACATGCTCCAGGGCACGTGGTCGGCGGGCAAGGGCGGCACCTTCGTCCGCAACCCCGCGTGGAGCCAGGACTCCGACCCCGTGCGCAAGGCGCACCCCGACGTCATCCGCTTCCAGGAGGGCCTGGACACCCAGGCCGTGGCCCAGCAGGTGATGGCCGACGGCGACACCGGCCGCTACTCGGTGGCCCTCGGCTCGGCCCCGCCGGCCATCCAGCAGCACATCACGGCGGTGCAGTCGCTGCAGGAGCGCTCGGTCAACCCGGGCACGGGGGTCGTCGACTACCTCGTCCCCAACCTGCGCAGCGAGGTCTTCGCGGACGAGAAGGTCCGCCAGGCCCTCGCCGCCGCCACCAACCGCGACGCCTACGTCACGGCCATCGGGGGCGTCACCGCCGCGGAGCCGTCGCGCTCGCTCATCCCCGCCTCGCTCCCGGCGGCCCACGACGCCGACCCGATCGGTACCGGCACCAAGGGCGACGTCGCGCGGGCCAAGGCCCTGCTCACCGAGGCGAAGAAGACCGGCCCCGTGCCCTTCACCGTCGCCTACCGCTCCAACCCGACCGCCGACAAGGCGATGGCGGCGCTCGTCGCGGGCTGGCGCCTGGCCGGCTTCGAGCCGACGACCAAGCCGGTCACCGACGACTACTTCACCCAGATCAGCGACCCGAAGGCGGCCACCGGCATCGACCTGTTCTGGTCGAACTGGGCCCCCGCGTGGGCGTCGGCCTCGACGATCCTGCCCCCGCTGTTCGACAGCTCGATCAACATCACCAAGGTGGGGCCCGGCCGCGACTACGGCTACTGGGACGACCCCAAGCTGAACCAGACGATGGCCGCCGTCCAGGGCATCGCCGACCGCGGTGAGCGCGAGTCGGCCTGGGCCGGCATCGACGAGGACCTGCTCCTGCGCGGTGCGTACATCGGGCTCGCCGAGCGCAAGGCCCTGTACGTGGCGGGCTCGGACGTCCGCAACCTGTCGGCCAACGCGGTGGGTGGCGGCGTCGTCGAGTTCGCCGACATCGCGGTGGCCCGGTGACCGGCCTCCTCGACCACGTCGGGGAGCTCGGCAGGCCGGCGCGGCTGCTGTTCGTCCACGCCCACCCGGACGACGAGACCCTCGCCACCGGCGTCGCCCTGGCCCACCACGTCGCCCGCGGCGACGAGGTCCACGTCCTCACCTGCACGCTGGGGGAGGAGGGGGAGGTCATCCCCGCCGACCTCGCGCACCTCGAGGGCGCCGACGGCGACCCCCTCGCGGCGCACCGCCTCGGCGAGCTGCGTAGGGCGATGGACGTCCTCGGGGTCACCCTCCACCTGCTCGGCCCCGGCCCCGACGGGCTGCCCACCCGCTGGCGCGACTCCGGGATGGCCGGCTCGCCGGCCTCGCGGCACCCACGGGCCTGGGCCGGCGCCGACCTCGCCGACGCCGCGGCCGCCGTGCGCGCCGTGATCGACGCGGTCGCCCCCGACGTCGTCGTCACGTACGACGCCACCGGCGGGTACGGCCACCCCGACCACGTCCGCACCCACGAGGCCACACTGCACGCCGTGGCGACGAGTGCGGAGCCGCCCGTGCTCCTCGGCACGGTCACGCCCGTGTCCTGGGTCCTCGAGGACCGCGCCTGGCTCGCCGCGCACGTCCCGACCGACCGTGGCCTCGTCGTCCCCGGTGAGGACGACCCGTTCGCGACGTCCGTCGTCCCCGACGAGGTCGTCACGCACGAGGTGCTCGACCCCGCGGTCGTCGGGGTGCAGGAGGAGGCGCTGCGCCACCACGCGACCCAGGTGGTCGTGGGCGAGGGCTGGTTCGCGCTGTCCAACCACGTCGTCTCCCGCCTGGCCGGGCGCGAGGGCTACGCACGGCTCGACCCCTCCACGGGTCGTCCGGTGCCGAGGGAGTCGGCGTGAGCACCGACCTCGACCCCGCCGTCTTCCGCCAGGCCATGGGGCGCCTCATCAGCGGCGTCAGCGTGCTCACGACCTTCGCCGGGGGCCACGACCACGCGATGACCGCCGACACCCTCACCTCGGTGTCGCTCGACCCGCTGCTCGTCCTCGTCTGCGCCGAGACCGAGAGCCGCTGGCACGGCGCCGTGCTCGAGGCGGGCGTGTTCGGCGCCAGCGTCCTCGCGGCCGACCAGCGTCCCCTCTCGGACTGGTTCGCCACCCGCGGACGCCCGCTGCACGGCCAGCTCGACCGCGCGCCGCACCACCGCGGCGAGGCCACCGGCGTGGCCCTGCTCGACGGCGCCCTCATGCACCTGGAGTGCCGCACCACCGAGGTGCACCCCGCCGGCGACCATGCGATCGTCGTCGCAGAGGTCCTGAGCATCGCCCTGCCTGACACCGTCGGACCTGCCCTGGTCCACTTCCGAGGACGCTACGGGAGCATCGCATGACCCTGGAGACCCTGTACGACGAGGTCGAGTGGGAGGAGCCGCAGCAGCCGGCCCGCTCCCGCTGGCCCCTGTTCACCGGCCTGGCGCTGCTGGCGCTGGTGGTCGCGTACGTCGTGGCCGCGGCCGTGCTCGGCAACCGGGTGCCCCGCGACACCACCGTGGCCGGGGTCGCCGTCGGCGGCCAGAGCGCCGCCGCCGCGAAGGCCACGCTCACCTCGAGCTTCGGCGACGCGTCGGGCAAGCCGCTGACCCTCGCGTCCACGGCCGGCAAGGTCGAGGTCGCGCCGAAGGACGTCGGCCTGGCCGTCGACGTCGACGAGACCGTCGACGGGCTCGTCGGGTTCTCGCTCCTGCCCGCCGACGTGTGGCGCCACCTCGCCGGGGGCGGGGCCGAGCCGGCCGTCGTCACCGTGAACGAGCCGGCCCTCACGGCAGCCGTCGAGGAGGCCCGCGCCGAGCTCGACGCGAAGCCGGCCGAGGGCTCCATCTCGCTGGCCGGTGGCACCGTCAAGGTCACCCCGCCCGTGTCCGGCACGACCGTCGACCCCGCCGGCACCGTCGACGAGGTCAGGCGCTGGTGGCCCGGCGAGACCACCGTCGAGGTCGCGGCCACCCAGGTGGCCACGAAGGTCTCCGCCGACGAGCTGGCCCGGGTCAAGGCCGAGTTCGCCGATGTCGCCGTCTCCGCGCCGGTCACCGTCACCGCCGGCGGCAAGACGTTCGACATCGCGCCGAAGGACTACGTCGGTGCGGTGGTCCTCGCCCCCGACGACGCCGGCACCATCACCCCGCGCGCCGACGACGAGAAGCTGAGCGCCCTGGTCCACGCCGCCGCGAAGAAGGCGAAGGTCGAGGTCGAGGCCAAGGACGCCGTCGTCACCTTCTCCGGCCGCACCCCCACGGTGAAGCCGCACGTCGCCGGGCTCGCCCTCGACGACGCCTCGCTGCGCACCGAGGTCTGGAAGGCCATCGGCGGCACCGAGCGCACGGCCACCGTCGCCACGAAGGCGACCGAGCCGACCTTCACCACCGCGATCGCGAAGAAGACCCTCCCCAAGGAGCGGATCTCCTCCTTCACGACGAACTTCCCTGCGGGACAGCCCCGGGTGCACAACATCCGGCTGGCCTCGCGCCTCATCAACGGCACCTACGTCCCGCCGGGCGAGCAGTTCAGCATGAACGCGATCCTCGGCCAGCGCACCCCCGAGAAGGGGTACATCAAGGCCGGGATCATCCGGGCCGGCCGGGCCGCCGAGAACTACGGCGGCGGCATCAGCCAGGTCTCCACGACGATCTTCAACGCGGCCTTCTTCTCGGGCATGAAGCTCGACGCGTGGACGCCGCACTACTACTACATCTCGCGCTACCCCGAGGGGCGCGAGGCGACGATCTCGTGGCCCGACCTGCACAACAAGTTCACCAACGTCACCGACGGCGGCGTGCTCATCCAGATCAGCACGACGAGCACGTCGATCACGGTGAGCTTCTACGGGACCAAGAAGTACGACATCGAGGCCACCAAGAGCCCGCGTCGCAACTTCGTGCAGCCCAAGAAGTACACCGACGACGACCCGGAGTGCCTCAACCAGAGCCCGGTGCCCGGGTTCACCGTCGACGTCGGCCGGATCTTCAGGCAGGGCGGGCAGGTCGTCAAGCGCGAGTCCTACACGACGACCTACCGGCCGGAGGACGACGTCACCTGTACGAACCAGAAGCCACGTTGACGTAGACGTGGTGGCGCTCGAGCCCGTGGCGCTCGTACAGGCCCAGCGCCGCCGTGTTGTCGGCGTCGGTCTGCAGGTGGAGCGAGAGGGCGCCCCGGTCCTCCGCCTCGCGCGCCAGGGCGCGCAGCAGGGCGGTGGCGACCCCGCGCCGGCGCGCGGTGGGCGGCACCCACATCGCGGCGATGCCGCCCCAGCCGTCGGCCAGCCCGAGGCGGCCCACGCCGAGCAGCCCGCCGTCGGCGTCGCGGGCCGTGGCGAACACCTGGTCCGGTGACCCGGTGAGGATGGCGCGCGCCGCCTCCTCGTCGACCTCGCGGTAGGAGCGGTAGGCGGCGAACCAGTCGTCGTCGAGCTCGCGGGACAGCACGATGTCGGGCGTCGTCGAGCTCGGCTGGGGGACAGCCGTGTCCGCGATGGTGCGGGTGGCCGCGGTGAGGGTCACCGTGGGCTGTCGCTGGACCCAGCCCCGGGCCAGGGCCTCGACGGTGACCGGGTCGGTGGCGGGGTCGGTGCCCACCGGCACGGCCACGGTGAGGTTCGCCGGGAGGTCGCGGGCGGCGTACCAGCCCTCCACCTCGTCCAACGCGTCGGGGAGGGGACGGCCCGGGTCGCCGGTGGTGACGACCGAGTTGGCCCGCTGCGTGAAGCCCCGCGACGCCCGCAGCAGCCAGTCGCCGAGGCGGGCGGTCTCCATCGCCGGCCACGCCCCGACCATCACTCGCTGGAGGTCCTCGACCGACAGGGCCCGGTGCGGCGCGCCGCGCCGCGAGGGCTTCGGCGGGACGACCTTGAGGTGGGTGACCACGGCCCGCTCCACGCGCACCGGTCCGCGCCGGGTGTCGACGACGAACCCGAGGGCGTCGGCGGCGACGAGGTCACCGACGACGTCGGTGAGCGTCGCGCCGGACAGCGGGTCGGGGGAGGGGAGCCGGTGTCGGACCACGACGCGCGACCCCACCGGCGGGTCAGCATCCGACCCTGACGTCCGCGCCTGCACGACGTGAATAGTATGGGCCGCATGACGTACGTGATCGCGCAGCCCTGTGTGGACCTGAAGGACAAGGCCTGCATCGAGGAGTGCCCCGTCGACTGCATCTACGAGGGTGAGCGCAGCCTCTACATCCACCCGGACGAGTGCGTCGACTGCGGTGCGTGCGAGCCGGTGTGCCCGGTCGAGGCGATCTACTACGAGGACGACGTCCCCGAGCAGTGGGCCGAGTACTACAAGGCCAACGTCGAGTTCTTCGACGACCTCGGCAGCCCGGGCGGCGCCGCGAAGCTCGGCGTCATCGCCAAGGACCACCCGATCATCGCCGACCTGCCGCCGCAGGAGCACGACGAGTAAGGACGCGGTGACGCCGGTGCTGCGGCTCCCGGACTTCCCCTGGGACTCCATCGTCCCCCTCAAGGAGCGTGCCTCCTCCTTCGCCGACCCGGACCTGCCGGGGCCCGCGGGCACCGGCCTCGTCGACCTGTCGGTCGGCACGCCCGTCGACCCCACCCCCGACGTCGTGCGGGCCGCGCTCGCCGACGCCTCCGACGCACCCGGCTACCCGCAGACGTGGGGCACGGCCGACCTGCGCGAGGCCGTGGCGACGTGGTTCGCCACGCGGCGCGGGGTGCCGGACGTCGACCCCGTGGGGGTGCTGCCCACCGTCGGCTCCAAGGAGCTCGTCGCCTGGCTGCCGCTGCTGCTCGGTGTCGGGCCCGGTGACGTCGTGGCCTTCCCGCGCGTCGCCTACCCCACCTACGACGTCGGGGCCCGGCTCGCCGGCGCGACCCCGCTGGCCCTCGACGCGCTGACCTCCCTCGGGCCGCCCACGGCCGCCACGACGCCGAAGCTGCTGTGGCTCAACACCCCCGCCAACCCCACGGGACAGGTCCTCGGCGTCGAGCACCTGGCGAAGGTGGTCGCCTGGGCTCGGCAGCACGGGGTCGTCGTCGCCTCGGACGAGTGCTACGCCGAGCTCGACTGGCGTCCCCGCGCGGAGGGCTCCACCGAGCCGCCGACGACGCCCTCGATCCTCGACCCGCGCGTCACCGGCGGCTCGCACGAGGGGCTGCTGTGCGTCTACTCCCTGTCCAAGCAGTCGAACCTCGCCGGGTACCGCGGGGCCTTCGTCGCCGGCGACCCCGCCCTCGTCGGCCGCCTCCTCGAGGTGCGCAAGCACGCGGGGATGATCGTGCCGTGGCCGGTGCAGCGGGCCGTGCTCGCCGCCCTGGGCGACGTCGCCCACGTCGCCGATCAGAAGGAGCGCTACGCCCGCCGGCGCGCCACCCTCCTCCCGGCGGTCGAGGCGTTCGGCCTGCGGGTCGACCACTCCGAGGCCGGGCTCTACCTCTGGGCGACGGCGGGGGAGGACGGTCGTGCCACCCTCGCCCGCCTCGCCAACCGGGGCGTCCTCGCCGCCCCCGGCGACTTCTACGGGCCCGCCGGGCGCGAGCACGTGCGGATCGCGTTGACCGCCACCGACGAACGCATCGAGGCCGCCGTCGCGCGTCTTCGCTGACGCCGGGTGCGGTCAGGGTCACGCGGACCGCGTTTCTCCCTGCGGATTCCTCGGGGGTAGGGTCGAAATGAACCCGTGCCCGACGAGAAGGAACCGACCAACATGACCGACGGTGCAACGCTCTCCGCGGAGGGCAAGCAGCTCGACCTCAAGCTCGTCGAGGCGACCGAGGGCAACAGCGGCTACGACATCTCCGCCCTGCTCAAGGAGACCGGCAACGTCACCCTCGACGGTGGCTTCGTCAACACCGCCAGCTGCACGAGCGCGATCACGTACATCGACGGCGACCAGGGCATCCTGCGCTACCGCGGGTACCCCATCGAGCAGCTCGCCGAGAGCTCGACCTTCCTCGAGACCTCGTACCTCCTCATCTACGGCGAGCTCCCCACCGCCGACGAGCTGGCCAGCTTCGAGGACCGCGTCCGCCAGCACACGATGCTCCACGAGGACCTCAAGGGGTTCTTCCAGGGCTTCCCGCGCGACGCCCACCCGATGCCGGTGCTCTCCTCGGCCGTGTCCGCGCTGTCGACCTTCTACCAGGACAGCCTCGACCCCTTCGACAAGGAGCAGGTCGAGATCTCCACGATCCGCCTCCTCGCGAAGCTGCCGACCATCGCGGCATACGCGTACAAGAAGTCGATCGGGCAGCCGTTCCTGTACCCGGACAACAACCTCAGCCTCATCGAGAACTTCCTGCGGATGACCTTCGGGGTCCCGGCCACCGACTACGAGATCGACCCCGACCTCGTGCGTGCCGTCGACCTCCTCCTCATCCTCCACGCCGACCACGAGCAGAACTGCTCCACCTCCACGGTGCGCCTCGTCGGCTCCTCGCAGGCCAACCTGTTCGCGTCGGTCTCGGCCGGGATCAACGCCCTGTTCGGCCCGCTGCACGGTGGCGCCAACCAGGCCGTCCTGGAGATGCTCGAGAAGATCCAGAACGCCGACTTCTCCACCGACGAGTTCATGAAGAAGGTGAAGAACAAGGAGGACGGCGTCCGCCTCATGGGCTTCGGCCACCGGGTCTACAAGAGCTACGACCCGCGCGCGGCGATCATCCGCAAGACGGCGCACGACATCCTCGAGAAGACCTCCGGCGGCGACGAGCTGCTCGAGATCGCGATGCGCCTCGAGGAGATCGCCCTCGCCGACGACTACTTCGTCGAGCGCCGCCTGTACCCGAACGTCGACTTCTACACGGGCATCATCTACAAGTCGATGGGCTTCCCGACGCGGATGTTCACCGTCCTGTTCGCCCTCGGCCGCCTCCCCGGCTGGATCGCCCAGTGGCGCGAGATGATGGAGGACCCGACCACGAAGATCGGCCGCCCGCGGCAGGTCTACACCGGCTACGCCGAGCGCGACTACCAGGGCATCGGCCAGCGCTGACGCCCACGGTTGCCCGCGGCACCGCCTCGAGCCCGCCCGACCCCACGGTCGCGGCGGGCTCTCGGCCGTCCGGGGGTGGGGCCGGCGCTCAGGCCAGGTGGATGGTGACGGTGAGGGGGTCGCCGGCGGACGCCGCGTCCTCGACGCCCTGCCACCCGTACGACGACTCGTCCATCGAGCGGTCCCACCGCTGGTTGCCGATCTCGACGCGCACGGCGGAGGTGTCGGTGGCCCGGGCGACCGCCCAGGACGCCACGGCCCACGCCCCGTCCTTGGACTCGGCGACGACGGTGACGGTGCGGTCGCCCACCTCGCCGCTGACCCCGAAGTCCTTCTTGACCAGCGCCGCCACGGCCTTGGCGTCACCGCTGGTCTTCGCGTCCTCGAGGGTGCAGCCGATGCCGGAGGCGGTCTGCCCGGACAGGACCGAGGCGGTGACGCGGGCCTGCGGCTCGTGCTGGGCGTAGGCCTCGCCGGCGGCCGAGCGCTGGACCTCCTGCGCGGCCTCGGCGATGTCCATGTCCGTGTAGCCCTTGACCTTGACCAGCGCGTCGTAGAACTTGTTCGTCGAGTACTCGGGGTTGAGGATCTGCTCGGCGGTGCCCCAGCCCTGTGACGGGCGCTGCTGGAACAGGCCGAGCGAGTCGCGGTCGCCGAACTTGACGTTGCGGACCTTCGACTCCTGCATGGCCGTGGCGATGGCGATGGTCGCCGCCCGCGGGGGCAGCCCGCGCTTGACCGAGATGGCCGTGATGGCGGCGGCGTTGCTCGCCTGGTCGGGGGCCCACTCGAAGGTCGAGCCCGAGGCGGTGACGCGGCACGACTCACCGGCGGCGAGCCGGGTGAGGTGGCGGATCCCGAGGTACCCGGCGGTGCCGAGGACGCCCACGAGGACGAGGGTCATGAGCACGCCGAGGCGCCGCCGCGCGGGGGAGCGGGGTCCCTCCTCGGCGAGCGTCAGGGCGCCACGGGGCGTGCGGGGCATCGGGGTCGGGGGTCCTTCCGGGTCAGTCGTTGGCGTGGAGCGCCGAGTTCAGCACGATCCCGTGGCCGTCGCGGGGACGCGCCTCGACCGTGCCGGTCACCGAGTTGCGCAGGAACAGCAGGCTGGCCTGGCCGGACAGCTCGCGCGCCTTGGCGACGGTGCCGTCCGGGAGGGTGACCTTGGTCCCGGCGGTGAGGTAGAGGCCCGCCTCGACGACGCAGTCGTCACCGAGGGCGATGCCCAGACCCGACTCGGCTCCGAGCAGGCAACGCTCGCCGATGCTGACCCGTTCCGTTCCGCCGCCGCTCAGGGTGCCCATGGTGCTCGCGCCCCCGCCGATGTCGGAGCCGTCGCCGACGACGACGCCCTGGCTGATCCGGCCCTCGACCATGCTCGAGCCGAGGGTGCCGGCGTTGTAGTTGACGAAGCCCTCGTGCATCACGGTGGTGCCGCTGGCGAGGTGCGCGCCGAGGCGGACGCGGTCGGCGTCGGCGATGCGGACCCCGGCGGGCACGACGTAGTCGACCATCCGGGGGAACTTGTCGACGCCGAGGACCTGCACCGGGCCGCGGGCGCGCATCCGGGCGCGGGTCAGCTCGAAGCCGTCGACGGCGCACGGGCCCTGGGTGGTCCACACGACGTTGGGCAGGACGCCGAAGACGCCGTCGAGGTTGATGCTGTTCGGCGGGGCGAGGCGGTGGCTGAGCAGGTGGAGGCGCAGGTAGGCGTCCTCGGCGCTCGCGGGCGCCGCGTCGAGGTCGATCTCCACGGTGGCGAGGCGGCGGATGACGCGGCGGACCTCGTCGGGGCCGGTGAGGGCCTCGAGCTCGGCGGGTGCGGCCGAGCCGTCGGGGTCGCCGAGGGCGGGAGCGGGGTACCAGGCGTCGAGGACGGTGCCCTCGTCGGTGGTGGTGAGGAGGCCGTGGCCCCAGGCGGTGCGCGTCATGCGTCCAGCCTACGGGGCCGGCCCGGCCCGTCCCCGGGTGCGTCCGCTGCTCTCGCCGGGCGCAACTAGGGTGGCGGGCATGTCCTCCGGAGCACCCGTCCTCGACCTGTCCCTCGACGCCACGACGCTCACCGCCGCGGTGTGCGACATCGAGTCGGTGAGCCTGCGGGAGGAGCCGCTGGCCGACGCCGTCGAGGTCGCGATGCGGGCGCTGCCGCACCTCGAGGTCACGCGGATCGGCAACACGGTGATCGCCCGGACGAACCTCGGGCGCACCGAGCGCGTCGTCCTCGCCGGCCACATCGACACCGTCCCGCTGACCGTCGACCCCTCGAACCTGCCGACCCGGCGCGTCGACGGACCCGGTGGCGAGATCCTCTGGGGCCGCGGAACGGTCGACATGAAGGGCGGCGTCGCCGTGATGCTCCGCGTCGCCCACGAGGTCCGCGAGCCGAGCCGCGACATCACCTTCGTCTACTACGAGGCGGAGGAGATCGACTCGCAGTTCAACGGCCTGCTCCACGTCGAGCAGCAGCGCCGCGACCTCATCGAGGACGCCGACTTCGCCGTCCTGCTCGAGCCCACCGACGCCCGCGTCGAGGGCGGCTGCAAGGGCACCCTGCGGGCCGAGGTCACGACCAAGGGCATCGCCTCCCACTCGGCGCGGCCGTGGAAGGGGCACAACGCCATCCACGACGCCGCCGACGTCCTCGCCCGCCTGGTCGCCTACCAGCCCGCCACCCGCGAGGTCGACGGCCTGGAGTTCCGCGAGGCGCTCAACGCCGTCCACATCTCCGGGGGCATCGCCGGCAACGTCATCCCCGACCGCTGCGTCGTCACCGTCAACTACCGGTACGCGCCGGACCTCACCGAGGACGACGCCGCGGCCCACGTCAGCCAGGTGTTCTCCGGCTTCGACGTCACCGTCGTCGACAACGCCGCCGGTGCCCGCCCGGGCCTCACCCTCCCCGCCGCCCAGGCGTTCGTGCAGGCGCTCGGCCTCCCCGTCGAGGCCAAGCAGGGCTGGACCGACGTCGCCCGGTTCTCGGCGATGGGCGTCCCGGCCGTGAACTTCGGCCCGGGCGACCCCAACTACGCCCACATGGACGACGAGCAGTGCCCCGTCGAGCAGTACGGGGCCTGCGAGGCCGCGCTGGTCCGCTGGCTGGCCTGACCCACGGGATAGCGTGACGGCGTGGACCCGACCGCAGAGCCCGCTCCCCGCCGCCGCCCCGACGAGTACCGCCAGGGCCCGGTCATCATGCGGGGCACCCAGGTGCCCGGCTCGACCACCGACCAGCGCCTCCTCGACAGCCGCGGCTCCGCCGACTGGGTCCACACGGACCCGTGGCGCGTCATGCGCATCCAGTCCGAGTTCGTCACCGGCTTCGGCGCGCTCGCCGAGCTCGGTCCGGCCGTCAGCGTCTTCGGCTCGGCGCGCACCAAGCCCGACACCGCCACCTACGCCCTCGGGGTCCGCCTGGGTGCGGCCCTCGTCGAGGCCGGCTACGCCGTCATCACCGGAGGTGGACCCGGGGCGATGGAGGCCGCCAACCGCGGCGCTCTGGAGGCCAAGGGCACGTCGGTGGGCCTGGGGATCGAGCTGCCGTTCGAGGCCGGGCTCAACGAGTTCGTCGACCTCGGCGTCAACTTCCGCTACTTCTTCGCGCGCAAGACGATGTTCGTCAAGTACGCCTCCGGCTTCATCGTCCTCCCGGGTGGCTTCGGCACGCTCGACGAGCTCTTCGAGGCGGTGACGCTCGTCCAGACCCAGAAGGTCACGAGCTTCCCGATCGTCCTGCTCGGCACCGACTACTGGGGCGGCCTGTTCGACTGGCTGCGCGGCACGGCGGCCGAGGCCGGCACCATCGGCGCCCGCGACCTCGAGCTGCTCACCCTCACCGACGACGTCGACGAGGCGGTCGCCACCATCGTCACGTCCGACGGTGGGGCGCGCGGCGGGATGCGGGAGTCCGGCCGGGGGTAGTCGCAGGTCGGGCTCGTAGGATCGGCCCGTGGTCCCGCTGATCCTCCTCGCCCTCGTCGCCGTCGCCCTCGTGGCGACGGTCGCGGCCGTGGCGGGAGGACGCCTCGAGGTCGACCCGCTCGCCGACCCCGTGACCAGCACGCCCGACCACGGGCTGCCGCTGGACCCCCACGCCGCCGACGTCGACGCCGTGCGCTTCGACACCGCCCCCCGCGGCTACCGGATGGACGAGGTCGACGCCCGCCTCGAGGCGCTGCGCGACGACCTCGCCGAACGCGAGCGGACCCTGGACTCGTTGCGGGACACCACCTGACCATGGCCTTCACCATCAGCCGCAGCACCCTGCTCGCGCCGGACCGGGCCTGGGCGGCGGTCACCGACCTCGCCGAGCACACCCGCCACGTCCCGCTCACCGATGTCGAGGTCCCCGAGGGCGGCCTGCGCCTCGGCGCCGAGGTCGTGGCCACGACGCGCCTCGGACCGCTGCGGTTCGCCGACCGGATGCTCGTCACCGCCCTCGAGCCCGGCACGCGGCTCCGCCTCGTCAAGACCGGTCGCTTCCTCCACGGCTGGGCCGACATCGAGGTCACCGGCGACCCCGCCGCCCCCGGTGCGTCGAGGGTGGAGTGGACCGAGGAGCTCTGGCTCCCCGGGCTGCGCCGCCTGACGCGACCGCTCGGCGATCGGCTCGGTCCGGTGCTCTTCGGCCGGGTCGTCGAGGGCCTGCTGCACCGCGCCGAGGGCGAGGTCGCCTCGTGACCTGGTCGATCCTCCTCGCCGCGCTCGGCATCGCCGTCGTCGCCGGGGCCGCCTGGTTCCTCGGCCGCCCCCGTCCCGCCTCCGGACCGGTCGACGCCACCGGCTTCGCCCCCCAGCTGCGCGGCTACCGGATGGACCAGGTCGACGCCGTCATCGACGCCCTCGAGGCGCGGGTGGCCCAGCACGACCACGCCATCGCCCGCCTGCGTCGAGGGCCCGACACCGCCTCCGTGGCAACCGCGGGGGGCGAGGACGGCTCGGGCTTCGCGCAGGCCGAGGCGCCGGTGCCGGTCCCGGTGCCGCTGCGGCGCCCGGGCCGGCCGCCGGAGCGCCCGTCCGGCGCCGCCACGACGGTCCCGCCGCCGGCGACGCTGCGCCGCAGCGACCTCGTCGCCCCGGCCGTCTACCTCGTGTTCGCGGCCTACGTGGTGGCCGGCCTCCTCGCTGCCCCCTTCACCGGCCACCTCTCGCAGGGCGTGCAGGACCAGCAGGCGTTCGAGTGGTACTTCGGCGCCACCGCGCACAACCTCGCCACGTTCTCCAACCCGCTCTTCAGCGACCTGCAGAACTTTCCCGACGGCGTGAACCTCATGGCCAACGCGAGCGTCCTCGGCCTCGGCATCCCGCTCGCGCCGCTCACGCTGCTGGCCGGCCCGCAGGTCACCTTCATCCTCGTCGAGCTCCTCGGCCTCGCCCTCACCGCGAGCGCCTGGTACTGGCTCTTCCGCCGGCGGCTCGCGGTGCACCCGGTGGCCGCGGCCCTCGGCGCCGGGTTCGCGGGCTTCGCACCGGGGCTGGTCTCGCACGCCAACGGCCACCCGAACTTCGTCGCGCAGTTCCTCGTGCCCGTGATCCTCGACCGCGTGCTGCGCCTTGCGCAGGCCGACGCCCGCCGGGTCCGCGACGGGGTCGTCCTCGGCCTGCTCGTCGCGTGGCAGGTCCTCATCGGCGAGGAGGTCCTGCTGCTCGCCGCCATCGGGATGCTCGTGGGCGGCCTCGTGCTCCTCGCGCACCGTCGCGTCGACCTGCGACGCCTGCTGCCGGGGGTGGGCATCGGGGCGGCCGTCACCCTGGCGATCGTCGCGTTCCCGCTGTGGTGGCAGTTCGCCGGACCGCGCAGCTACGGCTCGATCTGGCACCCGCCGGCCGGCAACGACCTCACCGCGCTGTGGGGCAGGGCCACCCGCTCGCTCGGGGCGGACCCCTGGGCCTCGGCCGCGGTGTCGATGAACCGCACCGAGGAGAACTCGTTCTTCGGCATCCCGCTGCTCGTCGTCGCCCTCGTCGTCACGGTCGTGCTGTGGCGCCACGTGGTGGTGCGGGCGCTGGCCGTGGTCGTCCTCGTCGCCTGCTGGCTCTCGCTCGGCGAGGACGTCACGGTCGGGGGAGTGGCCACCGGCATCCCGGGCCCGTGGGTGCTGCTCGAGCAGCTCCCCGTCATCGAGAACGTCCTGCCCACACGCCTCACCCTCGTCGCCGTCCCCGCCCTCGGAGCCCTGCTGGCCCTGGGCACCGAGGAGCTGCGCCGACGCGTCGGTTCCGCCGCCGACCACGCCGGGGCCGGGATCGTCACGGCCGTCGCCGCGGCCGGCCTCGTGCTCCTGCCGGTGTTCCCGACACCCCTCGTCGTCGAGCCCCGCGCGCCGATGCCGGCCTTCTTCACCGACGGCACGTGGCGCGACTGGGTCGACGACGGCGGTTCCGTGCTCGCCGCCCCGGCCCCCTGGGTCGCCGACACCCGCGCCCTGGAGTGGCAGGCGCAGGCGCGCTGGGGCTTCCCGGTCGTCGCGGGCTACTTCGTCGGCCCCGACAGCTCGCCGGAGAAGGGTGGGCAGTACGGCGCCACGCCCACCGTGTTCTCGCAGTGGATGGCCGACGTCGTCCTCGCCGACGCCGAGCACCACGCCTCGGACGGCGAGATCGAGGCGTTCCACGAGGACCTCCGGGCCGGACGCGTCGACGCGATCGTCCTGCCCGAAGCCCGTCCCGAGGCGCCGGCTCTCCTCGGATCGCTGTCCGACGCGTTCGGTGAGCCGTCCGCGCACACCGGCGGGGTCTACGTCTGGGACGTGCGGGAGGTGACCGATGGCGCTGGCTGACGTCGAGCAGACGACCCCGGTCCGGCTGAACCCGCTCACCTCCGCGGGCCGGCACGCGATCGGCGCACGCGCCCTCATGCACCCCGTCCTCACCGTGCTCGCGGTCTACGCCGTCTCACGCGTGGTGTCGCTCCTCGCCATCTGGATCGCGGCCACCTGGTTCCAGAACCCCGCGGGCGTCGGCCACGCCGCCCCCAACGTCGGCGACATGTTCGGCCTCTGGGACGGGGTCTGGTACGAGCGGATCGTCCGCGACGGCTACCCGGTGCCGCTGCCGGTCGACGCCGACAACGGCCGGGTCACCTACAGCGCGTGGGCGTTCTACCCGCTATACCCGTACCTCGTGAAGGGCGTGATGCTCACGGGGATGCCGTTCGCGCTCGCGGGTGGGTTGCTCAACGTCGTCCTGGCCGGTGGCGCGGCCGTGCTCATCTGGGCACTGCTGCGCTCCGGGGTCCACGCCGACCGCCAGCCGCAGCGCGAGCGGCTCGCCCTCGTCGCGGCCTGCCTGTGGTGCTTCTACCCGACGACCTCGGTGATGCTGAAGCCGTACACCGAGGCGCTCGCCGTGGTGCTCGTCGTGGCGGCCCTGCTCCTCCTCGTCCGACGCCAGTACCTCTGGGTGGCGGCCGTCGCGCTGCCGCTCGGCTTCACCCGCGGGGTCGCCCCCGCGCTCGGCGTCGCCGTCCTCATCCACCTCGTCGTCCGGTGGCGCGAGGACCGCGCCGCGGGGGTCGCGCCCCTGGCGGGGCAGCGGGCCAGTGCCGTCGCGATGCTCGGGATGCTGGGGGTCAGCGCCATCGCCTGGCCGGTCGTGGCCGGGATCGCCACGGGCGTGCCGACGGCGTTCTTCGACGTGCAGGCCGCGTGGGGCCAGCGCCCGGACAAGGGCCCGTTCGTCCTGTGGTTCGAGTGGGCCTGGCAGGGCAAGGGCCTCGCCGGGGTCGTCGTCCTCGTCGCGCTCGTCGGCACCTACATCGCGCTCGTCCTCGGCCGCCACGGCCGCTGGATCTCCATCGAGGCCCGCGCCTGGGCGCTCGCGTACCCCATCTACCTCTTCGCCGTGGTGCGTCCCATCACGAGCATGTGGCGCTTCCTCCTGCTCGACGTCCCGCTCGCCGCGCTGCTCGCCTCGGTGGCCATGCGCACCGCCAACGGGCAGGGCGTCGTGCCGCACTGGCGACGGCGCGTCGGCGTCGTCCTCCTCGTCCTGCTGGGGGGGATGGTGTGGTGGACCTGCGCCCTCCTCGTCTACACGCCGTGGGGGTCCTTCCCCCCGTGATCGGCACGCCCGGAGCCCAGTTCGGGCACCGCCACCTGCGGGTACTGATTTCGTCCTGTCGCACGGCTACGGGATAATGGAGCCCAACTCCGGCGTCCGGCGCCGGGAGTCACGCGGTGCAGACCCCCGTGACCGGGACGAGGAAGGGATTTCAGCCATGGCGGCAATGAAGCCGAGGACGGGCGACGGCCCGCTCGAGGTCACCAAGGAAGGTCGCGGCATCGTGCTCCGCATGCCCCTCGAGGGTGGCGGTCGGCTCGTCGTCGAGATGACCCCCGACGAGGTGCGCGCGCTCGGTCAGGCCATCGACAACTGCGAGGGCCTGAAGTAGATCCCCAGAGCTGATGACCACGAGGCCCCCACCGGTTGCGGTGGGGGCCTCGTCGCGTCCGCGGGTAGGGTCGCCGGGTGCCTCGCGACGACGTGATCCTCGACCCCCGCACCTCCACCTGGTCGGTCACCGACCGCCTCGAGGACGTGCTCGCGACCACCGTGTCGGAGGGTGCCGTCCTCGTCGCGCCCCTGGCCCCCGGCGACGACGGCCGCTGCGCCGCGGTCGCCGCCCTCACCTCCCTCGGCCTCGACGCCGCCCTGGTCCTCGAGACGCACGAGCCCCGCGACACCGCCGGCACCGTGACCACGGTCCCGCTCGCGCCGGGTGCCCACGCGGTGCGCCGCGTCCTCCTCGTCGGCACGGGTGACGGCTCCGTCGACGCCTGGCGCGCGGCCGGCGCCGCCGTCGGGCGGGCGACGCGGGGGAGTGCCCGGGCCGTCCACGCCGTGGGCGGCACCGTCGGCACCGGGCTCGCCTCCTACGTCGAGGGTGCGGTCCTCGGATCGTGGGCGTCCCCCCGCTGGACGACGGAGGGCGCGACCTCCGGTGCGCAGGCCGCGGTCGAGGCCGTCGTCACCGGTACCCAGGACGCCGACGGCGTCGCGCGCGCCGTGACCCGCGCGCGCGCCCAGCTCGTCGCCCGCGGCCTCGCGCACACCCCCTCCAACACGAAGAACCCGGCCTGGATGGCGGCCCGCGCCCGCGCGGTCGGCCGCGCCACGGGCCTCGAGGTCACCGTGTGGGACGAGCGGCGGCTGCGCCGCGACGGCTTCGGCGGCCTGCTCGCCGTCGGCGGGGGCTCGGCCACCCCGCCGCGCCTCGTCCGCCTCGACCACGAGCCGCCCGGGGCCACGGCGAGCACCCCGCGGGTCGTCCTCGTCGGCAAGGGCATCACGTTCGACACCGGTGGGCTGCAGATCAAGCCGACCGACGGCATGCTCGGGATGAAGACCGACATGTCCGGCGCGGCGATCGTGCTGGCCGTGCTCGCGGCCTGCCGCTCGCTCGAGGTGCCGGTGCGCGTCACCGGCCTGCTCGCCCTCGCGGAGAACGCCGTCGGCGGCGCGTCCTACCGGCCCGGCGACGTCGTGACCCAGTTCGGCGGGACCACGGTGGAGATCGGCAACACCGACGCCGAGGGTCGCATCGTCATGGCCGACGCCCTCGCCTACGCCGACGCCGAGCTCGACCCCGCGTGGCTCGTCGACGTCGCCACGCTGACCGGCGCCGCGCGCATCGCCCTGGGCCGCGTGGCCGCCCCGGTCTTCGCCACCGACGACGCCCTGCGCGACGCGCTCGTGGACGCCGGGGCCTCGACTGGTGAGACGCTGTGGCCGATGCCGTTGTCCGACACCTACCGTCAAGCCCTCGACTCCGACGTCGCCGACCTCAACCACATCGCCACCGGTGTGGGGGGTGGCGCCGTCATCGCGGCACTGTTCCTGCGCGAGTTCGTGGGCACGCGCCGCTGGGCGCACCTCGACATCGCCGGGACGGGCCGCTCGGACGTCGACGCCGGGATCTCCGCCAAGGGGGCGACCGGGTTCGGGACGAGACTGCTGCTGCGGTGGCTGGAGGGAATGCGCTGATGAATGCTGGCTACGGACTGACGGTGCGCTGGTCGCTGGAGCAGGCACCGGAGGACGCGGCCGACCAGCTGCGCGAGTACGTCGTGGGGACCTCGATCGCCCGCTTCATGTTCCTCGACGGCCTGGCGTTCAAGGTCTGGCGGATGCGCGACCGCGAGTGGTTCGAGGGGACCTACGTCTTCGACAGCGAGCAGGAGCGCAAGGTCTTCCGCGAGGGCTTCGAGCCCGGCGCCGCCCAGGCGCCCGGCAGCACGATCATCGGGTCGGCCCCCACGGCCATCGAGGAGTGGGAGGTCGTCGCCATCGCCGAGGGACCGGCCGGCTTCCGCCGCGGCGCGGGCCCGTCGGTCAGCTGAGCGCTACCGCTTGACGGCGGCGATGAGGCCGTCGCTCACCGGCAGCAGCGCGGCGAACAGGCCGTCGTGGTCGCGCAGCGTCTTGCCGAGGTCGCGCAGCGTCGTCGTGGTGGCGTCGCGGGCGGCGGGGTCGGCGACCTGGTCGTGCCAGAGCATGTTGTCCAGGACGAGGACGCCGCCGGGGCGCAGCAGCCGCACCCCGTGCTCGACGTAGGTGGGGTAGCTGTCCTTGTCGGCGTCGATGAGGACGAGGTCGTAGGCGCCGTCCGTCATCCGGGGGAGGACCTCGGCCGCCGCGCCGGTGATGACGCGCGTGCGCTGGGTCGGGTAGCCCGCCTCGGCGTACGCCTGGCGGGCGAGGCGCTGGTGCTCGGCGGCGACGTCGATGGTGGTGAGGACGCCGTCGTCGGGCATCCCGGCGAGCAGCCACAGCCCCGACGTGCCGGCCCCCGTGCCGACCTCGACGACGTGGCGGGCCTGAACCGCGGCGGCGAGGAGACGCAGCGCGGCACCTGCTCCGGTGCCCACCGGGGACGCCGCACCGAGCTCGAGGCCACGGCGCCGCGCGGCCTCGACGACCTCGGGTTCGGGCACGAACTCCTCGGCGTAGGACCAGCTGGCCGGCTTGAGAGTGCTCATGCCCCACACCCTAGGGGCGAAGGCCGTGCCCGGCCGCGCCGACACCGTTCCCAGCGGACGTTCAGGGAAACCGGGAACAATTCACGGCCACGACGCGTATCGATGGGTACATGAGCAGCCAGGTGAGGACGAACCGATGACGACGACGGACACCGCGGTGCGCGGTGACGCCACCGGCTGGGTGCCGCCCACGTGGGAGGAGGTCGTCGAGCAGCACTCCGCGCGGGTGTACCGGCTGGCCTACCGCCTCACCGGAAACGTCCACGACGCCGAGGACCTCACCCAGGACGTCTTCGTCCGGGTCTTCCGCTCGCTGCACACCTACCAGCCCGGCACCTTCGAGGGCTGGCTGCACCGCATCACGACCAACGTCTTCCTCGACAAGATGCGCCGCAAGCAGCGGATCCGCTTCGACGCGCTGTCCGACGAGTCCGCCGCGCGGATCCCCGGCCGCGGCCCGGGCCCCGAGCAGGCGTACCACGACGCCCACTTCGACGACGACGTCCAGCGCGCGCTCGACGCCCTCTCGCCCGACTTCCGCGCCGCCGTCGTCCTGTGCGACATCGAGGGGCTGTCCTACGAGGAGGTCGCGGCCACCCTCGGGATCAAGCTCGGCACCGTGCGCTCGCGCATCCACCGCGGTCGTGCCCAGCTGCGCGACGCGCTGGCCCACCGCGCACCGCAGCCCTCCACGACCCCCGCCAAGGCGCCCCGTGGGCGCATCGTCCGCCGTCCCGCCGCGGGAACCGTATGAGCCTGTCACCACGGGTGCGCTGCCTCGGGGCGGAGCTGAGCGAGTACGTCGCCGGCCGCCTCCCTGCGGAGCGCCAGTGGGACTGGGACCGCCACCTGGTCGCGTGCCAGGTGTGCGGGCACGCCGTGGACTCCGAGCGCCGCATCCGCACCGCCCTCGCCGGGGCCCCGTCGATGCCCGGTGACCTGCGGACCACCCTGCTCGCCCTCGGCAGCGCGATGGCCGCGGAGGCGCCGGCGCGCGCCGTGCCGGTCGCCGGACCGCAGCCGCTCGCCCTCCTGGCCCCGTCGGCGCCCGCGTGCCACCGCAGCCCGCTGCGGGCCACCGTCGTCGCCGCGGCCGCCGCTGGCGTGTCGGCCGCCGCCGCGTGGAGCCTCACCGTGATGGGGGCGCCGGGGGTCACCCGGCCCGCGCTGGCGACCACGACGACCCCGGCCTCGCGCCCCGCCGCCGCCCCCAGCACGGCGGCCGTCGTCACCGCGAGGTTCGACGTCCGCACCACCCGGGCGACCACCTCGGTGCGGACCGACCGGACGCAGCGGGCACAATCGAGCCCATGACGAGCGACCACGAGCCCGGACGCGACGAGTGGCGCCCGTGGGGTGGCCGCGGTCCCGCTGAGCACGGCCCCTCAGCCGAGCCGACCCAAGAGGCTCTGGAGGTGCCGGCCCGCGAGGAGCCGCTCTGGGCCCGACTCGGCGGCGGCGCCCCCGAGGCCACCTCCTCCGCGCCGACGCAGCCGGTGCCCACGTACGCCCCGTACCCGGCGTCACCGCCCGCGGGGCCGCCGCCCGAGCCGCAGCCCTCCCGCCGGGGTCCCGGCTGGGGCGCCCTCATCGGCGTGGCCGTGGCCGTCGCCCTCGTCGCCGGGCTCGTCGGCGGCATCGGCGGAGCCCTCCTCGCCGACCGCGAGTCGGGCCCCCGCGCCACCTCGGCGCTCCCCAGCCCCGGCGCCGGCGCCACGCAGCGCCCGAAGGGCTCCATCGCGAACATCGCCGCCACGGCCACCCCGAGCGTGGTGACCCTCAAGGTCGAGGGCGCCGACGGCCAGGGCACCGGCTCCGGCTGGGTGTACGACGACAAGGGCCACATCGTCACGAACAACCACGTCGTCGCGACCGCCGCCGACGGCGGCAAGATCACGGTCGTCCTCGCCAACGGCACCCAGCTCCCCGGCCGCATCGTCGGCCGCGACGCCTCCTACGACCTCGCGGTCGTCAAGGTCGAGCGCACCGACCTCGCCCCGCTCGCCATCGGCGACTCCAAGGCCGTCGTCGTCGGCGACGAGGTCATCGCGGTGGGGGCGCCCCTGGGGCTGGACTCCACCGTCACCTCGGGCATCGTCAGCGCGCTCGACCGTCCCGTCACCCCCGGCGACGCCGACGACCAGTCCTTCATCAACGCGATCCAGACCGACGCGGCCATCAACCCGGGCAACTCGGGCGGGCCGCTGCTCGACATGGAGGGGCGCGTCATCGGCGTCAACAGCGCGATCGCCCGCGCCCCCGGCTCCGACATCAGCGGGCAGAGCGGCAACATCGGCGTCGGCTTCGCCATCCCGAGCGCGCAGGTCCGCACCACGGCCGAGCAGCTGATCCGCACCGGCAAGGCCGTGCACCCGGTCATCGGCGTCTTCCTCGACACGCAGTACGACGGCGAGGGCGTGCGGATCGCCGAGACCGGCCCCAACGGCCAGCCGGCCCTCAACCCCGGCGGACCCGCCGAGAAGGCGGGCCTGAAGCCCGGCGACATCGTCGTGAAGTTCGAGGGGAAGCCCGTCTCCGACGACGGTGAGCTCATCGTCGCCATCCGCGCCCGGGCCGTCAACGACGAGGTCACCCTGACCATCCGTCGCGGTGGCACCGAGCGGGATGTCACGATGGTCCTCCAGGGTTCGCAGGACTGACGAGTAAGGGACGGTGTCGACGCGGTGTTCGGCGTCAACGGCTGGGAGATCGTTCTCCTCGCGCTCATCGCGGTCTTCGTCCTCGGTCCCGACAAGCTCCCCGAGTACGCGGCCAAGCTCGCGCAGGGCATCCGCAAGCTGCGGGTGATGGCCGAGGGCGCCAAGGGCCAGCTCAAGGACCAGCTCGGTCCGGAGTACGAGGACATCAACTGGCGCCAGTACGACCCGCGGCAGTACGACCCGCGCCGGATCGTCCGCGAGGCGCTCGTCGAGCCGCTCGACGAGGCCTTCTCACCCATCCGCGACGAGATCGGCGGCGTCCGCGACGCCGCGAAGTTCCGTGGCGGCTCGGCCGGTGACGCCGGTGGCGACGGGGCCGAGGTCGACGACGTCCCCGAGGTCACCCACCTGGCGCCCACGCCGTCGGTGCGCGACTGGGACCCGTCGCGTCCCACGCCGTACGACGTCGACGCGACCTAGGCCGCATCCGCGAGGCCGCGCCTAGCGGCCGGCGGGGGTGAGGCCGAGCGAGCGGCCCGCCAGGCCGCGCGAACGCGTCGCGAGCCCCTTGGCGATGCCGCGCAGCGCGACGGCCGCGGGGGAGTCGGGCTCGCCGAGCACCACGGGCACGCCCTGGTCGGCGCCGATCCGCAGCCGGGTGTCGAGCGGGATCTGGCCGAGCAGCGGGACCTCGGAGCCGATGGCGCGGGTCAGCGACGCGGCGACGTCCTGGCCGCCGCCGGAGCCGAAGATCTCCTGGCGGGTGCCGTCGGGCAGCTCGAGCCAGCTCATGTTCTCGATGACGCCGGCGACCCGCTGGTGCGTCTGGAGGGCGATGGCGCCGGCGCGCTCGGCGACCTCGGCCGCGGCCTGCTGCGGGGTGGTGACGACGAGGATCTCGGCCGTGGGGATGAGCTGCGCCGTGGAGATGGCGATGTCGCCGGTCCCCGGGGGCAGGTCGAGGAGGAGGACGTCGAGGTCGCCCCAGAAGACGTCGGCGAGGAACTGCTGGAGGGCGCGGTGCAGCATCGGTCCGCGCCACACGACCGGCTGGTTGCCGGGCACGAACATGCCGATGGAGATGACCTTCACCTCGTGGCTGATCGGCGGCAGGATCATGTCGTCGACCTGGGTGGGACGGCCCTCGACGCCGAGCATGCGGGGGATCGAGAAGCCGTAGATGTCGGCGTCGACGACCCCGACGCGCAGACCCTGCTGGGCCATCGACGCCGCGAGGTTGGCGGTGACCGAGCTCTTGCCGACGCCACCCTTGCCCGAGGCGACGGCGTAGACGCGGGTGAGCGAGCCGGGCTTGGCGAAGGGGACCTCGCGCTCGGCGACGCCGCCACGCAGCTTGGTCTTCAGCTCGCCGCGCTGGTCGTCGCTCATGACGCCGAGGGTCACCGTGACGCCGGTGACGCCGGGGACCTTCGACAGTGCGGCGGTCGTGTCACCCGTGAGCTTGTCCTTGAGCGGACAGGCCGCCACGGTGAGCAGGATCGTCACGGCGACGTGGCCGTCGTCGTCGCACGTCACGGACTCGACCATGCCGAGCTCGGTGACGGGCTTGCGGATCTCGGGGTCGATGACCGTCTCGAGGGCAGCGTGCAGTGCGTCGGGACCAACCTGGGGCATGGGCCCAGTCTAGGTCGGCCGGTCGGTGCTTCCGTCCGCGGCCGTGACCGACGCCTCGTCGCGGTCCGCGAGGTCCTCGCGGCGCACGAGGACCAGGCCGCGCTCCTCGAGCTCGTCGAGGAGGTCGCGCAGCTCGCTGCGCACGAAGTCGCGCGTCGCGGTGTCGCGCATCGCGATGCGCAGGGCGGCGACCTCACGGGTGAGGAACTCGGTGTCGGCGAGGTTGCGCTCGTCGCGGGAGCGGTCCTGCTCCAGGGCCACCCGGTCGCGGTCGGCCTGCCGGTTCTGCGCCAGGAGGATGAGCGGCGCGGCGTAGGAGGCTTGCAGGCTGAGCATCAGGGTGAGGAAGATGAACGCGTAGGGGTCGAAGCGCAGCCCCTCGGGCGCGAGGGTGTTCCACAGGAGCCACACGACGACGAAGACCGTCATCGCGATGAGGAAGTACGGCGTGCCCATGAACCGCGCGAACTTCTCCGAGACGACGCCGAAGGTCTCCTCGGTCAGCACGCTGGGCATGGTCCAGCGCCGACCACCCTCGCGCGGCTGGTCGATGCGGGCGCGGCGTTCGCGCTCAGCCACGGACGACCCCCTCGGGGGTCACGACGTCGTGGCGGTCCTCGCGCCAGTCGTCGGGAAGGATGTGGTCGAGCACGTCGTCGACCGTGACCGCGCCGAGCAGGTGGCCCTCGTCGTCGACCACCGGCAGCCCCACGAGGTCGTACGTCGCGAGCATGCGGGTGACCTGGCCGAGCGTGGCGCCCGGCGGCAGGGGCTCGACGTCCTTGTCGAGGATGCCACCCACCGGGTTGTGCGGGGGCTCGCGCAGCAGGCGCTGGATGTGCACCATGCCGAGGTACTTGCCCGTGGGCGTCTCGAGCGGGGAGCGGCACACGAAGACGGTGCAGGCGAGCGCGGTGGACAGCTCCTGGCGCCGCACGACGGCCAGCGCCTCGGCGATGGAGGCCTCCGGGCCGAGGATGACCGGCTCGGTCGTCATCAGACCACCGGCGGTGTTCTCGTCGTAGGTGAGCAGGCGGCGCAGGTCGGCCGCCTCGTCGGCGTCCATCTTCTGGAGCAGCTCCTCCTGGCGCTCCTTCGGGAGCTCGGCGAGGAGGTCGGCGGCGTCGTCGGGCTCCATCGCCTCGAGGACGTCGGCGGCGCGGGCGACCTCGAGGCCGGCGAGGATCTCGACCTGGTCGTCCTCGGGCAGCTCCTCGATGACGTCGGCGAGCCGCTCGTCGTCCAGCGCCGCGGCGACCTCGGCCCGGCGCTGCGGGTTGAGGTCGTGGATGACCTCGGCGAGGTCGGCGGGCTTGAGGTCCTCGTAGGCCTCGAGGAGGCGGGCGGCGCTCTGGCCGCCGGTGGAGTCGCGCAGCCCGGTGACGTCCTCGATGGAGACGAGCAGGGTCTCGCCGCGACGGCGGCCGAGCCGGGGGAGGCCACTGCGGGGGCGGCCGAAGCCGGTGCGGACGTAGGCGCGCGCCACGCTCCAGCCGCGGCTGCCACTCTGCTCGATGCCGATGTCCTCGACGGTGGCGTCGACGACCTCGCCCTCCTCGGTGCGCACCCGCACGGGGCGCTCGAAGAGCTCGGCGACGACGAGGGTCTCGTTGCCGCGCTGCTCGAAGCGGCGCATGTTCACCAGGCCGGTGGTGATGACCTGGCCACCCTCGACGGAGGTGACCCGCGTCATCGGGACGAACACGCGGCGTCGTCCGGCGACCTCGACGACGAGGCCGATGACGCGGGGGCGGTTGCGCGAGACGTTGAAGGTGACGACGACGTCGCGGACACGACCGACCTGGTCACCGAGCGGGTCGAAGACGTTGAGCTCGGTCAGTCGGCCGACGAAGGCGCGGGTCGGCGTGCTCACCCCGACAGGCTATCGGGGCGGGCGCCCCGACCCCGGGACCTCCCGTGCCAGTGCCACGGGCGCCAGCGCGCGGTCGCCGGGCCGGCGGGGTGCACCGGCTCGGCACCGGAGCCGTCGCCGTAGGCACCGGGCCCCTCGACGAGTCGACCGTGCGGGCGCAGGACGTGGATGGTGCACGACTGCGCCCACCGCTGCGCGACGTCACCGACGGCGTTGAGCCGCTCGGGCCGCAGCACCTCGACGGCGGCGTCCCAGGCCTCGTCCTCGGGGGACAGCTCGGTGACCTGGGCGTGCAGCGACAGCAGCCTACCGCCGCTGTCCTTGCTCCGCAGGATGAGCTCGACCTCGTCGGGCAGCCACGGCAGCGACTGCTCGCCGGGGCCGGACACGACGTAGACCGCCGGACCGGTGCCGCGCGGGTCCTCGTCGTCGTGCCACACGTGCCAGACGGGGTGGGTGCCGCCCCCGGCGACCTTCACCCAGAGCAGGCCGGACTTGCTCATCGCCTCGTGGACGAGCCGGGTGACGTCGACCGGCCGCGGCGCCTCCAGCGTCGGCTCCGTCGTCGCCTCCTCGCTCATGGCCCGAGGCTACGCGTTGTCCGTCACACCGTGAACTGGCTCACCGCAGCCTCGCCACCTGCGCTGCTAGCGTCCGCGACATGCGCAGCGCCAAGGACTTCTTCGCCCCCCTCGCGGTCGGGGCACCCGCCCCGCTGCGCGAGGTGCCGGCCCGGCCCAGCCGGATGATCCACTTCTTCGACCCGAGCAACCCGAAGATGGCGGCGAAGGTGCCGCAGCTCGTGGGCACGGTCGACGTCCTCCTCGGCAACCTCGAGGACGCGGTGAAGGCCGAGAACAAGGAGGCCGCCCGCGCCGGTCTCGTCGACATCGCCAAGGCGACCGACCTCGGCGAGCACACGCAGCTCTGGACCCGGGTCAACGCCCTCGACAGCCCGTGGGCGCTCGACGACCTCACCACCCTCGTCACCGAGATCGGCGACCGGCTGGACGTCGTCATGGTCCCCAAGGTGCAGGGCCCCGAGGACATCCACTACGTCGACCGCCTGCTCGCCCAGCTGGAGGCGAAGGCGGGGCTGACCCGCCCGGTCCTCGTCCACGCCATCCTCGAGACGGCCCGCGGTGTCGCGAACGTCGAGGAGATCGCCGGCGCCAGCCCGCGGATGCAGGGCATCAGCCTCGGCCCGGCCGACCTCGCCGCCGACCGCCGGATGAAGACGACCCGCGTCGGGGGCGGGCACCCCGGCTACCTCGTGCGGCAGGACCCGAGCGGCGACGCCGAGCGCGCCGTCTACCAGCAGGACCTCTGGCACTACACGATCGCCCGGATGGTCGACGCCTGCGCGATGCACGGGATCTTCCCGTACTACGGCCCCTTCGGGGACATCGCCGACACCCTCGCCTGCGAGGACCAGTTCCGCAACGCCTTCCTCCTCGGCTGCGTCGGCGCCTGGTCGCTGCACCCCGCGCAGATCGCCATCGCCAAGACGGTCTTCAGCCCGAGCGCCGAGGACGTCGCGCACGCCCGCCGCGTCAGGGACGCGATGGGCGACGGCACCGGTGCGGTGATGCTCGACGGGAAGATGGAGGACGACGCGAGCCTCAAGCAGTGCTTCGTCGTCCTCGAGCTCGCCGAGCGCCTGTCCGCCAACGACCCCGAGCTCGCCGAGCTCTACGCCGGCGCGGGGGAGCAGGCGTGAGCGACGTCCTGCGACCGCGCCGGTCCGTCCTCTACATGCCCGCGAGCAACGAGCGGGCCCTGGAGAAGGCGAAGACCCTGCCGGTCGACGGCCTCATCCTCGACCTCGAGGACGCGGTCGGTCCCGACCACAAGGAGTCGGCGCGCGAGAACGCCTGTGCCGCAGCCCGGTCCGGAGAGTACGGCCACCGCGAGGTGACGATCCGCGTCAACGGCGCCGGCACCCAGTGGCACGACGCCGACCTCGCTGCCGCCTGCGCGGCCGGCCCCGACGCCGTGGTCGTCCCCAAGGTCGACTCCGCCGACGCGGTCCACGCCGTCGTCGCCGCGATGGAGCGGCACGGCGCCCCCGACCACACCCGGCTCTGGGCCATGGTCGAGACCCCCACCGCCGTCCTCGACGTCGCGGCCGTCGCCTCGGCCTCCGACCGCCTCGCGGTCCTCGTCATGGGGACGAACGACCTCGTCAAGGAGCTCGGGGTCCGGCAGGTCCCCGGCCGCCTGCCGCTGCTGACCTCCCTCTCGCTCACCGTCCTCGCCGCGCGGCGGGCCGGGGTCGCCGTCCTGGACGGCGTGTGGAACGACGTCAAGGACCTCGACGGGTTCGAGGACGAGTGCCGGCAGGGCCGCGACCTCGGCTTCGACGGCAAGACCCTCGTCCACCCGGGGCAGGTCGAGCTCTGCAACGCGGTCTTCGCCCCGTCGGCGGAGGAGGTCGAGCAGGCGCGCGGCATCCTCACGGCGTGGGAGGGCGCGGCCGGGGCCGGTGTGGTCGTCCACGAGGGCCGGATGGTCGAGCTGCTGCACGTCGAGTCGGCGCGCAAGGTGCTGGCCACGCACGAGGCCGTGCAGGCGCGCGCGTAGACCACGATTCGGTCACGGCAGCGCGCGCCGATTTGCCGCGGCGTCGATCGTGTCGTCTCATGGATCGCCGGGCCGTGGTCGACGGACGGTGAGGCCGAGCGCGGGAGCGGACATGGGGTGGACGGCGACGCGGGCGCGCACGTCGGCAGGACTGGTCGTGCTGGCCACCGCCGCCACGCTGCTGGCCGGCTGCGGCTACGTCCCGCAGTGGTCCGCGGGCCAGGAGTCCCCGGTCGCTGCTGCTCCCACCCCGGAGCCCACCGTCGAGCCCACCCTCGAGCCGGAGCCCACGGTCACGCCCAGCGAGACCCCCACTCCCACCCCGACCCCCACGGTCAGCACCCCCGCCCCGACGCCGACCCCCACGCCCTCACCGACGACAACGGTCAAGCCGCGCACCTCGCTGCGCTACGGCGACCAGGGCGAGAAGGTCCTCGCGGTGCAGAAGCGGCTCTCCGAGCTCGGGTACTGGCTCGGAACCCCCGACGGGTCGTTCGGCTCGCTCACCCAGCAGGCCGTCTTCGCCCTCCAGAAGGCCGCCGGCCTCTCCCGCGACGGCATCGTCGGCCCGCGCACCAAGCGCGCGCTCGAGAACGGAGTGCGCCCCCGGGCCAAGCTCTCCGGTGACGGCGTCGAGATCGACCTCGACCGCCAGCTGCTCCTCGTGGTCCGTGACGGCCGGGTGCGCATGGCGCTGAACACGTCCACGGGCAACGGTGAGGAGTACACCTCCACCAAGGGCAACCGCGCCATCGCCACGACGCCCGAGGGCAGCTACACCGTGTACCGCGCCGTCGACGGCCCGCTCACCAACTCGCTCGGTGAGCTGTGGCGGCCCCGGTTCTTCAACCGCGGCATCGCCGTGCACGGGTCCCCGAACATCCCGCCGTACGCCGCCTCGCACGGGTGCGCCCGGCTGGCGAACGCCGCCATCAACATGATCTGGGCTGCCGACCTCATGCCGATCGGGAGCCGGGTCCTCGTCCACTGACGCCGACCCGGCGCCTCCTCAGCCGCGGTCGTCGACCGTGACCACCATGTCGTCGAACGACGCTCCGGCGCCCTGACCGAACAGCCGCTCCGACATCGGCACGGAGACGCTCAGCTCGGGGGCGTCGGGGTGCTGGAAGGGGAACGCGTCGAGCAGGCTGAACAGGCCGTGCCCGATGAAGACCGAGTCGACCCGGTCGTCGAGGCGCTCGCCCTTCCCGATGGAGGGGTAGATGCCCGTGTACGGCACCTTCTGCACGTCGAGCGGCACCCCGACCTTGCCCACCCGCGCGACGCGCTTGCCGTCGAGGACGAAGTCGACCGACGACGACCCGGGGTCGCGGGAGAACGTGATGGAGACGCGGTGCGGGCCGGGCCCGACCGGGACCTCCTTGACGATCTGGGTGTACATCGTGTCGCGCGTCCCGCCGTCGGGTGAGCCGATGACGGTCGCCGGCAGCCGCTCGACGAGGGCGAACGCGGTGCTGCCGGACACGAACCAGTCGAACAGCTGCCCGGTGCGGAAGTCGATCATGTGCAAGGTGGCGCCGGCCTGCTGGCCCTCCAGGGCCGTGGCCTGCCACGGCACGGCCGTGGCGGCGCACGCCGGGGTGTCCGCGCACCCGGGTGGGCCGTACACGCCGTGGATGACGCGGCCGCCGGGCTGCGTGCCCACGGTCTCGGCGTCGATGGTCAGCGAGAAGGTGACCGAGCCCTTCTCCGGCACCGTGAACGGCGTCCTGCTCACGCCCAGGTACTTGATGTGGTCGAACACGCTGAAGTCGTACCCGGTCGCGAAGGGGAGCGCGGACAGCGAGAACGTGGACCCGTCGTGGGCGCGGGTGTCGTTCACGGCCATCTCGCCCGCGCCGTACGGGGTGTCCCACCTCGCGGCGTAGGCGGCGGCGTCACCGTCGAAGGTGTCGTAGACGGTGGTGGTGACCGCGCGTCGGCCGGCCTCGGCCGGGGTCGCGAGGACGGTGGCGGCGGCGGTGGCGAGGAGCGCGGCGGCCCCCAGCACTCGGCGGTGGGTGGGGCGCATGGGCCACCATGCTCGCCGCGTCGCAGCGCCGTGACAATGGCCCGGTCGAGCCATGCGGGGCGCTCACTCGCCGGGGTAGACCACCCCGACCTGGCGGCGGACCTCGTCCATCGCGGCCAGGACGCGCCGGGTCGCCTCCCACGGCACCGACCACGTCTGCGTGCGCCCGGCCTCGAGGGCCCGGGCCACCTCGGCGACCTGGTACCGGAACCCGTGGTCGGTCACCTCGGGCGCCCACTCGTCGAGCACGGTCCCGTCCGGCCCGACGAGGCGCACGTGGCACGCGGAGCCGTAGAAGCTGCCGCCCTCGTCGAGCTCGAGGCGGGCGGCACTGCCGACGACCCGGGCCGTGCACGAGGTGGCCGCGGCCATCGAGCACCAGAGCTGGGCGATGCCGCCGCCGGGGCCGCGCGCCGAGACCGTGGTCGTGACGTCGACGCCGAGCTCGCTCAGGGTCCCGGAGGCGCGCACCGCGTCGAGGCCACCGAGCACGTGGTCGGCGAAGGCGACCGGGTAGACGCCGAGGTCGAGCAGGGCCCCTCCGGCGAGCTCGGGGCGGGCCAGCCGCTCCGGGCCGTCCGGCCACAGGAGCTGGGCGTGGTCGGCGTCGACGACGACGACCTCGCCGAGCGTGCCGGCGTCGATGGTCCGACGGATGACGTCGTAGGACGGGAGGTAGCGGCTCCACATGGCCTCGGCCGCGAGCAGGCCGCGGGACTCCGCCCCGGCGAGCACCTCGTCGGCCTCGGCCAGGCTGCGGGTGAAGGCTTTCTCGACCAGGACGGGCTTGCCGGCCCGCAGCGCGAGCAGGGCGTGGTCGCGGTGCTCGCTGTGCGGGCTCGCCACGTACACCGCGTCGACGTCCGGGTCGGCCACGAGGTCCTCGTACGACCCGTGGGCGCGGGCCACCCCGTGCCGCTCGGCGAACGCCGCGGCACGTTCCGCCGAGCGCGAGCCGACCGCGACGACGCTCGAGCGAGTGCCGTGGTGGACGGCCTCGGCGAAGGTCGTCGCGATCCCACCGGGGCCGAGCACCCCCCACCGCACGGGCGGCGCGTCCATCGGGTCGGGAACGGCGGGGGCGGCGAGGAGAGGAGGCACCACCGAAGCGTAGGGCCGAAAGTGGGCTGTACCTCGGACGACCTCGGGGCACAGCAAACCCATAGGCTCCGGACAGCCGCGAGGACCTCCGGCTCGTCAGAAGGGACATCGATGGAACGCTCAGCACTGCTCCCACCGCGCCGGAGGACGACGGGCCTGGCCGCCGTCGCCGCGCTCGCCCTCTCCACCCTGCCCGTGGGTGCCGCCGTCGCGGCGACCTCCGCGCAGGGCTGTGAGTCGCGGGCGAACATCACCTACGACAAGCTCCTCGAGTGCGTCACGGTCGACGGCGTGCTCGCCCACGAGAAGGCGCTGCAGGCCATCGCCGACGCCAACGGTGGCAACCGCGCCGCCGGGCTGCCCGGCTACGACGCCAGCGTCGACTACGTCGTCGACACGCTCAAGGCCGCCGGCTGGCAGGTGCGTACCGAGACCTTCCCGTTCACCTACGTGGGCCCGTCGATCCTGCGCCAGAACTCACCGGTCCAGGCCAACTACGCCAACAACCCCGCCACCGGCACCGGGTACGGCGACGTCACCGCGGCCGTGCAGGCCGTCGACCTCAAGCTGGGTCTGGGCAACGCCTCGACCAGCGGCTGCGAGGCCGCGGACTTCGCCGGGTTCGTCGCGGGGAACATCGCGCTCGTCCAGCGCGGGACGTGCCCCTTCGCCGACAAGGCCCTCAACGCCGAGGCGGCGGGCGCGTCGGCCGTCGTCATCATGAACCAGGGCAACACCGCAGCGCCCGACCGCAACGACGCGGTGAACCCGACCCTCGGTGGCGCCGACGTCGTCGACATCCCCGTGGTGGGCACCAGCTACCTCAGCGGCGTCGCGCTCTCGCAGGCCGGCTCCACCGCCCGCGTGTTCGTGCCGCAGCCCGAGTCGCGGCCGCAGGAGAACGTCATCGCCGAGCTCAAGGGCGTCAACGACGACAACGTCGTGATGGCCGGCGCGCACCTCGACTCGGTCCAGGCCGGTCCGGGGATCAACGACAACGGCAGCGGGTCCTCCGCCCTGCTCGAGCTGGCCGAGAACGTGCGCAAGCTCAAGCCGCAGAACACCATCCGTCTCGCGTGGTGGGGTGCTGAGGAGAGCGGGCTCATCGGGTCCACCCAGTACGTCGCCGGCCTGAGCCAGGCCGAGAAGGACCGGATCGCGCTCTACCTGAACTTCGACATGGTCGGCTCGCCGAACTACATCTTCATGATCTACGACGGCAACGAGTCGAGCTGGGCCGCCCCCGCCGGGGTCCCGATCCCCGAGGGCTCCAAGCAGATCGAGGGCCTCTTCGAGAGCCTGTACACGAAGAAGGGCGTGCCCTACGACGACGCCCAGTTCAGTGGCCGCAGCGACTACCAGGCCTTCATCAACAACGGCATCCCCGCCGGTGGGCTCTTCACCGGTGCGGAGGTCGTCAAGACGGCCCAGCAGGCCCAGATCTGGGGCGGCACCGCGGGTCAGTCCTACGACCCGTGCTACCACCAGACCTGCGACGACATCGACAACCTCGCGCTCGACGCCCTCGACGTGAACTCCGACGTCATCTCGGCCGCCGTGCTCACCTACGCCTACTCCACGGAGTCGGTGAACGGGGTCAAGGGCACCAAGGTCCCGGGTAGCTACACGCTCCCGGCGCCGGCCGGCCCGCGCAAGACCGTCAACCTCCCCGGTGGTGGCGGCCTCGCGCACGACCACGACCACGTGGGAGACGTCAGCTGACCTGAGCAGCAGCAGGTTCCGGGGCGGGGGTGCGACCAGCACCCCCGCCCCGAGCCGTGTCCGGCAAGCCCGGGTAGTCATTTCGAGCCATTCGCAAACGCACAGGTGGCTCCTAGGCTCGGGCCGACCTCGGGAGCGACCGGGGCCCCGGCGAAAGGGAGACGATGAACCGATCTGCGCTCGCACGACGAGGACGGAGGGCCACGGCGGTCGCCGGCGCGGTCGCCGTCACGACCCTGGCCCTGCTCCCCGCAGGTGGCGCCCTCACGGCGGCCGCGAAGCCCCCGGGCGCGAAGCTCTGCGACACGCGGGCCAACGTCACCTACCAGAACGTCCTCGACTGCGTCACGGTCCAGGGGGTCCTCGAGCACGAGCAGGCGCTCCAGGCCATCGCGAACGCGAACGGCGGGACCCGCGCGGCGGGCACCCCGGGCTACGAGGCGAGCGTCGACTACGTCGTGGGCACCCTGGAGGCCGCGGGCTGGCACGTGACGATCGACGAGTTCCCCTTCGTCTTCGTGCCACCCGCCCAGCTCCAGCAGGTGGCCCCCGTCTCCGCCGTGCTCCAGACCGGGGTGTTCACCGGGACCGGCTACGGCATCGTCACCGGTGCGGTCACGCCGGTGGACATCAACCTCACCCCTCCTCGGGAGCCCGTCAACAGCGGCTGCGAGGCCGGCGACTTCGCGGGCTTCCCCGTGGGCAACATCGCCCTCATCCAGCGCGGGACGTGCGAGTTCGGCGTCAAGGCCATCAACGCCCAGGCCGCAGGGGCCTCGGCCGTCATCATCTTCAACCAGGGCAACACCCCGCTTCGCGAGGGCCTGATCACGGGCACGCTGTTCGGCATCAACCAGCAGCCCCTGACCATCCCCGTCGTGGGGGCGAGCTTCGCCGACGGTGCGGCGCTGGCCCAGGCCGGGTCGAGGGCCCGGATCCAGGTCGACCCGCCCGAGAACCGACCGCAGAAGAACGTCATCGCCGAGCTGACCGGCGACAACGACGCCAACGTCGTCATGGCGGGCGCCCACCTCGACTCCGTGCAGGCCGGACCCGGCATCAACGACAACGGCAGCGGCAGCTCCGCGCTGCTCGAGCTCGCCCAGACGATCAAGAAGCTCGAGCCGGTGAACACCGTGCGCCTCGCGTGGTGGGGTGCCGAGGAGAGCGGCCTGCTCGGGTCGGACGCCTACGTCGACGAGCTGAGCCAGGCGGAGAAGGACCGCATCGCGCTCTACCTCAACTTCGACATGGTCGCGTCGCCGAACTACATCCTCATGACCTACGACGGTGACGAGTCCGGGTGGAACGCGCCTGCAGGAGTGGCGATCCCGGACGGCTCGGTCGCCATCGAGAAGCTGTTCGAGCGTCTCTACACCAAGCTGGGCCAGCCGTACGACGACGCGCAGTTCAGCGGCCGCAGCGACTACCAGGCGTTCATCCAGAGCGACATCCCGGCCGGTGGCCTCTTCACCGGGGCCGAGGTGCCGAAGACGGCTGCGCAGCAGGCGGTCTGGGGAGGTACGGCGGGTGCGCAGTACGACCCGTGCTACCACCTCGCCTGCGACACCATCGCCAACCTGTCGACCACGGCCCTCGACGTGAACTCCGACGTCATCGCGGCGGCGGTGCTCACGTACGCCTACTCGACCCAGTCGGTCAACGGGGTGGCCGGTGCGCCGGTCCCCGGGAAGTTCCCGCTCCCGGCACCCGCCGGCCCCCGCGGGCTCATCAACGGTGACGCGGGCGGGCTCGCCCCCGACCACGACCACCAGAGCGCGGACTGACCGCCGCGACACCGGAACCCGGGGCGTGAGCGCAGTCGGCGCTCCCGCCCCGGGGCCTGTCCCGTCCCAGCGGGACCGCGCTCAGAACCGGGCCGTGGCCTCGGCCACCAGGTCGCCGACGAGCTCGCCGGCGTCGACCTCGAGCCCCTTGCGCTGGAACCACGTCACCATCGTCGTCGCGTCGCGCTCGAGGAACTCGAACCCGCGCGGGTTGCCGATGACGTCGACGACCTGCGGCCAGTCGATGAGGACGAGCCGCTCCTCGTGGAGGAGGACGTTGTACGGCGACAGGTCGCCGTGCGTCCAGCCGTGGTGCGCGAGGGTGAGCATCGTCGCGCGCAGCTGCTCGAACAGGTCTGCCAGCAGGGCGGGTTCGGGCCGGGTGGAGACGAGCCGGGGCGCTGCCACCGGGGTGCTCCCCGTCGTCCCGACGAACTCCATGAGCATCTCGCTCTCGTCGAGCTGCACGGGGTAGGGCACCGGGAGGCCGAGCTCCCAGAGCCGGCCCAGGGCGGCGAACTCGGCTGCGGCCCACTGGCCCGCGATGACCTGCTTGCCGAAGTCGGTGCGGCGGGTCATGGCCCGCAGCTCGCGGCTGCGTCGGACCCGGCGCCCCTCGAGGTAGCCGGCGTCGCGGTGGAAGAGCCGGTGGTCGCCGTTGCGGTAGCGCTTGGCGGCCATCGTGCTCACCCGGTCGGTGTCCGGGATCCAGCGGCGGACGACGTGGACGTCGGCCTCCTTGCCCGTCTTGAGCACGCCGAGGTCGGACTCGACCGCGGCGAGCTCGGTCAGCACCCAGTCCGGGCGCGGTTTCGGTCCGTGGGTCGAGACGTCCCAGGTGGACCAGCGCTCGCCCTCGGGCGGAGCGTCAGGTGAGGTGTCGGTGGAGAAGCGGGCCTGCTTCTCGGGAAGGTGGAACGGCTGGTGTGCCACTGCGGTGCTCCAGGTCGGTGAAGGGGGTGGTGGGCTCGGTGGAACCCGCGACGGTCGTCGACATCACGGCCCTCCTTCATCGGTGCGGACAGGTGCAGTGGGCAGCAGCGGGTGCCGCGGCCTCAGGACGAGGGTTTCGCACCCGGGCGCCGCGCGCCACCCATTTAGCGCGAGAGCGGCTCGACCCGCGACAGCACGGGCTCGGTGGGGAACAGGGTGATGAGCGAGGCCACCGGGACGCGGTCGCCGTGGGCCACCGCGGTGACCCGGTGGCCGCGCAGGACCAGGGCGAGGGCGAGCACGGCCTCGACCATCGAGAAGTGCTGGCCGATGCACCCGCGTGGCCCGCCACCGAACGGCATCCAAGCGTACCGGTGGCTCGGCTCGGGCCGCTCGCCGGAGCCGGTGAAGCGTGAGGGGTCGAACACGAGGGGGTCGGCCCAGAAGTCGGGGTGGCGGTGGATGGTCCACGGCACGACGACGACGTTGGTGCCGACGGGCACCGGGTGCCCCATCAGCTCGTCGTCCCCGACGCTGAGCCGGCCGAGGATGGGGGCCGACGGGTAGAGGCGCATCGCCTCCTTGAGCGCCGCCGTCGTCTCCGGGAGGGAGGCCGTGGTCGCGGCGGTGGGCCGGTCGTCGCCGAGCACCTGGCGCACCTCGGCGCGCACGCGGTCCTGGACGTCCTGGTGGCGGCCGAGCAGGTGCAGGGCGAAGGTCAGCGCCGTGGACGTGGTCTCGTGCCCGGCGAGCATGAAGACGAGGACCTGGCCGCGGACCTCCTCGTCGGTGAGCCGCTCGTCGCCGTCCCTCGCGGCGAGCAGCCGGCTGAGCAGGTCGGTCTCCCCGGACGTGCGGCCCTCGCGACGGGCGGCGACGATCTCCTCGCACACGCCGAACAGGTCGTCACGGGCCGCTCGACCGCGCCGCACCCGTGGCGTCGGCACCGACGCGGGCAGCCGGACCGCGCCCAGCCCGCGCCGCATGATCGTGTCGGACACCGCGGGGAATGACCGGTTGACGTGGGGGATGACGTCGTCGGCCGCGTCGCCGAAGAGCGCCCGCAGCACGACGCGCAGGGTGAGCCGCTGCATCTGCCGGCCGAGGTCGACCACCGGCCGGTCCGCGACGTCCCACTCGCCGACGACGGCCTCGATCTCCTCCACCATGAGGTCGGCGTACCCGTCGACCGCCACCTTGGTGAAGACCGGCTGAAGGAAGCGCTTCTGGCGGGTCCACTCCTCGCCCTCGGCGGTGAGCAGGCCCGGGCCCAGCCAGCGGGAGATCTCCTCGTGCACCTGGTCCTGCTTGGAGTACCCGCGCCACGAGCTGCCCGACAGCACCCGCGCCGCGGCATCGGGGTGGTGGAGCCACCAGACCTCGCGATCCATCCCCGGCGGACCGATGAGCATGCGGACGAGGTCGCCGTGCTCGCGCCACGTCGACTCGGCGTACTCCACGGCGTTGCGGCGCAGCCCCATGACGGGCCGGAGCCGGCCGCCCACGACCGGTGGGGGAGCCAGGGCTGTCATCGCTCCATGGTGGCCCCGGACCCGAGCGGCGTCGAGGGGGTGGGGGGACTCACACCGTCGTGCCGTTCAGCCCGACGCCGCCCGACGGCATACTCGGGAGGCCAGACCACCCCCGAGCCGAAGGCGGCGAACGCGTGTCCCGACTCCAGACCACCGACGGGCTCTCCGAGGAGCAGCACGAGCTGATCAAGCTCGTCCGGGAGTTCGTCGAGGAGCAGATCCTCCCGGTCGCCACCGAGCTCGAGCACCGCGACGAGTACCCGACCGACATCGTCGAGGGCATGAAGGAGATGGGGATCTTCGGCCTGATGATCCCCGAGGAGTACGGCGGCCTGGGCGAGTCGCTCCTCACCTACGCGCTCGTCGTGGAGGAGATCGCCCGCGGCTGGATGTCGGTGAGCGGCATCATCAACACCCACTTCATCGTGGCGTACCTGATCCTGCAGCACGGCACGGAGGAGCAGAAGCAGCGCTACCTGCCACGCATGGCCACCGGTGAGGTGCGCGGGGCGTTCTCGATGTCCGAGCCCGGAATGGGATCCGACGTCGCGGCCATCCGCACCAAGGCGGTCAAGGAGGGCGACGAGTGGGTCGTCACCGGCCAGAAGATGTGGCTGACCAACGGCGGCTCGGCCAACCTCGTCGCGGTCCTCGTGCGCACCGACCTCGGTGAGAGCGACAGCCCGTACAAGAACATGACGACCTTCCTCGTCGACAAGGAGCCCGGCTTCGGCGAGACGGCGCAGGGCATCACCGTGCCCGGCAAGATCGAGAAGATGGGCTACAAGGGCGTCGACACCACCGAGCTCGTCCTCGACGCCCACCGCGCCCCGGAGACCCAGGTCCTCGGCGGCGTCCCCGGCAAGGGCTTCTACCAGATGATGGACGGGGTGGAGGTGGGCCGCGTCAACGTCGCCGCCCGCGCCTGCGGCCTGTCCCGTCGCGCCTTCGAGCTGGGCATCGCCTACGCGCAGCAGCGCGAGACGTTCGGCAAGAAGATCGCCGAGCACCAGGGCATCCTGTTCCGCCTCGCCGACATGGCGACCAAGGTCGAGGCCAGCCACCAGATGATGGTCAAGGCGGCCCGCCTCAAGGACGCCGGCGCCCGCAACGACCTCGAGGCCGGCATGGCCAAGTACCTCGCGTCGGAGAACTGCGCCGACGTCGTGGAGCAGAGCTTCCGCATCCACGGCGGCTACGGGTACTCCAAGGAGTACGAGATCGAGCGGCTCTACCGCGAGGCCCCGATGCTCCTCATCGGTGAGGGGACGGCCGAGATCCAGAAGATGATCATCGGCCGCCGCCTCCTCGAGGACTACCGGGCCCGCTGACGCCTCAGTAGGTCGGCGCGGCCGGCCGGGCGAGGAACCCCTCGTAGGTGTGCCAGCCGCCGTCGCGGTAGGCCTTGGCCAAGGGCTCGCCGACGTAGCGGAAGTGCCACGGCTCGAAGCCCATCCCGGTGGTCGACGTGCGGCCCTTCTCGTAGCGCAGCACGAAGCCGAAGCGCCACGCGTTCTTCGCCAGCCAGACCCCCTGGGGCGTCTCGTCGATGCAGTCGTTGATCCGGCAGTTCGACCGGCCGATCGGGAGCAGGTCGACCGCCAGCCCGGTCTGGTGCTCACTGAACCCCGGCCGCATGTACCAGGTGTCGGTCCACGTGCGCCCCTTGAGCGCGAGGTACTTGTCGTAGAGCGCCTTCTGGGTGTCGTACGAGCGGTAGGCCGTGTCGATGCCGACGCGGCCCGCTCCCTCGGCGTAGGACGCCGACGCCATCCGCGCGAGGGCGGCCGCGGCATCGGACCGCAGCTTCTGGCCGTCGGCGTACAGCATCGAGGGCACGACGAGGTTCGCGGGCACGAACGTCCTGGGGGACACCGGGTTCCGCTTGTTCACCAGGGCCCACAGGCTCGATGACGCGTCGATGCTGCGGCACGCCTCGAGTCGGCCCGCCAGCAGGCGGATCGAGGACTCGGCGCCGAGGAGGACGACCCGGGCCACGCCCGGGCCGAGCAGCGCCGGGCGCACGGCGGCCGTGACGCAGAACGGCTGGGTCAGGTACAGCGGGCGCTTGGTCCGACCCGCGAGCACCGCCCCGGCGAAGCCGTTGGTGAGGTCGAGCCCGTTCGCGAGGTACGCCGCGGCAGGGGCCATGCTGGGCCAGCCGAGGGCGTTGACCCGCTCGGCGGTGGCGAACGCGTCGGCCCCGGCGGCCCGCACGACGCCCGCGCTGCCCACGAGCGCCCGCAGGTCGGCCTCGATGCCCGACGACACCAGGCTCGTGGGCCCCACGATCGTCACGCTCGTGACGCCGAGGTCGCGCAGCAGGGCTGCGTTGGCGGAGTGGAGGTCCGGGGCCGTCCCGTCGAGGACGACGACCGGCCCGCGGTGGGCCGCCGCCGCCGTCGCGCCGACGACCGCCTCGGCGCGCGCCGACTGGTCGACGACCCAGGCCGAGGTGGCGCTGGTGAACGCGGAGCGGTTGAGGGACTGGGAGGTCGAGGTGCGGCTGTCGCTGCCGATCCGCCGCACGTCGCTGGTCCACCGGGTCGCGGCCTGGGCGACCTTGGTGGAGACCGCGGCCGTCGAGCCGACGACGACGACCCGGCGGGGCCGGAGGCGGTCGAGCTCGGCGACGACGACGGCGGGGATCGAGTCCCTGGCCGTGTAGAGGACCGGTCCACCCTGCGTGGCGGCGGCCGGGATGGCCGAGTAGCCGTGCGACCAGGCGGTTCCGGACACGAGGTACGCGACCGGGACCGGCGCGGTGCCGTAGGTCTTCCGGGACGCGGCGACCGCGGTGGCGTACCGGTCGGACCCGGTGATGCGCGACAGGCTCGGCTGGGCCACGGTGGCGAGGGAGGGAGCGGCGGCCGGCACCGCGGCACGAGGGGTGGCGGGCGCAGCGGACGGGGTGGCGACGGCGGCCGATGACCCCACGACGAGGGCGACGGCGGCGGTCGCGAGGGCCGTGAGGGAACGAGGGCCGCGAGGTCGGGGGGTCATGCCTCAGCATGGTAGGCACTGCCGCGGCGCGGGGCGCGCCGGAGCGCGGGCGGTCCGCCGGTCAGTACGTCGGCGCCGCCGGGCGCCCGAGGAACTCCTCGTAGGTGTGCCAGCCGCCCTCGCGGTACGCCCGGGCCAGGTCCGTGCCCACGTACCGGAAGTGCCACGGCTCGAACCCGACGCCGGTCGTCGAGGTGTGACCGCGCTCGTACCGGAGGATGAAGCCGTACCGCCAGGCGTTCCTCGCGAGCCAGGCGCCCTGGGGCGTCTCGTCGATGCAGTCGTTGATGGTGCAGCTCGACCGGCCGATCGGCAGCAGGTCGACGGTGAGGCCGGTCTGGTGCTCGCTGAACCCCGGGCGGAGGTACCAGGTGTCGGCCCAGGTGCGACCGCGGCGGGCGAGCCAGGTCGTGTAGAGGGCGTCCTGGGTCTCGTACGAGCGGAAGGCGGTGTCGATGCCGACCGTCCCGGCGCCGGCCTCCCTCGACCCTCGGGCCATCGCGGCGAGGGCGTCGGCGGCGTCGGCGCGCAGCTGGTGGCCGCCGGAGTGCTCCATCGGGACGACCTTGAGGTCCTTGGGGACGAAGCTCCTGGGGGACAGGCCGTTTCGCTTGTTGACGAGCACCCACTGGCTGGAGGGGTCCTCGGTGCTGCGGCACGGCGTGAGGTCGTCGACGAGGCTGCGCACCGAGCCCTCGCCGCCGAGCACCGTCACCCGGGCCACGGTGTCGGCGAGCACCCCCTCGCGGGTGGCAGCGGGCAGGCAGTGGACGAGCGACCAGTAGAGCGGGACGCCCACGCGCCCGGCGAGCACCGCACCCGTGAAGGCGTCGGTGACGCGGTCGCCGTTCGCCACGTACGCCGCGGCGGCCGTGGCCCGGCCCCAGGCCATCGTGTGGGTGCGGGCCGCGAGCGCAGCGCGGTCGGCGCCCTCGGCACGGGTGACCTCGCCGCCGAGCGCCCGGTCGAGGGCGTCGGCCACGCCGGAGGACACGGCCTTCGTCCCGCCCACGACGGTCGCGTCGCGGACGCCGAGGTCGCCCAGGAGGGCCGCGTCGGCCGCGGGCAGCGACCGGGCGCCCTCCGCGACGACGACGAGGGGGGAGCGCCGCGAGGCCGCAGTGGCCGCCGCGACGGCGAGGTCGGTGGCCCGTCCGGCCGAGGCGACCCACGCGGTCGTCGCGGTGGGGAAGGCGGCGCGGTTCACGGCCCGCGCGACCGCGAGGGGGTCGTCCGAGTCCACCCGCGTCACCGAGGCGACCCGTTCCACGGTGGTGACGACCCGGTCGGCCACCGCCCTCGTCCCGCCCAGGACCACCACCTCGGCGGGGTGCAGGCGCTCGAGCTCGGCCTTCGTCGTGACCGGCAGCCGGTCGCCCCTGGTGAGCAGGACGGAGCCGCCCCGGGCGGCTGCCGCGGGAACGGCCGCCCAGCCGAGGTCGAGGCGGTCGTCGGCGACGAGGTAGACGACCGGCACCCCTGCACCGGGACGGGGCGTCGACGCCCGGCTGGCGGTCGCCGAGAGCGCCCACCGGTCGTCGGCGCGCAGCCGCTTCACCGTGGGCAGCGTGCCCTTCGCCCTCGCCTCCGGCACCGTCGAGGGCGCAGGCGTCGGGCTCGGCGTCGGCGTGGCGGTCGCGCTCGGGCTCGCCGACGGGGAGGAGGCGGAGGGTGTCGCGGCCAGTGGCCGGCCGGGCTCCCGGTCCTGCAGCAGGGCGACGGCCCCACCCGACAGGGCCACCACGGCCGCGGTGGCCACCGCCACCTGCGCCCGGCGCCGTCGCCACCACGGGAGGGGCGACGGGGGCGGCGGCATCACCCCAGCATCGCCGATCGCTCCCGGCCCCGCACCCGCGCCCAGCGGCCTCCCAGCCGACGTCCAGCGGCGCCTGCGATGATGTCGGGCATGAGCACCCAGCCGATGCGCCCGGGCCTTCGCGCGGCCCTGTCGCTGGAGTACCCGATGTCCCTGGCGGTGTACGACAGCTACGAGGACGCCCAGAAGGCCGTCGACTACCTGTCCGACCACGAGTTCCCCGTGCAGGACGTCCTCATCGTGGGGACCGACCTCAAGCAGCTCGAGCGGGTCACCGGCCGGCTCACCCGCGGCCGCGTCATCGGCGCCGGGGCCCTGTCCGGCATGTGGCTCGGCCTGTTCATCGGGACGATCTTCGCCCTGTTCGACCCCAGCGGCTTCAACATCCTCAGCATCGTCGGCACGGTCGCGTTCGGCGCCGTCTTCGGCATGGTCTGGGCGATGGTCGGCTACGCCCTCACCCGCGGCCAGCGCGACTTCACCTCGGTGAGCCACGTCGTGGCCAACAAGTGCGAGGTGCTCTGCGAGCACAAGCACGTGCAGCGCGGCCGCGAGCTGCTCCACGAGATGGACCCGATGCGCGCGGCCCAGGAGCAGGTCCGCCGCACGCAGGAGGCCGAGCGGGCCCGCGTGAGCGACCCGGGCCAGGCCGCGGGCGCAGCGCGGCCGCCGCACCAGCCGCCTGCCGGCTGAGGCGGGTCCCGGCCCCCTGGCCTGCGCCGTCGCGGGCAGGCGGGCGGTGACAGGAGGGGTCGGAAGGGAGCACACTGCTGGGAACCCTCAGGGCCGACCGATCCTGATCGGAGTGCCGTGTGACGGACGTTCCTGCTGCTTCCGGTCGTGCGACGACGACGGACGACCCGACGCGGCTCACGGCGCGCCTCGCGGAGGCGCAGGACCAGCTCGCCGCCTCGAGCGAGGTGCTCTCCGTCCTCGCCCGCGCGTCCTCCTCGGAGGAGGACGTCTTCCAGGCCGTCGTGCACAACGCCCGCCGGCTCTGCGACGCCGACGTGGCCCAGATCAGCCTCGCCGAGGGTGACGGGTACCGGCTGGCCAGCTTCATCGGGCACGACCCGGACTACGTCGCCTTCGCCGTCGAGCACCCCGTCCCGGGCAACCGCTCCACCCTCATCGGCCGGGTCGCGCTCGACCGGACGACCCGCCAGATCGACGACGTCCTCGCCGACCCGGACTACAACCTCCCGGAGTACCAGCGGCGCGGGCGGTACCGCTCGATCATCGGGGCGCCGATGGTGGTCGACGACGAGGTCGTCGGCGTCCTGACGGTCTGGCGCACCGAGGTCCGGCCCTTCGACGACCACGTCGCCCAGCTGCTGACGACCTTCGCGGCGCAGGCCGCCCTGGCGGTGCGCACCGGGCAGCTGTTCTCCGCCCTCCAGGAGCAGCGGGCCGGGCTGACCCGCAAGGTCGAGGAGATGCAGGCGCTCGCCGAGATCGGCACGGCCATCAGCTCGCTGACGCTCGAGCACCACGAGGTCCTCACGATGATCGTCGAGCACGCGGTGTCGCTCGCCGGGGCCGACGGCGGCTCGCTCATGGACTACGACGAGGCCACGAGGCTGTTCCGGGTCCGCGCCGCCTGGGGCACCCAGCCCGACGTCCTCCACCGGCTGCAGTCCGTGCGCATCCACCTCGACGAGACGCTCGTCGGCCGGGCGGCCCGCTCCGGGACACCGGTCCAGGTGCAGGACCTCACGCTGGCCGAGCGCGACCCGCACCTCGACATCCTCCACGCGGCCGGGTGGCGCTCACTGGTGGCGGTGCCGCTCACCCGGCCCGACCGGATCGTGGGGGTCCTCGTCGTGCGCCGGCTCAGCACCGGCGCGTTCAGCGACGAGACGACCGAGATGCTCACGGCCTTCGCGGTCCAGTCGGCGGTGGCGCTGACCAACGTGCGGCTGTACCAGCAGCTCGAGCAGCAGCGCCGCGAGCTGGAGGAGACCAGCCAGCACAAGTCGGAGTTCCTCGCGAGCATGTCGCACGAGCTGCGGACCCCGCTCAACGCCGTCATCGGCTTCTCCGAGGTCCTCCTCGAGCGGATGTTCGGCGACCTCAACGAGCGCCAGGCCGAGTACGTCGGCGACATCCACGACGCGGGTCGCCACCTCCTCGACCTGCTCAACGACGTGCTCGACCTGTCCAAGGTCGAGGCCGGACGCATGGAGATCGAGCTGTCGACGTTCCCGTTGGCGGACGCGGTCCACGGGGTCCTGTCGCTGCTGCGCGAGCGCGCCCAGCGCGCGGGGCTGGAGCTCGTCAGCGACCTCTCGACCGTCCCCGGCCTCGTGCGCGCCGACGAGCTGCGCTTCAAGCAGGTCCTGCTCAACCTCGTGGGGAACGCCGTGAAGTTCACCCCGGCCGGGGGGAGCGTGACGGTGGCGGCGACCCTCGAGGGGCCGGACCTCGTCCTCACCGTGTCCGACACCGGCGTGGGGATCGCGCAGGACGACCAGGAGCGGATCTTCGACTCCTTCCAGCAGGGGTCGCGCTCGACCTCGCAGGTCGAGGGGACCGGGCTCGGGCTCACCCTCACCCGGCGGATCGTCGAGCTGCACGGTGGGCGCGTCTGGCTGACGAGCGAGGTCGGCGTCGGCAGCACCTTCGGCGTGACCTTCCCGAACCAGCCCGGCGACCAGCACCCGGCGCCGGCACCGGCGACGTACGAGCCGTCGGTGGAGGACGCCCGGCCCACCGTCGTCGTCATCGAGGACGACCCGAGCTCGTCCGAGCTGGTCCAGCTCCACCTCGGGGCGGCCGGGCTGCGCCCGGTCCCGGTCCCGAGCGGGGAGGAGGGGCTGGCGGCCGTCCGGGCGCTCCGGCCGACCGCCGTGGTCCTCGACATCCACCTCCCGGGGATGGACGGGTGGGACGTGCTGGCCGCCATCAAGGGGGACCCGTCGCTCGCCGAGACCCCGGTCGTCGTGGTGTCGGTGCTCCCCGAGCGCGGTCGGGGGTTCGCGCTCGGGGCGGCCGACTACCTCGTCAAGCCGGTGGGACGCGACGAGCTGCTGGGGGCCGTGTGGCGGGCGGTCGCGGACGGCGCGGACCACGGCTCGGCGCACCCGGGTGGGGTCGTCGTCATCGACGACGACCCGGTCGCCCTCGCGCTGATCCGGGCCACCCTCGAGCCGCACGGGTGGACCGTCACGACGACCGACCGCGGGGCCGATGCGCTCGACGTGGTGCGGGCGGCCTCGCCGTCGGTGGTGCTCGTCGACCTCCTCATGCCCGGGGTCGACGGGTTCGCCGTCGTCGACATGCTCCGCGCCGACCCGGAGCACGCGGCCACGCCCGTCGTCGTCCTCACCTCGAAGTCCCTGACGGCGCGGGACCGCGAGCGGCTGCGCGGGCGCATCGAGTTCGTCGCGTCCAAGGGGGCGCTCGAGCTCGACTGGCTCGCGGGGCGCCTGTCGCAGGTCGCCCAGGTCGGGCGCCGAGGGGAGGGGGGAGGGGGATGAGCCGGGTCACCGTGCTCCTCGTCGAGGACAACCCGCGCAACCTCAAGCTGGCGCGGGACGTCCTCGAGTTCGCCGGCCTGAGCGTCGTCGCGGTGACCACGGGGGAGGAGGCGCTCGCGGCCCTCGAGCGGGGCTGCCCCGACGTCGTCCTCATGGACCTCCAGCTGCCGGGGATCGACGGCCACGCCACCCTCTCGCGCCTGCGCGAGGACCCCCGGACCGCCGACGTCCCGGTCGTGGCGGTGAGCGCGCTCGCGATGGCCGCCGACCGGAGCCGCGCCCTCGACGCAGGGTTCGACGGCTTCATCGAGAAGCCGATCAGCGTCCGCGACTTCCCCGAGCAGGTCCTGCTCCACGCGCGCCGCGGCGGTGGGCGGTGACCGCCGAGGGGAGCGCGGTGGTCCCCGAGGGGGCGGCGGTCCTCGTCGTCGACGACGTGCCGCAGAACCTCCGGCTGCTCGACGCCGTCCTCTCGCCGCGCGGGTTCGAGGTGCGGTGCGCGGCCTCGGGTGAGGAGGCGCTCGAGCTCCTGGCGGACGGCCCCCTGCCGGACGTCGTCCTCCTCGACGTCATGATGCCGGGGCTCGACGGCTACCAGACCTGCCGGCGGATCCGGGAGGACCCGAGGACGCAGTTCGTGCCGGTGGTCATGGTGACGGCGAGCGGGGCGTCGGAGAAGGTCAGGGCCATCGAGGCCGGGGCCGACGACTTCGTCACCAAGCCGTTCGACCAGGCCGAGCTCCTGGCCCGGGTGCGCTCCCTCGTGCGGATCAAGCGGTACCACGACACCGTCGTCGCGCAGGCCGCCGCGCTCGCCGAGTGGAACGAGCGGCTCGAGGCCCGGGTGGCCGCGCAGGTCGACGAGCTCGGGCGGCTGGGCCGGCTGCGCCGCTTCCTCTCCCCGCAGGTCGCGCAGCTGGTGGTCGAGGGCGGTGACGAGTCGTTCCTGCGCAGCCACCGCCGCGAGATCACGACCGTCTTCACCGACCTGCGCGGGTTCACCCCGTTCGCGGAGCGCGCCGAGCCCGAGGAGACGATGGACGTGCTGCGCCAGTACCACGCGGCGCTCGGCGAGCTCGTCTTCCGGTACGAGGGGACGCTCGAGCACTTCGCCGGCGACGGCATGCTCGTCTTCTTCAACGACCCCGTGCCCTGCCCGGACGCCCCGGACCGCGCCGTGCGGATGGCCGTGGAGATGCGCACGGCCGTGGAGCGGCTGGCCCTGGGGTGGCGCCGACAGGGCCACGAGCTGGGGTTCGGCGTCGGCATCGCGCAGGGGTACGCCACCCTCGGGCGCGTGGGGTTCTCCGGGCGCTACGACTACGCGGCGATCGGCACGGTGACCAACCTCGCCGCCCGGCTGTGCGCGATGGCCGGACCGGGGCAGGTGCTCGTGACCCAGCGCGTGCTCGACGGGGTGGAGGGGCCGGTGCTCAGCCGCGAGCTGGGCCCGGTCGAGCTCAAGGGGATCAGCCGACTCGTCGACGTCCACGAGGTCCTCGACGTCGACCTCGTCCGACCGGAGGCAGCACGATGACCAGTGAGACCGCCCGCCCCGCCCTCGTCCTGCGCGACCTCGACGACGGCGCCCGTGACGCCGAGTTCGACCGCCTGCAGGCCCGCCTGCCCGAGGTGTGGCGGGGCATGCGGCGCGACGACCCCCGAGAGTCGGTGGTCGTCGTCCCCTCGATGTCGGTCGACCGGGTGGTCTCCAACCCCGGGACGCTGAGCCAGGCCCTCGAGGAGCGGTTCCTCTTCCTCCTGCTCCTGCTGCGCCAGCCGCGGCTGCGCATGGTCTACGTGACCTCGCAGCCCATCGACCCGCTCGTGGTGGAGTACTACCTCTCCCTGCTGCCGGGGGTGATCCCCAGCCACGCGCGCTCCCGGCTGCACCTGGTGTCGGTGGGCGACGGCGGCCCCGAGTCGCTCACCGAGAAGCTGCTCGCACGGCCTCGGCTCCTCGAGCAGGTCCGCGACCTCGTGCCGGAACCCGCGCTCTCGCACCTGATCCCGTACACGACGACCGCGCTCGAGCGCGACCTCGCCATCGTCCTCGGCATCCCGATGTACGGGGCCGACCCGCGCCTGTTCGAGCTCGGGACGAAGACCGGCTGCCGGCGCGTGTTCGCCCGCGCCGGGGTGCGGCACCCGTCCGGCCACGAGGACCTGCACGCGCGCGAGGAGGTGCTCGCCGCGCTGGTCGACCTGCACCGGGCGGGGGCCCGCGAGGCGATGGTCAAGCTCAACGAGGGTGTCTCCGGCAAGGGCAACGCCGTCGTCGACCTCACCGGGGTGCCCGCCGGCGGCACGCCCGGCCACGAGGACGCGGTGGCCGAGCGGATGCAGGGGATGGAGCTGGAGGACGAGCGCATCGACGTCGACACGTTCCTCGCCAAGCTCGCGCAGCGCGGCGGGATCGTCGAGGAACGGGTCACCGGCGACGAGATCCGCAGCCCGAGCGTGCAGCTGCGGGTCACGCCCCTCGGCGAGGTCGAGGTGCTCTCGACGCACGACCAGCTCCTCGGTGGCCCGAGCGGCCAGTCCTACCTCGGCTGCCGGTTCCCCGCGGATCCGGCGTACGCGGTCCTCATCACCGCCGCCGCGGAGAGGATCGGTGCCGTCCTCGCGGAGGAGGGCGTCCTCGGCCGGTTCGCCGTCGACTTCGTCACCGTCCGCCAGGGCGAGGCGTGGGAGGCACACGCCATCGAGGTCAACATCCGCAGGGGCGGCACGACCCACCCCTTCCTCACCCTCCAGTTCCTCACCGACGGGCGGTACGACCCGGCCGACGGCACCTTCCGCACGCCGGCGGGGGAGGACCGGCACCTCGTCGCCACCGACCACCTCGAGGACGAGTGCCTCAAGGGGCTGCGGCTCTCCGACCTGTTCGACCTCGTGGCGCGATCCGGCCTGCACTTCGACCCCTCGCGCCAGACGGGAGTCGTCTTCCACATGATGAGCGCGCTCACCACCCACGGGCGGCTCGGGATGACGGCGATCGGGACGACGGCCGAGGGGGCCCAGGCCCTCTACGAGGAGGCAGAGCGCCGGCTCCTGGAGGAGGCCGCGGCCGCGCTCCTCGACGTGACCCTGCCGGTCTGACGCGGCCGGGTCACGGCGCGAGCGACCCCGAGTGCAGCAGCGCCTCGATGACGACGTCCCGCCACGCGCGCGGGGTGGGGGAGGTCCGGCAGGACGACCCGCCGCACCGGCACTCCCAGACCCAGCGGTCGCGGACCCGGTGCACGGAGGGGTGGTGGTGGGCGGTGTCGTGGGGGTGACGGGTTCTCATGGCGACGGCTCCTCGGCGGCGAAAAGTGCGTGGTCCCACGCTCGGCGCCGCGGGGTCGCCCGTCCGTCCCGACCCGAACACGGGCCGTGTACCCGTGGTGACACAGGGACCGCGCGTGCTCCACTGGGGTGATGGAGCTGGCGCTGCTCTCCGTGCTCCCCGACCCCGCCCGACGGGCTGTCCTGGCGGTCGCCACCCGGCGCCGGTTCGCGCGCGGTGAGGTCGTCTTCCACGAGGGGGACCTCGCGGAGACCGTCCACCTCCTCGCGGAGGGGCGGGCGGCGGTGCGCCGCGTCACGACCGCCGGCGACTCCGTCATCCTCGCCGTCGTGGGGCCCGGTGAGGTCCTCGGGGAGATGGCGATGCTCTCGCCGGAGGCCCGGCGCACCACCACCGTGGTGGCCCTGGAGCCGACGGTGACGATGACGGTGGCCTTCGGCGACCTCCACCGTCTGCGCCGCGAGCACCCGGCGCTCGACCGGCTGCTCCTCGACCTCCTCGCACGGCGCGTGCGCCGGCTCTCCGACCACCTCCTCGAGGCGCTCCACGTCCCGGTGGAGCAACGGGTGGTGCGCCGCCTCGACGCGCTGTGCCGGACGTACGACGGTGCCGTCGCGGGCCCCACCCTCCTGCCGTTGACGCAGGCGGAGATCGGCGAGCTGGCCGGCGCGTCCCGACCGGTGACGAACCGGGTCCTGCGCCGGCTCGAGGACGAGGGCGTCCTGCGCCTGCGCCGTGGGGCGGTCGAGGTGGTCGACCGGGCTGCGCTGACCCGTGCCATCAGCCCCTGACCCGGCGCTATCGTCGGCGGATGGACCAGCAGGCCGCAGCCCTCGAGCCCTTCACCGACACCGTCTCCTCCGTCCTGTGCGTCGTCGCGCACCCCGACGACATCGAGTACGGCACCGCCGCCGCCGTGCACCGGTGGGTGGGCGAGGGCGCGACCGTGCGCTACTTCCTCCTCACCCGCGGCGAGGCCGGCATCGACACGATGGACCCGTCCGAGGCCGGGCGGGTGCGCGAGGCCGAGGAGCGCGAGAGCGCCCGCCGGGTGGGGGTCGAGGAGGTCGACTTCGGCGACCACGCCGACGGCGCCATCGAGTACGGCGTGGCCCTGCGCCGCGACATCGCGCGGGCGATCCGCCGGGCCCGCCCCGACGTCGTCGTGGCCCAGACGTGGGACCTGCGCTTCGCGGGCGGCATGGTCAACCAGGCCGACCACCGTGCCGTCGGGCTCGCGACGCTCGACGCCGTGGCCGACGCCGGCAACCGCTGGCTGCACCGCGACCTCGACGCCGAGGGGCTCGAACCGTGGGGTGGCGTCAAGGTCATCGCCGTGGCCGGCTCGCCGACGCCCACCCACTGGATCGACGTGTCCGGCGAGCACTTCGAGGCCGCCGTGCACTCGCTCGAGGCGCACGAGGCCTACAACTCGGTCCTGCCGGCGGACTTCCCGGCGCCCCGCGAGCTCCTCCAGATGATCCTGGGGGGAGGCGGCAAGGCCGCGGGGGTCGAGCACGCGGTGGTGCTCGACGTCATCAGGCGGGGCTGACCCGCGCGATCCACGCCTCGACGTCGTCGGCGCTGCGGGGCATCGAGGCCGAGAGGTTCTCGCACCCGTCGTCGGTGACCACGACGTCGTCCTCGATGCGGATGCCGATGCCGCGGAAGCGCTCGGGCGCCTTGAGGTCGTCGGCCTTGAAGTACAGGCCCGGCTCGACCGTGAGGACCATGCCCGGCTTGAGCTCGGCGTCCATGTACTCCTCGCGGGTGGCGAGGGCGCAGTCGTGCACGTCGAGGCCGAGGTGGTGCGAGGTGCCGTGCACCATCCAGCGGCGGTGGTACTGGCCGTGCTCCTTGTCGAGGGTGTCCTCGACCGAGACGCCCTCGGGGAGCAGGCCCCAGCGGTGGAGGTGCTCGGCGATGACGCGGATCGCGGCGGCGTGGACGTCGGAGAACCGGTTGCCGGGCTTCACCGCGGCGATGCCGGCCTCCTGGGCGGCGTACACGGCCTCGTAGACCTCGCGCTGGGCCTCGGTGAAGGTGCCGCCGACGGGGAGCGTGCGGGTGATGTCGGCGGTGTAGAGGCTGTCGACCTCGACACCGGCGTCGATGAGGACGAGCTCGCCCGCGGTGACCTCACCGGTGTTCTTCACCCAGTGCAGCGTGTTGGCGTGGTCGCCGGCGGCGCAGATCGAGTCGTAGCCGACGCCGTTGCCCTCGTGCCGGGCGTGCAGCCCGAAGGTGCCCTCGAGCCAGCGCTCGCCGCGGCCGCGCCCGACGGCCTCGGGCAGCGCCGCGATCATCGCCTCGAAGCCGACCTGCGTGGCGGCGACGGCGGCCCGCATCTGCTCGACCTCGTACTCGTCCTTGACCATGCGCAGGTGGGAGATGTCGTGGGCGAGGGCGTCGTCGGCCTCCACGAGCTCCTCCTCGACCGCGCCGTTCTCGACCCGCGCTTTGTCCAGGCGCGCGGTGAGCTCGAGGTCGGCGTCGCGGACGAGGCGCACGGTCAGCTCGCCGGCGTCCTTGGCCACGGCGGCGTCGAGCTCGTCGACGTGCCGGCCGGTGAGCCCCAGCTCGAGCTCGACGTCCTCGATGGTGGGGCGGGCGCCCACCCAGAACTCGCCGTAGCGCGCGTCGGCGAAGAACTCGTCGGTGTCGCGGCCGGCCAGGGGGCGGAAGTACAGGACGGCCTCGTGGCCGGACCCCTCGCCGTCGTCGCCGATGACCGGCTCGAGGACGAGGACGGCGTCGGGCTCGCGGTCGGCGCCCAGGCCGGTGAGCCAGGCGAAGGCGGTGTGCGGGCGGAAGACGTAGTCGGTGTCGTTGCTGCGGACCTTCAGGCCGCCCGCGGGGACGACGATCCGCTGCTTGGGGTAGGTGGCGCTGAGCAGGGCCCGGCGCTGGGCCGCGAAGGCCGCGGAGGGGGCCTGCTCGGTGGCGGTGGGGTGCCGGGGGCCCCAGTCCTCGCGCACGAAGGCACGGAACTCGTCGGTGGTCGCCCGGGCGCGGTTGTCGGCCTGCTTCTGCTGCTCGCTCACCCCGCCATGCTGCCACGGGGGCGCGTGTGAGCCCCACCACGCTGCCCTGTGCTCGGTTTGCGTCCGTCGGGCCGGGTTTGTCATGGTGGTTCGATGGGCAGGCACAGTGCACCGAGCCGCCGGCGACCGATCGTGGTCACCGGTGCGGCCGCAGGACTCCTGACCGCGACGGGTCTCGTGGTCGGGTTCGCCCCCGACCTCTCGACCCACGCCCTGGAGCGTCCGCCGACGATCGGGGCCGCGGCGCCGACCGCCGTCGAGGTCTCGACGCCCAGCCCCTCGCCCTCGCCGACCCCCTCCACCTCGCCGAGCGCCGACACGTCCACCCGCTCGACCGACGCCACGGCCTCGCGCAGCACGCCGCGCGAGACCATCGCCTCGACCGACGACGAGGCCACCTCCACGTCGAGCCCCTCGCCGTCGACCACGTCGAAGGGCAAGGGCACGCCCGACCCCAACAGCACCCGCAAGCCGGGTCAGGCCGCGCCGAGCCCGACGACCTCGTCGTCGCCCTCGCCGACGACGGACCCCGGTCTGCTGGGGCTGCTGCCCTCCATCCCCGTCTTGCCGTGACGGCGGGCGCCCCCACCGCGAGCCCGGGCGAGACCCTGGCCGACCGGTTGCGGGCGCACTTCGGCCACCGCGACCACCTCTACGGGGCGCTGCTCGCCGAGATGGCCGACGACTGGGACGTCGGCGGGATCACCCACGAGCTCTTCGAGGGCTGGGAGGACGCGCCGGCCCGCCAGTTCCCCCAGCTGCGGCTGCTCGCCGGGCTGTTCCGGATCGTCCTGCGCGGTGACGCCCCCCAGCTCGAGGGCTTCTACCCCAGCCTGGGCGGGGACCTCGACCCCGCCGAGGCGTGGGCGGCCGTGCGCCCGGTGCTGGCCGCGCACGTCGACGAGCTGCGCGGGTCCCTTCGCGAGGCGCCCCAGACGAACGAGCCGGCCCGCACGGTGGGCCTGGTCGTCGGGCTGGCCGAGGCGCTGCGTCGCACCGGGCTGAGCCGCGTGCGGCTGCTCGAGCCCGGCGCCTCCGCCGGCCTGGGGCTGCTCGTCGACCACTACCGCTTCGCCGGCGACGACTGGGTGACCGGACCGCGGGACTCGCCGTTCTCGGTGGGGGGCTGCGGCGCCCCGGGGCTGGTGCCGGCGCCGTTCGAGGTCGTGGAGCGGCGGGGCTGCGACGTCGCCCCCGTGGACGCCACCACCCCCGAGGGCGCGGCCTACCTGACGTCCTTCGTGTGGCCGTGGCACCTGGAGCGCCACGAGCGCCTCGCCGGAGCCCTCGCCGTGGCGCGCGAGGTGCCCGCCCCGGTCGACCGCGCACCGGCGGCGCACTGGGTGGCCGAACAGCTGGCCCGCCCGGTCGACGACGACGTCCTCACCGTCGTGTGGCACTCCGTGACCCGGCTGTACTGGCCGACCGAGGAGACCGCCGCGATGGAGGCCGCCGTCGCCGAGGCGCGCACCCGCATCCCCCTGGCCCACCTCTGCCTCGAGCACCCGCTGCCAGAGGGCACGGGCGTCCCCGAGGCCATGCCGCGCGTCGAGGTCGACGGCGTCGCGGTCGCGGAGGCGGACCACCACGGCCCGCCCGTACGCTGGATCCGATGACCGTCCCGCCCGACCCGCGCACCCGTGCCGAACGGCACCGGCCGCGGCCTCCCTCACCCGCCGTGATCGCCCGGCGCCGCCTCGTCGTCGGGGGCGGCGCCCTCCTCGGCCTGGGTGCCCTCGGGCTGGGGGTGCGCGAGCTCGTCGTCGACGACGCCCCGGCCTCCCTGACCGTGGGGTCCACGCCCTCGGGGTCCTCGTCGCCCAGCGCCTCGGCCCAACCGTCCGCCTCGCCGTCCCCGTCGCCGTCCGCGACGGCGGCTGCCGACCGGCGAGAGGTGACGGCACCCGCCCTCACCGGGCGGCTCGAGGACTACCTCTCGGGTCGTGGCGGCACGCTGGGCCTGCAGCTGGTCGACCTCGAGCGCAACCAGGTCTTCCGCTTCCGCGCGGAGGAGGGCCTGTGCTACTCGACGATCAAGGTCCTCATCCTCACCACGGTCCTGCGCGTGGGGCAGGAGAAGGGCAAGGGGCTCACCAAGCGGCAGAAGGACCTCGCGCGCCGGATGATCACCCGCAGCGACAACGCCGCCACCGAGGCGCTGCTCGCCGACGTCGGCCGCGCCGAGGTCGCCCGCGTCGCCGGGCTCGTCGGGATGACGAGCACGCGCATCGACGAGGGCTGGTGGGGCCACTGGCGCACCGTGCCGGGCGACCTCGACACCATGGTCTCGGCCGTGCTGTCCTCCGACGCGGTCCTCGACGGCGGCCGGCGGGCGACGGCCCGCTTCCTCATGGCCGACGTCGTCGAGGAGCAGCGCTGGGGCGTGTTCGCGCCCGAGGAGAAGGACGTCTACGTCGCCGGGAAGAACGGCTGGGGGCCGATGCCCGACGGGTACCACCTCAACTCCACCGGCTGGGTGTCGGGAGAGGGGCGCGAGTACGTGCTCGGCATCCTCTCCACGAGCCCTCGCGGGTTCCGGTACGGCCGTGAGACGATCTCGGCCGTCGCGCGTCTGTGCCATGACGCGCTCGGGGAGGAGCTGGCATGACGGACCTGCGCACATGGACACCGGGGCGGCGGGAACTGGTTCTCGGGGGGTCGGCCGGGGTGGCGCTGGGCGCCCTCGGGCTGGTCACGGCGCCGGCGCAGGCGGCCGGGGTCGACACCCGGGCCCAGCTGACGGCGGCGCTCGACGCGTACATGGCGACGCGGGCGGGTGCCGCGGGCCTCACCGTGCGCGACAACCGCGACGGCCGCTACTTCCACTGGCGCCCCCGCACGCAGCAGACGCACAGCGCCATCAAGGTGCTCATCCTCATCACCACCCTGAAGGTGGCGCAGGACCGCGGCCGGGCGCTCACTTCCACGCAGAAGTCGCTCGCGTCGCGGATGATCCGGTTCTCCGACAACGACGCCACGAACCGCCTCATCACCGAGGTCACCGTGCGGCGGTGCCGGATCGTCGCCGACCAGCTGGGCATGGCGAGCACGACGGTGCTCGGCGGCACCGACTTCCGGTCGAGCACGTGGTGGGGGCACTCGGTGTCGACGACCCGCGACCTCGTGCAGATGATGAACCACGTGGTGCTCGGGACGTACCTCTCGCCCGGCCGGCGCGCGTACGTGCGCGAGCTGATGGCCGACGTCACCTCGACGCAGACGTGGGGGCTCGGCGACGGGCTGCCGTCCGACGTCCACGTCGAGCTGAAGAACGGCTGGGGCCCGAGGACCGACGGCTACCGGCTCAACGGGGTCGGGCACGTCTCGGGTCGCGGCCGCAACTACCAGATGGCGTTCCTGTCGCGGTCGTCGAACGGGTACTCGTACGGGCAGACCACGGTGAACCGGTTGTCCCGCATCGTGTTCGACGCGCTCGACGTCCCGCTGCGCTGACCTCCCCGGCCTTCCGGACCTATTCGACGTCGACCCAGTCGAGGGTGCGCTCCACGGCCTTGCGCCACCCGGCGTAGCCGTCGCGGCGCTGCTCGTCGCTCCACCGCGGCTCCCAGCGCTCGTCCTCGGACCACTTGGCGCGCAGCTCGTCGGTGTCCTGCCAGAAGCCGGTTGCCAGGCCGGCGGCGTACGCGGCGCCGAGGGCGGTGGTCTCGGGGACCGTCGGCTTGGAGACCGGCACGCCGAGAACGTCGGCCTGCAGCTGCATGCACAGCCGGTTCGCCGTGATGCCGCCGTCGACCTTGAGGCAGGTGAGCTCGACCCCGGAGTCGGCTGCCATCGCGTCGACGACGTCGCGGGACTGGTAGCAGATCGCCTCGAGGGTGGCCCGGGCCAGGTGGGCGTTGGTGTTGAAGCGCGAGAGGCCGACGATGGCGCCGCGGGCGTCGCTGCGCCAGTAGGGGGCGAACAGGCCGCTGAACGCGGGGACGAAGTAGACACCGCCGGTGTCCTCCACCGACGCCGCGAGCGTCTCGACCTCCGAGGCGCCGCTGATGATGCCGAGCTGGTCGCGCAGCCACTGCACCGCGCTGCCGGTGACGGCGATCGACCCCTCGAGGGCGTAGACGGGCTTGGCGTCGCCGAGCTGGTACGCCACGGTGGTGAGCAGGCCGTTGGTGCTGCGGACGAGCTCCTCGCCGGTGTTGAGCAGGAGGAAGTTGCCGGTGCCGTAGGTGTTCTTCGCCTCGCCCTTCTCGAAGCACACCTGGCCCACCGTGGCGGCCTGCTGGTCGCCGAGGACGCCGGCGATGGGGACGGAGGTGCGGCCGCGTCCGGCGACGGTGGCGCCGTACGCCTCGGCATGGCTGCTCGGGTGGATGGTGGGGAGCATCTGGCGGGGGATGCCGAAGAAGCCGAGGAGCTCGTCGTCCCAGTCGAGGGTCGTGAGGTCCATGAGCATCGTGCGGCTGGCGTTGGTGACGTCGGTGACGTGCAGGCCGCCATCAGGACCGCCGGTGAGGTTCCAGACGACCCAGGTGTCGGGAGTGCCGAAGAGGGCGTCGCCGCGCTCGGCGGCCTCGCGGACGCCCTCGACGTTCTCCAGGACCCACTGGACCTTGCCCGCCGAGAAGTACGTGGCGGGAGGGAGGCCGGCCTTGTGGCGGATGACGTCGCCGCGGCCGTCGGCGTCGAGGGCCTTGGCGATGGAGTCGGTGCGGGTGTCCTGCCAGACGATGGCGTTGTGGAACGGGCGCCCGGTGCGGCGGTCCCACACGACGGCCGTCTCGCGCTGGTTGGTGATGCCGATGGCGTGGAGGTCCTCGCCCGTCAGGCCCGCCGTGGTGAGGGCGCTGCCGATGACGGTCTGCGTGCGGTCCCAGATCTCCAGCGGGTTGTGCTCGACCCACCCGGCGCGGGGGAGGACCTGCTCGTGCTCGAGCTGGTGGCTCGCCACCGGGAGGCCGTCGTGGTCGAAGACGATGAACCGCGTGCTCGTCGTGCCCTGGTCGACCGCGCCGATGAAGTCACCCATGCCCCGCAGCCTAGGCCGAGGCCCGTTCCGGTCCAGCGCTCGCGGGGAGTCGGCTCGGGGCCATGGCCCGGAGCGCACTCCCCACGGGCCGAGCGTCCCGTGTGGGGAAGGGCACCGGTGGGGGTGGTTCCTCCATCGGCCACGAGGCGCGAGGATGGGCGCAGACGACGATCGAGGGAGGCGCACGTGCAGTTCGGGCGAAGCTACGAGGAGTTCGAGGTCGGGGCCACGTACCAGCACTGGCCCGGCAAGACGGTGACCGAGTACGACGACCACCTGTTCTGCCTGCTGACGATGAACCACCACCCGCTCCACCTCGACGCGAACTACGCGGAGAAGACGACCCAGTTCGGGCGCAACGTCGTCGTCGGCAACTACGTCTACTCGATCCTGCTCGGGATGTCGGTGGCCGACGTCAGCGGCAAGGCGATCGCCAACCTCGAGGTCGAGAGCCTGCGCCACGTGGCGCCGACCTTCCACGGCGACACCCTGTACGGCGAGACCACCGTCCTGGACAAGTGGGAGAGCACGAGCAAGGACGACCGCGGCGTGGTCCACGTGGAGACGATCGGCTACAACCAGGACGGTGTCGTCGTCTGCATCTTCCGGCGCAAGGTCATGGTGCCCAAGCAGAGCTACCTAGCCGCGAGGGGCGGCGAGCAGCCCGGCCGGCCGCGCCCCGTGCCCGACCGCAACTGGCCCGGCCCGGCGGCGCCCACCGCGGGCGCCTGACCTCGGTCAGAACCCCACCTCGGTCGCGACCGGCTGCCCGTCGGCCCCGGTCCAGGACACCTTCTGCACCCCGGTGCCGCCGACCAGCGTGGGAACGGTGAGCCGCACGATGACGAGGGTCGGCTCGATCGACCGGTCGACGAGGGTGCTGGTCGCGGTGACCGTCGCCCCCACCTTCGCGGTGGCGACGACGTCGGTGGCACCGGCCGGCAGGATGACGAGGACGGCATTGGTCAGCGCGTCGGCGCCGTCGCGCTGGTGGCCCAGCATCATCACCGGCGGTGCTCCGTCGGGGACGTCGGCGAGGCGCTTGGTGCCGGACGACCCGTCGCCGAACAGGCCGAACAGGCCCTGCTTCTCGTCGACGAACGCCACGACGTCACCGTCGAGCCGTGAGGTCACCCGCGAGCCGTCACTGCGGTAGACGGCGTCGCCGTCGGTCCAGTCCATCCCTGCGAAGGTCGTCGAGCCGCGCGTGCCGCTGTGCCACACCGCGAACGCCTGGAACCCGGTGCCGTCGAGGACGGCCGTCGAGGATGCGGCACCCGGGGCGTCGCCGGCCCAGACGAAGACCTGGTCCTTCGCCGCCTCCGGCAGCACCCCCACGACAAGCCCCGGGACGTTCTCGGGGGTGACCCAGGTGCCTCCACGCGGGCTGACCGGAAGGCGCCCCTCCGCCACGACCTCCATCGACCCGTCGACCTGGGCCGAGTAGGTGATGCGCCCAGTGGCCCGGTCGAGGGTGAAACGCACCAGCGTGTCGCTGACGACGCCGCTGCCTTCTGGGGCCGTCCCGGACTCGTTGCGCAGCACTGCCTGCGCCGTCCCGGTCCGCACCGAGCTCGACGACCCGGCCGGCGTGGACGTGCGGTCCACGGTGGAGCCGAGCGCGGACCAGCCGACGAGGCCGACGACGGCCGTGGCCGCGGCGACCGACACACCGGCCGCCACCCGGCGGCGCAGCACGGCACGGCGCCCGCGCCCGAGGACGAGGGCGGGGTCGAGGTCGAGCCAGGCGCCGTCCTGCGCGCTCGTCGCGTCGGACAGGGCGGAGCGCAGGCGCTCCTCCATCAGGTCGGGGGTCATCGGACGCCTCCTTCGGTGGCAGCGTGGCTGGAGGTGGTGGCGAGCTCGGCCCGCAGGGCCGCCAGGCCCCGCGACGCGGTGGACTTCACCGTGCCGACGGACAGGTTGAGCAGGTCGGCGACCGCCTGCTCGGACAGGTCGACGTAGTACCGCAGCACGACGACGCGCCGCTGTTGCTCGGGCAGCCGGGCAAGCAGCCGCACCACGGCGTCACGGTCGTCGGACCCGGTGGTGGCGGAGGACGCCGCCGCCTCGGGCAGGGACGCCACGACCACCTCCGACCCGTGCCGGCGCCAGCGGTCGGTGCGCTCGTTGACGAGGATGCGCCGCGCGTACGCCAGTGCCGACTCGGACCGCACCCGCGGCCAGGCGACGTAGGTGCGGACCAGCGCCGCCTGGACGAGGTCGTGGGCCGCGTGGTGGTCGCCGGTCAGGAGCCACGCGGTGCGCAGCAGCGAGGGCGAGGCCCTCTCGACGAACGCGGTGAACGCGGCGTCGCGCTCGGCCTTTCCCGTCCTGCTCATCTCGCCCCCCGGTCGTGGTCGGTCACACCCTGCACTACGCCACCGTCGCCGGAAAGGTTGCTCGCCGGGGCCGACGACGTCCGGCCACTACGCTGGCCGGGTGCCGATCGACCTCCACACGCACTCCACCGCGAGCGACGGGACCGAGGCCCCGGCCCTCGTCGTCGAGCGCGCCGTCGAGGCGGGCCTGGGCACGATCGCGCTCACCGACCACGACACCACCCTGGGGTGGGACGAGGCGGCAGCCGCCGCGCGCCGGCTCGGCCTCACCCTCGTGCCCGGCATCGAGGTCTCCTGCGCCCGTGGCCGCCAGAGCATCCACCTCCTCGCGTACCTGCCCGACCCGACGCACCCCGACCTCGTCGCCGAGCTCGAGCAGGCCCGCGACAGCCGCGACACCCGGCTGGACCGGATGGTCTCTCGGATGGCGGCCGACGGCATCCCCGTGACCGTGGAGGCCGTGCGCGCCGAGGTCGAGGAGGGCGCCACCGTCGGTCGCCCGCACATCGCCGACGCGCTCGTCCGCGCCGGGGTCGTCGCGCACCGCGACGAGGCGTTCGCGACCGTCCTCGGCAACGACAGCCCGTACTACGTCGCGCACTACGCGCCCGACCCCGTGCGCGCCGTCGAGGTGGTCCGCGCCGCCGGGGGAGCGGCGGTCGTCGCCCACGCGTGGTCGGGCACCCGCGGGCGGGTCGTGTCCGACGCCGTCATCGAGGAGATGGTCGCGGCCGGGCTCACCGGCATCGAGGTGCACCACCGCGACCACGACGCGGAGGCCGTGGCGCACCTGCACGACCTCGCCACCGCCCTCGGCCTCGTCGCCACGGGCTCGAGCGACTACCACGGCGACGGCAAGCTCAACCGGCTCGGTGAGTTCACCACCGACCCCGACGCCCTCGCCGCCATCGAGGACGTCGCGAGCGGCAGCGAGGTGGTCCGGCCGTGAGCTGGTTCGACGCCGCGCTGTTCACCTCGACCTTCGTCACCCTCATCGTCATCCTCGACCCGCCGGGCGCGATCCCGATCTTCCTCGCGCTCACGGGCCCCCTGCCGCCCGCGCAGAAGGCCGCCGCGGCCCGCCGCGCCTCCCTCGTGGCGCTCGGCGTCATCGCCTCGTTCGCCGTCTTCGGGCAGCGGATCCTCGACTACCTGCACATCTCGCTGCCGGCGCTCCAGGCGTCCGGCGGCCTGCTGCTCCTCATCGTCGCGCTCCAGCTGCTCACCGGCTCCGAGTCCGAGCAGCACGCGGATGCCGGCGTCAACGTCGCGCTCGTGCCCCTCGGCACGCCGCTGCTCGCGGGGCCCGGCGCCATCGTGGCCACGATGCTCGCGGTGCAGGGCGCGGAGGGCGCGGGCGGCCTCGTCGCCGTGGGCACGGCCCTCGTCGCGGCCCTGCTCGTCGTCTTCCTCACCTTCCGCTTCGCCTCGCCGCTCGCCAAGGTCCTCAAGGACAGCGGCATCGTCCTGCTGAGCCGGATCGCCGGCCTGCTGCTCTCTGCCATCGCCGTGCAGATGGTCGCCGACGCCGTGCGGGCCTTCGCCGCCGGCGAGGGCTGAGCGGGCACCGTCGCCTGTGGGACAAGATCGCCCTCCTGGTCGATGGTGCCCCGGGAAAGGCTGCGGCTCAGCCGAGCTCGTCGAGCAGCGCCGGCACGACCTCGTGCATGTCGCCGATGACCGCGTAGTCGGCCTTGGTGACCATGGGCGCGTCGGGGTCGGTGTTGACGGCGATGATCGTCTTGCTCGACGCGCACCCGGCCCAGTGCTGGATGGCGCCCGAGATCCCGCACGCGATGTAGAGGTCCGGGGCGATCCGCGAGCCGGTCTGCCCGACCTGCTCGTGGTGCGGCCGCCAGCCGAGCGAGGTGACGACGCGCGAGACGCCCACGGCGCCACCGAGCCGAGTCGCCAGGGCGTCGACCCCGGAGAACCCGTCGGGCCCACCGGCACCCCGGCCCGCGCCCACGACGACCCGCGCGGCGGTGAGGCCCGAGGCGTCGCCCGTCTCGCGCTGCTCGGTGCGCACCACCTGCGCCCGCAGGTCCTTGGGGTCGATGGTGACCGCCAAGGGCGTGACCGTGGCCGCGCCGGGCGAGGCGGCGGGGGAGGGCTCGACCGCGTGGCCGGCCATCGACATCAGGCGGACCCGGCTGTCGACCGACGCGCGCTCCAGCGCCGCCCCGCCGACCACCTGGCGCTGCACGACGAGCGGGCTCAGCGACTCGACGGCGACGACGTTGGCGGCCATCCGCAGGTTGCGGCGGGCGGCGACGTGCGCGAGCACCTCGTTGCCGCGGCCGGTGCCCGGGGCCACGACGAGGTCGGCCCGGGCCGCCCGCCCGCCGGCCTCGACGACGGCAGCCCACGCGGCCGCCGCGTAGCGCTCGAGGGCCGGGTCGTCGGCGGTGTGCACGGCCACGACACCGGCCTCGGCGGCGTCGGCGACGACCCCGTCGGGCGCGGCACCCACGACGACGGCGTGGAGGTCACCGGCCCCGAGGCCGCGGGCGAAGGTCAGGGCCTCGCGGGAGACGAGCGACGCGCGCCCCTCCTCGACCTCGACGAGGACGAGCACGCTCATCGCGACACCACCCCGAGCTCGCGCAGCACGGCGACGAGGGCCGGCGCGGCGGCCGCCCCCTCGCCGAGCACGGTGACCTGGCTCGGCGGCGCCTCGGGCACGGTGAGCGCCTGGCGCCCCGACCCGGCCGCGGTGCCGGCCCACGCGATGGTCTCCACGGGCGCCTTCTTCGCGCGCATCCGCCCCATGACGCTGGGGTAGCGCGGGCTGACCCCGCCCTCGAGGACGGTGACGACCGCGGGCAGCTCGACGTCGAACACCTCGGTGCCGTCGGGACCCTCGCCGCGCAGCGTGGCGCGGCCGTCGGCCACCTCCACGGTCTGGATGCCGGCCGCCACCGGGCGGTCGAGCGCGTACGCCAGCCGCACCCCGACCTGGAAGTCGCCGGTGTCGGCGGCGTCGTTGCCGAGGAGGACGAGGTCGTACGTCGTGCCGGCGGCCTCACGGGCCCGCACGGCCTGGGTGATGGCGTCGGCGACGTCGACCGGGCCGAGCAGGTCCACGTCGGCCTCGACGAGGATGCCATCGGTCGCGCCGACCGACAGGGCGGTGCGCACCTGCTCGAGGCTGTCGGACGAGCCGACCGACAGCACGGTCACCACTCCCTCGGTCCCCTCGGCGAGCGAGACCGCGAGGGCCACGGCGGCCTCCTCGTGCGGGCTCGTCGTGTAGCCGGCGTAGCGGCCGTCGACCCGCAGCCCGTCGTCGGTGAGGACGACCTCGCCGGTGGGGTCGGGGACCCGCTTGACGCAGACGAGGACGTTGGTCACGCGAGCCCCCGGATGCGGGCGTTCTCGGGGTCGTAGAGCGGGGTCGCGTCGGCCGCGGCGACGACGACCGGGTAGAGCTCCTCCATGTAGGAGACGGCCAGCTCGGTGCCGACCACGGCCTGCTCCGGAGGGAGGAACGCCATGAGGACGTGCTTGCCCAGGCTCGGGGCCGATCCCGCGGTGGTGACGTACGGGTGGTGCCCGTGGCCGTCGGTGAGGATGCCGCCGTCGCGCGTGAGGACCGGCTCGCCACCGAGCATGTAGCGCTTCACTCCACTGGCCGAGGTGTGGTCCTCGACCGTGAGCGAGCAGAGCACGGTCTTCGGCGCCTCGGCGGCCTGGGCCACGACGGCGTCCTTGCCGACGAAGTCCTGGTCCTTCCACTTCGCGCGGGACATGCCGGTCTCCATCAGGGTGCGCTCGCTGTCGAGCTCGGCGCCGTAGGCGCGGTAGCCCTTCTCGATGCGGCCCGTGGTGCCGTAGACGCCGATGCCGACGGGCACCATGCCGAGCGGCGTGCCCGCCTCGAGCAGGCGCGACCACAGGGCGGCGCCGGACTCCATCGGGACGTAGAGCTCCCAGCCGTACTCGCCGACGTAGGAGATGCGCGAGGCCAGGACGCTCAGCGGGCCGACCTCGATCTCGCGGCAGGTGCCGAACGGGAAGCCCTGGTGCGAGACGTCCGTGGCGGTGACGGCGGCGAGGATCTCGCGGGCCTTCGGCCCCCAGACGCCGATGGTGGTCCAGCTGGAGGTGAGGTCGACGACGACGGCGCCGCCGTCCTCCGGCATGCGGTCGGAGAACCACTTCTTGTCGGCCATGCCGTGAGCGCCGCCGGTGACGACGCGGAAGCGGTCGTGGGCCAGGCGCATGACGGTGAGGTCGGAGCGGAAGCCGCCCGTCTCGTCGAGGACCGGGGTGTAGACGACCCGTCCGATGCGCACGTCGGCCTGGGCGACGATGATCCGCTGCACCGCCTCGAGCGCCTTCGGCCCGACGACGTCGAACAGCGCGAACGCCGACAGGTCGACCAGGCCGGCCGTCTCGCGCAGCTGCAGGTGCTCCGCGTTGATGATCGGGCTCCACCAGCGCGCGTCCCACTCGTGCTCGCGCGGCATCGTGGCGTCGCCGAACTTCTCGACGAGCCCGGCGTTGCTCTCGTACCAGAACGGGCGCTCCCAGCCGGCGGTCTCGAAGAAGACGGCGCCGAGCTCCCTCTGCGAGGCGTGCATCGGCGCGAGGCGCACACCGCGGTTGCTCTCGTACTGCTCGGAGGGGTGGACGATGCCGTACGTCTTCTGGAACGACTCGCCGGTGCGCGCCTTCACGTGCGCGCGGGTCTTCTGGTGGGGGTGGAAGCGGGCGATGTCGGAGTGGCCGAGGTCGATCTCGGGGTTGCCGTGCGTCATCCACTCGGCGACGGCGCGGGCGGTGCCCGGGCCCTCCTTGATCCACACGGCGGCGGCCGACCAGAGGCCCTTGACCTCGGGGGTCTCGCCGAGGATCGGGTAGCCGTCGGGGGTCAGCGACAGCAGGCCGTTGATGGCGTAGCGGATCTCGGCGCGCTCGTCGCCGAGGAGCTCGGGCATGAGCTCGAGGGCCTGCTCGAGCTGCGGGTCGAAGTCGTCCTCGGTGAACGGCAGCTCGGTGGGGGAGAGCTTGCTCTGCTCGATGGAGGGGATGTCCTCGGGGTCCCAGAGGATGGCGCGGTGGGCGTAGCTGCCGACCTCCATGTCCGAGCCGTGCTGGCGCTCGTAGCAGAAGGTGTCCATGTCGCGCACGATCGGGAAGCTGATCTCGCCGGGCTGCTCGGCGAGCACCTCGCACGGGCCGACCGAGATCATCTGGTGTACCGCGGGGGTCAGCGGGATGGCGGCCCCGGCCATCCGGGCGATCTTCGGGCTCCAGACGCCGCAGCAGATGACGACCGTCTCGGCCTCGATGCGGCCCTGGTTGGTCTCGACGGCGCGGATCCGGCCGTCGACGACCTCCATGCCGGTGACCTCGACGTTGGGCACGGTGGTCAGCGCGCCCTTGTCGATGGCGCGGTCGCGCATGATCGTGCCGGCCCGCAGGCTGTCGACGACCCCGACGGTGGGGAACCACGCGGCGCCGATGATGACGTCCTTGTCGAGGAAGGGCACCCGCTCGGCGACCTGCTCGGGGGTGACGAGCTCGGCGGGGATGCCCCACGCCTTGGCGCTGCTCATCCTGCGGCGCAGCTCCTCCATCCGCTCCTCGGTGCGGGCGACCTCGTACCCGCCGGACTCGGTGAAGACGCCGAGCTCCTTGTACTGGCGCACCGAGTCCAGGGTGATGTCCGCGAACTCGCGCGAGTGGTCGACCGGGAAGATGAAGTTGCTCGCGTGGCCGGTGGAGCCGCCCGGGTTGGGGAGGGGCCCCTTGTCGAGCTGGACGATGTCGGTCCAGCCGAGCTCGGCGAGGTGGTACGCGAGCGAGTTCCCGACGATGCCGGCCCCGATGACGACGCAGCGGGCGGAGGCGGGGAGAGCGGCCATCGGGCGGGTCCTTCCGAGTCGTTCAGGTGCGTATCACGCAACACGATGCTTCATGTGCAACGCGAGGTCCAGTCTGGCAGATGCGTGGGGTGGTGCCAACACCTCGCCCACGCGCGCCGCCCGGGTTCCGACGAGCGGGACCCGGGCGGCGCGTGCGGTGCGGTCGCTCAGTCCCGGTCGGCCGGCTGGCGCTCGCGCTGGTGGTCGATGACGGTCCGGCGCAGCGGGCCGCGCAGGGTCGACTCGAACTTCTCCTGCCGCAGCGACTTCCACAGCGAGACGCACAGCCCGATGAGGACGACGAGGAAGGGGAAGCCGACGATGATGACGCCCGTCTGCAACGCGCCGAGCCCGTCCTCCCCGCCGGTGATGAGCAGGACCGTGGCCACGGCGCCCGTGGCCACACCCCAGAACACGACGAGCGAGCGGCGGGGCTCCTCGGTGCCGTTCTCGCTGAGCATCCCCATGACGATCGACGCCGAGTCGGCGCCGGTGATGAAGAAGATCGCGATGAGGAACACGGCGAGCACCACGGTGACCGACGAGAGCGGGAACGAGCGCAGCGTCCCGAACAGCGTCGTCTCCAGGCCGGCGTCGACGAGGGCCTTCATGTCCTTGCCCTCGGTCAGCTGCAGGTCGAAGGCCGAGCCGCCGAGGATCGAGAACCAGATGAACGACACGAGCGAGGGGATCGCGATGACGAACACGACGAACTGGCGGATCGTGCGGCCCTTGGAGATGCGCGCGATGAACATCCCGACGAAGGGGGTCCACGACACCCACCAGGCCCAGTAGAAGATCGTCCAGCCGTTGAGCCACTCGCTGCCGCCGAAGACGCCGGTGCGGAAGCTCATCGTCGGCAGGTGCGTGAGGTAGCCCCCGAGCGACTCGGTGAAGGTCCCCATGATGAACACGGTCGGCCCGACGACGAAGAGGAAGAAGACGAGCAGCCCCGCGGCCACGGCGTTGGCGTTGGAGAGCCACTTGATGCCCTTGTCGATGCCACTGACGGCCGAGATGACGAAGCACAGGGTGAGGACCCCGATGACGAGGGCCGCGGCGGTCGTGCCGTAGCCCTTGCTGCCGAAGACGTCGGCCAGGCCGCCGGTGATCTGCAGCGCGCCCAGGCCGAGCGAGGTGGCCGAGCCGAAGAGGGTGGCGATGATCGCGAGGATGTCGATGCCGCGGCCCGTGGGGCCGTCGACCCGGTTGCCGAGGAGGGGTCGGAACGCGGCGCTGATGAGGTTGCCACCACCCTTGCGGTAGGCGAAGTACGCGATGGCCAGACCGATGACGGCGTACATCGACCACGGGTGGAAGCCCCAGTGGAAGAACGTGTACTCCATCGCGAGGTGGGCCGCCTCCTCGCTGCCCGGCTCGGCCATCCCCATCGGCGGGGTGTTGAGGTGGGTCAGGGGCTCGGCCACGCCGTAGAACATCAGGCCGATGCCCATGCCGGTGGCGAACATCATCGAGACCCAGGAGAAGGTGGAGAACTCCGGCTCGGAGTCGTCGGCGCCCAGCTTGATGTTGCCGTACCGGGTCGCGGCGAGGAAGACGCTGAAGATGAGGAAGCCGCCGCTGGTGAGGACGAAGAACCAGCCGAAGTTGGCGGTGATCCAGCTGAGGACGCTGCCCGTGCTCGTGCCGAAGCCCTTGCTGTCGACGGCGCCGTAGAGGAGGAAGACGAGGGCGAGGCCGGCGGCGACACCGAACACCACCTTGTCGACACCCTTGCGCGGTGGTCCAGCCTGCTGTTGCTCGAGGTCGTCGTGCACGGATGTCGCCATGTGCGGTCCCCTTCGTTGCGCTGTGAGAAACGATGTGCGCCATGCACAACACACAGCAGTGTGATGGAGGCCACACAGGGACGTCAACGGGCGGATCCGCGGCCGCGCCGTGCCCCCGCACGCACGAGGACCGCGGCGCCCGGAGGCGGCCGCGGCCCTCGCGTGGAGGTGTCGCCGGCTCAGGAGAGCCAGGCGTTGACCTTGTCCGGGTTGGCCTCGACCCACTTCTTGGCCGCGTCCTCCGGGCTCATGTTCTGGTTGGCGATCATCTCGGAGACGGCGTTCTGGTCGTCGTTGGTCCACGTGAACTTCTTGATGAGGTCCACGGCGGGTGACTTCGAGTCGGCGAACTTCGTCGAGATCAGCTTGTTGAGGGTGTACGGCGGGTAGTCGCAGGCGACCTTCTTGGCGTCGGCGTCGCACCCGTCGGTGTACTTGGGCAGGTCGACCTTGACCAGCTTCATCTCGGAGAAGAACCACTGTGGGTCGTAGAAGTACGCGAGCAGCGGCGTCTTGTTCTTCTCGGCCTGGCGGAAGCTCGTGATGAGCGCCGCCTCGGAGCCGCCGGTGACCACCTTGTAGTTGAGCTTGAGGTTGGCGACGAGGGCCTCGTCGTTGGTCACGTACGACGGGTCACCGTCGAGGAGCTGGCCCTTGCCCCCGGACTCGGAGGTCTTGAACATCTCGGCGTACTTGTTCAGGTTCTCCCAGTTCGTGATGTCCGGGTACTTCTCGGCCATCCACGGCGGGACGTACCAGCCGATGATCCCCTGGTTGCCCGAGGGCCCGGCGTCGATGACGGCCTTCTGCTCGTCGATGTACTTCTTCACCAGGTCCGCGTGGCCCCAGTTCTCGACGATGGTGTCGATCGACCCGGACGCCATGCCCTGCCAGCCGACCTCCTCCTTGACGTCGGGGTAGGTGACGTTGCAGCCGAGCTTGGTCTTCGCGACGTACCCGATGACGTGGGCGTTGCTGACGTAGCCGGTCCAGGGGTTGACGGCGATCCGCAGGTCGCCGCACTTCGCGCCGGAACCTCCTGACGCGCCCGTGCTCGAGCTCTGGTCGATGTTGCCGCCCCCACACGCCGCGAGCCCGAGGGCGAGCGTGGTGAGGCCGGCGACAAGCGGGAGCCGGAGGATTCCTCGTGGCATTGACTGTCCCTCTCTTCTGACCGCGGTGCGCGGGTTGTGGTGTGGTGAACGGTGACTCGGGGTCCGGGGCGGCCCCGTCACCGGCCGTACCTCGCGGCGGCATACCGCGCGATGCGGTCGAGCATGATTCCCAGGGCGGTGATCGCGATGCCCGCTGCCAGGCCCTTGCCGAACAGCTGGCCCTGGACGAAGCCCTGGACGATGAGGTAGCCGAGGCTGCCGCCCCCGACCATCCCGCCGATGACGACCATCGACAGCACGTAGAGCAGGCCCTGGTTCGTGGCGAGGACGAGCGCCTCGCGCGCCATGGGCAGCTGCACCTTGGAGATCATCTGCCAGCGGGTGCTCCCCGTGGAGCGGGCGGCCTCGACCGTGGCCGAGGGGACGCCGCGCACGCCGTCGGCGACGAGCTTGGTGGCGATGGGCACGGCGTAGGCGACCGCCGCCATGATCGCCGTGAACCGGGTGGCGGCGAACAGCGCGAGGGCGGGGACGAGGTAGACGAACGCGGGGATCGTCTGGAAGCCGTCGAGGAAGGGTCTGATCGCCGTGTCCGTCCGGCGGCCACGACCCATCGCGACGCCGAGGACGACGGCGACGAGCATGACGAGCAGCGTGGCGACGAGCGTCATCGTCAGGGTGACCATCGCGTCGTACCAGAGGCCGGTGCCGAAGATGACGGCCTCGCAGAGGGCCGTGACGACCGTGGGCCGCCAGCCGCCCAGGAGGTACGCGACCGCGAGCAGGACGAGCGCCATGACCCACCACGGCAGGTTCGACAGCAGTGACTGGAGGGGGTCGAGCATCGCGGCGGTGACGATGTTCTTGAACCCGTTGGTGACGCCGGAGAAGGTGTCGACGAACGAGGTCGTCAGGGTGTTGATGTGGGCGCTCAGCGGACCGGCGGTCAGCTCGCGCAGCACCGGCACCTCGGAGACGTCCGGGAACTGGGAGAGCTGGAGGTACAGGGTGGAGTAGTAGGCCGCGACGAGCACCGGGACGAGCAGCAGGCCCAGGACGAGCCGGCGACCGCCGGGGGTGAGCCGCTTGGTGACCGCACCGCGGCCGCCGTCCTCGGTGGCCCAGCGCGGCAGCTTCTCGAGCACGAGGACGCGACCCCGGAACACCCCGGGCGAGCTGACCGCGGCGATGGCGGTGCCCGAGGGGTCGGAGCGCTCGCTGGCCGCGGTCGTCGTGCGGTCGAGCATGATCGCGATGAGGACGATGCCCAGGCCGGCGACCGAGGCGGCGCCGACGTTGAGGCTCTGGAGGGCGGCGACGACGGGCTTGCCGAGGCCCGGGCCGTTGACGAGCGCGGCGATGGTCGACATCGACAGGGCGGCCATCGTGCACTGGTTGATGCCGACGACGATGGTCCGCTTGGCCATGGGCAGCTGCACGTGGCGCAGCAGCTGCGACTTCGTGACGCCGAGCGAGCGGCCGGCCTCGACGGTGTTCGCGGCCACCGAGAGCAGGCCGTGCTCGGTGATGCGGACCAGGGGCGGCAGGGCGTAGATGAGGGTCAGCACGATGGCGCACGCCGGGCCGATCCCGAAGAAGAGGGAGATCGGGGTGAGGTAGGCGAACGAGGGCATCGTCTGCATGACGTCGAGGATCGGGGTGACCACGGCGGAGGTCCGCCGGCTGCGCGACATCGCGATGCCGAGCGGTAGCCCGATGACCGTGCAGATGACCACGGCCACGAGCGTGATGATGAGGGTCTCCACGCCGTAGGTCCACAGGCCGAAGACGCCGAGCAGGAGCATGACGACGGTGACGAAGATCGTCGAGCGCAGCCCGGCCAGGGCGTAGGTGATCCAGGCGAACAGGGCGATGACGCCGAGCCAGCCGAGGTAGGCGCCCGGGGTCACCGAGCTGAGGTGCGACTGCAGCCCGCCGACGAAGGTGTCGAGCCAGCCGGCGATGGTGCCGAGGACCCCGTGGAAGAACCAGTTGTCCCGCCCGAGCAGCTGGACCTGGTCGCGGACCCCGTTGAACCACTCGTGCAGCCCGGTGGTGTCGGCGTTGGACAGGGCCAGGGTCTGCTTGCCGCGCAGCGTGGCCCACGCGAGCAGCCACAGGGCCAGCACGACGAGGAGCTTGCGGCCGGTGCGGCGCGGCGCCTCGGTGACGGTGAGGGGCTGTGCCTCCTTGGTGGCGGCCGGAGGGGGAGCGGGGGCCGGCTCGAGCGTGGTGGTCACTTCGCGCCTGCCCCGGAGTGGTCCTCGGCCTGCTCGGCGACGACGACCCGCAGGATGTCCTCGTCGTCGACGACCCCGACGACGGCGCCGCTGTCGTCGACGACGCGAACCGGGCCGTCGGCGGCGAGCACGGCCCGCGCGGCCTCACGGACGACGGTGGTGTGGGGGAGCGCCGGGGCGCCGGCGCCCTCGTCGGGCGAGCTCGGCTCGCGCATCACCCACTTGAGGGTGAGGACGTGCGACTTGGGCACCTCGGCGACGAAGTCGCGCACGTAGTCGTCGGCGGGGGCGCCGATGATCTCGTCCGGCGCACCGACCTGGACGATCTCCCCGTCGCGCATGATGAGGATGCGGTCGCCGAGCTTGAGCGCCTCGTCGAGGTCGTGGGTGATGAAGACCATCGTCTTGCCGACCTCGTGGTGGAGCCGGATGACCTCCTTCTGCATGTCGCGCCGGATGAGCGGGTCGAGGGCGCTGAACGGCTCGTCGAACATCAGGACGCTGGGGTCGTTGGCCAGGGCGCGGGCCAGGCCGACGCGCTGCTGCATGCCACCCGAGAGCTGGTCGGGGTAGTTCTGCTCGTACCCGCCGAGGCCGACGAGGTCGACCATCTCCTGGGCGCGGGCGCGCCGGGTGCCCTTGTCCTCGCCGCGCACCTCGAGGCCGAAGCCGACGTTGTCGATGACCTTGCGGTGCGGGAGCAGGCCGAAGTGCTGGAAGACCATCGAGATGCGGCGGCGGCGGATGTCGCGCAGCGCGTCCTCGCCCATCGCCGTGAGATCGGTGCCGTCGAGCAGGACGGTGCCGGCCGTCGGCTCGATGAGGCGGGTGAGCAGGCGCACGAGGGTGGACTTGCCCGAGCCGGACAGGCCCATGACGACGAAGACCTCGCCGGGGGCGACGTCGAACGACACGTCGCGCACGCCGATGACGTGCCCGCTCTTGGCCTGCAGCTCCTTGCGGGTCAGCTCGAGGTCGGGGGTGCCGACGAGCTTCTCCGCGTTCGGCCCGAAGACCTTCCACAGGCCGCGGACACACAGGGCCGGGGTGCCCGCGCCGGTGACCGGCGCCTGCGCGGACGAGGTGCTCACGGGGGTGTCGGTCGAGGTCATGGCGGGGGTTCCTTATCGGTCCGTGCTCGCGACAGCGGTCGGGGGGTCGAGCGGTGAGCCGGCGCGGTGGTGGTACCAGGGCGCGTCGGACGCGGGGAGGGGGGTGTGGCCGGCGATGAGGTCGGCGGCCTTCTCGGCGAGCATGACGACCGGGGCGTAGATGTTCCCGTTCGTCACGTACGGCATCGCGCTGGCGTCGACGACCCGCAGGCCCTGGGTGCCGTGGACGCCCATCGTCGTGGGGTCCAGGACCGAGAGGTCGTCGGTGCCCATCCGCGCGGTGCAGCTGGGGTGGAGCGCGGTCTCGGCATCGGCACGGACCCAGTCGAGGATCTGCTCGTCGGTCTCGACCGCGGGGCCGGGGGAGATCTCACCCGCGTTGTACGGGTGCATCGCCGGCTGGCCGAGGATGTCGCGCGCGACCCGCACCGCCTCGACCCACTCGCGGCGGTCCTGGTCGGTGGAGAGGTAGTTGAACCGCAGCGCCGGCTTCATCCGGGGGTCCGTGCTCCTGATCTTCACGGTGCCGCGGGCGTCGGAGTACATCGGGCCGATGTGCACCTGGTACCCGTGGCCCTCCACCGGGCTCGTGCCGTCGTAGCGGATGGCGATCGGCAGGAAGTGGAACATGAGGTTGGGGTAGTCGACGTCCTCGTTGCTGCGGACGAAGCCCCCGCCCTCGAAGTGGTTGGTGGCGCCCAGGCCCTTGCGGAAGAACAGCCAGTCGGCGGCGAGCTTGGGGCGGTTGCGGTACTTCAGGCCCGGCGCGATGGAGACCGGCTGGGCGCTCTTGTGCTGGATGTAGACCTCGAGGTGGTCCTGGAGGTGCTCGCCCACGCCCCTGACCTCGGCGACGGTCTCGATGCCGAGCGGGCGCAGGTGGTCGGGGTCGCCGACCCCGGAGAGCTGGAGGACCTGCGGGGTGTTGATGGCGCCGCCGCAGAGGATGACCTCGTTCGCGCGCACCGTGTGCCGGCGACCGCCCGTCGTGTACTCGACGCCGACGGCGCGGGTGCCCTCGAACAGGACCCGGGTGGTGAAGGCGAGCGTGCGGACGGTGAGGTTGGGCCGGTCCATCACCGGGTGGAGGTAGGCGCGGGCCGCGGACAGGCGGCGCCCACGGTGGATGTTGCGGTCGAACTTCGCGAACCCCTCCTGCCGGTAGCCGTTGACGTCCGGGGTGCGCGGGTAGCCGGCCTCGACGGTGGCGTCGAAGAACGCCTGGAACAGCGGGTTGGTGGCGGGCCCGCGCTCGAGGACGAGGGGCCCGTCACCGCCGCGCCAGGTGTCGGCGCCGGCGAGGCAGGTCTCCATCTTCTTGAAGTAGGGCAGGCAGTGGGCGTAGTCCCAGGTCGCCATGCCGGGGTCGGCGCCCCAGCGCTCGTAGTCGAGGGGGTTGCCGCGCTGGAAGATCATCCCGTTGATCGAGCTCGACCCGCCGAGGACCTTGCCGCGGGCGTGGTAGATCCGCCGGTTGTTCATGTGCGGCTCGGGCTCGGACTCGTACTTCCAGTCGTAGAGCCGGCTGCCGATCGGGAACGGCAGGGCCGCGGGCATGTGGATGAACGGGTCGATCTTGAGGTCGTTGCGGCCGGCCTCGAGGACGAGCACGCTCGTGCCGGGGTCCTCCGACAGCCGGGCGGCGATGACGCAGCCGGCGCTGCCTCCGCCGACGACGACGACGTCGACGCGGTCGGGCGTGGGGCCCACGGTCAGCTTCTTCACCCCCACCACCCCGACGGTGCGGGTGAGGTGTTGCGCCACACGTGCTTGGTCTCCTGGTACTCCTCGAGGCCGAGGCGGCCGAGCTCGCGCCCGGTGCCCGACTGCTTGTAGCCGCCCCACTCGGCCTGGGCGACATAGGGGTGGAAGTCGTTGAGCCACACCGTTCCCATGCGCAGCCGTGCGGCCACGCGGTCGGCCTTGGCGTCGTCGGTGGTCCACACGGCCCCGGCGAGGCCGTAGATCGAGTCGTTCGCGATGCGCACGGCCTCGTCCTCGGTGGTGAACGTCTCGACGGTGAGGACCGGGCCGAAGGACTCGTCCTGGACGACCGCCATGTCGGAGCGACATCGGTCGAGGACGGTGGGGAGGTAGAAGAAGCCCTCGGCGAGAGCCGGGTCGTCGGGTCGCCTTCCGCCACACCGCAGCCGGGCTCCCTCGGCGATGCCGGCCGCCACGTACGCCTCGACCTTGCCGAGGTGCGCGGCGCTGGTCAGCGACCCGGTCTGGGCCTTCTCGTCGAACGGGAGGCCGGGGCGGATCAGCCGGGCGCGCTCGACGAGCTCGTCGACGAACGCCTCGGCGATGCTCTCCTCGATGACGAGCCGGGCGCCGGCCGAGCAGACCTGGCCCGAGTGGAGGAAGACCGCCGTGAGCGCGTTGTCGAGGGCGGCCTCGCGGTCGGCGTCGGCGAAGACGATGTTCGGGTTCTTGCCCCCGAGCTCGAGGGCCACCTTCTTCACCGTGGCGGCCCCCTGCGCCATCAGGTGCTTGCCCACGGCGAGGCTTCCGGTGAAGGAGACGAGGTCGACGCGGGGGTCCGACGAGAGGGGACCCCCGCACCCGGGGCCCGTGCCGAGGACGAGGTTGCCGACCCCGTCGGGCAGGCCGGCCTCCTCGAGCGCGCGGACGAGCGCGATCGTGGAGTGGGGGGTGATCTCGCTCGGCTTGAGGACGAAGGTGTTGCCGGCGAGCAGGCAGGGCGCCACCTTCCAGCTCGCCTGCAGCAGTGGGTAGTTCCACGGGGTCACGAGGGCGCAGACGCCGACCGGTTCGCGCACGACCCGGCTGACGACACCCTCGCGACCGAGGTCGACGGTGCGGTCGCCGAGGTCGTCGGCATCGGCCCCGACGGCGGCGTAGTGGCGGAAGACGTCGGCGACGTCGGCGACGTCGTACTCGGCCTCGACGTACCGCTTCCCGGTGTCGAGCGCCTCCACCCGCGCGATGGCCGCGGTCTCGCGCTCGAGGACGTCGGCGACCCGGCTCAGGAGGGCGGCGCGCTCGCGGACCGGGGTGGTCGGCCAGGGGCCGTCGTCGAAGGCGTGGCGGGCGGCGGCGATGGCCGCGAGGGTGTCGGCGTCGGTCGCCTCCGCGACGGTGCCGACGGGGGAGCCGTCGGCCGGACACGTGATGGAGCGCGTGCCACCCTCTGCCGCGGGAACCCATCGGCCGTCGAGGAAGAGCTCCGACACGGACACCTCCGGCTGGTTGCACCATGTGCAACACCATCTGTACTGCGCAACAGAATGGCCCGAGACGGGGTGGTGGTCAAGGATCTGGGCGGAACCGTGCCCTGTGGGTTCTCAGCGGTCCGCGGGGCGGTGGGCGAGGCGCCCGCTGATCTCGGCCGTGGCAGCGAGGAGCAGCGGGGTGAGCTCGTCGATCCGGGGCGGGCCGAAGCGGAACGAGGGGCCCGAGACGCTCACCGACGCGACGACGTCACCGTGGGCGTCGCGCACGGGCGCGGCGACCGCCGTGAGGCCGACGTCGAGCTCGTCGGCCGCCACCGCCCAGCCCTTGGCGCGCACGTCGGCGAGCTGCGTGTCCAGGGCCTTGCGGTCGGTGATCGTCGAGGGGGTGTAGGCGATGAGCTCGCCGAGGACGCGGCCGAGCTCGGGGTCGACGAGCTCGCTGACGAGGACCTTGCCGTTGCTCGTGGCGTGGATCGGGATGTGCTGGCCGACCCAGTTGTACGACGACAGGCTCGACGCACCGGAGACCTGGTCGACGTAGAGGGCGGCCCCGCCGCTCAGCACGGCGAGGTTCACCGTCTCGCCGGTGTCGGAGGCGAGGCGGCGGCAGACGGGCCGGGCCTCCTGCACCAGGTCGAGGCGGGCGCTGGTGGCACCGGCGAGCTTGAGGATGCCGACGCCGAGCCGGTAGCGGCCCCGCTCCTCGACCTGCTCGACGAGCCGGCGGCGCTCGAGGGCGGCGACGAGGCGGCTGGCCGTGGACTTGTGGACGCCGAGCTCGCGGGCCAGCTGGGTGACCCCCGCGGCGCCGTGGACCGCGAGCAGCTCGAGGATCGTCACCGCGCGGTCGACGGACTGCACCGTCCCCGACGTGTCGCGAGTGGTGGTGCGCATGGCGGAACGGTATCTGGTCGGGTGCGGCATCCGTCTAGCGTTGTCGGCATGTCCGGTGACCCGACCCCGTCCGACGTCGTCCTCGTGCTCTCCTGCCCCGACCGGCGGGGGATCGTCGCGACGGTCTCCGCGCTGCTGTTCGAGCACGGCGCGAACATCGAGGAGTCGCAGCAGTTCGACGACGTGCGCACCGACCAGTTCTTCATGCGGATCCGGTTCTCGGTTCTCCCGGAGGGGCCCTCGTTGGAGGGATGGCGGGAGCTGTTCGCCCCGGTGGCCGCCTCCTACGGCATGGACTGGACGATGCGCGGGGCGGCGACGCCGCTGCGGACGCTGCTGATGGTGAGCAGGTTCGGCCACTGCCTCAACGACCTGCTGTTCCGCTGGCGCAGTGGACAGCTCGCCATGGACATCCCGGCGGTGGTCTCCAACCACCGCGACCTCGAGCCGCTTGTTGCGTCATACGGAATCCCCTTCGTCCACCTGCCCGTCACGGCCGCGACGAAGGCCGAGGCCGAGGCGGCCCTGCGCGAGCTCGTCGTCGCCCACGACGTCGAGCTGGTCGTGCTGGCGCGGTACATGCAGGTGCTGTCCGACGACCTCTCGCGCGAGCTGTCGGGGCGCGTCATCAACATCCACCACTCGTTCCTGCCCTCGTTCAAGGGCGCCAAGCCCTACCACCAGGCCTTCGCACGGGGGGTCAAGCTCGTCGGGGCCACGGCGCACTACGTGACGGCCGACCTCGACGAGGGGCCGATCATCGAGCAGGACGTCGTGCGGGTCGACCACCGGATGGCGGCCGACGACCTCGTGCGCGCCGGCGAGGAGGTCGAGTCCCGGGTGCTGAGCCGGGCCGTGCGCTGGGCGTGCGAGTCGCGGGTCATCCTCAACGGGGACCGGACCGTCGTCTTCAGCTGAGGCGGTTCGGCCCGGCGGTCCGGCTCAGCCGGGCGCTCGCGGCGCTGGTCCGGCCACTGGGTGATGGTGTGGGGGGTGCCTTCGCGACGGTGGCTCGGGAGGGGTTGTGGAAAAGTCGGCGGCCGTTGTCGCGGTTCCGGGCAGGGTGCGGGCATGAGCTTCGACGACCTCCCCCCGAACTGGTCCGACCTGCCGTTGGACACCCCCGGCCTCGCGTCCGACCTCGCCGACCTCTTCGTCGGCCACGCCGACCGCGAGGGCGGCTGCGTCGCCTTCCTCCTGGCGGGCCCGGACCTCACGCTGGCCCAGCCGGTCGTCATCGGCGATGTCCCCGCTGATGCCGACCCGGCGGTGATCGCCCCTTTCCTCGCGCACTTCGGACCCGACCTCGGTGAGGCAGTCTCGGGGCTGGTGTTCGTCCGTGGCCGGCCGGGTTCGGCGCTGCTCACGGACTCCGACCGGCAATGGCACGAGACCGTCCTCGAGGCCTGCCGGACCTCGGGGTTGCGGCTGGTCGGCGCCTTCCTCGCCACTGCCTCCACGGTCCGGTCGTTCCCTGCGCCACTCATGGCCGCTGACGAGCTCGCGTCCTGAGAGTGGTTGCGCTGCAGGCGAACACGTGTGGACAACCCTGGTCGCTCGAACAGGTGTGCGATACCATGGGGGCATGGACAGGGAGACGATCGGCAGCCGCCTCGCGGCGCTCCGGATGGAGTGCGCGGCGCTGGGTCGTGAGGTCGCCCGCACCGGTCGCGGGCTGTCGGCCGATGAGGCGTTCGAGCTGGCGGGGCAGGCGCAGCGGCTGGCGAACGCCGCTGACGGGGTGGTCGCCGTGCTCGGGGCGTTGGGAGCGCGGGTGGAGACCACGCTGACCGGGGACGGGCCGGTGGAGCGGGTGCACCCGGTGGGGTTCGTCGACGCGATGGCCGCCACCGAGATGGCGTTGGCCACCGGGCTCACCGACGGGGTCGCCGGGCGCAAGGTCGCCCTGGGTGCGGCGCTGGGGGAGCGGTTCCCGCGGCTGCGTGAGCAGGTCCTGGCCGGGGAGGTGCCGGTGGTGGCGGCGCACAAGGTGATCGACGCGTGCGCCGGCCTGGACCGTCACGCCTGCGCGGCGGTGGATGAGCAGGTCGCGCCCCGGCTGGCGTCGTGCGACCCGGCCCGGGTGACCACCCTGGCGCGTCAGGTCGCGCACCGGGTCGCGGCCGCGCAGGTCGCCGCGCAAGTGGCACGGACCCGGCGGGGCCGCACGGTTGAGGTCCGCCCCGGCGATGACGGGCTGACGTCGTGGTGGGCTCTGCTGCCGACCGCGACCAGCGCCGCCGCGTGGGCCGCGGTCGACCAGCTCGCCGGGCAGTACCGCGGCATCGACGACACCTTGACCGTGGACCAGGCCCGCGCCGACGCGTTCGGGGACCTGCTGCTGCGCAACGTCACCGTCACCACCCAGGTCACCCTCGGCGTCCCTGTCATCACCCACACAGACCCCGCCACCACCGAGTCGATGCCCTACGGGGAACCCACGTGGGACCGGGTCGACCTCGCCGATGACGACCTCGTGCCCGATCCCGACACCGGCGACCTCGTCACCGTGTCGAGCCTGTCCGCGGAGGTGCGGGAGGCCCTGTCCTGGGTTCAGGTTCCTGCGGACGACGACCCCTGCGGTGGCGCCGGCGCCACCCTCGACCCGCGCCACACCGTCGAGGCCGTGGTCAACGGGTGCACCGTGTCGGGCACCGACCTGCCGGGGCTGGGCTGGGTCGACGCGGCCACCGTGGCGCACCTCATGGCCACCGTCCCCCTCGACATCGCCCGCGCCGTCCTCGACGCCCCCTCCGGCACCCTGACCTCGGTCACCACCGGCGTCTACCGCCCACCACGGCCGGTCCGTGAGCTGGTCAAGACCCGCGACGGCACCTGCCGCATGTGGGGCTGCACGCGCGCCGCCACCCACGCCGACCTCGACCACACGAAACCGTGGCCGCTCGGTGCCACCGGCCCGGTCAACCTGCTCACCCTCTGCCGACGCCACCACCGGATGAAACAGCTCGGCCGCTGGCGACCCACCCTCCACCCCGACGCCACCCTCACCTGGACCCACACCTCCGGCACAGTGCGCACCACAGAACCGGCCCACCGCACCGAACCGGTCCCGCCACCACCCGAGCCCAGCGCAAGGTCAGCGACGCCGGAGCCCATCCCCTTCTGAGCCGAGCCGGCTCCTGTCGACCTCGGAGTCAGTGCCTCGGGCTCTGGACGGGTGGTGGGAGCGGGAGGACAGTGGTCAGCAGCAGAGTCGGACCTGTTTCGAGAGGAGCCGTCATGTGGTGGGTCTGGGTGGTGGTCGTGGTGGCGGTGATCGCGCTGCTGGTGTTCCTCCTGCAGCGTCGTGGGAACACGGGGATGGAGGGCTACCAGCGCAAGGACCCGACGACCGATGGCCAGGTGGGCACCCCGCCCGGCCAGTTCGGTGACGGCGGCGGCGGCCTCTGACCGGTCGCGACCCGGTCGCACGAGCCGCGCGGCCTGTCGGGGCCGGCCTCTACCGTGTCGGCATGACCGGACACACCAGCCCGTTCGACGGTGAGGGCGACACCCCGTGGGAGCCGCCCCTGGCCGGCACCGAGGTCGAGGCGCTGCTCGGCGCACTCGAGCGACTGCGGTGGACCTTCCGCTTCAAGGCCGACGGGCTCGACCGCGCCGGTCTCGGCGCCACCGTCGGGGCGTCGAGCCTCACCCTCGGCGGGCTGCTGAAGCACCTGGCCGCGCAGGAGGACTTCGCCTTCGGCACCAAGCTCAGCGGTGAGCCGCTCGGGGAGCCGTGGAGCGGCTGGGGGTGGGACGGCAGCGACGACTGGGAGATCGTGTCCGCGGCCCACGACGCACCCGAGGTGCTCTACCGCACCTACGACGACGCGGTCACCCGCTCCCGAGGACGGGTCGCCGCGGCGTTGGACGCCGGCGAGGGCCTCGACCGACGGGCCCACGTCGCCGACGGTGCGGCGAACCTGCGCCGCCTCGTCTGCGACCTCGTGGAGGAGTACGGGCGGCACACCGGACACGCCGACCTGCTGCGCGAGGCCGTCGACGGACGCACCGGGGAGGACCCACCCGAGGGCTGGCGACCCCGGCCCACGACCGCGGAGGCAACTGCGGAGGGGAGCTCGTGAAGCTCCTCCTGACCTCCGGCGGCGTCACCAACCCCGGCATCGAGGCGGCGCTCGTCGGACTGCTCGGCAAACCCGTCGCCGAGTCGCACGCGCTCGTCATCCCGACCGCGCAGTGGGGGCACCCGATGTGCGGTCCGGCGTCGGTGCGGGGCCTGGTCGCCGCGGCTCCCACGTGGTCCTCCTTCACCGGCCTGGGCTGGGCCTCGCTCGGCGTCCTCGAGCTCACCGCGCTGCCCACCATCGGCGCCGAGCGGTGGGAGCCGTGGGTGCGCGAAGCCGACGTGCTCCTCGTCGACGGGGGTGACGCCACCTACCTGGCCCACTGGATGCGAGAGTCCGGCCTGGCCGACCTCCTGCCCTCGCTCGACGACACGGTCTGGGTCGGGGTGAGCGCCGGGAGCATGGTGCTGACGCCGCGCATCGGCGACTGGTTCGTCGAGTGGCCGGCCGCCACGGACGACCGCACGCTGGGCGTCGTCGACTTCTCGATCTTCCCGCACCTCGACCTGTTCCCGACCAACACCATGGAGCACGCCGAGCGCTGGGCGGCCGACATCGGGGGCCCGGCCTACGTCATCGACGAGCAGACCGCCATCCGCGTCGTCGGCGACACCGTCGAGGTGGTCTCCGAGGGCCGGTGGCGGGCGTTCCCTCTCTCGTCGGCGGCGGACTGAGAAGGACCCGTCACTCCAGCCCGTCGAAGAGGTCGGCCAGCATCACGCCCCCGGTCGGGGGCCACGCGACCACGTACCACTCCCTCGAGAGGCGTCGTTCCCACTGCTCGGTGTTCGTCGGGTCGTCCGACATGACGTGCAGCTGGCTGCGGTGCTCGCGCAGGCCCGCGACGATCCTGTCGGTCACGCCCCGGCAGTCGACGGTGATGCCGATCTGCTCGTCCGGGACCCCGCGCATGTGGTAGGTCCGGGTCGGGTCGAAGGTGAACAGCCCGAGCTCGGCTCGCTGGCGGTTCCACCGCTCGAAGACCGACTCGCCCGAGGGCGCGCCACGCGGCCTCGTCCTCGGCGCGGCGGACGGCGCCGAGCGTCGCCCGGGTGGCCGGGAAACCGTCGCGGATCTCGCCCTGTTCGCCGACCGTCGCGTGCACCAGGACGAAGCGGAAACCCGGCTCGTCGGCGTGCAGGGCGACGCTGCCCGCGGCCCCGTACGCGTCGTCGTCCGGGTGGGCGAAGACGCAGGCCAGGGTCCGGGTGCGAGCCATGGGCGGGTGCCCTCGTCGGGCCTCAGCACTCGATGACGTTGACGGCGAGTCCGCCGCGGGCGGTCTCCTTGTACTTCACCTTCATGTCGCGGCCGGTGTCGCGCATCGTCTTGATCGCCTTGTCGAGCGAGACGATCTGCTTCCCGTTGCCGCGCAACGCGATTCGTGCCGCGGTGATGGCCTTCACCGACGCCACCGCGTTGCGCTCGATGCACGGGATCTGCACGAGCCCACCCACGGGGTCGCACGTGAGGCCGAGGTTGTGCTCGATGCCGATCTCGGCGGCGTTCTCGACCTGGTCGGGCGTCCCGCCCATCACCTCGGCCAGCGCGCCGGCCGCCATCGAGCAGGCCGAGCCGACCTCGCCCTGGCAGCCGACCTCGGCGCCCGAGATCGAGGCGTTCTCCTTGTAGAGCGTGCCGATGGCGGCGGCGGTGAGGAGGAAGGACACCACCTCGTCGTCGGACGCACCGGGCACCCAGCGCGTGTAGTAGTGCAGGACCGCCGGGATGATGCCCGCCGCGCCGTTCGTCGGGGCCGTGACGATGCGCCCACCCGAGGCGTTCTCCTCGTTGACGGCCAGCGCGTAGAGGGTCACCCAGTCCATCGCGGCGAGGGGGTCGCCGCCGTGCTCGGAGCGCAGCTGCCGGGCCAGGCGGGGCGCGCGGCGCGGCACCTTGAGCCCGCCGGGCAGGACGCCCTCGGTGCTGCGGCAGCCGTTGTCGACGCATTCCTGCATGACCGCCCAGAGGTGCAGCAGGCCGGAGCGCACCTCGGCCTCGGTGCGCCACGACAGCTCGTTGGCCATCATCACGCCGCTGATCGACAGGCCCGACTCGGCACAGCGCTCGAGCAGCTGGTTGCCGGTGGTGAACGGGTACCGGACGGGCGTCTCGTCGGGGACGATCCGGTTGCCACCGACCTCGTCCTCGTCGAGGACGAAGCCGCCGCCGACGGAGTAGTACTCGCGCTGGCGCAGCGGCTCCTCTCCCTCGACCGGGGTGGCCGATTCCCACGCGGTGAACCGCATGCCGTTGGCGTGGAAGGGCAACGACGCCCGGCGGTGCAGGACGACGTCGGTGTCGACCGCGCAGGCGATCTCGTGCGTCCCGGCGAGCCGCAGCACCCCGGAGGTGCGCACCTCCTCCAGGCGCGGGTCGGCGCCGCGCGGGTCGGTGGTCTCGGGGTTCTCGCCCTCGAGGCCGAGGACGACCGCCTTGACCGAGCCGTGGCCGTGGCCGGTGGCACCGAGCGAGCCGAACAGCTCGGCCTTGACCCGGCCCACGCGCTCGAGGACGCCCTCGGCCCGCAGGCCGTCGGCGAAGGTGTGGGCGGCCCGCATCGGTCCCACGGTGTGGGAGCTCGACGGGCCGATCCCGACGGAGAACAGGTCGAACGCGCTGATGGCCACGGGAGGACAGCCTGCCTCAGTCGCCGAGCTCCCGGCGACGCCGGGTGACGAAGTCCTCGAGCTCGGCGCGGATGCCGTCGTCGATGGTCGGCTGCTCGAACTCCTCGAGCCGCTTGCGCCAGATGGCCGCAGCACGCGTCGCGGTGTCCTGCGCGCCGTTGCGCATCCACCGCTCGTAGTTCTCGGAGGAGTTGAGGAAGGGCCGGTAGAAGCAGGTGCGGAAGCGCTCCATCGTGTGCATCGACCCGAGGAAGTGGCCGCCGTGGCCCACCTCCTGGTGCGCGTCGAACGCCAGCGACCCGGCGTCGATCTCGAGCGGGGTGAACTCGTGCTGGAGCATCTCGACGATCTGGCAGTCGATGATGAACTTCTCGAACCCGGCGACGAGCCCGCCCTCGAGCCAGCCGGCGGTGTGCATGACCCAGTTGGTGCCGGCGAGGAAGGTCGGCAGCAGCGTCATCAGCGACTCGTAGCCCGCCTGCGCGTCCGGGACCTGCGAGGACGTCAGCCCGCCGCCGGTGCGGAACGGCAGGTTGAAGTGGCGCGCGATCTGGCCGGTGCACAGCAGGCCGATGCCCGACTCCGGCGTGCCGAACGTGGGGGAGCCGGACTGCATGTCGATGTTGGACAGGAACGAGCCGAAGATCACCGGACAGCCCGGGCGGATCAGCTGCGCCAGGGCGATGCCCGACAGGGCCTCGGCCATCTGCTGCACGAGCGCGGCCGGGATGGTGACCGGCGACATCGCGCCCATGAGGATGAAGGGGGTGAGGACGACCGGCTGGGCCGCGGCGCAGTACTCGAACAGCGCGTCGAGCATGCGGTCGTCCCAGCGCAGGGGCGAGTTGCAGTTGATCAGGCTGATGGACGTGGGCGTGGCCTCGATCGCCTCGCGGCCGCCGAAGAGGATCTCCGACATCGCGATGACGTCGCGCGCGTTGGGCCCGGAGACGACGTTGCCCATGAACACCTTGTCGGTGAGCGTCATCAGGGCGAGCGTCATGTCGAGGTGGCGCGAGTCGAGCGGGGCGTCGTTGGGCTCGCAGACCACGCCGCCGGCGGAGTCGAGCACCGAGAACGACTGGGAGAGTCGCGCGAAGTTGCGGTAGTCCTCCATCGTGCCGTCGCGGCGCACGTCGCCGTCGCGGACGAAGGGCGGACCGTAGACCGCGCCGAACGCCATCGAGTCGCCACCGATGTGGATGCTGCGCTCGGGGTTGCGCGCCTGCACGTCGAACTCGCGCGGGGCCAGGGCCACCTGGGCGAGGACGAACTCGGGGTCGAGGAAGACGGTGTTCTCCTCGACCCGCTGTCCCGCGGCCCGGAACAGGTCGAGGGCGCGGTCGCTCATGAACTCCACGCCGATCTCGGTGACGATCCGGCGCCAGCCGGCATCGAGCTGCTCGAGGGCGTCCGCCGACAGGATCTCGTAGCGCGGCATGCGGTTGGTGAACATCGGGCGGGCCTCTCTGACAGGCGATCGACGTTTGACGGTGAGCCGTCTCACATCCTAGCCTCATCATGTGGGACTTTGGTTCCACATGATGAGCGCCTGAAGCCCACCCGAGAGGAGCCCCGTGACCACCCCCACGGCCGGCACCGGCACCCAGTCGATCGACCGGGCCGCCGACCTCGTCGCGCGCGTCGTCCGCGCCGAGTCGCCGGTGACCTTCACCGAGCTCGCGGGCGCCTCGGGACTGGCCCGCTCCACGACCTCCCGCCTCCTCGCCGCCCTCGAGCGCGCCGACCTCCTGGCCCGCGACGACCACGGCCGCTGGAGCGCCGGGGCCCTGTTCGACCACTACGCCACCCGCCGCTCCGACGACGGCCACCTCGTCGAGACCGCCGACTCCACGATGCGCTCGCTCGGCGACCTCACCGGCGAGACCGTCAACCTCGGGGTCGCCCGCCGCGGCACGGTCGTGCAGGTGGCGCAGGTCGACTCGGCCTACTTCCTCGGCTCGCGCGACTGGGTCGGCACCGACGTCGCCGCCCACTGCTCGGCCCTGGGCAAGGTCCTCTTCGCCCACGGCGCCCTCCCCGTCCCTTCCGGCCGCCTCGACGCCCTCACCCCGCAGTCGGTCACCACCGGCGCCGCTCTCGAGGCGCAGCTGCCGAGCATCCGCCAGGACGGGTTCGCGACCACGGTCGACGAGCTCGAGCCCGGCCTCACCGGCGTCGCCGCGCCGGTCCGCCACCACGGTGCGGTCGTCGCGGCGCTCGGGATCTCGGGACCCACGTCCCGCCTCGCCGAGGACCTGCGGTCCACCGGCGCCCTCGTCGCCGCCCACGCCAGGGCGTTGTCGGCCCGTCTCGACCACCACCCACAGGAAGGCGCAGCATGACTCCCGACGAGATCCTCCAGGGGTTGTACGACGAGACGCTCGTCGGGAACGGCCCCGCAGTCCTCGACCTCACCCACCAGGCACTGGGCATGGACATGATGCCCGGCACCCTGCTGTTCGACGCCCTGATCCCGGCGCTGGAGGAGGTGGGCGCCCGCTTCGAGCGCGGCGACTTCTTCGTCCCCGAGATGCTCATCGCCGGCCGCGCCATGGCCGGCTCGATGGAGGTGCTGCGCCCGCTCCTCGCCGACACCGGCGTGGAGACGATCGGCAAGTTCCTCATGGGCACCGTCAAGGGCGACGTCCACGACATCGGCAAGAACCTCGTGAACATCATGCTCGAGGGCGCGGGCTTCGAGGTCATCGACCTCGGGGTGCAGGTGGCTCCGGAGAAGTTCGTCGCGGCCATCGAGGAGCACCGGCCCGACATCGTCGGCTTCTCGGCGTTCCTCACCACGACGATGCCGATGTTCAAGGCCAACATCAACGCCCTGGAGAAGGCCGGAATGCGCGACTCGGTCATCGTCATGGTCGGCGGCGCGCCGGTCACCCAGGAGTACGCCGACGCGGTCGGTGCCGACGGCTACGCCTCGGACGCCTCCGCCACGGTCAAGCGGGCCAAGGCCCTCCTCGAGGCACGCCGGGCGAAGGTCCCTGCATGAGCGCCCCGCTGCGTCGCACCGTCCTGCGGTCGGCGACCAAGGAGGTCGTCATCGCGGCCGACCAGCCGTTCTGCGTCATCGGCGAGCGGATCAACCCCACCGGTCGGCCGGTGTTCCAGCGGGCGCTGCGCGACGGCGACCTGTCGATCATCGAGAAGGACGTCGCCGCGCAGGTCGCCGGCGGCGCCGACGTCCTCGACATCAACATGGGCGTCCCGCTCACCGACGAGGCCGACCTGCTCGTGCGGGCGATCCAGCTCGTCCAGCAGGTCACCGACCTCCCGATCTGCATCGACTCCTCGGTCGTCGAGGCGCTCGAGGCCGGGCTCGCGACCTACCAGGGCCGCGCCCTCGTCAACTCGGTCACCGCCGAGGACGAGCGGCTCGCCGCCATCCTGCCGCTCGTCAAGAAGTACGACGCCGCCATCGTCGCGCTGCCCAACGACCACGACGAGATCCCGATGGAGGCCGAGAAGCGACTCCAGCTCACCGAGAAGATCGTCCGGGTCGCCACGGAGGAGTACGGCATCGCGATCGACGACATCGTCATCGACCCCCTCGCCATGCCGATCGGCGCCGACTCCACGGTCGGCCGGGTGACCCTCGAGGTCATCCGCGGCATCCGCGAGCGCTGGGGCCTGAACACCACCTGCGGCGCCTCCAACGTCAGCTTCGGCATGCCCGGTCGCCACGCGATCAACGGCGCCTGGCTGCCGCTCGCGATGTCGGCCGGCATGACCAGCGCGATCATGGACGCCCGCACGCCCCACGTCGTCGACGCCGTGCGCGCCGCCGACCTCCTCCTCGGCAACGACGAGTGGGGCTCGAAGTGGATCGCCACGCACCGCTCGCGCCAGGCGGCGCTGGCCGCGGCCGCTGCCGGCCCGGCGTGACGGGGGAGCGCGGTCCGGGAGCGCCGTTCGAGGACGTCGTCGACGGGATGCGGCGCGAGGGTCTCCTCGAGCCGCCCCCGTCGGGCGCGGTCGGCGAGGAGGTCCACGAGGGCACCGGGCGGGTGCAGCTGACCTTCACACCGGCGAACCGCTCGGTGCGCGTGCCGCCCGGGGTGTCGGTCTTCGACGCCGCCTCGTGGAACGGCATCGCCATCGACTCCACCTGCGGCGGGCACGGCACCTGCCGCAAGTGCCTGGTCCGCCTCACCGCCGGCAGCGCGCCGGTCACGCGGCACGACCGCCGGACGTTCTCCGAGGACCAGATCGGCGACGGCTGGCGGCTCGCCTGCCTCGTCAAGGCCACCCACGACCTCGGCCTCGAGGTGCCCCCGCTCGTCACCCGCCCGAAGGCGTCGACCGTCGGCGTCGGACGGCAGGTCATCCTGCGCCCGGGGGTGCAGAAGCGCTACGTCGAGCTCACCGAGCCGACCCTCGCCGACCAGCGCACCGACCTCGTGCGCCTGCGCGACGCGATCGAGGACCTCACCCTGAACCCCGACCTCCACGCGTTGCGGCGGCTGCCGAACGTGTTGCGGCAGAGCGACTTCAAGGTCACCGCGGTGGTCGTCGACGAGGTGCTCATCGACATCGAGCCGGGTGACACCACGGGTCGGCGGCACGCCATCGCGTTCGACCTCGGGACGACCACGGTCGTCGCGACCCTGCTCGACCTCGAGACCGGCACACCCGTCGCGGTCGCGTCGATGCTCAACAAGCAGCAGCCGTTCGGCGGCGACGTCATCACCCGGATCAGCGCGACGATGATGGACCCCGAGGCCCTGGGGCGGCTCACCGAGCTCGCGCACCAGACCCTGGCCGAGCTCGCGCACGAGGTGTGCGACGAGGGCGGCGTCGCGCCCGAGGAGGTCTACGAGGTCGCGCTGGCGGGCAACGCGACGATGACGGCCCTGCTCCTCGGTGTCGACCCCGAGCCGATCGGGGTGGCCCCCTTCATCCAGGTGAGCGCCGACTGGCCCGTGCTGCTCGCCACCGACCTCGGGCTCGCCGTGCACCCACGGGCTCGCGCCACGATCTTCCCCGCGCTCGGGGCGTACGTCGGCGGCGACATCGTGGCCGGGATGCTCGCCAGCGGGCTCGACCGCGACAAGCGGGTGCGCCTGTTCATCGACGTCGGCACCAACTGCGAGATCGCGCTCAGCGACGGCGAGCGGATCGTCACCACCGCGGCACCGGCCGGCCCGGCCTTCGAGGGCGGCGCCATCCGGTGCGGCATGCGGGCGGCCGACGGTGCCATCGAGGTCATCAAGCTCGACGCCTCGGCGGAGGACGACGACGCGGCGGTCACGCTGGGCGTCATCGGCGACGTCGAGCCGCGAGGGCTCTGCGGGTCCGGCCTCGTCGACGCCGTCTCCGAGCTGGTGCGAGTCGGGCTGCTCGACGCCTCCGGCCGGTTCGTCCCCGAAGAGGACGCGGCGCGCGACGTGCCGCGGCTCGCCACCCGCCTCACGACCGTCGGAGCGGGGGAGCGGGTCTTCATCCTGTACCGGGCGACCCCTGACACCCCGGCCTCGGAGTCGGTCTACCTGTCGCAGAGGGACGTTCGCGAGCTCCAGTTCGCGAAGGCGGCGATCTCCACCGGGTGGACCCTGATGCTCGAGGAGCTGGGGGTGGAGCCGCGCGACGTGCAGCAGGTCCTGCTCGCCGGGTCCTTCGGCTCGTACCTCTCGCCCGCCTCGGCCGTGCGGATCGGGCTCGTCCCGAAGCTGCCGGTGCTGCGGATCGTCTCCGCCGGCAACGTCGCGGGGGAGGGGGCGAAGATGGTGCTGTTGTCGGCCCGCGAACGGGCCGGCGCCGACGCGCTGCTGGAGGAGGTGCGCTATGTCGAGCTCTCCGACCGCCCCGACTTCAACGACCGGTTCGTCGACCAGCTCGCCTTCCCCGTCTGAGGGCGCCCGCGTCGCGCTCGTCGCGTGCGGGGCCATCGCCCAGCCGGCGGCCGACGCCGTCGCCCGGCACGGCTGGGCGGTCGACGTGCACCCCCTGCCGCCGCTGCTCCACAACCGGCCGGAACGCATCGCGGGCGAGGTCGAGCGCCTCGTCCTCGAGCTGCGCGACCGGTACGACCGGGTCGCCGTGGGCTACGCCGACTGCGGTACCTACGGCGCGCTCGACGAGGTGTGCGAGCGGCTCGGGGTCGACCGGCTGCCGGGCCTGCACTGCTACGACCTCTACGCGGGGCCGATGGTCGTCGAGTCGATCGCGGAGGAGGAGCCGGGCACCTACCTGCTCACCGACTTCCTCGTGAAGTCGTTCTCCCGCACGGTGATCCACGAGCTCGGCCTCGACCGCCACCCCGAGCTGCGCGACGACTACTTCCGCCACTACACGCGCGTCGTGTGGCTCGTCCAGACCACCGACCCGGCCGAGCAGGCCGAGCTGCGCACGCTCGCCCAGGAGGCCGCCGACCGCATCGGGCTGCCGCTGCAGGTGCGCCCCACCGGACCCCGCGGCCTCGACCGCGCCATCGAGGGACTGCTCAGCACGACCCGCTGAGCGGGCTCCCGTCGCAGGACTCGAGGTCCATCCCGGCGGCCCTCGCCACCTTGCGGGCCGCGGCGCCCAGGGCGCGCAGCTCGGACTCGGACAGGACGTCGACGACGAGGCGCCGCGCCTCGCGGACGTGCCCCGGTGCGGCGTCGCGGATCTTCGCCCAGCCCGCCTCGGTGAGCCGTGCCTCGACCCGCCGGGCGCCGTCGCCGGTGCACGTCGTGCGAGTGATCCAGCCGGCCCCCTCGAGGCGGGTGACGGCGTGCGACAGGCGCGAGAGGGACCCGCGCGAGAGGTGGGCCAGGTCGCTCAGCTGGAGGGTGCGGTCGGGGGCCTCGGACAGCGAGGCGAGCACGTGGTACTCGAAGGAGTTGATGCCGGCGTCGCGCTTGAGCTGGGCGTCCAGGGCGCTGGGCAGGGCCGCGACGAGCGACATGAGGGACGTCCAGTCGTGCAGCTGGGCGTCGTCGAGCCACGGCGGGGCGGTGGTGGTCGTCTCGTCAGGGGCGGGGGACATGCGCCCATCCTAGCGTCGAGTTGAACATTCAAGTCAGGCGTCGTACGGTGGGCTCGTCACCAAGTTGAACATTCAAGTCCATCACCGAGGAGTACCCGCATGACCGTCCTTCGCATCGACGCCAGCATCCAGGGCGACCGCTCGGCCAGCAGCGCGCTCGCCGACCTCGTCATCGAGCACCTCGCCGTGGGCCGACCCGACGAGGACGTCGTCCGCCGCCACCTCGGTGCCGCCCCGCTGCCGTCGGACGCGTGGCCGCTGGCCATCGGTGGCTCCTTCACGCCCGAGGAGGACCGCACCGCCGAACAGCGCTCCGCCATCGCACTGGCCGGATCACTCGCGGCCGAGCTGCAGGCGGCCGACGCCGCCGTCCTCGCCGTGCCGCTCTACAACTGGGGCGTCTCGCAGCACGTCAAGGCGTGGATCGACCTCGCGATCGCGGGCGCACCCTCCGGCGCGCGCCTCCTCGAGGGCACGCCCGTCGTCGCCCTCGTGACCCGCGGCGGCGCCTACGGGCCCGGGACCCCCAAGGAGGGCTGGGACCACAGCACCGACTACCTCCGTCGCATCCTCGTCGACGTCTGGGGCGCGGACCTCACCCTCATCGAGCGCGAGCTCACCCTCGCCGGCGTCAACCCCGCCCTCGACGAGCTGCTCGAGCTGGGCACGCTGCTCCGCAAGACCGCCGAGGAGGCGGCCGTCGAGGCCGGAGCGGCCCTCGGACGCCGCGCCGCCTGACCCTCAGGCCAGCGCCGCGGCCATCGCCCGCACGTGCTCGGGCGAGGACCCGCAGCAGGCGCCGATGACGTCGATGCCGAGGTCGCGCAGCTCGAGGGCGTGCTCGGCCATGGCCTGCGGCCCGACGGTGTAGACGAAGTCGGCGCCGGACAGCTCGGGCAGGCCCGCGTTGGACTGCGCGACGAGCAGGACGCCCTCGGGGCGGCTGGCGGCGAGCTGCTCGGCGATGGTCCGCATCTCGTCGGGACCGCGGCCGCAGTTGGCTCCCACGGCGTCGACGCCGTCGGCGACGAGTGCCGACACGGCGGCGGCCGGGGTGACGCCCATCATCGTGCGCAGGTTGGTGTCGAAGGACAGCGTGACGACGACGGGGAGCTCGGGCGCGACGTCGCGGGCGGCCGCGACCGCGGCCCGGGCCTCCCCGAGGTCGCTCATCGTCTCGACGAGCAGGAGGTCCGCGCCGCCGTCGACGAGGCCACGGACCTGCTCGGCGAACAGGGCGGTGGCGTCCTCGACCGACAGGGTGCCGAGCGGGTCGAGGAGCTCACCGGTGGGGCCGATGTCGCCGGCGACCAGGGCGCCGTGGCGGTCGGCGACCGTGCGCGCGATGGCGGCCCCGGCGCGGTTGACCTCGAGCGCGCGGCCGGACAGCCCGTGCTGGGCCAGTCGCGGCTCGGTGGCGCCGAACGTGTTCGTGGTGATGAGGCGGGCCCCGGCGTCCGCGTACTCGTCGTGGAGGGCGGCGACGGCGTCGGCGTTGTCGAGGTTCCAGGACTCGGCGCACTCGCCCATGGGCAGCCCGCGCTCCTGGAGCAGCCAGCCGTACCCGCCGTCGAAGACCGCGGGGCGACCGGCGAGGAGGGTGAGGAGTCGGTTCGTCACGGTGCCACGGTAGGCCGGGGCGCCGACGCCGGACGTCCCCGTCTCACCGCGGCCGGCTCCGCGACGCCACCGCGTCGTCGAGCATCCGCCGTCGCCACGCCTCGATGACCTCCACCTGGTTGAAGGTGAAGACGTGCAGCCCCTCGATGCCGAGCGCCTCGTTCGCCGCGAGGGCCGCGACCCGGCTGACGAACCGGTCGGTGGAGAAGCCCGGTGCGGCGATGCGCGCGAACACCGACCGCTGCTTGCGCAGGAAGCGGAGCGACTCTCCCACACCGATCTTCGTCGCCATCCCGAGCAGCTTGGTGCGCTCGACCGGACCGGGGACGCCGACGAGGAGGGGGAGGGTCACTCCCCGCCGGCGGACCCGCTCGCACCACGTCGCGAGGTGCTCGGCGTCGAAGGTCATGTTCGAGACGATGTGCGTCGCGTACCGGCGCTTGTCCCACATCGCCTGCACCGTGACGTCGTCGTCGATGGTGGGGTGCGACTCGGGGTAGCCGGTGATGCCGACGTGGGTGAAGGGGTGGCCGATCTCGTCGAGGTCGCGCAGGAGGTCGACGGCGCCGTGGTACGGCCCCGCCGGCGGGTCGGCGTCACCGGCCGGGACGAAGACCCCGGTGATGTCGTGCTCCTTGAGCCGCGCGACCACCTCGGCGAGCTCGGCGCGTCCCGAGACCATGCGGGCCGCGAGGTGGGGGACGACCCGGTAGCCGGCGTCGGCGAGCGTCGTGGCGAGGTCGAGGGTGGCTGAGAGCCCCTTGCCCGGCGCGGCGGTGACCGTGACCGGCACCGTGGTCGGCACGTGCTCGCGGACCGTGTCGGCGATCGTGGCCGTGGGCATGACCTCGTACCGCGCGCCCTCGAGCAGGCGGGTGAGGGCGACCGTCGGCAACTCGTTGCTCATCATGCAACCCGTCTCGTCATACGCACCTGATGGGCCCAGCGTAGGGGTCCGTCGGCCCTCACCGCTAGCGTCAGCGGGCATGGAGAAGGGGGATGTCGCCGGGCAGGACGCGCTGCCGCTCACCGGCGTGCCCGAACCCCTGTGGGCCGCGAGCCCGAGCAAGCTGCTCGCCTTCCTCGACTGCCCGCGCCGGTACCGCCTGCAGTACCTCGACCGCCCCGCGCCGCCGCGGCGCGGCCAGCGGGCCCACACCTCCCTCGGCAACGCCGTCCACAACGCCCTGCGCGACTGGTGGGACCTGCCCGACCCCCGCCCCGAGGCGGGAGCGGAGCTCGTCGACCGGGCCTGGATCGACGTCGGCTTCCGCGACGGCACCCAGTCGGCGCTGTGGCGCACCCGCATGCGCGAGGCCGTCACCACCTACCTCGGCGACGTCGACCCCGCGAGCCATCCGGTCGGCATCGAGCGCACGGTCTCCTTCGTCTCCGGCGAGCTGCGCCTCACGGGCCGGGTCGACCGCCTCGACGACCGCGACGGCGAGCTCGTCGTCGTCGACTACAAGACCTCGCGGGTCGCCCCCACCGACGACGACGCCCGCACCTCCCTGGCCCTGGCCCTCTACGCCGCGGCGGTGTGGAAGATGTTCCGGCGGCGCACCCTGCGCGTCGAGCTGCACCACGTGCCCAGCGGGACCCGCGCGGTGCACGAGCACACCCCCGAGTCGCTCACCCGCAAGGTCGAGCAGGCCCGCTCCATCGCGCGCGACGCGCGGCGGGCCGACCGCGACTTCGCCGAGAAGGGCGCCGAGTCCGAGCTCTTCCCGCCGCGCACCGGCCCACTGTGCGGCTGGTGCGACCTGCGGGCGCACTGTCCCGAGGGGCAGGCGGCCGGTCCCGAGAAGTCCGACTGGGCCGCCCTCGAGGAGCCGGCCCCACGGAAGGAGCCCGAGTGGAGCAGAGACTGACCTTCGTGACCCTCGCGGTGCGCGACCTGGCGCGCACCCGCGCGTTCTACGTCGACGGCCTGGGCTGGGAGCCCGAGCTCGACGTGCCGGGAGAGGTGCTCATGGTCCCCGTCGGCGAGCGGCTCGTGCTCTCGCTCTGGGACCGCGCGGCCTTCGAGGCCGAGGTGGGCGAGCCGGCCCAGAGCGGGCCGGGCGTCGTGCCGATCACGCTGGCGCACAACGTCGCCCATCCTCGGGACGTCGACGCCGTCCTCGAGGAGGCGCGGCGGGCCGGCGCCGAGGTCGGGGAGGCGGTCGCGCGCGACTGGGGTGGCTACACCGGGTACTTCGCCGACCCCGACGGCTTCCGCTGGGAGGTCGCGTGGAACCCGGGGCCGATCGGTGTGCGGGTCGTGCCCGACACCGACACCACGGCCCGCCCCTGAGGGCGGGGTCCGCGGTCAGGCGCTGATGCGCGCCTGCCAGGTGCGCAGGTTGTCCGAGAGGACGCTGCGGATGAACTCGGCCTCGGGGCCCTCCTGCGCGTCGACGGCGGCCATGAGGTCGTCGATCTCGGCGGGGGTCCGGTAGTGCGCGAGGTCGGCCCGGAGGGCGTTGGCGCGCTCGCGAGCCTCGCGGCGCGCGCGGAGCTCGTCCTTGACGGTGGTCCACATCTGCGAAGTGCTCATGCGTCCAGTGTCGAGTTCCGCGTCGCATGCGTCCAATGAAATCGGGACATATAACCCATGCACTATCGTCATGGGATGGACACCGAGTCGCTGCGCTGGTTCCAGCTCGTCGCCGACGGCTACACCGTCACCGAGGTCAGCGAGGTCTTCGAGGTCAGCCAGCCCGGCGTCTCGCGCGCGCTGGCCCGTCTCGAGCAGGAGGTCGGCACGCCCCTGCTGCGCCGCTCGGGTCGCGTCCTACGGATGACGCACGCGGGCGTGGCGTTCAAGCGGCACGTCGACTCCCTCGTCAACGACCTCGACGACGGCCTCGCCGCCGTCAGCGAGCTGCTCGACCCCGAGGGCGGTGTCGTCACCCTCGCCTTCCCGCTCAGCCTCGGCTCGTGGCTCGTCCCGGGCCTGATCCGCGACTTCCTGCGCGTGCGTCCCCGGGTCCGAGTCCTCCTCGAGCGGACCTCGGTGGGGGAGTCGGGGCGGGTCTCCCCGCTTCTGGCCACCCGCCGGGCCGACGTCGAGCTCACGGCGCACCGCGTCCTCCAGCCCGGGGTGGAGTGGGCGCGGGTCCTCGTCGAGCCCCTCGTCCTCGCCGTGGCCCCCGGCCACCCGCTGGCGGGCCGCGAGGACGTCTCCCTCGCCGAGGTGGCGGGGGAACCGTTCGTCGTCCGCACGGCGCCCTCGATGATGCGCACCCAGACGCTCGGGCTGTGCGCGGCTGCCGGGTTCGAGCCGAGGATCGCCTTCGAGGCCGAGGACCTGCCCACGGTGCGCGGCCTCGTCGCCGCCGGCCTCGGCGTGGCGGTCGTGCCGGCCATGGGTCTCCCCGCGCCGACGACCTTCGCCCGCACCCGCCTCGTCCCGCTCACCGACGCCGACGCCCAGCGCGAGGTGGGGCTGGCCTGGCTCCCGGGCCGCCCGCTCCTGCCCTCGGCGGAGGCCTTCCGCCGCTTCGTCCTGGCCGGGTGAGAGGATGCAGACCCGTCCGTCGGACCTCCTGAAAGGCCCTTGATGGCGCCCAAGCGCAAGGCCATGACCATCGCCCTCGCCAACCAGAAGGGCGGGGTGGCCAAGACCACGTCGGTCGCCTCACTCGGCGCGGCCTTCGCCGAGCGCGGGCTGCGCGTCCTCCTCGTCGACCTCGACCCGCAGGCCTGCCTCACCTTCAGCCTCGGTGTCGACCCCGACACCGTGGAGGCGTCGATCCACGACGTCCTCGTCGGCGGGGTCGACCTCGCCGACGTCATCGTCACCTGCGAGGAGGGCATCGACCTCGTCCCGAGCACCATCGACCTCGCGGGCGCCGAGGCGTTCCTGCTCTCCCGCCCGGCCCGCGAGTACGTCCTCCAGGGCGCCCTGGACACCGTCCGCAAGCGGTACGACGTCATCCTCCTCGACTGCTCGCCCAGCCTCGGGGTGCTCACCCTCAACGCGCTCACCGCCGCCCAGGGGCTCGTCATCCCGATGCCCTGCGAGATGCTCAGCCACCGCGGGGTCGGCCAGCTGCTCGACACCGTGCGCGACGTCAAGAAGATCCTCAACAAGAAGCTCACCGTCCTCGGGATCCTCCCGACGCTGTACGACGGGCGCAGCCTGCACGCCCGCGAGGTCCTCGAGGACGTCGGCGACCGCTACGGCCTGCCCGTCCTCGGCCCGCCGATCCCCAAGACCGTCCGCTTCGCCGAGGCACCCGCCGTCGGGCGCTCGATCCTGTCGACCGCCCGCACCAGCAAGGGCGCCCAGGCGTATCGGAAGGTGGCCGCCGCCCTCGTCCCGGAGCCGGCTGCCTAGGCTGGTCGCATGACCACGACCGTCCCCGCCATCATCGCCGACTCCGCCTCGTCGGGTTTCCGCCAGGGCACCATCGAGCAGCGCGACCTGCGGCCCGACGACGTCCGCATCGACGTCGCCTTCGCCGGCATCTGCCACTCCGACATCCACACCGTCCGCGAGGAGTGGGGCCCCGCCCACTTCCCGCTCGTCACCGGGCACGAGATCGCCGGCACCGTCGCCGCCGTCGGCGACGCCGTCACGAAGTACGCGGTCGGTGACCGCGTCGGTGTCGGCTGCCTCGTCGACTCCTGCGGCGAGTGCGAGATGTGCCGCGACGACCACGAGAACTTCTGCACCAAGGGGTCGGTCGGCACCTACAACGCCCAGGGCTACGACGGCGAGTGGACCACCGGCGGCTACGCCCAGCAGGTCGTCGCCAGCGAGCGGTTCGTCCTCGGCATCCCCGAGGGCATCGAGCTCTCGCAGGCCGCGCCCCTGCTGTGCGCCGGCATCACCACCTACACCCCCCTCGTGCGCTGGGGCGCCGGCCCCGGCAAGAAGGTCGCCGTCGTCGGGATGGGCGGCCTGGGCCACATGGGCGTCAAGATCGCCGTGGCGCTGGGCGCCGAGGTCACCGTCCTGTCGCAGACCCTGTCCAAGGAGGACGACGGCCGGGCGTTCGGTGCGCACGACTACCGCGCGACGAGCGACCCGCAGACCTTCAAGGACCTGCGCGGGGCCTTCGACCTCATCCTGTGCACCGTCTCCGCCGACCTCCCCGTCGACAGCTACCTCAAGCTGCTCAAGACCTTCGGCACCTTCGTCATGGTCGGCCTCCCCGAGAACAACCAGTCGCTGCACTTCGGCTCGCTCATCATGGGCGACAAGGCGATGACCGGCTCGAACATCGGCGGCATCAAGGGCACCCAGGAGATGCTCGACTTCTGCGCCGAGCACGGCCTCGGGGCGACCGTCGAGGTCATCGGCGCCGACGAGGTCGACGCGGCCTACGACAAGGTCGTCGGCTCCAAGGTCCGCTACCGCTACGTCATCGACACGAGCACCATCAGCGCGTCCTGACGCCTCCTCGCACCGACGACGAACCCCCGGCGGACCTCGGTCCGCCGGGGGTTCGGTGTGTCGGGAGGGTGCCGGTCAGCTGGCGGCGTCCCCGGCGGGGCTGCCTCCGTGGGTGCGCCGACGGTTGCGGCTGCGGTTGCGGCTGCGCGGGGCGTCCCCGGAGTCGGCGGGCGGGGCGGTCGACTCCGAGCGGCCACGGCCACCGCGGTCGCCTCCACGGTCTCCGCCACGGCCACCGCGGTCACGGTCGCCACCACGGCCACCGGCCGAGGGACGGCGGCCACCGGACTTGCCGGTCTCCCCGAGGTCCTCGAGGACCTCGGCGTCCAGGCCGGCGCGGGTCTGCTTGGCGTGGGGGAGGCGGCCCTTGGTCCCGGCGGGGATGTCGAGGTCGCTGTAGAGGTGCGGCGAGGAGGAGTACGTCTCCTGCGGGTCGGGGATGCCGAGGTCGAGGGCCTTGTTGATCAGGCCCCAGCGCGGGATGTCGTCCCAGTCGACGAAGGTCACGGCGATGCCGGTGTTGCCGGCGCGGGCGGTGCGGCCGATGCGGTGGACGTAGGTCTTCTCGTCCTCGGGGCACTGGTAGTTGATGACGTGGGTGACGTTCTCGACGTCGATGCCGCGGGCCGCGACGTCGGTGGCGACGAGGATGTCGACCTTGCCGTTGCGGAACGCGCGCAGGGCCTGCTCGCGGGCGCCCTGGCCCAGGTCGCCGTGGATGGGGGCGGCCGCGAAGCCGCGCTCGACGAGGTCGTCGGCCACCTTGGCGGCCGTGCGCTTGGTGCGGCTGAAGACGATGGTGAGCCCCCGGCCCTCCGCCTGGAGCATGCGGGCGAGCATCTCGACCTTGTCCATCGCGTGGGCCCGGTAGACGAACTGCTCGACGGCGGCGACGGTGTGGGTGTCCTGGCCGTCGTCGTTGGCCATCGCGCGGATGTGCGTGGGCTGGTTCATGTAGCGGCGCGCGAGCGCCACCACCGCGCCGGGCATCGTCGCGGAGAAGAGCATGGTCTGGCGGGCCGCCGGGGTGAGCGCGAGGAGCTTCTCGACATCGGGGAGGAAGCCGAGGTCGAGCATCTCGTCGGCCTCGTCGAGCACGACGATGCGGGCGTGGCCGAGGTCGAGGTGGCCCTGCTTGGCGAGGTCAATGAGGCGACCGGGCGTGCCGACGACGACCTCGACGCCCCGCTTGAGGGCCTCGACCTGCGGCTCGTACGCGCGGCCGCCGTAGACGGTGAGGACGCGGATGCCGCGCGTGGCACCGGCGCGCTCGAGGTCGCTGGACACCTGCACCGCGAGCTCGCGGGTGGGGGCGACGGCGAGGGCCTGCGGCTTGCCGGCGTGCGGGAGGTCGGCGAACGCGGCGTCCCGCGGGGAGACCACCCGGTTGAGGATGGGGATGCCGAAGCCGAGGGTCTTGCCCGTGCCGGTCTTGGCCTGGCCGATGATGTCGTGGCCGCCGAGGGCGACGGGGAGGGTCATCGCCTGGATCGGGAACGGCGAGGTGATGCCGTGGCCCGCCAGCGCCGAGACGATGTCGGCGTGGATGGGGAAGTCGGAGAACAGGGGCGCGGGGGGCGCGGTGACGGCCTCGGGCGCGTCGGTGACGTCGGTCATTGAGGATCTTCCGGTCAGCAGGCGCGAGCGCGCCGGTGCATGGGGCTGCGGGCCGATCGGAGGTCTTCGGGGGGTGGAGCCGCTGGGCTGCCTGCGTGCCGACCGGGCACCGTGGACGTGGGTCATCCTACCGTTAGGCTCGCCGGTCATGGAGCAGACCTCGATCGAGGACCCCGCGTACCACGCCGCCGTCGTCGACCTCCTGGGCGTCCTCGCCTACGGGGAGCTCACGGCGTTCACCCGGATGGCGGTCGACTCCGACATCGCCCCCACCCTCGCGCTGAAGTCGGCGATGGCCGGCCTGGCGAACGCCGAGTACGTGCAGTTCACCCAGCTCGTCGACCACATGCGCGCCCACGGCATCGACCCCGAGACGGCGATGGGGCCCTTCGTCGTGCCGTTCGCGGCCTACCACGAGCGCACGAAGCCCAAGGGCTGGCTCGAGGGCCTGGTCAAGGCCTACGTCGGCGACGGGATCGCCAAGGACTTCTACCGGGAGATGTCGGTCTTCGTCGACGACGACACCCGCGGCGTCATGGAGCGCGCGCTCGACGACGAGGGGCAGGCCGACTTCGTCGTGGGCGTCGTGCGCGACGCCCTCAAGACCGACCGTGCAGGTGCCGGGCGCCTCGCGCTGTGGGGGCGCCGCCTCCTCGGTGAGGCGCTGTCGCAGGCCCAGGCGGTGGCGGTCGAGCGCGACGCGATGTCGGCCCTGCTCGTCGGCGGGGGCGTGGACCTCGCCGAGGTCGGACAGATGTTCGTCCGCCTCACCGACCGGCACCAGGCCCGGATGACCCGCCTGGGCCTGTCCGCCTGACCTCCTCGACCCGCGGCAGACGCGACGCGGCCCCCGTCCGGTGTGGACGGGGGCCGCGTCGGTGCTGCGGGCGGGAGGTCAGACCTGCTTCTTCCCGGTGACCGCCCCGTAGACCACGATGAGGATGGCCGCCACGACGATCGAGATGAGCCAGCGGATCCAGTCGACCCCGTCGGTGGCCGCGACACCCAGCAGGCCGGCGAGCCACCAGCCGAGGAGCGCGCCCACGATGCCGAGGACGATCGTGATGATGACGCTGATGTTCTGCTTCCCGGGGAGGACGAGGCGGGCGAGGACGCCCACGACGATCCCCGCGATGATCGAACCGATGATGGACACCGAGTGCTCCTTCCGGGGTCCGGGGCGGACCCTCTGGGCCGAGCGTATGCCTCGCTGAACCGCAGGTGGGGGACGGTGGACACCCCAGTTGCGGACCGGGTCAGACGGAGAAGCCGACCTTGCTCTTCTCGTTCTCGCCGACCTGGACCCAGCCGATGACCGAACCGGGCACGAGCACGGCGCGGCCCTTGGTGTCGGTGAGCTTGAGGACGCCGCCGTCGCGCAGCGCCGCCTCGACGGCCGCGGTGACCTCGGCCGCGTCGGAGTCGGTCTCGACCGCGATCTCGCGGGCGACGTTCTGGACACCGATGGTGACCTCCACGGGTGCACACCTTTCGTCGGGGGTTGGCGCGGCCGGGGCCGCGCACGTCGGGCTCAGGCTAACCCGCGCCCCCACCCCGGCATTCCGCGACCCGGCGCCGTGGACGCCGTGTTCGCTGCGGGCGGATCAGGTCTCGACCTTGGGGAAGGACCCCAGCCCCCGCCACGCGAGCATGGTGATGATGGTGGCCGCCTCGGCCTCGCCGATGTCGCCGCCCTGGGCCAGCCAGTGGCGGGCCGAGACCTGCGCCATCCCGGCCAGGGCCGAGCCGAGGAGGAGGGCGCGCTCGTCGTCGGCGCCCGTGTCCTCGGCGATGACCTCGGCGATGGCCTCGGCGCAGTTCATCTCCACGGCGTCGAGCCGGGCGCGGACCTGCGGCACGCTCGTGAGGTCGGACTCGAAGACCATGCGGAACGCGGCACCTTCGCGGGTGACGAAGTCGAAGTAGGCCGCGACGGTGCGCTCGACGCGCACCTCGTTGTCGCCCCCGACGGCCAGCGCCTCGCGGACCAGGCCCTCGAGCGTCTCGCAGTGCTTGTCGAGCAGGGCGAGGTAGAGGTCGAGCTTGCCGGGGAAGTGCTGGTAGAGCACCGGCTTGGAGACCCCCGCCCGGTCGGCGATGTCGTCCATCGCCGCGGCGTGGTAGCCGGACTGGACGAAGACGGCCTGGGCCGCCTCGAGGAGCTGGGCGCGGCGCTCGCTGCGCGGCATCCGCTGGCCCCGGGTGGTCGTGTGCGTGCTGGTCATCGTGGTCCTCGTCGTCGACGTCAGGTGCATCCTACGGACGGGTAACGCCGCGACCGGGGACGGCTCACGGTCGGTTGTTATCGTCGCGACATGGCCCGACCCCCGCTCGTGCCGCTGGGCCCCGAGCTCGACGCCACCGAGCGCACGCGCTACGCGCGCCACCTCCTCCTGCCCGACCTCGGCTCGCTGGGGCAGCGGCGGCTGCGCGCGGCCCGCGTGCTGGTCGTCGGCGCCGGGGGCCTGGGGTCGCCCGCGCTGCTCTACCTGGCGGCCGCGGGCGTGGGCACCCTCGGCATCGTCGACGACGACGTCGTGGAGACGACCAACCTCCAGCGCCAGGTGGTGCACGGGGACGCCGACGTCGGGCGCCCCAAGACCTCGTCGGCGGCGGACGCCGTCCACGCGGTGAGCCCGCTGACCACCGTCGTCGAGCACCGCGAGCGGCTGACCGCCGACAACGCCCTCGACGTCGTCGCCGACTACGACCTCGTCCTCGACGGCGCCGACAACTTCCCCACGCGCTACCTCGTCGGTGACGCCTGCGCCCGGTTCGGCGTGCCGCACGTGTGGGGCTCGGTGTTCCGCTTCGACGGCCAGGTCTCGGTGTGGTGGGCGGGCGAGGGCCCCTGCTACGCCTGCGTCTTCCCGACCCAGCCGGCGCCGGAGGCCGTGCCCTCCTGCGCGGTGGGCGGCGTCCTCGGCGCGGTGTGCGCGAGCATCGGGGCGGTCATGGCGACCGAGGCCGTCAAGCTCGTCACGGGGGTGGGCGAGCCGCTCGTCGGGCGACTGCTCGTCCACGACGCGCTGGGCCAGACGTGGGACGCGCTGCCCGTGCGGCGCGACCCCGGGTGCCGGGTGTGCGGGTCGGGGGCGGACGCGTCGAAGGTCCTGGGATGGGCGTCGGCTCGCGAGGACGAGCCCGTCGCGGTGTCCGGCGGCGAGCACCCCTCGGTGACGGCCCTCGGCCTGCGGGACGTCCTGGCCCGCGGTGACGTGCTGCTCGTCGACGTCCGCGAGGCGGGGGAGCGCGAGGTCGTCGGCATCCCCGGCTCGGCGTGGCTGCCGATGGACCGGGTGCGCGCCGGCTCGCCCGACGACCCCCTCCCGGGGCTCGACGTGCCGCGCTCGGGGCCGGTGTACGTGGTCTGCAAGACGGGGGTGCGCTCGGCCGAGGCGGTCGACCTGCTGCGCTCGCGGGGCGTCGACGCCGTCGACGTCGAGGGCGGCGTCCTCGCCTGGGTCCACGACGTCGACCCCTCCCTCCCGACGTACTGACGCCGCTCCCCACGGCGTTTCGACGCCATGGCGTCGAAACGCGGGGGTGGCGTCCGGATGTGGGCGCCGAGCAGGCGGGTCGCTGCCATGGCGTCCACCCGCGGCGGTGTCGGGGCGACGTGGTGGAATCCCGGGGTGCTCGTCCTCCGCCGCCCCGCCGCCGTCTCGGCGCCGGCCGTCGACCTCGACCCCGCGCAGCGCGCGGCCGTCGACGCCGCCGGCCCGGTGGTGCGCGTGCTCGGGGGCCCGGGGACCGGCAAGACCACGGTGGCGGTCGAGCGCGTGGTGCGGGCGGTCGAGGGCGGGGCGGCCGCCGACGGGTGCCTGCTCCTGGCGCCCACGCGCGTGGCCGCCGCGCGGCTGCGCGACGCCGTCACGGCCCGCCTCGGCGGCACCACGACCACCCCGCTCGCCCGCACCCACCAGTCGTTCGGGTTCGGGGTGCTGCGCGAGGCCGCGGCGCTGGCGGGCGAGCCCACACCACGCCTGCTCAGCGGCCCCGAGCAGGACGTCATCCTGCGCGAGCTGCTGGCCGGTCACCTGTCGGGGGAGACCCCGGCCCCGGCCTGGCCCCCGTCGGTCGCCCTGGCGCTGCCGACCCGAGGGTTCCGCAGCGAGCTGCGTGACCTCCTCATGCGCTGCGTCGAGCTGGGGCTGGGCCCCGACGACCTCGCCGCGCTCGGGGCCGAGCACGCCCGGCCCGAGTGGGTGGCCGGCGCCGCGGTCCTGCGCGAGTACGAGGACGTCACCGCCCTGTCGAGCCCGGGCGCCTGGGACCCGGCCACCATCCTCACGGCCGCCGCCGACCTCCTCGACACCGATGCCGAGGCCCTCGACCGGCTGCGGGCCACCCTGCGCCTCGTCGTCGTCGACGACGCCCAGGAGCTGACGCCGGCCGCGCGCCGCCTCCTCGACGTCGTCACCGGGGCCGGCGCGGTGCCGCTCGTCCTCGTCGGCGACCCGGATGCCGCCACCCAGACCTTCCGCGGCGCCGACCCGCGCCTGTTCGCCCGGGGCTGGCCCGGTGCCACGACGCTCGTGCTGGGCACCGGCCACCGGTCGCCCCGCGCCATCGGGGAGGTCGCGGCGCGGGTCGTCGCCCACGTCGGGGTCGTCGGGGGCGTGGCCCACCGTGGGGCGCAGCCGACCGACGAGGAGTGCCTCGTCGAGGCGCACCTGCTGCGCACCGTGGCCCAGGAGGCGTCGTTCGTCGCCGGCCGGTGCCGCGAGGCGCACCTGCTGCACGGCGTGCCGTGGTCGCGGATGGCCGTGGTCGTGCGCGGCGGGGCCCGCACCGCCACCCTGCGGCGGGTGCTGCGCGGCGCCGGGGTCCCGGTCGACACCGCCGCCGCCGAGCTCCCCGTCCGCGACGAGGCCGCCGTGCGCCCCTTCCTCGCCCTGCTGCGCTGCGCGCTCGACGTGGTCGGCGGGGCCGAGGAGCTCGACCCCGAGGTCGTCGTCGACGTGCTCGGCTCGCCGGTCGGGGGCGCCGACGCCGTGGCGCTGCGCCGGCTGCGGCGCTCGCTGCGCCGGGTCGAGCTCGACGACGGCGGCGGGCGGCCCAGCGACGTCCTCCTCGCCGAGGCCGTCCTCGCCCCGCTCTCCCTCGACCGGCTCGGACCCGAGGCTGCCCCCGCCCGCCGGGTCCACCGCGTCCTCGCCACGGCCGTCGACGCGCTGCGCGAGGGCGAGGGCGTCGAGGACGTCCTGTGGGCCATGTGGGGCGCCAGCCGCCTCGCCACCGCCTGGCGCGACACGGCCCTGGGGGGAGGCCCCGCGGGTGGCCGCGCCGACCGCGACCTCGACGCCGTGCTCGGCCTGTTCGACGCCGCTGCCCGCTTCACCGACCGGCTCCCGGCCTCCCGGCCCGCCGACTTCCTCGACCACGTGCTCTCGCAGGACGTCGCCGGCGACACCCTCGCCGCGCGCGCCGCGCCCGGCGAGTCCGTCGCCCTGGTCACGCCGGCCGGGGCGGCGGGGCTGGAGTGGGACCTCGTGGTCGTCGCGGGCGTGCAGGAGGGGGTCTGGCCCGACCTGCGGCTGCGCGGCTCGCTCCTCGGCTCCACCGACCTCGTCGACGTCGTCACCGGCCGCGACACCGAGCCCCGCGCCGCCCGCGCGCAGGTGCGGCACGACGAGACCCGGCTGTTCCACGTCGCCTGCACCCGCGCCCGCCGGCACCTCGTCGTCACCGCGGTGCGCAGCGACGACGAGCAGCCCTCGCCCTACCTCGACGTGGTCGACCCGCGCCCCGACGCGCGACCCTTCACCGACGTCCCGCGGCCGATGACCCTCCAGGGCGTCGTCGCCGAGCTGCGCCGCTCGCTGCTCTCCGACGACCCCGGCGTGCGTGGCGCCGCCGTCACCACCCTCGCCCGGCTCGCCCGCGAGCAGGTGCCCGGCGCCGACCCGGCCCAGTGGTGGACGCTGCGCGACCTCACCGACGACCGCCCACGCCGAGGGCCGGAGGACCCGGTCCGGGTGTCTCCCAGCGGGATCGACGGCTTCTGGCGCTGCGGCCTGCAGTGGGTGCTGCGAGCCAGCGGCGGCGACGGCCCGTCGGTGGGGGCGCAGGACGTCGGGATCCTCGTGCACGAGATCGCCCACGACCTCGGCGACACCGACGCCGCCGCCTACGCCGCCGAGGTCGAGCGACGCTGGGGACGGCTCGGCCTGCCGCCGGGCTGGCTCTCGCGCCGCCGCCTCGCCGAGGCCCAGCGGATGACCGGCCGCCTCGCCCGGTACGTCGACGAGACGAGTGCCGAGGGCTGGCGACGCGCGGCCTCCGAGCAGAAGCTGCGGGTCGCCCTCGGCCGGGCCGTGGTGTCGGGCACCGTCGACCGCGTCGAGGTCGACCCCGCCGGGCGGGTCCGCGTCGTCGACCTCAAGACCGGGTCGTCGAAGCCGAGCAAGGAGGAGGTCCGCCGGCACGGGCAGCTGGGGGCCTACCAGCTCGCCGTCGGCGAGGGAGCCTTCGCCGAGCACGGCACCACCGCGGCCGGCGCCGCCCTCCTCCAGCTGGGCAAGGCGGCCAACGTGTCGACCACCGTCCAGGCGCAGGTCCCGCTCACCGACGACGAGGAACCGGGCTGGGCCCGCGCCCTCCTCGACGACACCGCCGACGCGATGGCCGGCGCCACCTTCGCGGCCACGCCCGGGTCGCACTGCGGGCCGTGCCAGGTCAAGCACTCCTGCCCCGCCCAGGCCGAGGGGAGGCTGCTGTGACCGCCACGACCACCGGTGTGCGCTGGGGCGCCGTCGAGCTGGCTCGCGCCCTCGGCCAGCCGTACGCCCCCACGCCCGAGCAGGCGGCCGTCATCGAGGCGCCGCTGCGGCCGCTGCTCGTCGTCGCGGGCGCCGGCTCGGGCAAGACCGAGACGATGGCGGCCCGGGTCGTCTGGCTCGTCGCCAACGGGTTCGTCCGACCCGACGAGGTCCTCGGCCTCACCTTCACCCGCAAGGCCGCCGGCGAGCTCTCCGAGCGGCTGGCGGCCCGGCTCACCGTGCTGCGCGAGACCGGGCTGTGGACCCCGCCGTCGGAGGACGGCGCCGAGGTCCTCGACGACGTCCCGACCGTGTCGACGTACCACGCGTACGCCGGCCGGATCGTGCGCGAGCACGGGCTGCGCCTCGGGGTCGAGCCGGAGAGCCGGCTGCTCACCGAGGCCGCGGCGTGGCAGGTCGCGCACGAGGCGGTCGCGTCGTGGGACGGCCCGATGGACGGCGTCGAGAAGGCCGAGTCCACCGTGACCACCGCCGTCGTCGACCTCGCCGGGGAGATGGCCGAGCACCTCGTCGGCCCCGACCAGCTCGCGGCGCACCTCGACGAGGTGGTCGCCACCCTCGACCTCGTCACCAAGGGCGAGACCTCGCGCAAGAAGGCCTACCCGGCCACGGTGCGCACGGCCCTCACCGTGCTGCGCGAGCGGCGGGCCGTCGTGCCGCTGCTCCAGCGGTACGCCGAGCTCAAGCGCTCGCGCGACGCCATGGACTTCGCCGACCAGATGGCGCTCGCGGCCCGGCTCGCGACCTCGGTGGCCGAGGTCGGCAAGGCCGAGCGCGGCCGGTTCCGGGCCGTGCTCCTCGACGAGTTCCAGGACACCTCCGAGGCCCAGCTGCAGCTGCTGCGCGCGGTCTTCGTCGCCGAGGGCGAGCCGGTGCCGGTCACCGCCGTCGGCGACCCGCACCAGTCGATCTACGGCTGGCGCGGCGCGTCCTCCACCACCCTCGACCGGTACCGCTCCGACTTCGGCGACCCCGACCCGGCCACGGTGCTCCACCTGTCCACGAGCTGGCGCAACGACCGCGTCGTCCTCGACGCCGCCAACGTCGTGGCCGGTCCGCTCGCCGCCACGACGCGGGTCGACGTCCGCTCGCTCGTCGCGCGCGACGACGCCGGTCCCGGGCACGTCGCGGTCGCCCGGCTCGTCACCCTCGAGGAGGAGGCCGAGCACGTCGTCGGGTGGGTCGCCGAGCGGCTGCGCCGCCCGGAGCGTCGCACGGCGGCGGTGCTGTGCCGCAAGCGCTCCCAGTTCGACCCCGTCGTCGACGCCCTCGAGCGGGCCGGGGTGCCCCACGAGGTCGTCGGCCTCGGCGGGCTGCTCCACACGCCCGAGGTCGCCGACCTCGTCGCGCTGCTCCACGTCGTGCAGGACCCCTCGCGGGGCGACCGGCTGATGCGGCTGCTCACCGGCCCGTCCTGCCGGCTGGGCGCCGCCGACCTCGACGGCCTCGGCGCCTGGGCGCGGCACCGGCAGCGCACCGCCCGCGCGCAGGGCGACCGGCGCGCCGACCTCTCGCCCGACAGCAGCGAGGAGGCGAGCATCGTCGAGGCCCTCGACGACCTGCCCCCCGCGGCGTGGGTCGGGTCCGACGGCCAGCGGGTGGGCGAGCTCGCCCTGGCCCGGCTCCGCGGCCTCGGCGACGCCGTGCGGCGGCTGCGCGCCCTCACCGGACTCGGCCTGCCCGAGCTCACGGCCGAGGCCGAGGTGGCGCTGGGCCTCGACCTCGAGGTGCTCGCCCGCCCGGGGTACACGCCCGGCGCGGCCCGTGCCCACCTCGACGCCTTCGCCGACGTCGCCAGCACCTTCGCCGCGAGCGCCGAGCGCGCGACCCTCGGCGGCTTCCTCGCCTGGCTGGAGGCCGCGGTCGCCGAGGAGCGCGGCCTCGACCTGGGTTGGGTCGAGGCCCGACCCGACGCCGTGCAGGTGATGACCGTGCACGCGGCCAAGGGCCTGGAGTGGGACGTCGTGGCCGTCCCCGGGCTCGTCGAGTCCTCCTTCCCGGCCCACTCGGGCAACCAGGGCAAGGTCGTCGGCGACGCCTGGGGCCACGCCGACCCCAGCGACAAGGGCTGGCTCGCCGGGCTGGCGACGCTGCCCTACGACCTGCGCGGCGACGTCGAGGGACTGCCGCGGTTCGGCTGGTCCGACCCCCACGACTGGGACTCCCTCGACGACGCGTTCACCCGCTTCACGGGTGCCGTCGCCGACCACGGCATCGCGGAGGAGCGGCGGCTCGCCTACGTCGCGCTCACCCGCGCCCGCCGCGACCTCCTCCTCACCGCCCACGTCTGGGGGACCGCCACGACGCCGAGGGTCACGTCCCGCTTCCTCGAGGAGGTGCGGGCCAGCGACGTCGTCGTCGCGCCCGGGCCGTGGGCCGACCTGCCGCCGACCGACGACCCCAAGCCGCAGAACCCGCGCACCGCCGAGGTGGTCAGCGTCTCCTGGCCCACCACCGACCACGTCGAGCGCCGCCAGCGCCTCCTCGGCCCGGCCCGCGAGGTCAGTGCGGCGATGACACAGGGGGCGTCCGCCGGCACCGGGTCGGCGTGGGACGCCGAGGTGCGGATGCTGCTCGACGAGCGGGCCCGTCGGCGGTCGGGTGCCGACGTCGACGTCGAGCTGCCGGCGCACCTGTCCACCTCGGCCCTGGTGTCCCTTGCCGACGACGCCGACCGGTTCACCCTCGACCTGCGCCGGCCGGTGCCGCAGCCCCCCGCGCTCGCCACCCGCCGGGGCACGGCGTTCCACGCCTGGGTCGAGGAGCACTACAGTCGCGCCGCCTTCGTCGACGTCGACGCCCTGCCGGGCTCGGCCGACGAGGACGCCGACGACGTGGGCCTGGAGCGGCTGCGCGACACCTTCCTCGCCAGCGAGTGGGCCGACCGGATGCCGGCCGAGGTCGAGACGAGCGTGGAGACGGTGGTCGACGGGATCGCCGTGCGCGGGCGGATCGACGCCGTCTTCGAGGAGGCCGGACCGGGCGGGCTGCCGCACTGGGTCGTCGTGGACTGGAAGACCGGTGCCCCGGCCACGGGCGAGCGGGCACGTGCCCGGGCGGTGCAGCTGGGTGCCTACCGGCTGGCGTGGGCGCGGCTGCGCGGGGTCGACCCGTCGCGGGTGCGCGGGGCGTTCTTCCACGCGGCCACGGGCGAGACGGTGTGGCCGGAGCTGCCCGACCTCGCCGAGATCACCCGTGTGCTGGGCGCGGCTCGTCCTCGCTGACGTCCTGCGCCGGCTCGTCCTGCTCGTCCTGCTCGAACGACTCCACCGCCCCGGCCTCGATCTCCGCGGCGAGCGCGTCGGACTCCGCCGCCGCCACCGGGTCGTGGGTGTCGGCGCCGCGGCCGTCGTCGAGCCAGTCGTCGTCGGGCTCGGGGTCGGCGGCGGGCTCGGCCGGTGCGGCGCGCAGCCACTCCTCGACCTCGTCCTCCACCTCCGCGTCGGGCTGCGGCTCGGGCTGCGGCGTCGCGTCGTTCGGCAGGCTCGGGAGGTCCTCGTCGTCGTCGTCGTCGACGAGCGGCGGGGGAGGGGAGGGCCGCGGGCGCAGCACCACGGGTGACAGCGACGTGCGGCGGTAGTCGTCCTCGTCCTCATCGGCGTGCACCGCGTCGTCGAGGCGGCGCAGCTGGGTGGTGAGGACCTCGACCGCGCCGGTGTCCTTGCGGGTGAGAGCGGTCATGAGGGTGCCGAGCAGCCCGAGCTCGGCAACGAGCCGGGCGCGCACGAGGAGGTTGGCGTCGGGGCGCTCGACCCGCTGGTGCGAGTACGCCTCGAGCACCGTCTCGACGGCCTCGGGCCGGGCGTCGGCGACGAGGGCGGCGAAGTCGTCGGCAGGGTCGGCGACCTTGGCGTCCTCCCACCCGGTCACCGCGCGGATCTTCCCCGTGGAGGCATCGGCGTCGTCGGTGAAGACCGCGAGCACCTGGTCGCCGGTGAGGTCGCCGTGCGTGGGGGTGGGGGCGAAGCGCCAGAGCGAGACGTCCTCGAGGGCCGACTCCCACCGCGCGAGGAGCGTGGTCGGCACCCGCCCGCTCTCGGCGGCCCGGTCGAGCTCGGCGAGGCGGCGGCTGCGGTAGGCGTCGGCGTCGTACGAGGGCAGGCCCGCCTCCTCGTAGACGGCGGCGTCGGTGTTGTGGAGGGCGGCCAGCGCGCGGCCCAGCTCGGCCGCCAGGCCAGGGCCTGCCGGGAGCTCGGAGAAGTCGAGCTGGTGGCCGGGTAGGTACGGGTACACCGCCGCCCGGCCACCCTCGGCGAGGGCGACGAAGCCCCTCGGGGCCGGCACGGCGAACGGCAGGCGGCGCCCGAGGAGGGCGAGCAGGCCGACCGTGCGGTCCATCTCGGCCCCGGCCACGTCGGTCCGCGGGGCCCGCACGACCCAGCGGCGGTGCTCGGCGTCCTGGACGAAGGCGACGTCGAACGACTGGTCGGGGGTGCTCGGCAGGGCCTCGACGCTCACCGGGTCCAGGCCGGACACGGCGGCACTCGCAAGCGCTGCGAGGAAGGCGGGGCTGCGGTCCACGGGCCCACGGTATGCCGTGGGACGCCCGTAGGCTGGGAAGCGTGCCCGCAGCCGACGCGATCCTGCCCGACCTGGCCCTCAGCGCACCGGCGTTCGACCGCAGGGGGGACCTGCGCAGCGACCCCGACCTGCTGGGTCGGCTGCTGGCCGACCCCGCCACCCGGGTGCTCCGTCTCGTCGGCGACCGGGTCGCGGTGCTCGACGAGCCGCAGGGTCCCCGCCTCGTCGTCGGACCTCCCGAGACGGAGGACGCGGGCCGGCTGGCCGTCCTGCTCGGGGACGCCGACGGAGCCACCTGGGTGGGCGTCGTCGCCGACGACCTGGAGGCGGACGACGACTGGCGCAGCCTGCGGCAGGTGGGGGCCGACCTCGACGCCACCGACGCCGCGGCCTTCACCACGACCCTCGCCCTGGCCAACTGGCACCGCACGCACGGACACTGTCCGCGCTGCGGCCGCGCCACCGAGCCCGCCCTCGCGGGGTGGATCCGGCGCTGCCCGGACGACGGCAGCGAGCACTACCCCCGCACCGACATGGCGGTGATCATGGCCGTCGTCGACGACGCCGACCGCCTGCTCCTCGCCCGCGGTCGCGGGTTCCGTACCGCGGGGATGTCGGTGCTCGCCGGGTTCGTCGAGCCGGGGGAGACCCTCGCGTCGGCCGTGGCGCGCGAGGTGCTCGAGGAGGTGGGCGTCGAGGTCGTCGACGTCACCTACCTCGGCGACCAGCCGTGGCCGTTCCCGTCGTCGCTGATGCTCGGCTTCACGGCGCGGGCGCTCGGCACCGACCTGCGCCTGCAGGCCGAGGAGATCGAGGACGCCCGGTGGTTCACGCGCGCCGAGCTGCGCGCCGCCATCGACGACGGGTCGGTGCTCGTGTCGAGCCGGATCTCCATCTCACGGCGGCTCGTCGAGCACTGGTACGGCGGCCCGCTCGACGCCCCGGAGGTCGCCCTGCGCTGACGCGCGGGTCAGGCGAGGCGGTCGCGGACCTCGTGGATCGACGGGTTCGTCGCGGCGCTGCCGTCGGGGAAGAGCAGGGTGGGCACGGTCTGGTTGCCGCCGTTCACCGACATGACGTACTCGGCGCTGCCGGGCTCGTGCTCGATGTCGACCTCGGTGTACCCGATGCCCTCGCGGTCCATCTGCGACTTCAGGCGGCGGCAGTAGCCGCACCAGGTCGTCGTGAACATCGTGACGGTGCCCGCGTGGGGCAGGGTGCGCTCGGTCGCGCCGGACATGGGTCCTCCAGGGGTCGGTGTGGTCCGGTGGGCGCAACGTGCGGGCGGCCGCGAACCTTCCCGACGCCCTCCCGGCGGCCTGGGGACGGCTGGTCCCGTCGTCGGTGGCGACACCTAGGATCGACCGCGATGACGACCCTCCCCGTGCACCCCGGCGCCGACGCCATCCTCGACGCCCTCGACCCCGAGCAGCGCGAGGTCGCGGCCCACCCCAGCGGGCCGATGTGCGTGCTCGCGGGTGCCGGAACGGGCAAGACGCGGGCCATCACCCACCGCATCGCCTACGGCGTGCTGTCGGGGGTGCACCAGCCCCAGCGCGTCCTCGCGGTCACCTTCACCGCGCGGGCCGCGGGGGAGATGCGCACCCGGCTGCGCGACCTCGGGGTGGGCGGGGTGCAGGCGCGCACCTTCCACGCGGCGGCCCTGCGCCAGCTGCACTACTTCTGGCCGCGCGCCATCGGTGGCGCCGCCCCCGAGGTGATGCCGCACAAGGCGAGCGCCGTCGCCGAGGCCGCGTCGCGCCTGCGGATCCGCCTCGACGGCCCCGCCGTGCGCGACCTCGCCTCCGAGGTCGAGTGGGCCAAGGTCTCGATGCTCACGGCCGAGACCTACGCGCATGCCGCGGCGGCGCAGCGGCGCGAACCGCCGGCGGGCCTGGACCCCACCGCGATGTCGCGGCTCATCACCTCCTACGAGGACGTCAAGGCCGACCGCGGCGTCATCGACTTCGAGGACGTCCTGCTGCTCACCGTGGGCATCCTGCGCGAGCACGATGAGATCGCCCGGGCCGTTCGCGGCCAGTACCGGCACTTCGTCGTCGACGAGTACCAGGACGTCAACCGGCTCCAGCAGGAGCTGCTCGAGCTCTGGGTCGGCGACCGCACCGACGTGTGCGTCGTCGGCGACCCCGCTCAGACCATCTACTCCTTCACCGGCGCCTCGCCCGAGCACCTCCTCGGCTTCCGCCGGCGCCACCCGGACGCACGGGTCGTCGAGCTCGTCCGCAACTACCGCTCCACCCCGCAGGTGGTCGGCCTGGCCAACCTCGTGCTGAGCGGCCCCGGCGGCACCCGGCGCTCCGGGTCGGTCGAGCTGCGCGCCCAGCGCCCCGACGGCCCGGTCCCCGAGCTCGTCGTCGCCGACAACGACCCCGACGAGGCCGCCCGCACCGCGTCGAGCATCGAGACCCTCGTGGCGGGCGGGCACCCGGCCTCCGAGATCGCCGTGCTGTTCCGCACCAACGGGCAGAGCGAGGCCATCGAGTCGGCGCTGGCCGAGCGCGGCATCCCCTACCTCGTGCGCGGCGGCGAGCGGTTCTTCTCGCGCCGAGAGGTCCGCGACGCCGTGGTCCTCATGCGGGGCGCCGCCCGGTCCGACGACGGCTCGGTGCCGCTGCCCGACCTCGTCCGCGACGTCCTCCTCGGGGCCGGCTGGACCCGCGGCGAGCCGGCGGCGGGAGGCGCGGCCCGCGAGCGGTGGGAGTCGCTCTCGGCGCTCGCCGCCCTCGCCGACCAGATGACCGCCACCGAGCCGGAGGCGCGCCTGCCCGCGTTCGTCGCCGAGCTCGACCAGCGCGCCGCCGAGCAGAACGCCCCCACGGTGCAGGGGGTCACCCTCGCCTCGTTCCACGCCGCGAAGGGGCTGGAGTGGGACAGCGTCTTCCTCGTCGGCTGCTCCGACGGCCTGCTGCCCATCACGATGGCCGACACCCCCGAGGCGGTGGAGGAGGAGCGGCGGCTGCTCTACGTGGGCGTCACCCGCGCCCGCGAGCGGCTCACCCTGTCCTACGCCGGCGCCCGTACGCCGGGTGGCAAGGTCACCCGCCGGCCCTCGCGCTTCCTCGACGGCACCTCCGCCGTCCTCGGCGAGGCCGCACGCTCGCAGCCCAAGCGCCGGCGCGGCGCCGCCGCAGGCAAGGGCGCCACAGCCACCGTCCGGTCCACGTGCCGCGTCTGCGGTGGCCCCCTGGCCACGGCGAAGGAGCGGACCATCGGCCGCTGCACCGCCTGCCCGCCCACGATGGACGAGGCCCTGTTCGACACGCTGCGCGCCTGGCGGCTCGAGCAGGCGAAGGAGGCCGACGTCCCGGCCTACGTCGTCTTCACCGACGCCACGCTCACCGCCATCGCCGAGCGGGTCCCCAAGGACACCCGCGAGCTGGCGCAGATCAGCGGGGTCGGGCCCGCCAAGCTCGAGCGCTGGGGCGACGCCGTGCTCACCGTCCTCAAAGAATTTTCTGACGACTGATCGCGCTGTCGCACAACGACGTTCGCCGTTCTCGCCACCGCGCAGCGAAACTTTCCCGATTAATTGCGTTGCCACCCCCGCGGCGGCTCCCATACTCTCCTGTGAGTTACCTCGCGCGTCCGTCCGGACGTGCGTCCGGGATCGAGTACCAGTGAGGAGGGTTGGCCCCATGAAGTCCATGACGACGAAGGAGATGGCGATGTACGACATCAGCGACATCTGCGCGCGTCCGTGGCGCGGTGCCAACACCGCTCACTCGGGCGATTTCCGCACCGTCCAGGGGACCACTGTGTCCGTCGCCGGTATCCGCGTCCGTGAGCTCACGCCCATGAAGGACACCACCGCCGTCGCCACCGTCGCCCCGATCACGGGAGTCGTGTATCCACGCCTCGAGGCATCACCCGTCTGACACCCAGACAGGCTCACCTCGAGGCCGCGGATCCCGACACCGGGATCCGCGGCCTTTCTCGTACCCCGGCACACGCACCGACTGCAGACCCACCACAGACCACGCGAGGACACGACATGACCAGCACCACGGTGCGGACCCACGAAGGCCGCCCCCCGAGTACCACGCGCCACACCCGGCGCGCGTCAGACCCGACCGAGCGCCCCACCCGGCGCGCCGAGCAAGGAGGTGAGACCCCGATGCAGCTGACCGAGCTCCTCGACCTGCACGAGGCGTCCGCGACGACCGGCGAGGGCATCCCCTGCCGCGAGAACGACGCCGAGATGTGGTTCGCCGACACCCCCGACGGTGTCGAGTTCGCCAAGGCCCTCTGCGGCACCTGCCCGGCCCGCCTCGAGTGCCTCACCGGGGCGCTCCACCGGCGCGAGCCGTGGGGGGTCTGGGGTGGCGAGCTCTTCGTCCAGGGCGTCGTCGTCCCGCGCAAGCGCCCCCGTGGCCGGCCTCGCAAGACCGAGGTCGCCGCGTAGGCACCAGCACCACCGACAGCACTGACCACCAGCAAGGAGAAGCAGATGTACACCAGGCGAATGCAGCGCATCCGTCGCACCGCGCAGGAGCGCCGCGTCCACGAGACGCAGCGCCGGGCGCAGGCCGCGGCCGAGCGTGAGCAGGTCCGGGCGGTCATCCACGCCATCGTGCGATGAGCCCCGTGACCGACGAGCGCACCGCCCCCGACACCGCGTCGGGGGCGGTGCTGTTCTCCGAGCGCGACTTCTGGCGTGCCGTCGGCGCGACGGTGCTGGCTACGCTTCGGCCATGGTCACGCTGACGATCGCCCAGGACCCCGCCGCCGACCGCGTCCTGTCGCAGGACCCGTTCGCCCTCGTCGTGGGCATGCTGCTCGACCAGCAGTTCCCGATGGAGCGCGCCTTCGCCGGTCCGGCCAAGGTCCTCGAGCGCTTCGGCACCCTCGACCCCGCCGCGCTCGCCGCCGCCGAGCCCGAGTCCTTCGCCGACCTGTGCGCCACCCCGCCGGCCGTGCACCGCTACGGCCGCTCGATGGCCGGCCGCATCCAGGAGCTCGCCGTGGTCGTGCGCGACCAGTACGACGGCGATGCCTCCGCCATCTGGCGCGACGTCGCCACGGGGGCCGAGCTGGTCCGCCGCGTGCGGGCGCTGCCGGGCTTCGGCGAGCAGAAGGCGAGGATCTTCACGGCGCTGCTCGGCAAGCAGCTCGGTGTGCGGCCCGAGGGCTGGGAGCAGGCCTGCGGCGCCTACGCCGAGGCCGGCTCGTTCCGCTCGGTCGCCGACGTCGTCGACCCCGAGTCGCTGCAGAAGGTGCGCGACTTCAAGAAGGCGGCCAAGGCGGCCGCGAAGGCCGGGAGCTGACCCTCGTGGCCGACGCCGCGGCCGAGCGCCCCATCGTGTGCGCCACCTGTGGCGAGGTCGCGGCCGACGACGAGGCCCGCGCCCTCGCCCGCCTCACCTGGGCCCGCGGCACCGAGAACGGGCACGAGGTGTGGACCTGCGCCCGCTGCAGCCGCGAGCACCTGCGCAGCATCGAGGGAAAGCTCGACTCGGCCTGGTGGTGAGCCCGGCGTCAGTCCGGTGACGGCGGCAGCCGCGACTCGTCGACGCCCGAGAGGTACGCGCACACCATCTCGCGCAGCGGCACGGTGCCGCCGAGCTGGCTGAGCACCCCGATGCCGCCGAGCCAGACGCGGTGGATCAGCAGGTAGTCGGGCGGCAGGTTGAGCTTGAGCCCGATGAGGAACTGCGGGCGGCGCGGGTCCTGCAGGGTCGCCGCCGCCCCGCGCAGCCAGGCGCGGGTGGGGGTGAACTCGTCGTGGAGCAGGGGCTCGACGAGCGGGGTGAGGTACGCCAGCAGGGCGTCGGGGTCGATCTCGATGCCCTTGCGGATGAACCCCTCGCTGCGCAGCGCCTGCTCCAGTGCCGGGGCGTCGCCCGCGAGCGCCTCGGTGAGCACGCGACCGAGGGACGACGGCAGCCCGTGGGGGAGCCGGTTGACCGCGCCGAAGTCGAGGACGCCGAGGCGGCCGTCCTCGGTGATCCGGAAGTTCCCCGGGTGCGGGTCGGCGTGCAGCATGCGCGCGACGTTGGGGGCGCGCAGGAGGAACTCGAGGTAGAGGGTGGCCGCCTCGTCGCGCTGCTCCTGGGTGCCGTCGGTGATGATCCGCGACAGCGGGGTGCCGTCGACCCACTCGGTGACGAGGACCCGGTCGGAGTCGACGAGGACGTCGGGCACGAGGACGTCGTCGTCGTCGCGGAAGGCCGCGGCGAAGTGGCGCTGGTTGCGGGCCTCGAGGTGGTAGTCGAGCTCCTCGCTCATCCGGGCCTTGAGCTCGTCCATGATCGGCTTGACGTCGATGCCGGGCACCCACGAGCCGGCGACGCGCGCCACCCGCGAGAGCTGGTTGAGGTCGGAGAGCAGCGCCTCGGCGGCGCCGGGGTACTGGATCTTCACGGCGACCTCGCGGCCGTCGCGCCAGACCGCCTTGTGGACCTGGCCGATGGAGGCCGAGGCGGCGGGCGTGTCGTCGAACGCGACGAGCTTGGTGGTGGCCCACCGCGGGCCGAGCTCGCGGGCGAGGATCTCGTGGACCCGGTCGGCGCCCATCGGCGGACCGGCCTCCTGGAGCTTGGTGAGGGTCGCCCGGTACGGACCGGCGAGGTCCTCGGGCATCGCGGCCTCCATGACCGACAGGGCCTGGCCGAACTTCATCGCCCCGCCCTTGAGCGTGCCCAGCACGGCGAACAGCTGCTCGGCGGTGCGGGCCTGCAGCTCGGCGGCGACGAGCTCGGCGGGCCGTCCCCCGACCCGCTTGCCGACCCCGAGGGCGACCCGCCCGGCATGGCCGAGAGGGAGACCGACGAGCTTGGCGGCGCGGGCCACGGAGCCCTTGGGGATGTCGGTCACCCGGCCATTGTCTCCCCCGTGCACCGGCAACCGGGCCGCGGGCTCCACACGCGGTGCGTGACGCGAACCTCGTGCAGCGCCACCTCGGTGGAGATCCCGCCCAAGGACTCGTCGCCGCGCACCGCGGCGAGGACGGTGACGACCGCGACGGCGGTCGCGAGGACGAGGGCCTCCGCACCGACCTCGGCCACCTCCAGGACCCGCGAGGTGTCCCACGCCGGCGCCGTGCACCGCAGGCACGGGGTCCGGCCCGGCAGGACGAGTGGACCGACGACGAGGCGGCGCCGGCCCAGGACGAGGGGGAGGTGCGGCACGCCCCGCGCCTGCCACGGGGCCCCGGCCCACCCCGGCGCCCGACCCTGCGCGACCACGACCACCGCCGCCGGCGTCCCCACCGCGACGCCGAGCTCGGCCCCGTCGGCGGCGTGGACCCCGCCGCCGACCTCGAGCCCGACCCGGCGCAGCTGGGCGGTGAGCTCGTCGGCGACCGGCCCCCAGCCGTCCACGACGACGAGCCCCGGCTCCCCGTCCATCCGCACCCCCGTCGTCAGCCGCGTCCCGCCTCGCCCGGCCATCCTGCCGCCGGCGGGGGACCGTGTCGGCCGGTCGTCCACAGGCCCCCGGGACATGACACGGCCCCGGTCCGTTTCAGGACCGGGGCCGCGTCGATGCTCTGCGGGTGGGCCGCTCAGGCCTTGCCGAGGATGCGGTTGAGGTTCGTGCCGCAGACCGGGCACACACCCTTCGCCATCCGGCGGCCGTTCTCCGAGACGACGACCTTCCCCTCTGCCTCGCGCTTCTCCTTGCACTTCACGCAGTAGAACTCGCCCTTGTAGGTCTCGTCAGCCATGGACGCTCTCCTTGTCGTCGACGACGGCGACCTGCCGCGTCGATGCGGATCTCTCGCCGCTGTCGCGGCCTGGACGGTCCCCAATGTAGCCACGCAGCACGCCCGCAACCCCGTGACGCGCCCACGCCACGCCGCCTCCCACGCCCCTCTCGCCACACGGTCACCACCCGCCCCACCAGCGCCGCCGAACCCCTACGCTCGGTCCGTGACCAGCGAGGACGTCGAGGTCCGGCGCAGCCGCCGCCGGCGACGCACCGTGAGTGCGTACCGCGAGGGCGGCCGCACCGTCGTGCTCATCCCCGCCTCCTTCTCCCCGGACGAGGAGGAGCGCTGGGTCGCCCGGATGCTCGACCGGCTGACCCGCGGCGAGGGGCGCCGCAAGCCCTCCGACGCCGCCCTGCTGACCCGCGCCGAGACCCTCTCGCGGCGCTACCTCGGCGGGCACGCGAAGCCGACCAGCGTGCGCTGGGTGTCGACCATGGGCCGGCGCTGGGCGTCCTGCACCCCCGCCGACGGCACGATCCGCGTCTCGGACCGGCTTCGCGACGTCCCCGACTACGTCCTGGACTACGTCGTCCTCCACGAGCTGGGCCACCTGCTCGTCCACGGGCACAGCCCGGGGTTCTGGCGGCTGCTGGCGTCCTACCCCAAGCTCGAGCGGGCGCGCGGCTTCCTCGACGGCCTCGCCCACGCCGAGGGGCTGCCGGCGCTCGACGACGACCCGGTCGACGGTGGTGAGGAGTCGGTCGACGCGGCCTCAGAGCCCGAGGGCACCCCGAGCGGCTGACACGAGCGGCCCGAGCTCGGCGGCGGTCCCCACCGGGAGGGCGTCGACCGGCCACCACCGCACGTCGTGCGACTCGTCGCTGACGACGGCCGCCGCACCCGCGGGCGCCACGGCCGCGTAGCGCACGTCGAGGTGCTCGTGGCAGCGCCCGAACGACCCGACGAGGACGTGCCGGTCGAGCTGCACCGGCCGGGGGAGCGGATCGAGGTCGGGCAGGCCCGACTCCTCACGGGCCTCGCGCCGGGCGGCGGCCCACAGCGTGGGGTCGCCCTGCTCGAGGTGACCGCCGAACTGGAACCACTGGTCGGCCTTGCGGTGGTGGGTCAGCAGCACCTGCGTCCCGGTGGGGTCGAGGACGGCGCACGAGCCGGTGAGGTGCGCCGGCGGTCCTGCCTTGGCCACCCCGTCGGCGTGCGCGTCGAGGTGGGCGAGGTAGTCCTCGCGCAGCCGCGCCTGTCCCGGGTCAGGCGCGTCCCAGGCGCGCAGCACCGCGACGGCGTCGGCGTGGAGGTGGGCGAACGCGGCGGCGACGCCTGCGCTCACGCGGGGTCCTCGCCGGAGAGCAGGCGGTCGAGCTCGGCGTCCATCGCGTCGCCCTGGGGGGTGGCCGCGCGCTCGACGTAGCCCAGCGGGTCGTCGAGGTCGGCGGTGCCCGGGGCGAGGTCGGGGTGGCGCCACGCGCCGTCGCGCAGCTCGGTGCCGCCCCGGTCCTCGAGGGCGCGGAACAGGTTCGCTGCGTCGCGCAGACGGCGCGGGCGCAGCTCGAGCCCGACGAGGGCGCCGAACGCCTTCTCGGCGGGCCCTCCGGTGGCCCGGCGGCGGCGCACGGCCTCGCCGAGCGCGGCGGCCTGGGGGAGGTGGTCGCGGGTCGCGGCGTCGGTGACGACGTCGACCCAGCCCTCGACGAGCGCGAGGAGCGTCTCGAGCCGGGCCAGGGCGGCCTGCTGCGCGGGGGACTGGTGGGGCGCGAACATCCGGCCCTGCAGCGCCTGCTGCACCGCCTCGGCGTCGGAGGGGTCGATGGAGCGCACGGCCTCGTCGATGGCCTCGGTGTCGATGCTGATGTCGGCCGCGTAGTCGCGGACCGCGGCCAGCAGGCCGGGCGCGAGCCACGGCACGGCGCCGAAGAGCCGGACCCGGGCGACCTCACGCACCGCGAGGTAGAGGCGGGCCTGCGGCTCGTCGACCTCGAGGCCCTCGGCGAACGCGCGCAGCGACTGCGGCATGAGCACGACGTCGGGGGAGGGCACGAGCGGGAGCGAGACCTCGCACCCGGTCAGCACCTCGCCGGCGAGCGTCCCGGAGCCCTGGCCGAGCTGCATCGAGAACATCGAGCCGTGCATCCGCCGCAGCATCGGGCCGGCCTGGTCGAGCATCCCGGCCATGCCCTCGGGCAGGTCGGCCTCGCCGAGCTGGCCGAGCTGGGCCGTGAGCGCGGTCCCGACCGCGTCGCTGACGCCCTCGGCGACCGGCTCGACGAGGTCGGTCCACACCGGCATCGTCGCCTCGACCCACTCGGCCCGGCTCCACGCGGTCCCGCGCAGCCCGGAGGTGGAGACGTCGGTGACGGCGTCGAGCCACATCCCCGCGACCTGCACCGACTCGGCGGCGCCGCGGCGGTCGGCGTCGGAGGCGAGGGCGTCGCCCTCGGCGGCCACGGTCTTGCGCGCGATGTCGGTGGCCAGCGTGACGTTGACGGCCTCGCCGGTGTCGGGGGCCGCGAACATCGCCTGGACCTGCTGCATCACCATCGCGAGCACCTGCGGGTCGACCTTGTCCAGGCCCATGCCCTGCATCATCGAGGCGACCTGGGGGTCGACCGGGCCGCCTCCGGTTAGGTCGCGCAGCAGCTTCTCGATGTCGGGGGGCAGGTCCGCTCCCTCGTCGTCTCGGGGGTTCGTCGAACCGGGGTCGTTCACGCCGGGCTCCTCGCGGGGGGTGAGAGGATGTCGTCTCGTCCAACCCAACCACGACGACGCCCGATTGGTTCCACCGCGCGTCCCCGAGGAGCCCATGTGCCGACCGACCCGGATGCGGTCGCGCTCGTCGACCTGCGTGACGAGCCGCTGTCCGTCGACGAGGTGCTCGACGCCGTCCGCCACCCCGCGTGCGGCGGGATCGCCCTGTTCGTCGGCGTCGTGCGCGACCACGACCACGGGTCGGCGGTGAGCGCTCTCGACTACGAGGCGCACCCGAGCGCGGTCGAGACGATGCGGGCGGTCTGCGAGGAGGTCGCGGCCTCCCACGAGGCGCTGCGGGTGGCGGCCGTGCACCGCACCGGCGCCCTTCACGTGGGTGACCTCGCCGTCGTGGTCGGGGCCGCGGCACCGCACCGCGGCCAGGCGTTCGACGCGTGCCGCGCGGTCATCGACACCCTCAAGGCGCGCACCCCGATCTGGAAGCACCAGAAGCTGGGCGACGGGTCCACCGAGTGGGTGGGCCTGCCGTGACGACCCGCTCGCACGACGTCCTCACCGGCGGCCCGGAGGGCGAGGGCGGCCCCTTCCTCTCGGCGAGCGGCCGGAGCGGGTGGCGCCGGCGCTCACGCAACCCGATGCGCCCCGGGCTGCTGCCCGGCGTGCTGCTCACCACCACCTTCGTCGCCATCGCGGTGGCCGCGGTGCTGTCCTTCGTCGGGCTGCCCTACGCCGTGATGTCGCCCGGTCCGGCCACGAACATCCTCGGTACCTCCGACGGCAAGCCGCTGCTCGAGGTCAAGGGGGCCCAGACCTACCCGACGCAGGGCCGGCTCGACTTCACGACGGTCAGCGTGCGCGGCGGGCCCGGGGTCCGGGTCACCGTCTACGACGTGCTGAGGGCGTGGGTGTCGTCGTCGGAGGAGGTCCTCCCCGAGGAGCAGCTCTTCCCGCCCGACACCACCGAGGAGCAGGTCCAGGAGGAGGGCGCGGCCGAGATGGCCGGGTCGCAGAACGTGGCCGCGGCGACCGCGCTGCGGGCGCTGGGCAAGGAGGTCCCGCAGGTCGTCGCCATCGCCGGCGTGCCCACCGACAGCCCGAGCAAGGACGTGTTCAAGGCGGGCGACGTCCTCGTCTCCGTCGACGGTGACGAGGCCACGACGGCCGACGCCGTGCGCGCCGCCGTCCAGCGGCACTCGCCCGGCGACACCTTCCCCGTGGTCGTCCGCCGCGACGACCGCGAGCAGACCCTCACCGCCCGCACGGCGGCCGCCCAGGGCCGCACGGTCATGGGGGTCGGCCTGAGCATCGACTACGACCTGCCGGTCGACGTCACGCTCAACACCGGGAGCGTCGGGGGCCCTTCTGCCGGACTGATGTTCAGCCTCGCCATCTACGACGTGCTCACCCCCGGTGGGCTCACCGGCGGCAAGGACGTCGCCGGAACCGGGACGATGCAGGACGACGGCACCGTCGGCCCCATCGGGGGCATCCGGCAGAAGCTCGTCGGGGCCCGCACCGAGGGTGCCGACTACTTCCTCGCGCCGGCCGACAACTGCGACGAGGTCGTCGGGCACGTCCCCGCCGGGCTGCACGTGGTGCGGGTGGCGACCTTCGCCGAGGGCCGGGCGGCCGTCGAGGCGATCGCGAAGGGCGACGACGCGGCGCTGCCGTCCTGCGGCTGAGCCCCCGCGTCAGTCCGGGCTGAACGTCGCGCGCAGCGCGTGGACCAGCCCGGGGGCGATGTCGTCGCCGAGCGCGACGCGGTCGTCGCTGTCGTGCTCGCGCTGGCGCAGCAGGCAGCGGGCCTCGCCGTCGCGGGTCACGGCCACGACGAGACGGACGTCGGCCCGCTGCGGGTGCTCGGCGACGGCGCGCAGGGCGTCGGCGTCGTCGTGGGGGAGGTCGCGCTCGGCCTCCGGCGGCACGACGATCCGCTCCACGGCGATGGCGCAGCCCGACACCTGGTCGGGCCAGGCGATCCGGGCGAGGAGGTCCTCGAGCCCGTCGGCCTCCGGGAGCTCCTCCTGCTCCACCGCGCTCAGCGCACCGGCGACGGCGTCGTGCGCGGCCAGGCCGTCGGCCAGCTGGGGCTGGTGGGTGAGCAGGTCGCTCGTCGGCACGAGGGCGAACAACCGCACCGGCTGGTCCCACCCGGAGCGCGCGACGTGGCGCTCGGTGTCGAGCGCGGCGAGGGTCAGGGGGTCGGTCACGGGCTGGGAGGTCTGGGTCACCGGACCATGGTGCCCGATGGCTGCGCAGGAGCCCGGGGTACCTTTGTCGCCCACGGTCGACACGGGGGCCTTCCCCGCCCGACGGGACGAGGAGAGCAGTGAGTCGCTCGGAGTGGTTCGACGGGCCCACCGGCCCGGGAGACGGTACGCCTCGAGCCGAGGGGGGTGACGGTCCGCGCGGGCCGGCGCGACCCACGGCCCGCCGACGCAGGGGGCCGCTCGGGACCACGCTCGTCGTCCTCGCCGGCCTGGCGCTGCTGGGGGGTCTCGCCGCCGACGTCCTCACCGACGTGTGGTGGTACGAGTCCGTCGGTTTCCGAGGCGTGTTCGTCAAGGAGCTGACGACCAAGGTCCTCATCTTCGTCATCGCCGCGGTCGTCACCGGCGGTGCCGTCGCCGCGAGCCTCGTCGCCGCGTACCGCACCCGTCCGTTCTACGTGCCGACCACGCCGGCGCAGCAGGTGCTCGAGCAGTACCGCCAGGCCATCGAGCCCCTGCGCCGCCTCGCCGTCATCGCCGTCCCCGTCGTCCTCGGCCTGCTCGCCGGCTCGGGGTCGCTCGGTGCGTGGCGCACCGTCCTGCTCTGGGCCAACCGCGAGCCCTTCGGCGTCACCGACCCGCAGTTCGGGTTGGACGTGGGCTTCTTCGTCTTCACCCTGCCGTGGCTGCACTTCCTCGTCAGCTTCGTCACGGTCGTGCTCGCCCTGGCGTTCGTCGCGGGGGCCTTCACGCACTACGTCTACGGCGGCCTCCAGCTGCCCGGTCGCGGTCCCACGACCCGCGCCGCGTACGTCCACCTCGGCGTCATCGGCGCGCTCATCGCGCTGACCCGCGCCGCCTCCTACTGGCTCGACCGCTACTCGCTGTCGACCCAGCGCGGTGACCTGCTCACCGGCATCACGTACACCGACGACAACGCCGTCCTGCCGACCAAGGCGATCCTCGCGGTGGCCGCCATCATGTGCGCCGGCTTCTTCCTCGCGGCCATCTGGAGCCGCAGCTGGCGCCTGCCCATCACCGGGGTCGCGCTGCTCGTCGTCACGGCCGTCCTCGTCGGCGGCGCCTACCCGGCCCTCATCCAGTCGCTGAAGGTCAACCCGTCCGAGAAGTCGCTGGAGGCCGAGTACATCGGGCGCAACATCACCGCCACCGGGGCCGCCTTCGGTCTCGACCGGGTCAAACGGATCCAGAACCCGCCGCCACCGGTGGAGGTCGACAAGGCCTCCGAGCGCAAGGACGCCGCGGGCATCCCCGGCGTGCGCGTCATCGACCCCAACGTCGTCGCGCCGTCGTTCCGCCAGCTCGAGGGCCAGCGCGACTACTACGCCTTCCCCGACACCCTCGACGTCGACCGCTACCAGGTCGGGGGCCAGACGCGCGACGCCGTCGTCGCGGTGCGCGAGATCAACCTCGACGGCCTGCCCGACAACCAGCGCAACTGGCTCAACGACCACACGATCTACACCCACGGCTACGGCTTCTACGCCGCCTACGGCAACCAGCGCACCAGCGAGGGCGACCCGGTCTTCTTCGAGGGCGGGAGCAACAGCTCGCTCGGCGAGTACGAGAAGCGGATCTACTTCGGCGAGCTGTCACCGTCGTACTCCGTGGTCGGTGCCCCCGCGGCCGCCCAGCCGCGCGAGTTCGACTTCCCCGCCAGCGGGGAGGGCGACGTCGCGGTCAACAACACCTACTCCGGCAAGGGTGGCGTCCCGATCGGCTCGATGCTGCGCCGGATCGCCTACGCCGTGAAGTACCGCGAGGCCAACTTCCTCCTGTCCGACGCCGTGAACAGCTCCTCGCGGGTCCTGGACCACCGCACCCCGACCGAGCGCGTCGAGCGGGTGGCGCCGTGGCTGCGGCTCGACGGCAACGTCTACCCGGCCGTGGTCGAGGGGCGGGTGCAGTGGATCGTCGACGGCTTCACGACGTCGGCGAGCTACCCCAACAGCCGGCTCCTCGAGATGGCCGACGCGACCTCCGACGCCGTCACCACGCGCTCGAACGTCGTGACCGTGGGCACGGGCCAGGTCAACTACATCCGCAACGCCGTCAAGGCGACCGTCGACGCCTACGACGGCTCGGTCAAGCTGTACGGCTGGGACACCACCGACCCGATGCTCAAGGCCTGGGGCAACGCGTTCCCCGGGTCCGTGCGTCCCATCTCGGAGATCTCCGGCGACCTGATGTCGCACATCCGCTACCCGCAGGACCTGCTCAAGGTGCAGCGCGAGCTGCTCACCGAGTACCACGTGACCAATCCGGGCGACTTCTACTCCGGTTCGGACAAGTGGCGCGTCCCGCGCGACCCGTCGATCCCCGCCCAGGACCAGGCGGTCGTCTTCCAGTCGATCGCGATGCCCGGTGAGGGCGCGGCCGCCTTCTCGATCACGACGTCGTTCGTCCCGGCGAGCAACAACGAGGCCGGGCGCGAGATCCTGCGCGGCCTGCTCGCCGTCGACGCCGACGCCGGCAACGAGGCCGGGAAACCGGGGGAGGGGTACGGCACGCTGCGGCTGCTCGAGTACAACCCCGAGACCCGACAACCCGGACCGGGCCAGGTGCTCAACCAGATCCAGAACTCCACGGCGAGGTCGCAGAACCCGACCGAGCCGCTGAACCTGGCGCAGTACATCACCAACAACTCCGGGTCGGGCAAGCAGCTGACCTTCGGCAACCTGCTCGCCTTCCCGCTCCAGGGCCGGATGTTCTACGTGCAGCCGCTGTACGTGCAGGCCTCGGCCGGCTCGGGGTCCTTCCCGCAGAACAAGGTGACGGTGGCCGTGTACGGCACCAACGTCGCGTGGGGCGACACGCTCGAGCAGGCGATCAACGGCCTGTTCGGCGAGGGCGGCGAGGAGCCACCGACCGACCCCGGTGAACCCACCGACCCCGGGACCCCGTCGGGCACCGTGGCGCAGCAGCTCGCCGCGGCGCTGGAGGAGATCCAGGCGGCGTACACCGACGGCCAGGACGCCCTCAAGAAGGGCGACTTCGCCGCCTACGGCCAGGCCCAGGACCGGCTCGACGCGGCCATCAAGAAGGCCAACGGCCTGGCGGGCCAGCTCGGGACACCGGCGCCCTCGCCGTCCCCGTCGCCGTCGTCCTCGGCGAGCCCCTCACCGAGCCCGTCACCCACCGGCTGAGCACCACCAGCACCCCCACCGCCGCCCCTGCCCGATTTGGCCGGGGGCGGCGGTGTCGCGTAAGGTCGGGTCTACCGAGAGCGGCTCGCAGGAGCCACTTTCCCTCGACGCGGGGTGGAGCAGCTCGGTAGCTCGCCGGGCTCATAACCCGGAGGTCGCAGGTTCAAATCCTGCCCCCGCTACTCAGGATCACGAAGGGCCCGGAACCGTCACACGGTTCCGGGCCCTTCGCCTTCCGCCATGCGGGCGCGCCTGCGGTCGCGCCGACCCGGCTGGGACGATGGGGAGGTCCACCGGGGTCACCGCCGCTCCCTCCCGTCCGCGGGCCCGACAGCGGCCCGCGCCCCCCTCGAGGAGCGCACCCCGCCGTGACCCCCACCACGTCGCCCGAGAACCGGCATACCGGCCCGTTCACGCACGTTCACCCCTATGTGAGCACCCACCCCAGCAGCCCGCACCGCGTCGTCGTCATCGGCTCAGGGTTCGGTGGTCTGTTCGGCACCCAGGCCCTGCGCCGGCGCAAGGACGTCGAGATCACCCTGATCGCGAAGACGACCCACCACCTGTTCCAGCCCCTGCTCTACCAGGTCGCGACCGGGATCCTCTCCGAGGGCGAGATCGCCCCGAGCACCCGCGAGGTGCTGGCCCGGCAGAAGAACGCCCGCGTCGTCCTCGGCACCGTGACCCACGTCGACCTCGAGAGCCGCACGGTCACCTCCGAGGTCCTGGGCCGCGAGACGGTCACCTCCTACGACGAGCTGCTCGTCGCCGCCGGCGCCGGCCAGTCGTGGTTCGGCAACGACGGCTTCGCCCGGCACGCCCCGGGGATGAAGTCGATCGACGACGCGCTCGAGCTGCGCGGCCGCATCTTCGGCGCCTTCGAGCTGGCCGAGCTGGCCCGCACGCCGGTCGAGGCCGAGCGCGCGCTGACCTTCGTCGTCGTCGGCGCCGGGCCCACCGGGGTGGAGATGGCGGGGCAGATCGCCGAGCTCGCCAACCGCACCCTCAAGAACGACTTCCGCCGCATCGACCCCACCAAGGCGCGCATCATCCTCGTCGACGCGGTCGACCAGGTCCTGCCCTCCTTCGGTGACCGCCTCGGCGGCGCCGCCAAGCGCCGGCTCACCGACATGGGCGTCGACGTCCGCCTGGGCACGATGGTCACCGACGTCGACTCCAGCGGCATCGTCGTCAAGGAGCCGGACGGGTCCTCCACCCGCATCGAGGCCCTGACCAAGGTGTGGGCCGCAGGCGTGCAGGCCAGCCCGCTGGCCCGCCAGCTCGCCGAGCAGTCGGGCGCCGAGGTCGACCGCGCCGGCCGCGTCCTCGTCCTGCCCGACCTCACCCTGCCCGGCCACCCCGAGGTCCACGTCGTCGGCGACATGATGTCGCTCGACGGCCTCCCCGGTGTCGCGCAGGTCGCCATCCAGGGAGCACGGTTCTCCGCCAAGCAGATCGGCCGCCGCCTCGACGGCACGCCGACCGAGGAGGCCTTCCGCTACTTCGACAAGGGCTCGATGGCGACGATCTCGCGCTTCAGCGCCGTCGCCTCCATCGGGCGGCTGCGGTTCGCCGGGTTCTTCGCCTGGGTGCTGTGGCTGGCGATCCACCTCGTCTACATCATCGGGTTCAAGCACCGCGTCACCACCCTGCTCCACTGGGCCGTCAGCTTCCTCGGCCGCGGCCGCGCCGAGCGCGTCGCCACCGAGCAGCAGGTCTTCGGCCGCCGGGCCATGGACGCCCTGCCGCAGCGCGAGGTCCCCTCCATCCCGAGCGACCCCGCCGACCACGAGGTGAGCGGCGTCGCCGAGCTCGAGGGCCGTCACCGCGGGGCCTGACGCCGCGGAACCTCCTGTCGGCCGACGGTGCGCCGACGTAGGGTGACCGCCATGCCGCTGGACTACCCCATCCACCGACACACGCTGCCCAACGGGCTGCGCGTCGTCGTCAGCCCCGACCACACGGTCCCGAACGTCACGGTGAACCTCTGGGTCGGGGTGGGGTCGCGGCACGAGAGCGCCGGTCGCACGGGGTTCGCCCACCTCTTCGAGCACCTGATGTTCCAGGGCTCGCGCCACGTGCGCAGCGGCGAGCACTTCGAGGCGCTGATGGAGCAGGGCGCCCGGCTCAACGCCACGACGTGGTTCGACCGCACCAACTACTTCGAGACCGTGCCCACCGGCACCGTCGAGCTCGCCCTGTGGCTCGAGGCCGACCGGCACGGCCACCTCCTCGACGCCGTGACGCAGGAGAACCTCGACAACCAGCGCGACGTCGTCAAGGAGGAGAAGCGCCAGCGGTACGACAACCAGCCCTACGGCAACGCGCTCATCGACGTCTACGCCACCCTCTTCCCCGAGGGGCACCCGTACCACCACCCGACGATCGGGTCGATGGAGGACCTCGACGCCGCGAGCCTCGAGGACGTCCACGCGTTCTTCCGCCGTTTCTACGGCCCGGACAACACCGTCCTCACCCTGTGCGGTGACATCACGCCCGAGCGCGGGTTCGCCCTCGCCGAGCGGTACTTCGGCCCCCTGCCGGCGAGCGCCGCGCCGCCGCGGCCCAACCACCCCCAGCTCGAGCCGCTCGCCGCTCCGCTGCGGCTCGACCGCGTCTCCGCGGTCCCCAACGACCGCCTGCACGTCGCGTTCCGCCTCCCCGTCGACGGCACCGACGAGTTCCTCGCGGCCGCGGTCGCCCTCGACTGCGTCGGGGGGCTGTCCACCTCGCGCCTCGTGCGCCGTCTCGTGCGCCGCGAGCAGTCCGCGCTCGGGGCGCACGCCACGGCATGGGGCTTCGTCGACGGCAGCTCGCTCGGCTTCGTGGTCCTCGACGTCGCCCCCGGGGTCGACGCCGCGGCGGTCGAGGACGCCTTCCTCGAGGAGCTCGCCTCCTTCCTCGATGGCGGTCCCACCGACGCCGAGCTCGAGGCGTCGCTCGCGCAGTCCGAGCGCTCGTGGCTCTCGGCGCTGGCCAGCCAGGAGGAGCGGGCCGACGTCATCAGCCACCACCACCTGCTCCACGACGACCCCGAGGTCGTCAACACCCACCTCGACCGGCTCACCGCGCTCACCCGCGACGACGTCGTGGCCGCGGCCCGCCGCTGGCTGCAGCCGGAGAGCCGGGCGGTCGTCGCGTACCTCGTCGAGGACGACGCGACCGCCGACGAGGAGGCCGTGGCATGAGCACCCCCACCGTGCCGCGTCCCGACGTCGTCGCCCAGGGGCCCTGGGCGTTCCCGGAGGCCACCGAGCACCTGCTCGACAACGGCGTGCGCGTCCTCGCCCACGACCTGCCCGGCCAGTACGTCCTGTCCCTGCGCGTCGTCGTGCCCACGTCCCTGTCGTCCGAGCCGGCCGGCCAGGAGGGCGTGGCGTCGATGACGGCCCGCCTCCTCGACGAGGGCACCTCGCGGTACTCGGCCGAGGAGTTCGCCGAGCTGATGGAGCGCCACGGCATGGCCCTCGGGGCAGGGGTGTCCGACGGCGGCGTCCTCGTCGACGTCGACGTGCCCCAGCGCCACCTCGCCACGGCGGCGTCCGTCGTCACCGACGCCCTCGCCGACCCGGTGTTCCCGGAGGCCGAGGTGCGCCGCATCCTGCGCATCCGGCTCGCCGAGATCGAGCAGGAGCGGGCGTCCGCGGGGCACCGCGCGGCCAAGGAGCTCACTCGAACCCTCTGGGCGCCGGGGGAGCGGGCCGCCACCCCCACCGGGGGCACCCCCGAGACGATCGGGTCCCTCACCCGCGAGGACGTCGTCGCGTTCCACGCCCGCGCCGTCGGCCCGCAGGGCGCCACGGTCGTCCTGGCCGGCGACCTCACTGACGTCGACGTCCGCGGCGTGCTCGACGCCACCCTCGGGACCTGGCGCGCGCCCGGCCACACGCCCGTGCCGCGGCCCACGGCACCCGTGCCGGCCCCCGACCGCACACGCATCGTCGTCGTCGACCGGCCCGGGTCGGTGCAGACCGAGATCATCGTCGGGGCACCCGGCCCCGACCGCTCGACCCCGCACGGCTGGGCCCCGCACCCCGTGGTGTCCTTCGTGCTCGGCGGCTCGCCCGGCGCCCGCCTCGACGCCGTGCTGCGCGAGGAGAAGGGCTACACCTACGGCGTCCGCTCGGCGTTCCGGCCGCGGGTCGCGGGCGGCTCGTTCGTCACCTCCGGCTCGGTGCGCTCGGAGGTCACCGGTGAGGCCGTGGAGATCCTCCTCGGGATCCTCGACGGCGCGCGCGACGGCTTCACCGAGGCCGAGGTGCGCAGCGGGGTCGACTACGTCGCGAAGACGGCCCCCGGCCGGTACGCCACCGCCGACGCCGTGGCCGACGAGACCGCGGCCCTCGCCCTCGAGGGTCTCCCGCTCGACTTCACCACGGCCACCCTGCGCGACGTCGCCGTCCTCACCCGCGACGACCTCGACGCCGCCTACGGCCGGGTCGCGACCCAGGGCTGGACCGTCGTGCTCGTCGGCGACGCCGCGACCGTGGTGCCGGCGCTCGAGGGACGGGTGGAGCTCCCGGTGACCACCGTTGCCGTCTGACCCCCAGCCCTCGCGCTCGGTCGTCACGACCTCGCCGATCGGCCGCCTCGAGCTCGTCGAACGGGGCGGGGCGCTCGTCGCCATCCGGTTCGACGCCTCCGCCGACGGGTCACCCGAGCACGAGCGCGGCGGGTCGGCGGTGCTCACGGAGGCCCACGCGCAGCTCGCCGCCTACTTCGCCGGCCGGCTGCGGGTGTTCGACCTGCCGCTGCGACCCGCGGGCACCGACTTCCAGCGCCGGGTGTGGGACGTCCTCGCGGAGATCCCGTGGGGGACCATCACCACGTACGGCGCCATCGCCGCCGAGCTCGGGCTCCCGCCCGGGGCGTCGCGGGCCGTCGGGTCCGCCAACGGCGCCAACCCCATCCCGGTCGTCCTGCCCTGCCACCGCGTCGTCGGCGCCGACGGGACCCTCACCGGGTACGCGGGCGGGCTCGAGCGCAAGGCGCAGCTGCTGCACCTGGAGGGCGTGGCGACCGAGGCCGACCAGGACGCCCTCTTCTAGAGGCCGTCGACCTCGCCGCGCCCGGGCGTGAGCCGGGCCAGCACCTCGTCGTGGAGGTGGCCGTTGGTCGCCACCGCGTTGCCGCCGTACGGGCCGTCGACCCCGTCGAGCGAGGTGAAGCGGCCGCCCGCCTCGGTGACGATGGGCACGAGGGCCGCCATGTCGTGCAGCGCCAGCTCGGGCTCGGCGGCGATGTCGACCGCGCCCTCGGCGAGCAGCATGTAGGACCAGAAGTCGCCGAACGCCCGCTCGCGCCAGCAGGACCGGGCGAGGTCGAGCGCCTCGCGCTCGCGGCCCACGGCGTCCCAGGAGGTCCAGCTCGAGGCGGAGATCGAGGCGTCCTCGATGCGGGTGACGCCGGAGACGTGGATCTGCTTGGCCGACGTGAGGCTGCGGCCGGCCCACGCGCCCGAGCCCAGGGTGGCCCACCAGCGGCGGCCCAGCGCGGGGGCGGCCACGAGGCCGAGCACCGGCCGACCGTCGTCGACGAGCGCGATGAGGGTGCCCCACACCGGGACCCCGCGGACGAAGTTGTGGGTGCCGTCGATCGGGTCGACGACCCACTGGCGCGGTGAGGACCCCGTGGTGGGGAACTCCTCGCCGATGACGGCGTCGCGCGGGCGGGTGCGCTTGAGCTGGCTGCGGATCAGCTCCTCGGCGTCGCGGTCGGCGTCGCTGACGAGGGTGAGGTCGGGCTTGGCCTCGACGTGGAGGTCCTCGGCCCGGAACCGCGCGGTGGTCAGGCGCTCGACCGCGTCAGCGAGGACGTGGGCGAGGCGCAGGTCGTCGTCGTAGCCGGGCACGGGCCTCACCGTAGCCGCTCGGACAGGAAATCCTCCGGCGGCGCGGGCCGCTGGATCGCGCTTCGGTCACGATCGCGCACCCTTGGGTCACAATCGTGTCTCGGCGCGCACGGAACCTTCCAAACGGCCTATCGGTGGTCTTTGATGGACCGCGGCACGCCCGGAGGCGCTGCACAGGGGCCACACCCGATCGGGAGCGGCCCAGGAAACGGTTCACCCGACCAACGGGCGACCCACCACATCACGTAGGAGGACATCCATGCGAGGAACCACTCGCACGGTCGCGGTTGCGGCCCTGTCCGCCGTTGCACTGCTGGCCGCCGGTTGCGGCAACAGCGGAAGCGGCAGCGACACCGAGACCACGGCTGGCAGCAAGACGGGCGGCGAGATCACCATTCGCGGGTGCAACCCGCAGAACCCGCTGGTGCCCAGCAACACGTCCGAGACCTGTGGCGGCAACGTCCTCGACGCCGTGTTCGCCAAGCTCGTCCACTACGACCCCGAGACGGCCAAGCCGGCGAACGACATCGCCGAGTCGATCGAGACCACGGACAACCAGAACTTCACGATCAAGATCAAGAAGGGCTACAAGTTCCACGACGGGACCGAGGTCAAGGCCAAGAACTTCGTCGACGCCTGGAACTACGCCGCCTACGCCCCGAACGCCCAGGGCGGTGGCTACTTCATGACCCCGATCGAGGGTTACGGCGACCTCCAGTGCACCGGTGACGGCGAGGACCCCTGCGCCGGCGCGGGCAAGGCCAAGGCCGACAAGCTGACCGGTCTGGCCGTCACCGACGACTACACCTTCACCATCAAGACCACCGAGAAGGTCTCGAACCTCCCGGTCCGCCTGGGCTACACCGCCTTCGCGCCGCTCCCCGACGTCTTCTTCACGGACCCGAAGGCCTTCGGCGACAAGCCGATCGGCACCGGCCCGTTCAAGCTGGACTCGTGGACGAAGGAGCAGTCCATCGTCCTGTCGAAGTTCGCCGACTACAGCGGTGAGTTCAAGGCCAAGGTCGACAAGGTCACCTTCAAGATCTACGCCGACGCCGACGCCGCCTACAACGACGTCCTCGCCAACAACCTCGACGTGACCGACGAGATCCCGGCGAGCGCGCTCATCGACGACAAGTACAAGTCGGACCTCCCGGAGCGCAACGCGCAGAAGGAGACCGGTGTCATCCAGTACGCCGAGTTCTCCCCGACCAAGGTCGACCCGAACGTCGCCGACCCGAAGATCCGCCAGGCGATCTCCATGGCGATCGACCGCCCGACGATCATCAAGCAGATCTTCAACAACACCCGCGTGCCGGCCACCGGCTGGGTGTCCCCGGTCGTCGACGGCTACAAGGCCGAGCAGTGCGGTGAGTTCTGCAAGTACGACCCGGCCAAGGCCAAGGCCCTCCTCGCGGAGGCCGGCGGCTACAAGGGTGAGAAGCTCACGCTGTCCTACAACGCCGACGCCGCTCACAAGGAGTGGACCGAGGCGACCTGCAACAGCATCAAGCAGGCCCTGGGCATCGAGTGCGTCGCCACCGGCGTCGTCGACTTCTCGACCTACCTCAAGCAGCTCGAGGACCGGAAGATGAAGGGTCTGTTCCGCCTCGGCTGGCAGATGGACTACCCGGCGATCGAGAACTTCCTCGCCCCCGTCTTCGCCACCGGCGCCGACAGCAACTACATGGACTACTCGAACCCGGCTTTCGACAAGCTGCTCGTCGAGGGTGCCGCCGCGACCGACCCGGCCGCGTCGAACGCCAAGTACCAGGAGGCCGAGGCCCTGCTCGCGCAGGACATGCCGGCGATCCCGCTGTGGTACGGCAAGACCACCATGGGCTGGTCGGACAAGGTCACCGGTGTGAAGATCACCGCCTTCGGCACCATCGACCTCGCGTCGATCTCGCTGAAGTGAGCTGACTGAACCGCAGGTTCACGTTTCACACACGTCGTCGGCCTGCCAGCTCCTGCTGGCAGGCCGACGGCCGTGTCAGGACCCGTTCGCGCGCACCACGGGGGCGCGCGGGTGCCGGGTCCACATGCTCATGGTCTAGGTTCATTTCCCGTACACCCGACGATGCCGTCCACACCCTGACGACGGCCTGAGACGCCAAGGAGGTGACGTGGGTACATACATCATCCGACGGCTCCTGCAGATGATCCCGGTGATCCTGGGAGCGACGTTCCTCATCTTCACCATGGTCTTCGCCCTGCCGGGCGACCCGCTGGCAGGCAAGTGCGGCGAGCGCCCGTGCCCGCCGGCCTACGCACAAGCCTTCCGCGAGAAGTACAACCTCAACGACCCCATGCTCATCCAGTACGGCAAGTACGTGGGCAACCTCGTGCAGGGCGACCTGGGGGAGACCTTCAACGGCATCTCCGTCGCCGACCAGCTCAAGCTGCGCTACCCCGTGACCGCCAAGCTGGCGCTGCTCGCCCTGGCGTTCGAGGCGGTCCTGGGCGTCACCGCGGGAGTGCTGACAGGGATCCGCAAGAACGGGTTCCTCGACAACCTCGTCCTCGTCTCCACCCTGGTCCTCATCTCGATCCCGGTGTTCGTCATCGCCGGCCTCGGGCAGTACTTCCTCGGGGTCAAGGCGGGGCTGTTCCCGGTCACGGTGACGTCGTCGAACCCGTCGGTCTACGAGCTGATGCTCCCCGCCATCGTGCTGGGGTCGCTGTCGGTCGCCTACGTGACCCGGCTGACCCGCACCAACCTCGTGGAGAACCTGCGGGCCGACTACGTGCGCACCGCGGTGGCCAAGGGCCTGACGAAGCGACGCGCGGTCGGCATCCACGCCCTGCGCAACTCGCTCATCCCGGTCGTCACCTACATCGGCTTCGACGTCGGCGCCCTGCTCAGTGGCGCGATCGTCACCGAGAGCATCTTCAACATCCCGGGGATCGGCGGCTACATCTTCCGGTCGATCCGCTCCCGTGACGGCGCGAGCGTCGTCGGTGCGGTGACGGTCCTCGTCATCGTGTACCTGTTCGTCAACCTGCTCGTGGACCTGCTCTACGGGCTGCTGGACCCGAGGATCAGCCATGACTGAAGCCGCCATCGCCGAAGTGAAGGCCGCCGAGCCCCGCGACGGCGGCGACGCCGGCGAGGAGCGCTCCCTCGGCTCCGACGCCTGGCGCGCCATGCGCAAGAACCCCATGTTCTGGATCTCCGCGGCGATGATCGTCGTGTTCGTCCTCATGGCGGCCTGGCCCAGCCTGTTCACGAGCACCGACCCCCGCGAGGCGGTCCTCGCGCAGTCACGCTCGCGCCCCGGCGACGGCACCCTGTTCGGTCGCGACATCCAGGGCTACGACATCTACGCCCGGTGCATCTACGGTGCCCGCGCGTCGATCCTCGTCGGCCTGTTCACGACGATCGGCACGGTGCTCCTCGGTGGGATCATCGGGGTCCTGTCCGGCTACCTCGGTGGCTGGGCCGACGCCCTGATGTCGCGCATCGGTGACATCTTCTTCGCGATCCCGCTGCTCCTCGGCGCGATCATCTTCCTGGTCTCGCTGCCGGACTTCTTCAACAACAACTACCTGTTGGTCGTCCTCAAGGTCGTCGTGGCGCTCGTCATCCTCGGCTGGCCGAGCATGGCGCGCCTCATGCGCTCCAGCGTCATCCAGGTCAAGCCGAACGACTACGTCCAGGCGGCACGCGCCCTCGGGGCCAGCCCGTGGCGCATCGTGCGCTCGCACGTGCTCCCCAACGCCGTGGCGCCGGTCATCGTCGTCGCGACGATCAACCTCGGCGCGTACATCGCGGTCGAGGCGACCCTGTCCTACCTCGGGATCGGGCTCCAGGCCCCGGCCATCTCGTGGGGCATCGACATCAGCGCCGCGATCATCGGCCTGCGCACGACGCCGCACATGCTCTTCTTCCCGAGCCTGTTCCTGTCCCTGGCTGTCCTGGCCTTCATCCTGCTCGGCGACGTCGTCCGCGACGCCCTCGACCCGAAGAACCGCTGAGGGAACCCATGAGCACCGACACCACGACCCGGCCCTCGGGCTCGGGCTCCGCCTACACGCCGCAGGACGGGGTGCTGCTGGAGGTCGACGACCTGTTCGTCGAGTTCCACACCCCCGACGGCGTGGCCACCGCCATCAACGGCGTCTCCTTCGAGCTGCGCCAGGGCGAGTCCCTGGCCATCCTCGGCGAGTCCGGCTCGGGCAAGTCCGTGACCGCGCAGGCGATCATGGGCATCCTCGACATGCCGCCGGCGGTCATCCCGAAGGGTCACGTCCGCTACTGCGGCCAGGACCTGCTCTCGATGCCCGCCGAGCAGCGGCGGCTGACCCGCGGACCGGAGATCTCGATGATCTTCCAGGACGCGCTCTCCTCGCTGAACCCCGTCTTCCCGGTGGGGTGGCAGATCGCCGAGATGTTCCGGACCCACCGGGGCGTCAACAAGAGCGACGCCCTCGAGCAGGCCGTGCGCCTCATGGAGCGCGTCCAGATCCCGGCGGCCCGGCAGCGGGTGAAGTCCTACCCGCACCAGTTCTCCGGCGGCATGCGCCAGCGCATCATGATCGCGATGGCCATCGCGCTCGACCCGGCGGTCCTCATCGCCGACGAGCCGACCACCGCGCTCGACGTCACCGTGCAGGCCCAGATCATGGCCCTGCTCGAGGAGCTGCAGGAGGAGCGCCAGATGGGGCTCATCCTCATCACGCACGACCTCGGTGTCGTCGCCGACGTCGCCGACCGGATCGCCGTGATGTACGCGGGCCGGCTCGTCGAGACCGCCGACGTCCACGAGCTCTACGGCTCACCGGCACACCCGTACACCCGCGGGCTGCTCGAGTCGATCCCGCGCCTGGACCAGAAGGGCCAGACGCTGGCAGCCATCGGTGGGCTCCCGCCCAACCTCCTGCGGATCCCGCCGGGCTGCCCGTTCAACCCCCGTTGCCGGATGGCGCAGGACCTGTGCCGCACCGACCGGCCCGAGCTGCGTGAGGTCGTCCCGGGTCGCTTCTCGGCCTGCCACTTCGCCGAGGAGGTCATCGATGCCTGAGGTCATCCTCAGTGCCCAGAACCTGGTCAAGCACTACCCCATCAAGACCGGGGTCCTGCGTCGCACCACGGGTCACGTCAAGGCCGTCGACGGCGTCAGCTTCGACCTGCACAAGGGCGAGACGCTCGGCATCGTCGGTGAGTCCGGGTGTGGCAAGTCCACGCTCGGCCGCCTCCTCATGCGCCTGGAGAACCCCACCTCCGGCACGGTCACCTTCGGTGGCGAGGACTGGAGCACCGCCTCGGGTCGCACGCTGCGCCAGCTGCGCCGCGACATCCAGATCGTCTTCCAGGACCCGTACACCTCGCTGAACCCGAGGATGACGGTCGGCGACATCGTGGGCGAGCCGTTCGAGATCCACCCCGACGTCGTGCCCAAGGGCGGGCGTCGTGCGCGGGTCCAGGAGCTCCTCGACCTCGTGGGCCTGAACCCCGAGCACATCAACCGCTACCCCCACCAGTTCTCTGGCGGTCAGCGGCAGCGCATCGGCATCGCGCGCGGCATCGCGCTCAACCCCAAGGTGCTCGTGTGCGACGAGCCGGTGTCGGCGCTCGACGTGTCGGTGCAGGCGCAGGTCGTCAACCTCATGGAGAAGCTGCAGGACGAGCTCGGTCTCGCCTACGTCTTCATCGCGCACGACCTCTCGGTCGTGCGGCACATCTCGGACCGCGTCGGGGTCATGTACCTCGGGCGGATGGCCGAGCTCGGCGAGGAGGACGAGGTGTACTCGCGTCCCACGCACCCGTACACCCAGGCCCTGCTCTCGGCCGTGCCCGTGCCCGACCCGACGCTGCGCGGCAAGCGCGAGCAGATCGTGCTCGTGGGCGACGTGCCCTCGCCGGCGAAGCCGCCGTCGGGGTGCCGGTTCCACACCCGGTGCTGGAAGGCGCAGGACGTGTGCAGCGTCGACGAGCCCGAGCTCGTGCTGCGGCCCGACGGCCGCGGCGAGCACCTGTCGGCATGCCACTTCGCCGAGGCGCGGGTCATCGTCGAGACGGTCGACGTCTCCGACGAGGTGCCCGACGAGCGCTTCACCACGACCGACGTCGTCGACCTCGACGCGGTGACGGGCCCCGGCCCGTCCGGTGTCGACGCCGAGAAGGCCGACCTGCTGCGGGCCGACGAGGACGTCGCCCCGCAGGACGCCACACGGATGGTCGACGAGCAGCCGGACGACCACCGGCCGCCGAGCGCCTGACGCGCACCGCACGACACGAGGGGCCCCGGGAGCGATCCCGGGGCCCCCTCGTCGTGGGGGAGGGGTCAGTCGTCCTTGTCGGGCGTGCGGGCCCGCAGCAGGCGCCGCAGCGAGTCCAGGCGTGCCGGACCGGCGGGTCCGGCCGCACCGCTCTCGACCCAGGCGTCGAGGCCGCACTCCTCCTCGTCGTGCGTGCACCCGCGGGGGCACTGCTCGGTGCCGGGCTCGAGGTCCTCGAAGTGCTGGACGATGCGGGTCAGGTCGACGTGGGCCAGACCGAAGGAGCGCACGCCCGGGGTGTCGATGACCCAGCCGTCGTCGTCGGGCAGGGCCAGCGCGACCGCGGAGGAGGAGGTGTGCCGACCGCGTCCGGTGACGTCGTTGACGATGCCGGTGGCGCGCAGCGCGAGGGGGACGAGGGCGTTGACGAGGGTGCTCTTGCCGACGCCGGAGTGGCCCACGAGGACGCTGACCCGGCCGGCCAGCGCCGTGCGCAGCGCCTCGAGACCGTCGGTGGTGCCGTCGTGCCGCGCCGTGACGATGTGTCGCACCGACAGCGGCGCGTACTGCTCGAGGAAGGGGGTGGGGTCGGTCAGGTCGGCCTTGGTGAGGACGAGCAGCGGCTCCATCCCGGCGTCGTAGGCGGCGACGAGGCAGCGGTCGATGAGGCGCGGGCGGGGCTCGGGGTTGGCGAGGGCCGAGACGACGACGAGCTGGTCGGCGTTGGCCACGAGGATGCGCTCGACCGGGTCGGTGTCGTCGGCCGTACGTCGAAGTACGGTCTCCCGAGGGGAGATTCGCACGATCCGCGCGAGGCTGCCGTCGACACCGGTGGCGTCGCCGACGAGGTGGACCTCGTCACCGACGACGATGCCCTTGCGGCCGAGCTCGCGGGCGCGCATCGCCGTGACGATGCGCTTGCCGTCGGCGTCCTCGACGAGGGTGGTGTAGCGGCCGCGGTCGACGCCGAGGACCCGACCGGGGACCGCGTCGGTGTGCGCGGGCCGGTCCTTGCTGCGCGGACGAGAACCCCTGCGGCTGGGGCGGATCCGGACGTCCGACTCGTCGTAGTCGCTGGACGACCGCACCATCAGGCGTCCGCCGTGACCCGCTGGGAGAGCATGTCGTCCCAGAGCTCGGTGAAGGCCGGCATCGTCTTCGCGACCGTGCCGACGTCCTCGACGACGATGTCGGGGACGGCGAGCCCGAGGACGGCGGCCGCCATCACCATGCGGTGGTCGGCGTACGTGCGGAACCGTCCGCCGTGCAGCGGGCGCGGGGTGATGCGCAGCCCGTCGTCGGTCTCGTCGACCACGGCACCGAGCCCGGTGAGCTCCGTGCGCAGCGCGGCGAGGCGGTCGGTCTCGTGGCCACGGATGTGCGCCACGCCGCGAATCACGCTGGGGGAGTCGGCAATTGCGCACAGCGCCGCGACCACGGGCGTGAGCTCGCTGGAGTCGTGGAGGTCGACGTCGACCCCCGAGATGCCGTCGCCGCCGCTGACCGTGAGGCCGCCGCGGTCGAGGACGACGTCGGCGCCCATCATGTCGAGGACCTCGCGGACGAAGTCGCCGCCCTGGGTCGTGTACTGCGGCCAGCCCGGCACGTGCACCCGGCCACCGGTGACGAGTGCCGCCGCGAGGAACTGCGCCGCGTTGGACAGGTCGGGTTCGACCTGCACGTCGAGGGCGTTGATCTCGCTCGGCTCGACCCGCCAGGTGTGGGCGTCGCCGTCGTCGACGACGACACCCGCGTCGCGCAGGGTCTCGACCGTCATCTCGATGTGCGGCAGGCTCGGCACGGCCTTGCCGTCGTGGTGCACCGTCACGCCCTGCTCGAAGCGGGCGCCGGAGAGGAGCAGCCCGGAGACGAACTGGGAGGAGGCCGACGCGTCGAGCGTCACCGACCCACCGGGGACCGCGCCGCGGCCCTGGACGGTGAACGGGAGGCTGCCCCGGCCCTCGTCGTCGATCTCGACGCCGAGGGTGCGCAGCGCGCCGAGGACGGGAGCCATCGGCCGCAGCCGGGCGTGCTCGTCGCCGTCGAAGCGGACCGGGCCGGACGCCAGGCCGGCGACCGCGGGGACGAAGCGCATGACGTTGCCGGCGAGCCCGCAGTCGACCGCGCCGCCGCCGGTGACGGGCCCGGGGGTGACGACCCAGTCGCCGTCGTCGACGTCGTCGACCCGCGCGCCGAGGGTGCGCAGCGCCTGCGCCATGAGGAGGGTGTCGCGGGAGCGGAGGGGGGCCCGCAGCCTCGAGACGTCGGACGCGAGGGCCGCGAGGACGAGGTAGCGGTTGGTGAGCGACTTGCTCCCGGGGAGGACCACACGGGCGCCGACCGGACCGGGGGCGGTCGGCGCCACCCAGTCAGCTGACGGCATGGTGCGCCCGGGCCGCCTTCAGTCGGGCCTCGCGGCCGGCGGCGCGGGCGGCGTGGCGCGCCTCGCGACGGGTGGTGCGGGCGACCCGCTGGGCGCTCTCGCCGGCCAGGCGGGCCCGGTAGGCCAGCCCGGGCTTGCCCTCGGTGTCGACGGCGGCGAGGAGCAGCCCGCCGAACAGGCCGAGGTTCTTGAGGAACTGGACCTTCTGCTTCTCCCGCTCCGCGGGGTCCTGCTTCTCCCAGTACGCGTGTGCCGCAAGGGTGGTCGGCACGAGGGTGGCGGCCAGCACGGTCGACGCCAGGCGGGGGAGGCGGCCGAGCGCGAGCAGCGTGCCGGCCCCCACCATCGCCACGCCGTTGGCCCGCACGAGCAGCTCGGTGTCGTCGGGGAGGCCGATCCGCGGCCCCACCTTCTCCACGAGCGGGCGCGCGGTGTCGGCCTTGCGTCCGGGGTGCTTGAGCTGGTCGAGGCCGCCGACGACGAACATCGCGGCGAGCATCGGTCGGGCGACACGTCGCACCACAGTCATGGGGCAGGACCTCCGGGTTGGTTTCCTCTGGTCAGGACTCGTCTCCCTACGGTAGTTGCTGGATCCGGGGTGCGTAGCCTGAGGACCATGTGTGGTCGCTACGCCGCGACGGCGAACCCCGACGAGCTCGTGCTCGAGTTCGAGGTCGACGACGACCGGTCGGGGGAGCCCGGCCGCAGCGTCCTGGTCAAACCGCAGGAGCCGCCCCCGGGCCGCCCGGACCACAACGTGGCCCCCACGAAGCAGGCGCCGGTCGTCCTCGTCCGGGCGCCGCGCGACGACCGCGAGGCCGAGCCGCGGCGCCAGCTGCGCCTGCTCACGTGGGGGCTCGTGCCCAGCTGGTCCAAGGACCCACGAGGTGGCGCCCGGATGATCAACGCCCGGGTCGAGTCGGTGGCCGACAAGCCGGCGTTCGCCCGGGCTCTCGCCTCGCGACGCTGCCTCGTCCCGGCCCAGGGCTGGTACGAGTGGCAGGTCTCGCCCACCGCGCTCGACGCCAAGGGCAAGCCCCGCAAGCAGCCGTTCTTCACCGAGCGGGCCGACGGCACGAGCGTCGCGATGGCCGGGCTCTACGAGTTCTGGCGCGACGCCGCCGTCGCCGACCCCGACGACCCGATGGCGTGGCTCACCACCTTCACCGTCCTCACCGGTCCGGCCGAGCCGGGCCTGGACCGGATCCACGACCGCCAGCCCCTCGTCCTCGAGCGCGACGAGTGGGACACCTGGCTCGACCCGGGCACCGGCGCCGCCGACGTCCTGCCCCTCCTCGAGCCGCACCCGGCCGGACGCTTCGTGGCCCGTCCCGTCCCGACCGCGGTGAGCAGCAACCGGTCCAACGGGCCGCACCTGCTCGACCCCGTCCCACCGGAGGACCTCGTGGGCGTCGTCGACCCGATGACGGGCGAGGTGCTCGGCGCGTGACCGTGCGCCTCGTGGACACCCCCGAGGGGCCGGCCCGCACGACGACCACCGACCCGGCGGGGGAGCCCACCGGGACCCTCGTGCTCGGCCACGGCGCCGGCGGGCTGCGGTGGACCCTCGACGTCCTCGCGACCCGTGACGCGGCCGTGGCGGCGGGCTGGCAGGTCGTCCTCGTCGACCAGCCCTGGCGGGTGGCCGAGAAGAAGATCGGTCCGCGTCCTCCCGTGCTCGACGTGGCCTGGCGGCCCGTCCTGGCCGACGTCGTGGCCCGTTCCGCCGGTGGGCGGCTCGTCGTCGGGGGCCGCAGCGCGGGGGCCCGGGTGGCGTGCCGCACCGCCGCCGAGGTGGGTGCCGACGCGGTGGTCTGCCTCAGCTTCCCGCTGCACCTACCGGGGAAGCCGGAGGCCTCGCGCGCCGCCGAGCTGGCGATGCCCTCGGCGGCCGGGCTCCCCGTGCACGTCGTGCAGGGCACCACGGACCCGTTCGGCACCCCCGCCGAGGTGGAGGCCGTCCTCCCGCCGGGAGCGACCCTCGACGTCGTGCCGGGGCCGCACTCGCTGGGTCGCGTCGCCGAGCGCGTGGCCGCCCTGGTGCTCGGGCGGCTCGCCTCCGGGGAATGAGCCGTGCGGGCACGGCGTTGACGCGCCTGTCCCTCATCCCCACCCCGAGAGGCTGCCGTGCTCGTCCTCGATGCGTTCGCCCCCAGCCGGGCCCGGATAGGCTGGGACGCGATGACCACTCCATCCACGCCCCTCGAAGACACGCCGGAGGTCGAGGTCGACGTCGCCACGGAGACCACGGCGCAGCGTCAGGCCCGGTTCGAGCGTGAGGCCCTCCCGCTCCTCGACCAGCTCTACGCCGCCGCGATGCGGACCACCCGCAACCCCGCCGATGCCGAGGACCTGCTCCAGGAGACCTACGCCAAGGCGTACGCGGCGTTCCACCAGTACCAGCCGGGCACGAACCTCAAGGCGTGGATGTACCGCATCCTCACCAACACCTACATCAACACCTACCGCAAGAAGCAGCGTGAGCCGCTGCAGTCCGACGCCGCCGAGGTCGAGGACTACCAGCTCGCGCGGGCCGAGTCCCACACCTCCGTCGGGCTGAAGTCGGCCGAGGTCGCGGCGCTCGAGCACCTCCCCGACACCGAGGTCAAGCGCGCCCTCCAGGAGCTCCCCGAGGACTTCCGGATGGCCGTGTACCTCGCCGACGTCGAGGGCTTCGCCTACAAGGAGATCGCCGAGATCATGGGCACCCCCATCGGGACCGTGATGTCGCGCCTGCACCGCGGTCGGCGCCAGCTGCGGGCCCTGCTCAGCGGCTACGCCCGCGAGCGCGGCTTCGGCACGGAGGAGGAGTCATGAGCCACGACGGCCACGCCGGCCACGGCGACTGTTCGGAGGTCCTGCACCGGATCTACGAGTACCTCGACGGCGAGATGAGCCCCGCCGACGTCCGTCGGGTCGCGGCGCACCTCCAGGAGTGCCAGCCGTGCCTCGCCGAGCACGACCTCGACCGGGCCGTCAAGGACGCCGTCCGACGGTCCTGCGTCGAGGACACCGCACCGGCCGCGGTCCGTCTCCAGATCCTCCAGCGGATCACCACCGTGCGGGTCGAGCGCGAGCCCTGAGGGTCGACGACCCACCAGCACCTCCAGACACACGAACACCCGGCGTGCCGCAAGGCACGCCGGGTGTCGACGTCTCAGCGAGTGCTCAGGCGTTGGGCTTGCGGCCGTGGTTGGCCTTGTTGCCCTTGCGGGAGCGGCGCTTTCGAGCACGCTTGCTCATCAGAAGCCTTCCTTCAGGGGGTCACGGACCTGATCAGGTCATTACGCGCGGTCACAACGATTGTCGCACACCGCCGTGCGTGTCAGACTCGGTGCACCGAGGGCCTCACCCCTGATCCGGCCCCAGTTTCTCCGAGAGGAAACCCCTGAAATGAACCGTATGCGTGCCATCGTCGCTGTCGCCGCCTTCGCCGTGCTCGCCATCGCCGCTCCTGCGGCCCAGGCTGCCGGCGCCAAGGGTGGGGAGACCACCACCTACTCCACGAACGGGTGGACGGGTCGCCCCTGACCGACGCTGGGTGACGAACTGACGTGTCTGAGGTTACGGGTGAGCACGAGACGCTGTCCCCCAGCCGTTCGGCCACTCCTCCTCGGCACTTCGTCCCCCTTCTCGGCCTCGTCACGGTAGGCGCGGTCCTCCTCGAAGCGGTGGTGGCCTCGAGGTCAGGACTTGTTCTCAGCGCGACTCTCGTGGTGCTGTGCGTCATTCAGGCGCTCGCATCATGGTTCTCGAGCGCGGTGGAGGAGAACACGAGCCTGTCGCTGTCGAGCATCGTCCTCCTGGCCGCGGCGGTCCTCATCGGACCCGCCGCGGCCGGGCTGGTCGGAGCGATGACCGGGCCTGCGGAAAAGGGACCGATCCCGCTGTACTTCCGCGCCTACAACGGCGCCATGCAGGCCGGCGCGGGGATCGCCGCCGGCCTGGTGTTCCACGCCTTCGGGTCGCTCGACCCCGCGGACCTCACCGACACCTCGGCGATCGTGCGCAACGTGGCCGTCCCCGTCTTCCTCGCCCACGTGGCGGGTGTGGTGACCAACCTCGTCCTGTTCGTCGCCCTCATCTCGGTCCACAACCGGGTTCCACCCGGTTCGGTGCTCGTCCAGCTGCTCGGGTCGATCCCGGCCGTGCTGGGCCACGGCGCCATCACCTTCATCCTCGTGATCCTCTGGGAGCCCGCCGGCGTCGGCCCGGGCAGCCTCTTCCTCGTCCTCGCGCCGCTCCTCGTGGCCCAGTGGGCCTACCTGCAGTACGCGGAGGAGAAGCAGGCTCGCGACCGCGCCCTCCACGTCCTCGTGGCCGCCGTCGAGGCCAAGGCCCCACACCTGGCGGGACACAACGCGCGCGTCACCGAGCTGAGCACCTCCATGGCCGAGAACCTCGGGCTCCGCCCGCAGATCGTGCTCGACGTCAAGCTGGCTGGCATGCTTCACGACGTGGGCCAGACGACGTTGCCGACCAAGCTGGTCCGTGGCGCGCGTCCCGACGGGAGCACGCTGTCGGCGACCTACCCCTCGCGCAGTGCCTCCCTGCTGCGCGGTCTGTCGTTCATCTCCGGCTCGCTGGACCCGATCGTGCGCCACCGGGTGGTCCTCGAGCAGCACACCGTCGCCGTCGGAGACATCGCCCCGCTCGTCGTGGGTGTCGCCGACGAGTACGACCTCCTCACCTCCGTGGGCACGCCGGACGGGCTCCTGCTGACCTCGGAAGACGCCCTGGAACGCCTCCGCACGGGTGACCCCGTGCGCGACGACGTCGTCGACGCCCTGACCCGCGCCCTGACCCGCAGGAGCCCGGGGGTGGTGGCGGGGTGAGTCCGTCACTGCGGCGCCGTGACGGCGTGCTGCGAGCCGTCGTGCTCGGGATGGGGTTGCTCGTCGTCCTCGTGGCGTGCCTGGACGCCGGGGGCGACCTTGCTGATGTCGCCGGCCTGCACGGGCGTGCCTTCGTGGTGCTGACGTCCGGCATCGTCATCGGGGAGCTGATCCGGCTCCGCATGCCGAGCGGGCGCTCCACCGCCCCCCTGTCCTCGGCGACGCTCACCGCCACGGCGCTCGTGTCCGCGATCCAGGGCGAGCCCGACTTCGCGGTCTCCAGCGGTTTCGTCGTGCTCGTCGTCGCGCTCGGGATGGTCCTCGCAGCCATCGTGCGGCGTCTCCGGCACCAGGCGGTGGGGCTCGAGCAGCTGGCCGCCCGCCTCATCGCCGTCACGGTGACCGCGTGGCTGGCGCGGCACGTCGAGTTCTCCGGGACCACCCTTTGGGAGCTGGGGTCGCAGGCCTCGACCCGTGACTGGCTGGTGGGGCTGGGGATGGTCCTCGTCTCCGTCGTGGGGCTGGCCGTCGAGATCGTGCTGGTCTCCGCGCTCGCGTCGGAGAGCCGGCGCACCCCGTGGTGGCCGACGCTGCGCGGGCAGGCGGGAGAGGTCTACCCGTTGACGCTGGCTGTCGCGACGACCGGTCCGCTGGTCGCCCTCATGGCTCCCGCGCTCGGGTTGGCCGCCCTGCCCGCGGCCCTGTTCCCCCTGGCGTTCACCTACGTGGCGGTGGCCCGCTCGACCCGCAACCGCGAGACCTACCTGCAGACCATCCTCACCCTGTCGCACCTCACCGAGGAGGGCGGCTACACGCTGCGGGGCCACGCCGAGCGCGTCGCCGGCCTCAGCGTCCGCATCGGCCGGGTCCTCGGTCTCTCCGACCGTGAGCTGCGCGACCTCGAGGTCTCGGCGCTGCTCCACGACCTCGGCCAGATCTCGCTGACCGAGGCCATCCCCGACGGAGCCACCGTCCTCGCCGCGCCCGCCGACCAGCGCGACATCGCCGCCGAGGGCGGCCGCATCATCCGGCACGCCGAGGGCCTCGAGGACATCGCCCTGCGCGTCGAGGGACAGACCACCGCCTACCGCCTCGTGCGCGAGCTCGGCGAGGAGGTGCCGATGGCGAGCCGCATCATCAAGGCCGCCAACGCCTACGACGACATCACCGGGGGGACCGACGACCCGGGGCGGGTCGAGGCGGCGCTGGAGCGGATCAACCTCGGGCTCGGCTACGAGTACGACCCCGAGGTCGTCGACGCCCTGCTGGCCGCCACCGCCGACGCCACGGTCGGTGCGGTCGAGGACCGCACCCCGGTCTCGCGCTAGCATCGGGGGCCCCGCCCCACCGTCGAAAGGCCTGCGTGGACCGCCTGACCCCCGTCGTCTTCCACGACGCGTGGGGGTCGCACGTCTCCATCGCGAGCCTGCAGGGGCGTGACATCCCGAGCCCCCTGCCCGAGTCCGAGCTGTGGATGGGCGCGCACGAGGAGGGCCCGTCGGTCACCGACCGACCCGGCGCCCCGACCCTCGCCGAGGTGGTCGCGGCCGACCCCGAGGGCGAGCTCGGCCCCGAGTGCGTGGCCCGCTACGGACCCCGGCTGCCCTTCCTCCTCAAGGTCCTCGCGCCGGGCCGGGCCATCTCCATCCAGGCGCACCCCACCGCGGAGCAGGCCCGGTCGCTGCGCGGTGGCGGCGGCGACGAGGTCTACGTCGACGACTGGGCCAAGCCCGAGCTGCTCCTCGCCATCGCCCCGTTCGAGGTGTTCGTCGGCATGCGCGAGCACGCCGAGGTGGCCGACCTCGTGGGGCGGCTGCGCATCCCCGCGCTCACCGCGGTCGTCGAGGCGTCGGCAACCGCCGACGACCCCGTGCACGCCCTGCTCGCCGGCGTCCTCGCCACCCCGGCCGCCGAGGTCGCCGAGCTGGCCCGCGCGGTGGTCGCGGCGTGCGTGCGGCTCGAGGCCGGCGGGGGTGCGATGGGTGACGCCACGGCCGCCATCGTGCGCGTCGCCGAGGAGCACCCCGACGACATCGGCCTGGTCGTCCTCCTGCTCATGCACCACCGGGTGCTCCAGCCGGGGGAGTACATCGACGTCGCCGCCGGGGTGCTGCACTCGTACGTGCGCGGGCTCGGCGTCGAGGTGCTCGCCAACTCCGACAACGTGGTTCGCGCCGGCCTGACGACCAAGCCGGTCAACGTCCCCGAGCTGCTGCGCATCGTCGACCCGCGGGCCGACGGCGTCGCCGGGTGCGGGCGGGTCCACGAGCCGGGCGTCGAGGTCTTCGACAGCGCCTCCGACCGGTTCCGGCTGGCGCGCGTCACCCCGGGCCGGCGGCTGCCGGGGGACACCTCGCCGCGCATCGTGTTCTGCCTGCGCGGGAGCGTCACCCTGTCCTCGGCGTCAGGGACCGTGGCGCTCGGCGAGGTGGAGTCGGCGTTCCTGCCCGTGGGCGAGGGTGCCGTGACGCTCGAAGGCGCCGGGGAGGTCTACCTCGTGACCGTCCCCGACGCCTCCTGAGCGCGAGAGCCTTGCGGCTCAGCCCTTCTTGGTCTCCTTGAAGATCGCGTCGATCTCGTCGATCTTCGCGAGCAGCTCGTCGGCCTTGGCGGCGTCGAGCTCACCCTTGGTGCCCGAGGCCCCGGCCAGCTTCGTCGCCTCGTTGACGAGGGTGTGCAGCTGGGGGAACTTCTCGAAGTGCGGCGGCTTGAAGTAGTCGGTCCACAGCACCCAGAGGTGGTGCTTGACGAGCTCCGAGCGCTGCTCCTTGATGAGGATGGCGCGGGTGCGGAAGTCGGGGTCGTCGTTGTCGGCGACCTTGGCGATGATCGCCTTGATCGACTCGGCCTCGATGCGGGCCTGGGCGGGGTCGTACACGCCGCAGGGGAGGTCGCAGTGGGCCGAGACGTCGGTGACGCGGAACAGGGACAGCATGGGTCGCTCACTCCTCATGGGTCGGTCGTACGGTCGTCTCCCAACCTACCCCGCCAGACGCGCGCCACCACGACCGCCTCCACGGCGGACTGCTCGAGGGAGCCGATGTCGAAGGAGGTCAGCCCCTCGGCGGGGTTGTCGGAGTCGACCCACCAGCGGGTGGGGTCGTCCGGGTCGCGGCCGGTGACCCGCTTGACGGCCAGCGGCCGCGCGACGCCGCGGGCGTCCGGGGGCAGCCGCACGACGTGCGCCCGGCCGGGCCGCGGCGCCCTCCCGCGCAGGACGAGGAGGAGGTCGCCCTCCCGGTACGTGGGCAGCATCGAACGGCCACGGACGCGGACCAGCGCCGGGAGGGGGAGGGTCACTCCGGGGCGTCGCCGAGCGCCTCGGCGTTGCCGGTGACGGTGGCCACGACGGCCTCGGCGTGGGCCTGCTCCTCCTGGCGCATGCGCGACAGGAACGCCTTGGTGCGCTGGTGCTGCGGGTTGCCGATGACCTCGCGGGGCGGGCCCTCCTCGACGACCACGCCGGCGTCCATGAAGACGACCCGGTCGGCGACCTCGCGGGCGAAGCCCATCTCGTGCGTCACGACGATCATCGTCATGCCGCGAGCGGCGAGGTCGCGCATGACCTTGAGCACCTCGCCGACGAGCTCGGGGTCGAGGGCCGACGTGGGCTCGTCGAAGAGCATGAGCTTGGGGTCCATCGCCAGGGCCCGGGCGATGGCGACGCGTTGCTGCTGACCGCCCGAGAGCTGGCTCGGGTAGGCCCGCGGCTTGTCGCCCAGGCCCACCTGCTCGAGCAGCTCGAGGGCGATGACCTCGGCGTCCTTGCGCTTGATCCCCTTGACGTGCACCGGTGCCTCGACGACGTTCTCGAGCACGGTCATGTGCGGGAAGAGGTTGAAGCGCTGGAAGCACATGCCGATGTCGCGACGCTGGGCGGCGATCGCCTTGTCGTCGAGGCGGTGGAGGTGGCCGCCACGCTCCGCGTAGCCCATGAGGTCGCCGTCGACCCAGATGCGGCCGCCGTCGATGGTCTCGAGCTGGTTGATGCAGCGCAGGAACGTCGTCTTGCCCGAGCCGGACGGCCCGAGGAGGACGACGACCTCGCCCCGGCGGACGTCCATGTCGATGCCCTTGAGGACCTCGGTGCCGTGGAACGCCTTGGTGACGTTGACGGCGTGGACGAGGGGGGCGTCGGTGGTGGTCGCACTCATCAGTGGTCGGCCCCGATCTTGGTCAGCTTGAACTGCGTCTTCTGGGGGACGGCGCCGAAGCCGCGCCCGTAGTACTTCTCCAGGCGCGACTGGCCGACCATGAGGATCGAGCAGACGACCAGGTACCAGATCGTGGCCGCGACGATGCCGGGCATGATCTGGAAGCTGCGCTGGCCGAAGTTGTAGGCCTGGAAGAACAGCTCGACGATGACGGGGACCGCCGCGAGGAGCGAGGTGTCCTTGACCATCGCGATGGTCTCGTTGCCCGTGGGCGGGACGATGACGCGCATCGCCTGGGGGAGGACGATGCGGCGCATCGTCTTGCCCGGCGGCATGCCCAGGGCCTGCGCGGCCTCGGCCTGGCCGCGGTCGACCGACAGGATGCCGGCGCGGGCGATCTCGGCCATGTACGCGGCCTCGGAGAGCCCGAGGCCCAGGATGCCGACCCAGATCGTGCTGGAGATGCTGTTGTAGTCGAGCTGGAGGAAGGTCAGGTCGGTGCCCAGCCCGAGCGCGCCCGAGATCTGCTGGCCGAACGGCACCCCGACGTCGAACACCGGGTAGAGGAAGCCGACGCCGGTGCCGAGCAGCACGAGCAGGACGTACCGGGGGATCGCCCGGAAGAACCACGTGTAGACGAACGCGACGCCGCGCAGCACGGGGTTGGTCGACAGCCGCATCACGGCGAGGAGCACTCCCAGCACGATGCCGAGGACCATCGCCCCGACGGTGCCGAAGATCGTGCCCTTCCACAGGCCCTCGATGACCGGCGTCTGCTGCATCACCTCGAACGCGAAGGGGAAGTTCCACTTCTCGTTGGTGACGAACGAGCTGACGATCATCGCGCCGATGACCGCGATGACGACGACGGCCACCCAGCGCCAGGGGTGCCGGACCGGCCGGGCGTCGATGGCGCCCGGCCGGTCCTGCGACGACGAGGTCATCGGGTCAGGAGACCGTGGGGTTCACGGCGAAGTCGGTGATCGCGCCGCCCTCGGTCTTCCACTTGCTGAGGATCTGCTTGTAGGTGCCGTCGGCCTCGAGCTGCTTGAGGGCCTCGACGATCGCCTCACCGAACGCGGTGTCCTCCTTCTTCAGCACGTAGCCGTAGGGGGCCGAGTCGTACTGCTCGCCGAGGAGCTCGAGGGTGCCACCGGTGGCGTCGACGGCCGCGATGGCCGGCGGGAGGTCGACGAGCATGGCGTCGGCCTTGCCCGACTGCACGCTCGCGGTGACCTTGGCCTGGTCGGCGTCGACGAGGGCCTTGATCTCCGGCTTGCCGGCGTCGGTGCACTTCTTGTTGCGGGCCGGGAGGTCGACGTCGGCCTGGACGGTGGCCTTCTGGACGCCGACCGTCTTGCCGCAGGCGTCCTCGGGGTCGATGCCCTTGGGGTTGCCCTTCTGGGTGACCCACTGGGTGCCGGCGGTGAAGTAGCTGACCATCGTCGCCTGCTGCATGCGCTCGGTGTTGACGGTGAAGCTGGAGACGCCGACGTCGTACTTGCCGCTCTGGACGCCGAGGATGATCGCGTCGAAGGCGGAAGGAACCCACTCGGTCTTGACGCCGAACTTGGCCATGACCGCGTCGAAGAGCTCGACGTCCATGCCGATGACGGTCTTGCCGTCGGCGTCGAGGTACTCGTTGGGCTGGTAGGTGGCGTCGGTGCCGATGACGATCTTGCCGGCGCTCTTGATCTTCTCGGGCAGCTTCGCGACGAGGGCCGCGTCCGGGCCTCCGGCCGGGGTCGAGGCAGCGGGGGCCGAGCTCGAGCTGCCACCGGAGGACAGCGAGTCGGAGCCGCAGGCCGACAGGGCGAGAGCCGTCGTGGCCACAGCGGCGACGACGAGCACGCGGGAGCGGAACATGGTGGTCCTTTCACACGGCGCCGGACCCGTGCGGGCGCCCGGCGGGGGTCTTGTGGGGGCGATCCTGCCACCGCAGCGTGCGACGTGCGTCACGCCCCGGTAACTATCCGGGGTGCGTGTCCTCGCTGCGGGGCGACGTGCGTCACACGCTCGTCCCTGTCGTCCCGATCCGCTGCGTGCCATGATGGCGACCTGCCGCGGCCACCCTCGCGGCTCGCGAACGCCCGAGACGCACCCCCCTCGGACCCGCACCCCGACCACCCGCCATCCGGCCGGTGCGTCACCGTGCCCGTCTCCCGAGGAGCTGCTCCCATGGCCGCGTCGCCCCACGTCCCCCTCTTCGACCCGGAGAGCCCGGTCTTCCGCGCTCACGAGGGCGGGAAGCTGGGCGTACACGCGACCAAGCCGCTGCGGGACCGCGACGACCTCTCCCTGCTCTACACGCCCGGCGTCGCCGAGGTGTCGCTGGCCATCGCCGCCGACCCATCGCTGTCCACGCGATACACCGCACGGGGCAACACCGTGGCGGTCATCAGCGACGGCACCGCCGTGCTCGGGCTGGGCGACATCGGCCCGCTGGGTGCGATGCCGGTCATGGAGGGCAAGGCGGTGCTGTTCAAGCACTTCGCCGACATCGACGCCGTGCCGGTGGTCATGGAGTCCGGCACGGTCGACGAGCTCGTCGAGGCCATCGCCCGCATCGCCCCGTCATATGGCGGGATCAACCTCGAGGACATCTCGGCGCCGCGCTGCTTCGACATCGAGGAGCGGCTCAAGGAGCGCCTCGACATCCCCGTCTTCCACGACGACCAGCACGGCACCGCCATCGTCGTCCTCGCCGGTCTGCTCAACGGCGTGCGCGTCCTCGACCGGCGGCTCGAGGAGCTGCGGGTCGTCGTCGCCGGGGCCGGCGCGGCCGGCGTCGCCGTCACGAAGCTGCTCCAGCGGGCGGGGGTGCGCGACGTCGTCGTCTGCGACTCGCGCGGCATCATCCACCCGTCGCGCCAGGACCTCACCGGCCACAAGGCGCGGCTCGCGGCGTCGACGAACCCGCGGGGCCTCACCGGCCGGCTCGGGGTGGCGCTCGCCGGCGCCGACGTCTACGTCGGGGTGTCCGGCGGCCAGGTGCCCGAGGAGGAGGTGGCGTCGATGGCGCCGCGCGGCATGGTCTTCGCGCTCGCCAACCCCACGCCCGAGGTGCACCCCGACGTCGCGCGCCGGCACGCGGCCATCGTGGCCACCGGCCGGTCGGACTTCCCCAACCAGATCAACAACGTGCTGGCCTTCCCGGGCATCTTCCGCGGGGCGCTCGACGCCGGCGCCACGCAGATCACCGAGGCGATGAAGCTCGCCGCCGCGCAGGCCATCGCCGACCTCGTGCCCGACCCGACCCCCGACTGCATCGTGCCGTCGGTCTTCCAGGAGGGCGTGGCCGACGCCGTGGCGGCGGCCGTGCGGCGGCTGGCGCCGACGTCGCACCGCGGGCCGACGGCGGTGTGACCTAGGCTGACGGCGTCATGAGCGCCGACCAGCCACCCGCGGACCGGGTCCGCATCCTCACGGTCTGCACGGGGAACATCTGCCGCTCGCCGTACGCCCAGGTCGTCCTCGGCGCGGGCCTGGAGTGGGCGCGCCCCGGTGCCTTCGAGGTCACGAGCGCGGGCACGCACGCGCTCGTCGACCACGGGGTCGACGCGGGCTCGGCCGCGCTCCTCGACGCCAAGGGCCTGCCGCACGACACCTTCCGGGCCCGTCGGCTGACCCCGGCGCTGCTCGCGCAGCAGGACCTCGTCCTCGTCATGGCCGGGCACCACAAGGAGTACGTCGTCGACGAGGCGCCTTCGGTGCACCGCCGCACGCTCACCCTGCGCGAGCTCGCCGGCGCCCTCGACGACATCGAGGAGAAGGACGACTGGCCCTGGCTGCTCTCGCAGGCCGGTGCCGACGACGTCGTCTCGCGCTGGCGGGCCCTGCCCGGGCTCATCGCGGCGCACCGCTCGCGCGGTCGTCGCCGCGGCGAGCGCGACGTCGCCGACCCCTACCAGCGGGGCGAGAAGGCCTTCGCGCGGATGGCGGGCGAGATCGACCCCGCCGTGCGCACCATCGTCAGCTGGGAGCGCCGCCTCGGGCGCTGAGGTCGGCGGCCCAGGCGGAGGTCGCCTCGATCGTCGGCAGGAGACCCGACTCGCGCGCCTGCGTGAGCCCGGGTGCGGCCTCGTCCTTGGGGGAGAGCAGCGGCTCGATGCCGTCGGGGAGCTCGAGGCCGACCTCGGGGTCGAGCGGGTGGATGCCGTGCTCGCCGGTGGGGTTGTACGCGGCGGTGCACAGGTACATCGCCGTCGTGGCGTCCTCGAGCGCGCAGAAGGCGTGGCCCAGGCCCTCGGAGAGCCAGATCGCGCGGCGGTCGACGGCGTCGAGGACGACCGACTCCCACTGCCCGAACGTCGGGGACCCGACCCGGATGTCGATGACGTAGTCGACGAGCGAGCCGCTGAGGACGGTGACGTACTTGCCCTGGCCCGGGGGGACGTCGGCGAAGTGGATGCCGCGGACGGTGCCGCGCGAGGAGACCGAGGTGTTGGTCTGCACGATGTCGGGTCGGTGGCCCAGGTGCTCGGCGAGCTTGTCGCCGCGGAACGACTCGAGGAAGACCCCGCGGTCGTCGGGGAACTGCCGGGGCGTGACGACGTAGGCGCCGTCGATCGACAGGGGGCGGATCTCCATCAGCCGCGGCCCTTGCCGCGAGCCAGGCAGGCGTGGAGGTAGTCGCCGTATCCGGACTTCGCGAGGTCGTCGCCGAGGGCGCGCAGCTGGTCGTCGTCGATCCAGCCGGCCCGCCAGGCGATCTCCTCGACGCAGCCGATCTTGTGGCCCTGCCGGGCCTCGACCACGTGGACGAACTGGCTGGCGTCCATGAGGCCCTCGAACGTGCCGGTGTCCAGCCACGCGGTGCCGCGGGGGAGGACGGTGACGGTGAGGTCGCCGCGCTGGAGGTAGGCGTCGTTGACCGCCGTGATCTCGAGCTCGCCGCGCGGGCTGGGCTCCAGCGTGCGGGCGATCTCGAGGACGTCGTTGTCGTAGAAGTACAGGCCGGGCACCGCGTAGTCCGACCGCGGCCGCTCCGGCTTCTCCTCGATGGAGAGCACCGTGCCGTCGTCGGCGAACTCGACGACGCCGTAGGCCGTGGGGTCGCTCACGTGGTACGCGAAGATGTGGCCGCCCTCGACGTCGGTGAGGCGCCGCAGTGCGGTGCCGAGACCGGCGCCGTGGAAGATGTTGTCGCCCAGCACGAGGGCCACCGAGTCCTCGCCCACGAAGTCGGCGCCGATGACGAACGCCTGCGCCAGCCCCTCGGGGGCCGGCTGCACGGCGTACGAGATCTCGATGCCCCAGGCCGAGCCGTCGCCGAGGAGGCGCTCGAACTGCTCGAGGTCCTGGGGTGTGGTGATGACGAGCACCTCGCGGATGCCGGCCATCATCAGGGTCGAGAGCGGGTAGTAGACCATCGGCTTGTCGTAGATCGGCATGAGCTGCTTGGAGATGCCCCGGGTGATGGGGTGCAGCCGGGTGCCCGATCCGCCGGCGAGGATGATGCCCTTCATGGTCGGCGAGCCTATCGTCCGCCGAAGGGCTCGATGATCGCCAGTACCCTTGCCCGCATGAAGGTTCTCGTCACCGGTGGCGCCGGGTTCATCGGCAGCAACTTCGTCCACCTGACCCTGGCCACCCGTCCCGACGTCGAGGTCACCGTCCTCGACAAGCTGACCTACGCGGGGTCCACCGCCTCCCTCGAGGGGGCCATGGACCGCATCACGTTCGTCGAGGGCGACGTCGCCGACGCCGAGCTGGTCGAGCGGCTCGTCGCCGAGGCCGACCTCGTCGTGCACTTCGCCGCCGAGTCGCACAACGACAACTCGCTCGACGACCCGAGCCCCTTCGTGCGCACCAACCTCCTGGGCACGTTCGCCCTGCTCGAGGCCGTGCGCCGCCACGACGTGCGCTACCACCACATCTCCACCGACGAGGTGTACGGCGACCTCGAGCTCGACGACCCGAAGAAGTTCACCGAGGACACCCCGTACAACCCGAGCTCGCCGTACTCGTCGACCAAGGCGGGCTCGGACCTGCTCGTGCGGGCCTGGGTGCGCTCGTTCGGCCTGCGCGCCACGATCTCGAACTGCTCGAACAACTACGGTCCGCGCCAGCACGTGGAGAAGTTCATCCCGCGCCAGGTCACCAACGTCATCGACGGCGTGCGGCCCAAGCTCTACGGGGCCGGCCAGAACGTCCGCGACTGGATCCACGTCGACGACCACAACGAGGCCGTCTGGACGATCGTCGACAAGGGCGTCATCGGCGAGACGTACCTCATCGGCGCCGACGGCGAGGTCAACAACAAGGACGTCGTCGAGCTGATCCTCGAGCTCATGGGCCAGGAGCGCGACGCCTACGACCACGTCACCGACCGCGCCGGGCACGACCTGCGCTACGCCATCGAGGCGGGCCGGCTGCGCACCGAGCTCGGCTGGGCCCCGCGCTACGGCAGCTTCCGCGACGGCCTCGCCGCGACCATCGACTGGTACCGCGAGAACGAGGCGTGGTGGCGGCCGATGAAGGACGCCACCGAGGCCAAGTACGCCCGGACCCAGCAGGTGGTCGCCCGCTGATGGCGCGCTGGCTCGTCACCGGCGCCGCCGGCATGCTCGGTCGTGACCTCTGCTCAGCCGCGGAGGCCTCGGGGCACGAGGTGACCGCCGCCGCCCGCGCCGACCTCGACGTCCTCGACCCCGCGGCCTGCACCGAGGTCGTCGCAGGCCACGACGTCGTCGTCAACTGCGCGGCGTGGACCGCCGTCGACGACGCGGAGACCCAGGAGGCCGCGGCGTTCGCCGTCAACGCGGTCGGACCCGCGAACCTCGCCCGCGCCGCCGAGGCCGCGGGTGCGGTGGTCGTGCAGGTCTCCACCGACTACGTCTTCGCGGGTGACGCGACACAGCCGTACCCGGCCGACGCGCCCATCGCGCCCCGGTCGGCCTACGGGCGGACCAAGGCGGCGGGGGAGTGGGCCGTGCGGGCGTCCTCCTCGCGGGCCCACGTCGTGCGCACCGCGTGGCTGTACGGCGCGGGTGGGACCAGCTTCCCCGCGACGATGCAGCGCCTGGCGGGCCAGCGCGAGACGCTCACCGTGGTCGACGACCAGGTCGGCCAGCCGACGTGGACCGTCGACCTCGCCGCGGGCATCCTGCGGATCGTCGACTCCGGTGCCCCGTTCGGCACGTGGCACGCCACGGGCTCGGGGCAGGCGTCGTGGTTCGACCTCGCGCGTGCGGTGTTCGAGGAGCTGGGCCTGGACCCGGAGCGGGTGACGCCCACGACGAGCGAGGCCTTCGTCCGCCCGGCGCCGCGACCCGCCTACAGCGTGCTCGCCCACGACATGTGGGGGGCCGCGGGCCTCGAGCCGCTCCCCGACTGGCGCGAGGCGCTGCACCGGGCCGCACCGACCGTGCTCGCGGGGGCGTGACCGTGCGCGTCGCCGTGGCGATGGCGCTCTACGAGCCGAACCCGCAGTTCCTGCGCCTCCAGCTGGACTCGCTGCGCGCCCAGGAGGGCGTGGAGTGGGTGGCGCACGTGGTCGACGACGGGTCGAGCGACACCTCGTTCGCGTCGAGCGAGCGGCTCGTGGCCGGGGACCCGCGCATCGTCCTGCACCGGTCGCCGGAGAACCGCGGCTCGGTCGCGACGTTCTCGCGCGCGCTGGCGCTCGCGGCCGCCGAGGACGCCGACGCCGTGGCCCTCGCCGACCAGGACGACATCTGGCACCCGGAGCGCCTCCTGGCCGGCGCCTCGGCGCTCGGACCCGACGTCGCGCTCGTGCACAGCGACCTGCGGCTCGTCGACGCCTACGGCGTCGTCGTGGCCGACTCGGTCTGGGCGCGCGAGCGGCGCTGGACGGAGACCGACGTGCGTCGCACCGTCTTCCGCAACTCCGTCACGGGGTGCACGGTCACGGTGCGCCCGGACGTCCTCACCCTCGCGCTCCCCGTGCCGGCCGGTGGGCGCCCGGCGGCGTACCACCACGACGCGTGGCTGGCCCTGCACGCGCTGCGGCTGGGGCGGGTCGTCGGGCTCGACCGGCCGCTCGTGGACTACCGGACGCACGGGGAGAACGTCGTCGGCGTCTCCCGCACCGGGCTCGTCGACGTCGTGACCTCGCGGTCGCGCTCGGTCGTGGCCGCCCTCGACGGCTCCGTGCGGGTCAAGCAGCGGCTGGCGACCGACTTCCTCCAGCGGGTCCAGGAGCACCCGCTGCGCCCGAAGGAGGCCGAGCGGCTGGAGCAGGAGCTGGCCCCCTTCCTCGGGCGGGCCACCCTGGCCGACCAGCGCGGCCTGTGGGCCGAGACCGCCGGGAACACCGACCTGCGCCGCCGCCTCCTCCAGTGGTGGGGCGGCCTGGCCGCGTCGCGGGTGCCCGGGCGGCGTCGCCGGGGCTGAGCGTGGCGAAGCCCTCACCGCCAGCCGGTCCGGCGGCGGCCCCCACGTCGTAGGGTCGGGACCATGCTCGCCGTGACCGCCGTCAGCCAGTCCGCCGACGACCCGCTCTCGGGCCTGGAGGTCGGGCAGCGCCCCGAGCCGACCGCGCCGGAGGGCTGGACCACGGTGCGGCTGCGCACCGCCGCCCTCAACCACCACGACGTGTGGTCGCTGCGCGGGGTGGGTCTTCCCGCCGACCGGCTGCCGATGGTGCTGGGCTGCGACGGCGCCGGCATCGCCGAGGACGGCAGCGAGGTCGTCGTGCACGCGGTCGTCGCGTCACCGGGGTGGACGGGCGACGAGACGCTCGACCCGCGCCGCAGCCTCCTGTCCGAGGTGCACGACGGGACCCTCGCCGAGGTCGTCGTGGTCCCGCGGGCGAACGTCGTGCCGAAGCCGGAGGGGCTGTCGTGGGAGCACGCGGCCTGCCTGCCCACCGCGTGGCTCACGGCCTACCGGATGCTCTTCACCAACGCGGCCGTCCAGCCGGGGTCGACCGTGCTGGTGCAGGGTGCCGCGGGTGGGGTGGCCACCGCGCTGGTCCAGCTCGGCACGGCCGCGGGCCTGCGGGTGTGGGTGACCAGCCGCGACGCCGCCAAGGGTGAGCAGGCCGTGGCGCTGGGGGCCGACCGGGCCTTCGAGAGCGGTGCGCGGCTGCCCGAGCGGGTGGACGCCGTGCTCGAGACCGTGGGGGCGGCCACGTGGTCGCACTCGGTGAACAGCCTGCGCCCCGGCGGCACCATCGTCATCTCCGGCGCGACGTCGGGTGACGCCCCGGCCAAGGCCGAGCTGACGAAGATCTTCTTCAAGCAGCTGCGCGTCGTCGGGTCGACCATGGGCACGCGCGACGAGCTGGAGCGGCTCACCCGCTTCGTCGTCGACGCCGGCATCGAGCCCCTCGTCGACTCCGTCCGCCCACTCGCCGACGCCCGTGACGGCTTCGCGCGGATGGTCGACGGGGCCGTCACCGGCAAGGTCGTCTTCACCGTCTGACGAGCGGCGCCGGTCGACGGGTCAGGAGATCTGGAGCCAGTCGGTCCAGCCGTGGTGCAGCACCAGCCAGGCGATGAGGCCGTAGCCGGCCTGCCCCGGGTGGTGGGGGACCGTCGCGGCGGCGAGGTCGGTGCGCCACTGGTCGTGCCCGGCCAGCGGGGTGTAGCAGTCGACGAAGGGCACGCCGCGGCGGGCGCAGACGTCGGCCTGGGCCTCGACGAGCACCTCGAGCCGGGAGTTGAGCTCCTGGTCGTCGGTGGGCGGCGGGCTCACGACGAACGCGTGGACCCCTGACGTCGCGGCCTCGTCGAGGAGGTTGGCGAGGTTGAGGCGGTGGCGGGCGAGCGAGATGCCGCTCATGACGTCGTTCGCGCCGACCGAGATGACGACGCGGCGCTCGGAGCGACCCACCCAGCGGGCGGGCACCTCCTCGGCCCACTGGCGCAGCACGTCGGCGGAGGTGTTGCCGCGCACGCCGAGGTTGTAGGCGGTGAGCTCGAGGTCGGGGTGCGCCGTGCGCCCGACGACGCGGGTGACCCACCCCTGGCCCTTGGGGTCGCCGACGCCGGCCACGAGGGAGGCGCCGAGGAAGACGACCGCGACATCACGCGGACCCTCGGGGGCCACGTGCGCCTGGGCGCTCGGTCGGAACTCGATGGGGTGCAGACCCTCACCGTTCTCGTCAGGCATTGCGTCGATCACTCGTCCTCGTCGTCCAACCGGGCCAGCCACGTCGCGAGCCGCTCCACGGGTACCTCGAAGTCCGGGTTGAGGTCGACGAAGGTGCGCAGCTGCTCGGCCAGCCAGTCGAAGGTGACCTCCTCGTCACCTCGCCGGGCCTGCAGCTCCTCGATGCCGCGGTCGGTGAAGTACACGTGTCGAGCCTATCCGGCACAACGCATCCGCCCACGTGACGCGGCCGGGAGGCGGCCGTCCACGTGGGCGGATCTGCGTCGGTCAGCGGTCGAAGGCGCGCGCGACGAGGTCGGCCTGCTCGGCCTGGTGCTTCTTCGTCGACCCGGTGGCGGGGGAGGCCGCCGCCTTGCGGGCGACGATCGACAGGTGCCGCTCCTCGCCGTGCTCGGCCAGGGCCTCGGGCAGGTTGAGCGCCAGGAACGGCCAGGCGCCCTGGTTCTTCGGCTCGTCCTGGACGATGACGACGTCGGCCTGCGGGTACTTGGCCAGCTCGGCGGCGAGCTCGGCCGCGGGCAGCGGGTAGTACTGCTCGAGCCGGAGGATCGCCGTGGAGGTGTCGCCGCGCTTCTCGCGCTCGGCCTCGAGGTCGTAGACGAACTTGCCGGCGGCCACGAGGACGCGGGTCACCTCGCCGCTCGTCGCGCCCTCACGGTCGGGGGCCACCGGTTGGAAGCCACCGGTGGTGAAGGCCTCGGCGGGGCTCGCCGCGGCCTTGAGGCGCAGCATCGACTTCGGGGTGAAGACGATGAGCGGCCGGCGCGGACGGGCGTACGCCTGGCGGCGCAGCAGGTGGAAGTACGACGCCGGGGTCGAGGGGTACGCGACCGTCATGTTGTTCTCCGCGCACATCGTGAGGAAGCGCTCGATGCGGGCGGAGGAGTGGTCGGGGCCCTGGCCCTCGTAGCCGTGGGGGAGGAGCAGGACGACCGAGGAGCGCTGGCCCCACTTCTGCTCCGAGCTGGAGATGAACTCGTCGACGATGGTCTGCGCGCCGTTGAAGAAGTCGCCGAACTGCGCCTCCCACAGCACGAGCGCGTCGGGCCGCTCGACCGAGTAGCCGTACTCGAAGCCCATGGCCGCGAACTCGGACAGCAGGCTGTCGTAGACCCAGAACTTGCCCTGGCCCTCGCCGAGGTAGAGCAGCGGCGTCCACTCGGCCGCGTTCTCCTTGTCGATGAGGACGGCGTGCCGCTGCACGAACGTGCCGCGGCGGCTGTCCTGGCCGGCGAGGCGCACTGGGGTGCCCTCGATGAGCAGCGACCCGAAGGCGAGCAGCTCACCGGTGCCCCAGTCGACCCCGCCCTCGCGGGTGCTGGCAGCACGCTTCTCGAGCATCTGGCGCAGCTTCGGGTGCACCGTGAAGGCGTCGGGGACGTCGACGAAGGCGTCACCGAGGCGGTGCAGCATCTCGGTGGCGATGGCGGTCTCGGTGGCCGAGTGCGTGGTGGCGTCGGCGTCCCGGGCCTGGGCCGACGGCGGCTCGAGGCCGGTGTGGCCCTCGACGTCGGTGCCCGTGTAGCTGGCGTCGGCGGCCTCCTTCTCGGCCTCCTTCAGCGCGGCCTTGGTCTCGACGAAGACCCGCTCGAGCTGCTGCTGGTAGTCGCGCAGCGCGGCCTCGGCGTCCTCGACGGTGATGTCACCGCGGCCGATGAGCGACTCGGTGTACAGCTTGCGGACCGAGCGCTTGGCCTCGATGAGGTTGTACATGAGCGGCTGCGTCATCGAGGGGTCGTCGCCCTCGTTGTGCCCGCGTCGGCGGTAGCAGACCATGTCGATGACGACGTCCTTGTGGAACTCCTTGCGGAACTCGTAGGCGAGCTCGGCGACGCGCACGCACGCCTCCGGGTCGTCGCCGTTGACGTGGAAGATCGGCGCCTGGATCATCCGCGCGACGTCGGTGGAGTAGGTGGAGGAGCGCGAGCTGCTCGGCGAGGTCGTGAAGCCGACCTGGTTGTTGATGACGACGTGCACCGTCCCGCCGGTGCGGTACCCGCGCAGCTGCGACAGGTTCAGCGTCTCGGCGACGACGCCCTGGCCCGCGAAGGCCGCGTCGCCGTGCATGAGGACCGGGAGGACGGTGAAGTCCTCGCCCGCGAGGTTGAGCCGGTCCTGCTTGGCGCGCACGATGCCCTCGAGGACGGGGTTCACGGCCTCGAGGTGCGAGGGGTTGGCCGCGAGGTAGACCTTGGTGGTGGCGCCGTCCTCACCGGTGAAGATCCCCTCGGTGCCGAGGTGGTACTTGACGTCGCCGGAGCCCTGGACGGACTTGGGGTCCTGCTTGCCCTCGAACTCGCGGAAGATCTGGCCGTAGCTCTTGCCCGCGATGTTGGCGAGGACGTTGAGGCGGCCGCGGTGCGGCATGCCGATGCAGACCTCGTCGAGCTCGTCCTCGGCGGCGCGCGAGAGCACGCGGTCGAGGAGCGCGATGACCGACTCCCCGCCCTCGAGCGAGAAGCGCTTCTGGCCGACGAACTTGGTCTGCAGGAAGGTCTCGAACGCCTCGGCGGCGTTGAGGCGGCGCAGGATGCGCAGCTGCTCGTCGCGCGTGGTCTTGGCGTAGCCGACCTCGATCTTGTCCTGGATCCACTGGCGCTGCTCGGGGTCCTGGATGTGCATGTACTCCACGCCGATGGTGCGGCAGTAGGAGTCGCGCAGGATGCCGAGGATCTTGCGCAGCGGCAGGAACGGCTGGCCGCCGAAGCCGCCGGTGGCGAAGGTGCGGTCGAGGTCCCACAGGGTCAGGCCGTGCGTGGTGACGTCGAGGTCGTGGTGGCGGCGCTGCTTGTACTCCAGCGGGTCGGTGTCGGCCATGAGGTGGCCGCGCACGCGGTAGGAGTGGATGAGCTCCTGCACGCGGGCGACCTTGTTGATGTCGTCGTCGTGCGAGGTGTCGACGTCGCGGACCCAGCGGATCGGCTCGTAGGGGATGCGCAGGCTCTCGAAGATCTCGTCGTAGAAGGCGTGCTCACCGAGGAGCAGGCCGTGGACGATGCGCAGGAAGTCGCCGGACTGCGCGCCCTGGATGATGCGGTGGTCGTAGGTGCTCGTCAGCGTGAGGGTCTTGCTCACCGCGTTGCGGTTGAGCGTCTCCTGGCTCGCGCCCTGCCACTCGGCGGGGTAGTCCATGGCGCCGACGCCGATGATGGCGCCCTGGCCGGCCATGAGGCGGGGGACCGAGTGGACCGTGCCGATGGTGCCGGGGTTGGTCAGCGAGATCGAGGTGCCCTGGAAGTCCTCGACGGTGAGCTTGCCGTTGCGGGCCTTCTTGACCATCTCCTCGTACGCGGTCCAGAAGTGCGCGAAGTCCATCGTCTCGGCGGCCTTGATCGACGGCACGAGGAGCTGGCGGGTGCCGTCGGGCTTGGCGAGGTCGATGGCCAGGCCCAGGCCCACGTGGGCCGGGCTGACGAGCACGGGCTTGCCCCGCTCGTCGAGCGCGTAGCCGTTGTTCATCTCGGGCATCGCGCCGAGGGCCTTGACGAGGGCGAAGCCGATGATGTGGGTGAAGCTCACCTTGCCGCCGCGGCTGCGGGCGAGGTGGTTGTTGATGACGATGCGGTTGTCGATGAGGAGCTTGGCCGGCACCGCGCGCACCGAGGTGGCGGTGGGGACCTCGAGCGAGCTCTCCATGTTCGTGACGACCCGGGCGCTCGCGCCGCGGATCGGGGTGGTGCGCGAGTCACCGAGGGGGCCGGACGCCTTGGGGGCGACGGGCTCGCGGGGCTTGGGTGTGGCCGCCGCCGGAGCCGTGTCGGCCTTCTTCTCCGCCGGGGCGGGAGCGGCGGGCGCGGCGGGAGGCGCCGGGGCCTCCTTCGCGACCGGTGAGGGGGCCTCCTCGGCCACGGGCGCGGGGGCTGCCGCGGGAGCAGCCGTAGGGGCCGGCGTGGCCGGGGCAGGAGCCTTGGCGGGGGCCTGGGCCGGGGCCTTGGCGGCACCCGCGGAGGTGCCGTTGCCGGACGCGCCGTTCCCCTCACCGGCGGGGCGCGTCGTGGCGTCCCCCGGGGTGTAGTCCCTGAAGAAGTCCCACCAGGCGCGGTCGACGCTGTTCTTGTCCTTCTGGTACTGCTCGTACAGCTCGTCGACCAGCCATTCGTTGGGCCCGAAGGTGGTCAGGGGGTCGCTGGACGGGGACTGCTCGGCCACGGAGGATGCGCCTCTTTCTCGGCTCGTCGGCTTCGAGGTGGAATCTGTGCCTCCAAGCCTATCCCCGCTGCTCGCACGCCACGCCGGTGGTCGGTGAGCGGTGCCCCTCACCCGACGACCGGCGCGGACAGCCTCCTCAGCTGATGTCGCTGCGGATCGTTCGCCATGTGCCGAGTCCGGCGAGGACGGCGGCGTATCCGGTGAGCAGGAGGGCGGCGGCCCACCACGAGAGCTGTTCGATCGCGATGCCCTGACCGGAACCGTTGACCTGGGAGACCATCGCGGACGTCGCCTGACCCGGAAGGTAGGCCGTCGCAGCCGTCCAGCCCAGCCCGTTGAGCAACAGGATGATGAGGAACTGCCCGATCCAGGCCACCGCGACGGAGATGAGCAGTGCCGCCACCTGGTTGCGGATGAGGATCCCCACGCCAAGGCCCATGAGGGCCCACAGGCCGAGGGCGAGCAGGCTCAGGGCCAGGGACCTCGGGACGTTCTCGTCGGAGGGGAGGACCTCGTAGCCCCGAAGCGCGATGACAGTGGCCCCGACGGCGAAGGCCGAGGCCACGTAGAGCAGTCCGTAGAACGCGCCGATGGCGATCATGGCGACCGCCTTGCTCGCCATGACCCGCGCGCGGTGCGGCGTGGCGAGGAACGTCGACGTGATGGTCTTGTGTCGGTGTTCGGCGCCGAGTGACATGACGCCGATCACGAGGGTGAGCAGGTACGCGAACGACAGGCCCGCGGTGTAGGTGGTGGTCACCATTCCCTGCTGGCCCAGGTCCGGGAGGCCACCTTGGGCCGGATCGCCCCGTCCGGCCAGGAGGCCGAAGGTCGCGGCGAGGCCTCCACCGATGACGACCATGCCGAGGGCGAGCCCCCACCACATCCGGGTGGTGAAGAACTTGCGCAGCTCGCTGCGGACCGCGGGGATCACAGGTTCGCCCCTTCCTCGCCGACCACGGCGTCCTGCTCGGCGGGTGCCCCCGGGAGCTCGTTGCGGTTGGTGCCCTCGGTCAGCTCGAAGAACAGCGACTCGAGGTCGGCGCGGCGCGACTCGAGCCCGTAGATCGGGAGACCGGCGCGCAGCGCGACGTCGCCGATGAGGCGCAGGTCGCCCGTGTCGGCGACGAGGGACCCGTCCTGCCCCGGCGTGCTCGTGACGTCGGCGACGCGCAGCGCGCCGGCCAGCCGCGCGGCATCCGACGTGCGGACCAGGGCGCCCGGCCCGCCGCGCAGGTCGGCGATGTTGCCCGACCGCACGAGCCGCCCGTTGGCGATGATGACGACCTCGTCGACCGTCTGCTCGACCTCCTGGAGCAGGTGGCTGGAGACGAGGATCGTCTTGCCCTCGGCGCTGAGGTGGCGCAGGAACCCGCGCAGCCAGCGGATGCCCTCCGGGTCGAGGCCGTTGGCCGGCTCGTCGAGGACGAGGACTTTCGGGTCGCCGAGGAGGGCCGCGGCCAGGCCGAGGCGCTGGCGCATCCCCATGCTGTACTCCCCGGCGCGCTTGCGCGCAGCGGCGGGGATGCCGGTGAGCTCGAGGAGCTCGTCGACCCGGGCCAGCGGGATGCGCCCGGCGTCGGCGAGGACGCGCAGGTGGTCGCGGCCGCTGCGGCCGGGGTGGAAGTTCGTGGCCTCGAGGGCGGCGCCCACGGTGTGCTGCGGGTCGGGGAGGTCGACGTACTTGTGACCGTCGATCGTCGCGGTCCCGCTGCTCTGCCGGACCAGCCCGAGCAGCATCCGCAGCGTCGTCGTCTTGCCGGCGCCGTTCGGGCCGAGGAAGCCGGTGATCCGGCCGGGCTCGACGTCGAAGCTGAGGTCGTCGACCGCCACGAACGAGCCGAACCTCTTGGTCAGTCCCCGGATCTCGATCCGGGCCCCCGTCGTCGTGCTCATCGCCCACCTGCTGATGTCATGGCCCGATCCTCGCAGTGACCACCCGCGCCCACCTCACCCGGTTGGGGGAGCGGCGGCTCCCTCTGGGGGACGAGCGGTCTGCATCCTGTGCGCCGGCTGGGAACACGAGCCGCGCCCCATACGATGGACGGGACATGCACCCTCCCAGTCCGGCGTCCTCATGACCGAATGGCTCCTCCTGCTCCTCGGTGTCGTCCTCACCGTGGGGACGGCACTCTTCGTGGCGGCGGAGTTCTCGCTCGTCGCCCTCGACCGGCCCGCGGTGCAGCGCGCCGTCGACAACGGTGAGCGGGGTTCGCGCTCCGTCCTCGCCTCGCACCGCCAGCTCTCCACGCAGCTCTCGGCGTGCCAGCTGGGCATCACCCTCACGACGCTGATCCTCGGCTTCATCGCCAGCCCGTCGGTGGGGGCCCTCGTCGTCGGGCCGCTGGAGGACCTCGGCCTGTCGGAGGGCGCCGCATCGTCCACGGCGTCGGTCCTCGCGATGCTCGCCGCGACCCTGTTCTCGATGATCGTCGGCGAGATGGTCCCCAAGACCCTCGCCGTCTCCCTCCCGATGGCGACCGCCAAGGTCTCCGCCGCACCCGTGCGCTGGTTCGCCGTCGCGACCAAGCCGATGATCGCCGTGCTCAACGGCGTCGCGAACCGCACGCTGCGCGCCATCGGGATCGAGCCGCAGGAGGAGCTCTCCGCGGCCCGCAGCCCCGCCGAGCTCGCCTCGCTCGTGCGCACCTCCGCCGAGGCCGGGACCCTCGACCTCGGCACCGCCCGCCTCGTCACGGCCTCCCTCGGCTTCGCCGACCAGACCGCCGCCGACGTCATGACCCCGCGCTCGCGCGCCACCTCCATCGACCGCACCGAGACGGCGGCCGACCTCGTCGCGCTGGCGCGGCGCACCGGCCACTCGCGCTTCCCCGTCGTCGGTGACGACTGGGACGACATCGACGGCATCGTCCACGTGAAGAAGGCCATCGCCGTGCCGTTCGAGCGTCGTGAGGACGTGCCGGTGTCGGCGCTCATGGTCCCGGCGGTGCTCGTCCCCGAGACGCTTCGCCTCGACCCGCTGCTCCTCGAGCTGCGCCAGGGTGGGATGCAGCTCGCCGTCGTCGTCGACGAGTACGGCGGCACCTCCGGCGTCGTCACGCTCGAGGACCTCGTCGAGGAGATCGTCGGTGAGGTCAACGACGAGCACGACCGCTCGCAGACCACGGGCCGCGCGCTGCGCGACGGCTCCTGGACCGTCCCGGGTCTCTGGCGCCCCGACGAGGTGCGCTCGCGCATCGGTGTCGCGGTTCCCGACGGCCCGGCCTACGAGACCATCGCCGGCTGGCTGATGGCCGAGCTCGGCCGCGTGCCCGCGGTGAGCGACGAGGCCACGGTCGACGGCTGGACCGTCCGCGTCATCGACATGGACGGGCACCGGGTCGACCGGATCCGGCTGGTCCCGCCGGCCGAGCCGAGCGCCGGCGACGACGCCGGTGAGGCCGACGCGTCGGCGCTGCCCGGCACGACGGAGGTCGAGCGATGAGCCTGTCGACCGTCCTCGTCACCGTCATCCTGCTGGCGGCCAACGCCTTCTTCGTCGGCGCCGAGTTCGCCGCGATGTCGGCCCGCCGCAGCCAGCTCGAGCCGCTCGCCGACCAGGGCAACAAGGGCGCCAGGATCGCCCTCGACGCCCTCCAGCGCACCGGCCTGCTCCTGGCGACGTGCCAGCTCGGCATCACGGTGTGCTCGGTGCTGCTCGGTGCGGTGTCGGAGTCGGCGCTGCACCACGCCTTCGCCCCGGTCGTCGAGGCGGCCGGGCTGCCCGACGGCGTCGCCGACGTCGTGGCGCTCGCGCTGGCGCTCGCGATCGTCGTGTTCCTCCACGTCGTCTACGGCGAGATGATCCCCAAGAACATCTCCATCGCGCGCCCCGAGCGGGCCGCCGTCGTCCTCGTGCCGCCGCTCGTCATGGTGAGCAAGGTCGTCGCCCCCGTCATCGGCGCCATGGACTGGCTGTCCAAGGCGATCCTGCGCCTGTTCGGGATCGAGCCGAAGGACGAGCTCGCCTCGGCGTTCACGGCCGAGGAGGTCGCGCACATCCTCGACGAGTCGCGCGACGAGGGCCTCGTCGGCGACGAGCACTACGAGCGGCTCGGGGCCGCGCTGGAGTTCAGCGACAAGGACGCCGCCGACGTCGGTGTCCCGGTGTCGGGGCTCGTCACCGTCACCTCGGCCGCGACCCCGGGCGACATCGAGCGGCTCGTGGCGCGCCACGGCTTCTCGCGCTACCCGGTCGTCGACGACGGCGGGGACCTCGGTGGGTACCTCCACCTCAAGGACGTCCTCTACGCCGACGAGACCGAGCGCGACGAGCCCGTGCCGGCCAAGCGCGTGCGTCGGATGGCCAACGTCCGGCGCGACGACGAGGTCGAGTCGGTCCTCGAGACGATGCAGGCCACCGGGTCGCACCTGGCGCGCGTCGTCGCCGAGGACGGCGCGGTCGTGGGCGTCGTCTTCCTCGAGGACGTCATCGAGGAGCTCGTCGGCGAGGTGTCCGACGCGTCGCAGCGCCGCTGAGCGGAGCCGCGGGTGCCCGGCGGACGTCGCAGGGCCATGGTGGTCTTGTCGCGGGGTCGTCGGTCGGTGATCGTGGCGCCGGTGAGGCGCGCCACCGCGGTCGGGGCCGTCGTCCTGCTGCTGGGCGTCGGCGGCTGCGGGGCGCGCGTCGAGGTGCTCGGCATCCGGTTCGGCTCGGAGTGCCCGGTCGTGGCCCGGCCGATGTCGACGCTGGCCGTGACGGAGGAGGAGGCCACGGTCCACCTCTGGGTCTCGAACCAGTCGTTCGAGGAGCCCGACGTCGAGCTGCGGGTGAGCGTCGACGGGGAGGTCGTCGCGGAGCAGGTCTTCGACGTGTGCGGACAGCACATGTGGGTGCCGTTCCCCCTGGCCCTCGAGCCGGGGTGGCACGACCTCGTCGCCACCACTCCCGGTGGGCTGCGCGTCGAGGGTCGGGTCGAGGTGCCGGAGATGGTCGACCCGTCCGCGGTCCCGTGGGTCGTGGTGTCGCACTGGACGCAGGACTCGCCGCACGTCTCCGTCGACGTCGGCACGGGCCTCATCGGCTTCGCCTGACCCGTCGTTCGAGGTGAAACCCGACCACCTCAGGGTCGTTATTCACCTCGACCCGGCAGTCGTGTCGCGCGATTCGAGGTGAAATGCGACCGCGTCGGGGTGGTGTTTCACCTCGACCCGGTGACGGCGGCCGGGCGGTCGCACGCAAGACGCCCGCCGACCGCATTGCTGCAGGTCAACGGGCGTTCTCACGGTGCCCCCGGTAGGATTCGAACCTACGCTCCCGCCTCCGGAGGGCGGTGCTCTATCCCCTGAGCTACGGGGGCGGGCACGCGGCACGAACCAGTCGATTCGCAGCGCTCCGCGAGGCTAGCACCCTAGGCTGGCGCCCATGCAATCCGGGACCGAGGGGGCCGGTCCGGCGCCGCTCGTGCTGATCTGCGACGACGTCGAGCCGATCCGACGCCTGCTCCGGATCAACCTCGAGCTCGCGGGCTTCGAGGTCGACGAGGCCTCCGACGGGCATGCCGCCATGGCCCGGCTCATCGACCCCGACCGGCGCCGGCCCGACGTCATCGTCCTGGACTCGCAGATGAGGCCCTACGACGGCTGGTGGGCGATCGCCGCCATCCGCGGCCACCACGTCCTCGACGACGTCCCGGTGCTGCTCGTCACGGCCGCCGCGAGCGACCACGCGCGCTTCGAGGTCGACGAGGCCGGCTTCGACGGGATCGTCACCAAACCCTTCGACCCGGACGAGCTCGTCGAGGCCGTCTCACGACTCGCGGCCTCCGGCAGGGGCCCCCTGCGCCGTCCGTAGACTGGGGCGGGTGACCCCCGAACAGCTCTCGGTCGCCATCCGCGACGCCCTCCAGTCCGCCGTCGACGCCGGTGACCTCGCGGTCTCCGTGCCCGCGGAGGTCAGGGTCGAGCGTCCGCGCAACCGCGACCACGGGGACTGGTCCACGAACATCGCCCTCCAGCTGGCCAAGGGCGCCGGCATCGCGCCGCGCGACCTCGCGGGGACCCTGGCCACGCGCCTCGCCGCGGTCGAGGGCGTCAAGGCCGTCGACGTCGCGGGGCCGGGCTTCCTCAACATCACCCTGGAGGCCGCGAGCGCCGGCGAGCTCGCCCGCAGCGTCGTCGAGGCCGGGGCCGGGTACGGGCACGGCACCACCGAGGCGGGCCGCGTGGTCAACCTCGAGTTCATCTCGGCCAACCCCACCGGCCCGCTCCACATCGGCCACACCCGCTGGGCGGCCCTCGGCGACGCCATGCGCCGCCTCCTCGACGCCACCGGCGCCGACGTCACCGCCGAGTACTACATCAACGACGCCGGTGCGCAGATGGACAAGTTCGGCGCCTCGGTCCTCGCCCGCGCCGCGGGCAAGGACGCCCCCGAGGACGGCTACCCCGGCGAGTACGTCGTCGAGCGCGCCCAGGAGGTCCTGGCCCAGCGCCCCGACCTGCTCGACCTCCCGGAGGCCGAGGGGCTGGCCGTCGCCCGCGACCTGGGCTACGTGGCCCAGCTCGAGGCGATCCGCGCCACCCTCGACGCCCTCGGCGTGCAGTTCGACGTCTGGTTCTCCGAGCGCTCGCTGCACGACGGCGGCGCGGTCGGCCAGGCCGTCGACCGGCTGCGCGAGCAGGGCCACGTCTTCGACGACGGCGGAGCGGTCTGGCTGCGCACCACCGACTTCGGCGACGACCGCGACCGGGTGCTCATCCGCGCCAACGGCGAGCCCACCTACTTCGCCGCCGACGCCGCGTACTACCTGAGCAAGAAGGACCGCGGGTTCGACGAGAAGGTCTACCTCCTCGGCGCCGACCACCACGGCTACATCAACCGGCTCAAGGCCATCGCGGCCTGCGCGGGTGACGACCCCGAGCACAACATCGAGGTCAAGATCGGCCAGCTCGTCGCCATCGCCGGCCAGCGGATGGGCAAGCGGCTCGGCAACGCCATCTACCTCGACGACCTCGTCGAGTGGCTCGGCACCGACGCAGTGCGGTACTCCCTCGCGCGCTACCCGGCCGACAGCCCGCTCTCGCTCGACGGTGAGGAGCTGCGCAAGCAGACCAACGACAACCCGGTCTTCTACGTGCAGTACGCCCACGCCCGCACCGCGAACGTCGCGCGCCTCGCGGCCGAGGACGGCGTGCACCGGGCCGACGGCTTCGACGCCTCGCTGCTCTCCGACCCCACCGAGGCAGCCCTGCTCGCCGTCATCGGTGACTTCCCGCGGGTCGTCGCGCAGGCCGCGCACCTCCTCGAGCCGCACCGCGTCGCCCGCTACCTCGAGGAGCTCGCGACCCGGTTCCACAAGTGGTACGACACCTGCCGGGTCCGCCCGATGAACGCCGAGGAGGAGGTCACCGACCTCCACCGCAGCCGCCTGTGGCTCAACGACGCCACCCGCCAGGTGCTCGTCAACGGCCTGGACCTGCTCGGCGTCGGCGCCCCCGAGCGGATGTGACCCGGTGCGTTCGCACGAGGCCGGAGCCCTCCACGCCGAGGGCTACGGCGGACCCCCGCTCTACCTGCCGTACCCGACCGACGTCATGGAGCTGCTCCCGCAGCTCTGGGCGCGCTCCGTCGCGCGGGACGCCGAGGGACGACTGACCGTCGGCGGGGTCGACGTCGTCACCCTCGCGGCCGAGCACGGCACGGCGGCGTACGTCCTCGACGAGGACGACTTCCGTTCCCGCGCAGGGGAGTTCCGCGACACCTTCGGTTCGGCCTTCGCCGGCATCGCCGGTGCCGACGTGTACTACGCCGGCAAGGCGTTCCTCTGCACCGCCGTCGCCCGCTGGGTGATGGAGGAGGGGCTGCACCTCGACGTGTGCACCGGGGGAGAGCTCGCCGTCGCCAAGCGGGTCGGCTTCCCGGGGGCGCGAATCGGGTTCCACGGCAACAACAAGACCGTTGCCGAGATCCGTGACGCCCTGTCCTACGGCGTCGGGCGCATCGTCCTCGACTCGTTCCACGAGATCGAGCGCGTCGCGGCCGTCGCCGCCGAGCTCGGCGTCGTCGCGCCCGTGATGGTGCGCGTCACCGTCGGCGTCGAGGCGCACACCCACGAGTTCATCGCCACCGGGCACGAGGACCAGAAGTTCGGCTTCAGCCTCGTCGGTGGGGCGGCGGAGGAGGCGGTGCGCCGCGTCCTCGCCCGACCCGACGTCCTCGACCTGCGCGGCCTGCACAGCCACATCGGCAGCCAGATCTTCGACACCGGCGGCTTCGAGATGGCCGCGCACCGGCTGGTGGCGCTGCACGCCAAGGTCGCCGACGAGCACGGGTACCACTGCCCCGAGCTCGACCTCGGCGGCGGCTACGGCATCGCGTACACCTCGCAGCACACCCCGCTGCCCCCGTCGCTGCTCGCCGAGGAGATGGCGGGCATCGTCGAGCGCGAGCTCAAGGCCGTCGGCGACGGCGACGACCCGCACCTGCCGCGCATCTCCGTGGAGCCCGGCCGCGCCATCGTCGGCCCGAGCACCTTCACCCTCTACGAGGTCGGCACCGTCAAGGATGTCGAGGTCGGCGGCGGCGCGGTGCGCACCTACGTCTCGGTCGACGGCGGGATGAGCGACAACGCGCGCCCTGCGCTCTACGAGGCCGACTACTCCTGCACCCTGGCCAACCGGCGGTCCGAGGCCGCGCCGCGGCTGTCGCGCGTGGTCGGTCGGCACTGCGAGAGCGGCGACATCGTCGTCCTCGACGAGTACCTGCCGGCCGACGTCGAGCCGGGCGACCTCATCGCCGTCCCGGGCACGGGCGCCTACTGCCGCAGCCTGTCCAGCCAGTACAACCACACCCCCCGGCCACCGGTCGTCGCGGTCCGTGGAGGCGCCTCCCGCGTCCTCGTGCGCCGTGAGACCATCGAGGACCTCCTGGCCCTCGACGTGGCCGAGGCCTGACGCCCGCGACCGAGGAGAGAACCCCCACCATGGCGCACGAACCCGGTGCCCCCCTGCGCGTCGCACTGCTCGGCTGCGGTGTCGTGGGCTCCGCCGTCGCGACCCGCCTCGTCAGGAACGCCGACGACCTCGCCGCCCGGGTCGGCGCGCCGCTCGAGCTCGTGGGCATCGCCGTCCGCCGCCCGCAGCGGCCTCGCCCGGACGTCCCCGTCGACCCCTCGCTCTTCACCGCCGACGCCCACGAGCTGGTGACCCGCGCCGACATCGTCATCGAGGTGATCGGCGGCATCGACCCCGCCCGCGACCTCATCCTGCGCGCGATGGAGCACGGCGCCTCGGTGGTCTCGGCCAACAAGGCGCTGCTCGCGGAGGACGGCCCCACCCTCTACAAGGCCGCCGACGCCGCCGACGTCGACCTCTACTACGAGGCCGCGGTGGCCGGCGCCATCCCGATCCTGCGCCCCATCCGCGAGTCCCTGGCGGGCGACGAGGTGCGCAAGGTCCTCGGCATCGTCAACGGCACGACGAACTTCGTCCTCGACGCCATGGACACCACCGGCGCCGGCTTCGCCGAGACCGTCGAGCGCGCCCAGGCCCTCGGGTACGCCGAGGCCGACCCCACCGCCGACGTCGAGGGCTTCGACGCCGCCGCGAAGGCCGCCATCCTCGCCAGCCTCGCCTTCCACACCCGCGTGTCCTCCGCGGACGTCCACCGCGAGGGCATCACCGAGGTGAGCGCCGGTGACATCCAGGCCGCCAAGGAGATGGACGCGGTCGTCAAGCTCCTCGCCATCTGCGAACGGGTGACCGACGCCGAGGGCGGTCAGGCCGTCAGCGTGCGCGTGCACCCGGCGATGATCCCGAGGAGCCACCCGCTGGCCAGCGTGCGCGAGGCCTTCAACGCCGTCTTCGTCGAGGCCGAGGCCGCCGGCGAGCTGATGTTCTACGGCCGCGGGGCCGGCGGCGACCCCACCGCGAGCGCGGTGCTCGGCGACGTCGTCGCCGTCGCGCGCCACCGCGTCGCCGGGGGCCGCGGACCGGGGGAGTCGGCCTACGCCGACCTGCCCGTGGTCGACATGGGCCAGGCCCTGACGAGGTACCACATCAGCCTCGACGTCGCCGACCGCCCGGGTGTCCTCGCCCAGGTCGCCACGGCGTTCGCCGAGCACGGCGTCTCCATCGAGACGGTGCGCCAGCAGGTGGCACCGGGGGAGGGCGAGCGGGCCAAGCTCATCGTCGTCACCCACCGGGCCACCGACGCGGCCCTGTCGGCCACCGTCGACGCCCTGGCGGCCCTGGACTCCGTCGACGACGTCGCCTCCGTCCTGCGCGTGGAAGGAGCCTGACCGTGGCGCACCAGTGGCGCGGAGTCATCCGCGAGTACGCCGCCCGGCTGCCGATGCTCGAGGGCGCCCCCGTCGTCACCCTCCACGAGGGTGGCACCCCGCTCATCCCGTGCGAGGGCCTGTCCGAGACCACCGGGGCCAACGTCCTGGTGAAGTTCGAGGGCATGAACCCCACCGGGTCCTTCAAGGACCGCGGGATGACCACCGCGATCTCGGTCGCCAAGCGCAACGGCGCCCGCGCCGTCATCTGCGCGAGCACCGGCAACACGAGCGCCAGCGCGGCCGCGTACGCGACCAAGGCCGGGATGACGTGTGCCGTCCTCGTGCCCGACGGCAAGATCGCCATGGGCAAGCTGAGCCAGGCCGTCGCCCACGGCGCCACCCTGATCCAGGTCGAGGGCAACTTCGACGACTGCCTCACCGTCGCCCGCAAGCTCGCCGAGGCCTACCCCGTCGAGCTCGTCAACTCGGTCAACCCGGCGCGCATCGAGGGCCAGAAGACGGGGGCCTTCGAGGTCGTCGACGCGCTCGGTGACGCCCCCGACATCCACGTGCTGCCCGTCGGCAACGCCGGCAACATCACGGCGTACTGGCAGGGCTACACCGAGTACGCGCAGCCCACCGAGGGGCTCGGCGGCGAGGTGCTCGCCCCGGTCTCCACCCGCCGCCCGCAGATGTGGGGCTTCCAGGCCGCCGGCGCCGCGCCCATCGTCCTGGGTCACCCGGTCGACGAGCCCGAGACGGTGGCCACGGCCATCCGGATCGGCAACCCCGCGTCGTGGCGCCAGGCCGAGGCGGCGCGCGACGGGTCGGGCGGCCTCATCGACATGGTCACCGACGAGGAGATCCTCGACGCCCACCGGCTGCTGTCCTCCACCGAGGGCGTGTTCGTCGAGCCCGGCTCGGCGGCCTCCATCGCCGGCCTGATGAAGATGCACCGGGCCGGCCGGATCCCCGCCGACGCCACGGTCGTCTGCACGGTCACCGGTCACGGGCTCAAGGACCCGCAGTGGGCGCTGCGCACCGCCGACGGTTCCGACCTGCAGCCGGTGCGCGTGCCGGTCGACGCGTTCAGCGTGGCGACCGCGCTCGGCCTCGAGGGCTGACGTGGGGGAGGGCCAGCTGCGCCCCGGCGCGTCCGTCGAGGTCCGCGTGCCCGCGAGCAGCGCCAACCTCGGACCCGGGTTCGACTCCATCGGGTGCGCGCTCGGGGTCTGGGACACCTGTCGCGCCACCGTGACCGACGAGCCCGGTCTCACTGTCGTCGTGCGGGGTGAGGGCGAGGGCGTCGTCCCGCTCGACGCCTCGCACCTCGTCCACCGGGCGATGCAGGTGGCGTGGGGCGAGCTCGGCGTGACGCCGCCGGTGGGCCTGCGACTCGAGTGCGAGAACGCCGTGCCGCACGGTCGGGGGATGGGGTCGTCGGCCACGGCCATCGTCACGGGCGTCGTTGCGGCACAGGCACTTCACGACATCGCACGCGGTGAGGACGCGGAGCGCGTCGACCTCTCGTTCACCAACGACCTCGCCGCCCGGCTCGAGGGCCACCCCGACAACTCGTCGGCCAGCGTGCACGGCGGGGTCACCCTCTCGTGGTCCGACGACGAGCACGCGTCGACCACCACGGTCCACCTCCCGGTGCACCCCGACGTCGAGCCGGTGGTGCTCGCGCCCGAGGCCCAGCTGTCCACGGCGAAGGCGCGCTCGGTGCTGCCGCTCCAGGTCCGCCTCGCCGACGCGGCGGCGAACTCGGCCCGTGCGGCGCTGCTGGCGCACGCCATCGGCTCCGATCCCGACCACCTCCACGCGGCCACCCGCGAGTGGCTGCACCAGGAGGCGCGTCGTCCGTCGTACGCCGCCTCGATGGCGCTCGTCGACGCCCTGCGCGCCGACGGCCACGCCGCGGTCATCTCCGGCGCCGGTCCGTCGGTGCTCGTCCTCACCCGGCGCGGGAAGGTCGACGCGGTGCGCGCGCACGCCGGCCCCGGGTGGCGCGTCCTCACCCCCGGCATCCCCGCGCACGGGGCCACGCTGCGGGTGCTCGCGCGCGCCTGACCCCCGCTGACCTGCGGCGTGGCGATCGGCACCCCGCCCGGAGGGCCGGTGCTACTCTTGAGCCTGCGACCGCAGTCGATGCCGGGGTGAGTCCCGCTGCCTGCCGCGAGTCGCCCCCACGACCAGGGCCAGCCCCGCGATTCCTTCGGTGGCTGTGTGTCCGCGTGGGCACCCACATGATCGGCCGTATCGAGGCCATCCACGAGCGAGGGGAAGGATCCTTCGTGACAGACACCACCACTCTTGAGGCGACAGCCGGCTCGAGCAGCCCGCGCCGCTCCGGGGCGCTGACCGCCATGCGGTTGGCCGAGCTCCAGGGACTCGCTTCGAGCATGGGCATCAGCGGGACCGCCAAGATGCGCAAGGGCGACCTCGTCGCCGCCATCAAGGCCCGCCAGAACGGTGAGAGCGGCCCGGCCAGCGCCGGCGAGCAGCGCCACCGTGAGCCCGTCGCCACCGCCCGCGCCGAGCGTGCCGAGAGCACGACGCGCGAGCAGCAGCCGGCCCGCGAGCAGCGTGCCGACGACAGCCGGGGGGACCGCCAGGACCGCGACCGCGGGGAGCGCCAGGAGCGCACCGAGCGTCCCGAGGGCCGCGAGACCACCCGGGAGACCCGCCAGGACCGCGGCGAGCGCCAGGAGCGCTCCGACCGCCAGGACCGCGGCGACCGCCAGAACCAGCCTCAGGGCGGCCAGCAGACCCAGAACCGCGCCGGCACCAGCGCGCCGGCCGGCAACGGTGGCGCCAACGCCGCGGCGGCAGCCGCTGCTGACGACGAGGACCGCAGTGGTCGTCGCCGCCGCAACCGGGGACGCAACCGCGACAAGCGCCGCCCCCAGGACGGCGTGGCGGCACCGCAGCAGCAGGACTCCCTCGAGCAGCAGATCTTCGAGGACGACGTCCTCGTGCCGGTCGCGGGCATCCTCGACATCCTCGACAACTACGCGTTCGTGCGCACCACCGGCTACCTGCCGGGCAGCAGCGACATCTACGTGCCGCTGCAGATCGTCAAGCGCCACGGGCTGCGCAAGGGCGACGCCGTCACCGGGTCGATCAAGGCCACGCGTGAGGGCGAGGAGCCGCAGCAGCAGGCCGTGGGCGGGCGCAACAGCCGCGCCAAGTACACGCCGCTGGCTCGGCTCGACACCATCAACGGCCAGTCTCCCGACGAGGCGCGCACGCGTCCCGAGTTCGGCAAGCTGACCCCGCTCTACCCGCAGGACCGCCTGCGCCTGGAGACCGAGCAGAACCTCCTGACCACGCGGATCATCGACCTCGTCGCCCCCATCGGCAAGGGCCAGCGCGGCCTCATCGTCGCCCCGGCCAAGGCCGGCAAGACGATGGTCATGCAGGCGCTCGCCAACGCGATCACGACGAACAACCCCGAGTGCCACCTCATGGTCGTCCTCGTCGACGAGCGCCCCGAGGAGGTCACCGACATGCAGCGCGCCGTCAAGGGCGAGGTCATCTCCTCGACCTTCGACCGGCCCGCCGAGGACCACACGACGGTCGCCGAGCTCGCGATCGAGCGCGCCAAGCGCCTCGTGGAGATGGGCCACGACGTCGTCGTGCTCCTCGACTCGATCACCAAGCTCGGCCGCGCCTACAACCTGTCGGCGCCGGCCAGCGGACGCATCCTCTCCGGTGGCGTCGACTCGGCCGCGCTCTACCCGCCGAAGAAGTTCTTCGGTGCGGCGCGCAACATCGAGAACGGTGGCTCGCTCACCATCCTCGCGACCGCGCTCGTCGAGACCGGCTCGCGGATGGACGAGGTGATCTTCGAGGAGTTCAAGGGCACCGGAAACATGGAGCTCAAGCTCGACCGCCAGCTCGCGAACCGCCGCATCTTCCCCGCGGTCGACGTCAACAACTCGGGCACCCGCAAGGAGGAGATCCTCCTCGCGCCCGAGGAGCTGCGGATCATGTGGAAGCTGCGCCGCGTCCTCGCCGCGCTGGACTCCCAGCAGGGCATCGAGCTGCTCCTGGACCGACTGCGCAAGACGAAGACCAACTACGAGTTCCTCACGCAGGTCCAGCAGACCGCCACCATCAAGCTCGACGACGAGGACGCCTGACCGGCACCCCGTCCTCGGACACCCGACGCCCCGGCACGCACTGCGTGCCGGGGCGTCGTCGTGTCGGGGTGTGGGTGGGCGGCTCAGCGCTGCGGGCCGAGGGCGAGGCGGCGGCGCGTCTCGGCGCGCCCCTCGGGTGAGTCGGGCAGGTCCCACCACGACTCCACCCACCAGGTGGCGCCGGCGTCGGCCCAGGCGTCGACCGGCGGGCGGGTCTGCCCGAACGAGCCGTGGCTGTCGCCCTCGACGACGACGTCGTAGCCCTCCATCGACAGCCCCGCATCGGCGCGCAGGGTGCCGATCCGGTCGACGACCTCGCGCAGCCCGTCGTGGGTGAGCCGGGAGCCGGGGTCCTCGAGGGTGCCGCCGGCGATGGCCGGGAACACCCCGTTCCACCGGGCGGCGCGCTCCAGCGAGCGCTGGCGCGGACGCCCGGGGACGAGCATCCCCACGCACCACACGGGAGGGTGGGGGGTCTGGACCGGGGGAGGGGGCACCAGCTCGGTGACGGGGGCGGCGCTCCAGTGCTCGCCGGTGAACTCGAACGGCTGCCCGCCCATGAGCCCGGCGTAGACCGCCAGCCCCTCGTCGAGCTTGCGGGCGCGCGCGGCGCGGCCCTCGTCGGCCTCGAAGGCGAGCCAGTTGCCGTGCAGCGCGCCGAGCCCCACCCCGAGGGTGACCCGGCCACCGGACAGCCGGTCGACCGAGGCGACCTTCGACGCGAGGTCCCACGGACGGTGCCGTGAGGCCGGGGTGAGCAGGGTGCCCAGGCGGATCCGCTCGGTGGCCATGGCCGCGGCCCCGAGGGTGACCCAGGCGTCCTGCCCCCACACGGCCTCCCACGAGAAGACCTGCTCCCACCCCGCCTCCTCGGCGACGGCGGCGAGCTCGGTGAACTCGCGCTCGGTGGCGTACGGGATGACGGCTCCGAACCTCATCCTGCGACGGTAGTGCGCGCCCCCGACAGGGCGTCCCCGAGTCGCAGGGTCAGTGGTCGCGCCGGTGCGGTCGCCCTCGAACGGGACCCCCACCACGGAGTCGCCGGCCACGCCCACGAGCAGCCCGTCGGCGACGGCCCAGGCCCGATCGCCACCGACCCGTCCCCGGATCGTGAGGAATGCGCAGGGGGCCCTCGCCGTTTAGGTCACCGTGTGCCACCTCTGGCACACTTGACCGCTGGACCGGTTCACGGCATCCGACGCGTTTCCTGAGCGAGCTCCCCCACGAGGGCCGCAGGCGGGGCGCCATGGGTTTGCAGCACGGTGCTGAGCCCGCCGACCCGGACACATCCAAGGAGACACATCGTGAAGAAGGACATCCACCCCGAGTACGTGGAGACCACGGTCACCTGTACCTGTGGCAGCACGTTCACCACGCGCAGCACCGCGAAGAACGGCAGCATCCACGCTGACGTCTGCTCGCAGTGCCACCCGTTCTACACGGGCAAGCAGAAGATCCTCGACACCGGTGGCCGCGTGGCCCGCTTCGAGGCCCGCTACGGCAAGAAGGCCGCCAAGTAGCTTCTCCGACGCGCCGGTCCGACCCCTGATGGGCGGGCCGGCGCGTCGCGTTTCCCCGACGTCCCAGCCCACCACCACCCAGGAGCGACCGGTGCTCGAGTCCGCGCAGGCCCTCGTCGACGAGCACGCCGCCCTCGAGCGCCTCATGGCCGACCCGGAGGTCGCGTCGGACCCCGACCGCAGCCGCGAGGTCAACAAGCGCTACGCGGCGCTCGGACCCACGGTCGCGGCCCACGCCGCCTGGGTCCGCGCCCGCGACGACCTCGGCGCCGCGCGCGAGCTGGCTCGCGAGGACGCCGCCTTCGCCGAGGAGGTCCCGGCGCTGGAGGAGACCCTCGCCGCCGCCGAGGACCGGCTGCGCCGCCTGCTCATCCCGCGCGACCCCGACGACGACCGCGACGTCATCCTCGAGGTGAAGGCGGGGGAGGGCGGCGAGGAGTCGGCCCTCTTCGCCGGCGACCTCCTGCGGATGTACCTGCGGCACGCCGAGCGCCGCGGGTGGCGCACCGAGGTCCTCGACGCCACCGAGTCCGACCTCGGCGGGTACAAGGACGTCCGCGTCGCGGTGAAGTCGCGCAAGGCGGCGGTTCCCGGCGAGGCGCCGTGGGCGCGGCTGAAGTTCGAGGGCGGAGTGCACCGCGTGCAGCGGGTGCCGGTCACCGAGAGCCAGGGCCGCATCCACACCAGTGCGGCCGGGGTCTGGGTCATGCCCGAGGCCGAGGAGGTCGAGGTCACCATCGACCCCAACGACCTGCGCATCGACGTCTTCCGCTCCAGCGGCCCCGGCGGCCAGAGCGTCAACACCACCGACTCGGCCGTCCGCATCACCCACCTGCCCACCGGTCTCGTGGTCTCGTGCCAGAACGAGAAGAGCCAGCTGCAGAACCGCGAGGCCGCGCTGCGCGTGCTGCGGGCCCGCCTGCACCAGCTCGCGATGGACGAGCGGCACGCGGCCGACGCCACCGTGCGCAACAGCCAGGTCCGCACCGTCGACCGCTCCGAGCGGATCCGCACGTACAACTACCCCGAGAACCGGATCAGCGACCACCGCACCGGGTTCAAGGCCTACAACCTCGACGCCGTGCTCGACGGTGACCTCGACCCGATCGTCCAGTCGGCCGTCGACGCCGACGAGGCCGCCCGCCTCGCGGCGATCGCCGACCGATGAGCACCCCCGCCGCCACGGTCCACGAGGCGGTCACCCGGGCCCGGCTGGCGTTCGCCGACGCGGGCATCGCGTCGCCCGACACCGACGCGCTCGAGCTCGCCGCGTTCGCGCTGGGCCGTGACGCCGCCGACGTCCGCCGCGCGATGGTGCTGCGCGAGCCGGTCGACGCCGCCTTCAGCGCCCGCTTCGACGGGCTCGTCGAGGAGCGCGTGGCCCGGGTGCCGCTCCAGCACCTCACCGGGCGGGCCCACTTCCGCCGGCTCACCCTCGCCGTCGGTCCGGGAGTCTTCGTCCCGCGACCGGAGACGGAGGTCGTGGCGGGGCTGGCGATCGAGGCCGTTCGGGCCGCGGGGGAGGAGCCGCTCGTCGTCGACCTCTGCACCGGGTCGGGCGCCATCGCCCTCGCCCTCAAGGACGAGGTCCCCCTCGCCCGCGTCCTCGCCGTCGAGCTGTCCGACCTCGCGCACGGGTGGGCCGTGGCCAACCGCGACCGCACCGGTCTCGACGTCGACGTGCGCCTCGGCGACGCGACCACGGCGTTCGAGGACCTCGAGGGCGAGGTCGACGTCGTCGTGAGCAACCCGCCGTACATCCCCGACGGCGCCGTGCCGAACGATCCCGAGGTCCGCGACCACGACCCCGAGGTCGCGCTCTACGGCCGCTCCGCCGACGGCCTGGCCGTGCCGCTCGCGGTGGCCGCCCGCGCGGCCGTGCTCCTGCGAGAGGGTGGTGTGCTCGTCATGGAGCACGCCGACAGCCAGGGCGGGACCCTGCCGCGCGCGCTGCGGCTCACGGGGGCGTGGGACGACGTCGTCGACCACGCCGACCTCACGGGTCGGCCGCGCGCCACGGTGGCGCGGCGCTCGGGTGCTCCCGCGGGACCGGCCACGTCTCGACCGTGACCCGCGGCCGCGGTGTCTAGAGCCGCGGGAGGATGAACATCAGCAGGGCGATGATGAGCAGCACCCCGACGATGGTCCAGATCAGACCCGATCCACGCATGTGCACACCTCTTCGTGAGCCTCGGGGCCGGCCGGTCGGACGACCCGTCGCCCGAACCTAGGGCTTCGCGGCCCCGGTGAGCCCTCTGCGTGCACGCGGATCGGGAACCCTAGGCTGGGTCCCATGAGCCCCGTCTTCGACTGCACCACCGACCACGGGAGGGCCGACGCCATCCCGAAGGCGGCCACCGGGGTCCGCGAGGGCAGGCTCGTGGTCCTGCCCACCGACACCCTCTACGGCATCGGTGCCGACGCCTTCTCGCCCGAGGCCGTGCGCGCCCTCCTCGCCGCCAAGGGGCGCGGCAGCGACATGCCGCCGCCGGTCCTCGTGCCCGACACACGCACCATCGACGGCCTGGCCACCGAGGTGCCCGACTACGCGCGCGCCCTCGTCGAGGCGTTCTGGCCCGGCGCCCTCACCGTGGTCCTGCGCGCCCAGCCCTCGCTCATGTGGGACCTCGGCGACACCGGCGGCACGGTCGCCCTGCGCATGCCCGACGACGCGATCGCCCTCGAGCTGCTGCGCGAGGTCGGCCCGATGGCCGTGAGCAGCGCCAACCGCACCGGCCACCCCGCCTCGCGCACCGTCCTCGACGCCGCGAGCCAGCTGGGAGCCAGCGTGGAGTTCTACCTCGACGGCGGACCGGTCACCGGCGGCCTCGCGTCCACCATCGTCGACTGCACCCGCGACGAGCCCGTGTTCCTGCGGGTCGGGGCCATCTCGCAGCAGGACGTGCTGGACGTCGTCGAGCGCTCCCGCGCCGACGCCCTAGAGTTGGCGGGCGCCGAGCCCGCCGCGCCCCCCGAGCCGGTCGTGCCCGACGAGTCCCCGTCCACCGACGAGCGAGAGACCAGCGATGACTGACACCTTCTACGGTTCCGACTTCGGCGCCCTCGAGGCCTTCGACCCCGACATCGCCGGCGTGCTGGTGTCCGAGCTCGACCGCCTGCGCGGCGGCCTCCAGCTCATCGCCAGCGAGAACTTCTCCAGCCCGGAGGTCCTCACCGCGCTCGGCTCGACGCTGTCGAACAAGTACGCCGAGGGGTACCCCGGCCGGCGCTACTACGGCGGGTGCTCCGAGGTCGACAAGGCCGAGACGCTGGCCATCGAGCGGTGCAAGAGCCTGTTCCAGGCCGACCACGCGAACGTCCAGGCGCACTCGGGCGCGAGCGCCAACCAGGCGGTCTACGGCGCGTTCCTCAAGCCGGGCGAGACCATCCTCGCGATGAGCCTGCCGCACGGCGGCCACCTCACCCACGGCACGAAGATGTCGTTCTCGGGCAAGTGGTTCGACGCCGTGCACTACGGCGTCGACAAGGACACCGAGGACATCGACTACGACGAGGTCGAGCGACTGGCCAGGGAGCACCGCCCCAAGGTGATCCTCGCCGGCGGCTCCGCGATCCCGCGCCTCATCGACTTCGCCCGCTTCCGGGCCATCGCCGACGAGGTCGGGGCGGTCTTCTGGGTCGACGCCGCCCACTTCATCGGCCTCGTCGCCGGTGGGGCGATCCCCAGTCCGGTGCCCCACGCCGACGTCGTGTCGTTCACCACCCACAAGGTGCTGCGCGGACCCCGCTCGGGCGCCATCGTCTGCCGCGAGGAGCACGCGTCGGCCATCGACCGCGCGGTCTTCCCGATGATGCAGGGTGGCCCGCAGATGCACACGATCGCCGCGAAGGCCGTGAACTTCAAGGAGTGCGCGACCCCCGAGTACGCCGCGTACACCCGCCAGGTCGTCGCCAACGCCAAGGTGCTGGCCGAGTCGCTCGGCGAGAAGGGGATCCGCCCCACCACCGGCGGCACCGACACCCACCTCTCGCTCCACGACCTCCAGCCGGTCATGGTCACCGGGGCCGACGCCGAGGCCCGCGCCGACGCCGCCGGCATCACGCTGAACAAGAACGCCATCCCGTTCGACCCGCAGAAGCCGAACATCGCGTCCGGCATCCGCGTCGGCACGCCCTGCGTCACCACCCAGGGGATGGGTGAGGGCGAGATGCGCACCATCGCCGACCTCATCGCGCGCGCGGTCGTCGACGGCGACGCCGACCCCGAGCACGCGGTCTCGCGCGAGGTGCGCGCCCAGGTGACCGAGCTCGTCGGTCGCTTCCCGGCCTATCCCCGCACGGGTGCCCCGCTCGGCTGACGGCGGGGGACCCGTGAGCGAGCCCAGCCGACGCCGCCGCCTTCCCCTGCTCGGGCGGCTGAACGCGCGCGGCTTCCGGCTCGTCATGCTCCTCGACGCGCTGGCGGTGCTGCTCCTCGCCATCGTGACGATGGTGTGGCGCTTCGGCGACCCGCCGTGGCCCACCTACTCGCTGGGCGCGTACGCATTCTCCTTCTCGGTGTCGACGCTGATCTTCGTCGTCGTCTTCTACTTCGGCGGGCTCTACGAGCGCGAGCCGCGGCTCGGCGGCGACCGCGTCCTCGCCCGTGCCGCCCGGCTCTCGCTGGCGGCCGGCAGCGGCGTCGCGCTGCTCAACCTCGCCCTCACCGGGTTCGCGCAGCAGCGCGGCTCGCTGCTCGGCCGCGCCCTGCCGTTCCCCATCCTCAACCTCGTCTGGGTCATCGTCCTCGCGGCGGTCGCGGTCGCGATCAACCGGGCGGTCGTCCACGCGCTGCGGACCCGGCGCGAGGGCCCGCCGCGCGTCCTCGTCGCCGGTGACCAGTCCGACCTCGAGCTGGCCCGGCGCCACCTCGAGGTCGTCGGGGACGACGACTTCGTCGTCGTGGGCGAGGTCGACGACCCCCTCACCGTGGTCGAGGCCGCGCGCGAGCACCGCGCCACCGACGTCCTGCTGATGACGGGGGCCTGGCTCGAGGACTGGTACCCCCGCACCATCGGCCGGCTCGACCGCGGCGGCGTGACGATCCTGCTGCGGGTCACCGGGCGCGAGACCCTCTTCGGCCTCGACCGGCTGCGCGAGGTGGCCGGCCTGCCCTTCGTCCTGCTCCTGCCGCAGACGATGCCGAGCTCGCAGCGCCACTCCAAGCGGATCCTCGACATCGTCCTGCTCGTGGCGACCTTCCCCGTGTGGGCCCTGCTGCTCGGTGGCGTCGCGCTCTACCAGCTGGTCGCCGCGGGGCGGCCGCTGCTCTACCGGCAGACCCGCGTCGGCGTCGGCGGCGAGACCTTCGAGATGCGCAAGTTCCGCACCATGCGCGTGGACGCCGAGGCCGTGGGCGGTGCCCAGCTGTCGACGGCCGGGGACCCCCGCGTCATCCCGGCCTGCCGCTGGGTGCGCGCCACCCGGGCCGACGAGCTGCCCCAGATCCTCCACATCATCACCGGGCGGATGTCGGTGGTCGGGCCGCGCCCCGAGCGCCCCGAGCTCACCGTCGGGTTCGAGAAGGAGATCGCGGGGTACACCCGTCGGCACGAGGTGCCGCCGGGGCTCACCGGCCTGGCCCAGATCCACGGGCGGTACCACACCGACGCCGAGTACAAGCTGGGCTACGACCTGCAGTACCTCGTCAACTGGTCGCCCGTCCTCGACCTCGAGATCATCGCGCGGACCATCTGGGTCATCGTCACCCGCCGCGTCTGAGCAGCACCCGAACACCCCTCCGGCGGACGTCGTTTGGCCCCGTCGGAGCGCTTGTGATAACTTTCACAAGCACCGAGGAAGCCCGTCCGACCACGACTTTCCGAAGAGGCCGATCGCCGATGACCGACCACTCGTCGAGCACCGCACCGCACGCCGGTGCGCCGTTCGCCGCGATGCTGCGCGGGGCGCTGCTGCCCTCGGCGCTCGCGGGCTTGGCCACCGTCGTCGTCCTGGTCGTGCTGCGCGGGGGAGACGCCGTCGCCGGGGCCCTCATCGGGCTCGTCGTGTCGCTCGGCTTCTTCGCCTCCGGCCTGTTCCTGCTGAGCCGGCTGGTCCGCACGGCGAACCCGGCCGCCTTCTTCGCCGTGGCCATGGCCGTCTACCTCGGCCAGGTCATCGCCCTGCTCCTCGTCATCATGGCGTTCAAGGACGCCGACTGGGTCGACGGCCCCGCGCTCGGCATCGTCGCGTTCGTCGTGACGATCGTGTGGCAGGTCTTCGCGATGGTCGCGCTGCGCCGCGCCCGCATCCCCGTGTACGACCCGCCGAGCGACTCCGGGGGCACCCCGTGAGACGCCCGATGCCCGTCCAACCCGCCGTCGCGACGACCCGCAGGGGTCGGGTAGCGTACGTCCCGTTCCCACGGGTGCCCGTCGTGTGTGCCTGTGAAACCCCCGAGGAGAGGCTGTGAGCCCGAGCGTGGTTCCCGCACACTGGCTGCAGACCGGCGTCGCCGCCGCCGACGGTGAGGGCTTCGTCGCCCCGGGTCCCGAGAGCTTCTGGTGGCCCCTCATCGGCAGCGACACCAGCAACTGGACCCTCACCCGCCCGGCCTTCGTCGTCATCGTGTCGGTCGTCCTCATCGGCGCCTTCTTCATGACCGTCGCCGGCAGGCTGAGCGTGGTCCCCAGCAAGCGCCAGTGGATCGCCGAGCAGGCCTACGGCTTCGTGCGCAACAGCATCGCCCGCGACATCATCGGGGCCAAGGACTTCCGGCCGTTCGTGCCGCTGCTCATGACGCTGTTCACGATGATCCTGTTCAACAACGTCATGGGGATCTTCCCGCTCGTCCAGTTCCCCTCGATGAGCCGCATCGCCTTCCCGATCGTGCTGACGCTCGTCGTCTACGTCGTCTACCACACCGTCGCGATCCGCCGGAAGCACGGGGTGCTGGGCTACCTCAAGGCGCTCGTGCCCCCGGGCCTGCCGGTCTGGCTGCGGCCGATCATGTTCGTCCTGGAGTTCCTCACCTACTTCATCATCCGGCCGCTGACGCTCGCGCTGCGACTGTTCGGCAACATGCTCGCCGGCCACCTGATGCTCCTCGTGTTCATCCTCGGCGGCGAGTACCTGCTCCTGCACGGCAGCAACATCTTCATCAACATCTCGGGGATCCTCGGCCTGGGCTTCGGCGTGGTCATGACCTTCTTCGAGCTGCTGGTCCAGTTCCTCCAGGCCTTCATCTTCACGCTCCTCGCGGCGCTGTACATCAGCGACGCGGTGAGCGAGCACCACTGACCTCCGGTCCTCCACCGGACGCACGAACCGAAACACCACAGACGCCGGGACCCGCCCGGCGCCGTCGAAAGGAAATGCAATGAAGGGTGACATCACCTACCTCGGCTACGGCCTTGCTGCCATCGGCCCCGGTATCGGTGTCGGTCTGATCTTCGCCGCGTACATCAACGGGGTGGCCCGCCAGCCCGAGGCCCGCGGCATGCTCCAGACCATCGCCTTCACCGGCATGGCGCTCACCGAGGCGCTCGCGATCCTGGGTCTCGTCTTCGTCTTCGTCTTCGCAGGCTGACGACTCCACCCGAGAACGCACATCCCCAGTTCGACCGACAGATAAGGAAGCGACGTGGTCCTCGCATCCGTCCAGGCCTCTGAGGAAGTGGGCTGGCCCGACGCCCTGCCCCTCCTGCCGCACCCGGCCGAGATCATCATCGGCGCCATCGCCTTCGGCATCCTCTACTGGATCTTCTCCACGAAGGTCGTCCCGAGGATGGAGGCGATGTACGAGGAGCGTGCCGCTGCCATCGAGGGCGGCATGAGGCAGGCCGAGGAGGCCCAGGCCGAGGCGCGTGCCGCGCTGGAGAAGTACAACGCCCAGCTCGCCGAGGCGCGCACCGAGGCCAACGAGCTGCGCGAGTCCGCTCGCGAGCAGGGCGCCTCGATCGTCGCGGAGATGCGCAGCCAGGCCCAGGCCGAGGCTGCCCGCATCACCGAGGCGGCCAAGCGCCAGGTCGAGGCCGAGCGCCAGCAGGCGGTCGTCCAGCTGCGCCAGGAGGTCGGGGCCCTGTCCACGGCCCTGGCGAGCAAGATCGTCGGGGAGTCGCTGGAGGACGAGGTCCGCCAGAACGGCATCGTCGACCGCTTCCTCGCCGAGCTCGAGGCCGGCGACGTCAAGCCCGAGAAGGTCGCCCCCGCGGGTCAGGGCGCCTGATGCGTGGTTCGTCACGGGGTGCCGCCACGGCGGTCCAGGCCGCCTTCGACGAGGCCCTGGCCAAGGGCACCGGCGTCACCCTCGCCGAGGAGCTCTTCGCGGTGTCGGCCGTCATCGACGGCAGCGCCTCGCTGCGTCGGGCGCTCGCCGACCCCTCGCGCGACAAGGCCGACAAGCAGGGCCTGGCGCGCTCGCTCTTCGGGGGCAAGGTCGGTGAGACCACCACCGGCCTGGTCGCGGAGGTGGCCGGCCAGCGCTGGTCCGCCGAGCGCGACCTCGGCGACACCATCGAGAGCCTCGCCGTGCAGACGCTGCTCGCGTCGGCCGAGCGCGAGGGGCGCATCGACCGCGTCGAGGACGAGCTGTTCCGGTTCGAGCGGATCGTCGCCGGTGACCCCGGTCTGCGCGACACGCTCTCCAGCCGCAACACCGACGCCTCCGGCAAGGTCGCGCTCGTCCACGGCCTGCTCGAGGGCAAGGCCGCGCCGGAGACGGTGCGCCTGGCCGAGCAGGCAGTGCGCGCTCCGCGCGGCCGCCGGTTCGACCGGGCGATGGAGGCCTACCTCGCGCTGGCGTCCACCCGCCGCGACGAGCTCACCGCGCTCGTCACCGTGGCCGCGCCGCTCTCCGAGCAGCAGTCCGCGCGGCTGCGCTCGGCGCTCGAGTCGCACTACGGCAAGTCCGTGAGCCTGCAGGTCGTCCTGGCGCCCGACGTCATGGGCGGCATCCGCGTGCAGGTCGGCGACGAGGTCGTCGACGGCACCGTCCTGCGCCGTCTCGACGAGGCCCGCCGCCACGTGACCGGCAGCTGACCGCACCGCCAGCAGAACCGACAAGACGCACCACCCACCACAGACTTCGGCCCCACAGGGGGCCGGTGACCGAGGAGAAGATCAGATCATGACGGAGCTCTCGATCCGTCCGGAGGAGATCCGGGACGCCCTGGACAGCTACGTCCGGTCCTACGAGCCCGGGACGGCCTCGCGCGAAGAGGTCGGCCGCGTCACGGACGCCGGCGACGGCATCGCGCACGTCGAGGGCCTGCCCTCGGCGATGACCAACGAGCTGCTGCTGTTCGAGGACGGCACCCGTGGCCTCGCGCTGAACCTCGACGTCCACGAGATCGGTGTCGTCATCCTCGGCGAGTTCTCGGGCATCGAGGAGGGCCAGGAGGTCAAGCGCACCGGAGAGGTCCTCTCGGTCCCCGTCGGCGACAAGTTCCTCGGTCGCGTCGTCAACCCGCTCGGCGTGCCGATCGACGGCCTCGGCGACATCGAGGCCGAGGGTCGCCGCGCCCTCGAGCTCCAGGCGCCCACCGTCGTCCAGCGCAAGTCGGTGCACGAGCCGCTGCAGACCGGCCTGAAGGCCGTCGACGCCATGACCCCCATCGGTCGCGGCCAGCGCCAGCTCATCATCGGTGACCGCCAGACCGGCAAGACCACGGTCGCGGTCGACACGATCATCAACCAGAAGGAGTTCTGGGAGACCGGCGACCCCGACAAGCAGGTGCGCTGCATCTACGTCGCCATCGGCCAGAAGGGCTCCACGATCGCGGCCGTCCGCGGCACCCTCGAGGACGCCGGCGCGATGGAGTACACGACCATCGTCGCGGCCCCCGCCTCCGACTCCGCGGGCTTCAAGTACCTCGCGCCCTACACCGGCTCGGCCATCGGCCAGCACTGGATGTACCAGGGCAAGCACGTCCTCATCGTCTTCGACGACCTGAGCAAGCAGGCCGAGGCCTACCGCGCCGTGTCGCTGCTGCTGCGCCGCCCGCCGGGCCGCGAGGCGTACCCCGGTGACGTCTTCTACCTCCACAGCCGGCTGCTCGAGCGCTGCGCGAAGCTCAGCGACGAGCTGGGCCACGGTTCGATGACCGGACTGCCGATCATCGAGACCAAGGCGGGCGACGTCTCGGCGTACATCCCGACCAACGTCATCTCCATCACCGACGGCCAGATCTACCTCCAGGCCGACCTGTTCAACTCCAACGTCCGCCCGGCCATCGACGTCGGTGTCTCGGTGTCGCGTGTCGGTGGTGCCGCGCAGATCAAGGCGATGAAGTCGGTCGCCGGCCGCCTCAAGCTCGACCTCGCGCAGTACCGCGCCCTCGAGGCGTTCGCGATGTTCGCGTCCGACCTCGACCCGGCGTCGCGCGCCCAGCTCGCGAAGGGCGCCCGCCTCGTCGAGCTGCTCAAGCAGCGCCAGGCCTCGCCGTTCCCGGTCGAGGAGCAGGTCGTCTCGATCTGGCTCGGCACCACGGGCAAGCTCGACAGCGTCGCCGTCGAGGACGTCCGCCGCTTCGAGGCCGAGTTCCTCGACCACCTGCGTCGCACCAAGAACGACCTCCTCGCGGCGATCCGCGAGACGGGGAAGTTCGAGGAGGAGACCGAGCAGGCGCTCGAGGGCGAGGTCGAGACCTTCAAGTCCAAGCTCTTCGAGGGCTCGGGCGCCGAGACGGTGCCCCACAAGGACGAGGCCGAGGACGCCGCGCTCGCGCAGGAGTCCGAGCAGGAGCAGATCGTCAAGCAGAAGCGCTGACCCGGGCGGCCGGGTGCGGCGACGCACCCGGCCACCGGCCAGCCCTCGGCACGAACTGACACGAACCAGGAAGGCGGAAACGTATGGGAGCGCAGATCCGGGAGTACCGGCAGCGCATCCGGGCCGTCAGCTCGACGAAGAAGATCACCCGGGCGATGGAGCTCATGGCGGCGGCTCGCGTCGTCAGGGCCCAGCAGGCCGTGCGTGAGTCGAGCCCCTACGCCCGCGCGCTCACCCGCGCGGTGTCGGCGGTGGCCACCTTCTCCAACGAGGACCACCCGCTGACGACGGAGAAGACCGACGTCACGCGTGCGGCGGTCGTCGTCATCACCTCCGACCGCGGCCTCGCCGGCGCGTACAGCAGCTCGGTGCTCAAGGAGTCCGAGCGGCTCGTCGCCGCACTGCGCGAGGAGGGCAAGGAGGTCGTGCCCTACCTGCTCGGTCGCAAGGCGGTCGGCTTCTACAAGTTCCGCCAGCGCGAGTACGCGGCCGAGTGGACCAGCAACTCCGAGAAGCCCGCGTTCGAGACCGCCCGTGAGGTGGGGGAGCGGCTCGTCGCCGACTTCACCACGCCCACCGAGGAGGGTGGCGTCGACGAGGTCCACGTCGTGTTCACCCGCTTCGTCACGATGGTGACGCAGGAGCCCGAGGTCATCCGGCTGCTCCCGCTCGAGGTCGTCGAGGGCACCGAGGCGCCCGACGCCGACGACCTGCTCCCGCTGTACGCCTTCGAGCCCAGCGCCGAGAAGGTCCTCGACGCCCTGCTGCCGAAGTACGTCAACGCACGCCTGTTCAACTGCATGCTCCAGGCCGCCGCGTCCGAGCTCGCCGCTCGACAGCGCGCGATGAAGTCGGCGACCGACAACGCCGAGGAGCTCATCAAGAAGTACACCCGGCTGGTCAACCAGGCCCGCCAGGCGGAGATCACCCAAGAGATCAGCGAAATCGTCGGTGGCGCCAGCGCCCTGGCCGAGAGCAAGTGAGTGAGAGAGAGACCATGACTGCCACTGTCACCGAGAAGAGCGAGCCCAAGGCCGGCGGCGTCGGCCGGATCTCGCGCATCATCGGCCCGGTCGTCGACGTCGAGTTCCCCGTCGACGGCATGCCCGAGCAGTACAACCTGCTGACCACCGAGGTCGAGCTCCTGGGCGAGAAGAAGAACCTCAACCTCGAGGTCGCCCAGCACATCGGCGACAACATGGTCCGCGCCATCTCCCTCCAGCCGACCGACGGCCTCGTGCGCGGGACCCCGGTGCAGGACACCGGTGGCCCGATCACCGTGCCCGTCGGCGACGTCACGCTGGGCAAGGTCTTCAACACCACCGGTGAGGTCATGAACCTCGCCGAGGGCGAGACCTTCGAGGCCACCGAGCGCTGGGGCATCCACCGCACCGCGCCGGCCTTCGACCAGCTCGAGTCCAAGACCCAGATGTTCGAGACCGGCATCAAGGTCATCGACCTGCTCACCCCGTACGTCCAGGGCGGCAAGATCGGCCTGTTCGGCGGTGCGGGCGTCGGCAAGACCGTCCTCATCCAGGAGATGATCGCCCGCGTCGCGCGCGACCACGGTGGTGTGTCGGTGTTCGCCGGTGTCGGCGAGCGCACTCGTGAGGGCAACGACCTCATGGTCGAGATGGAGGAGGCGGGCGTCCTCGGGCAGACCGCGCTCGTCTTCGGCCAGATGGACGAGCCGCCGGGCACGCGTCTGCGCGTCGCCCTCTCGGCGCTGACGATGGCGGAGTACTTCCGCGACGTCCAGGGCCAGGACGTGCTCCTCTTCATCGACAACATCTTCCGCTTCACCCAGGCCGGCTCCGAGGTCTCCACGCTGCTCGGCCGCATGCCCTCCGCGGTGGGCTACCAGCCGACCCTCGCCGACGAGATGGGTGTGCTCCAGGAGCGCATCACCTCCACGCGCGGTCACTCGATCACCTCGATGCAGGCGATCTACGTGCCGGCCGACGACTACACCGACCCGGCCCCGGCCACGACGTTCGCCCACCTGGACGCCACGACCGAGCTCTCGCGCGAGATCGCCTCGCTGGGTATCTACCCCGCGGTCGACCCGCTGACCTCGACCAGCCGCATCCTCGACCGCCGGTACATCACCGAGGAGCACTACACCACCGCGGTGCGCGTCAAGCAGATCCTCCAGCGCAACAAGGAGCTGCAGGACATCATCGCGATCCTCGGTATCGACGAGCTGTCCGAGGAGGACAAGATCCTCGTCAACCGCGCCCGTCGCATCCAGCGCTTCCTGTCGCAGAACACCTACGTCGCGAAGCAGTTCACCGGCATCGAGGGCTCCACGGTCCCGCTGTCCGACACCATCGAGGCCTTCACGAAGATCTGCGACGGCGACTACGACCACGTCGGTGAGCAGGCCTTCTTCATGTGCGGTGGCCTCGACGACGTCGAGCGCCAGTGGGCCGAGATCCAGAAGAACCTCTGATGGCGCTTCAGGTCGAGCTCGTCGCCGCGGACCGCAAGGTCTGGGAGGGCGAGGCCACCCAGGTCAGCGCCCGCTCTATCGACGGTGACCTCGGCATCCTCCCCGGCCACACCCCGATCCTCTGCGTGCTCGCGGAGGGCGAGGTGCGGGTCAACACGGGTGGGTCGTGGCACTCGGCCACGGTCGACGGAGGGTTCCTCTCGGTCGACCACGACCGGGTGACGATCGTCGCCGAGAGCGTCGACGCCAGCAACATGGGTTCCTGAGACGACGGGCAGGGGACCGCTCGCATGACACCGCTTGTCGTGACCGAGCTGGTCCTCGCCCTCGTCGTCATCGTCGCCGTCGGCGCGCTCACCTTCGTGTGGGCGCGCCGACGCTTCATCTCCGGCGACGGGCGGCCGGTCATGCTCTGCGCCCGCCGCGACGGCCCCACGGGGCGCTGGCGGCTCGGCCTGGCCCGGTTGGGCTCCGAGCGCTTCGAGTGGTTCAGCATCGTCGGGCCCTCGCTGCGGCCCGAGGTGTCGTGGCAGCGCGGTGAGCTCGACCTCGGCTCGGCCGAGCCGCTCACCGACCCCATCCCCGGTCTCGCCGACCCCGTCGGGGTGAGCGTGCGGGGCGGCACCATCGCGTGCGAGTTCGCCTTCGCACCGGCCGCGTACACGGCCATCCGGGCCTGGCTGGAGTCCAGCCCGCCCGGGTACAACGTCAACGTCGCCTGACCCGGCCCTGAGGGCGACGGCCCCCCGCCCCTGAGGGGCTCGGGGTCGCGTGGGGGTCGAGGTCAGGTCTGTCCCTGATGTGCCGCGGGTGCGGTCGCCGACACGATGCTCGGCATGATCACGATCGACTCCCTGACCAAGCGCTACGGCGGCGGCGCGCTCGCCGTCGACGACGTCTCCTTCACCGCGTCCACCGGTCGCGTCACCGGCTTCCTCGGGCCCAACGGCGCCGGCAAGTCCACGACCATGAGGATCATGGTCGGCCTCACCCCGGCCACCTCCGGCACGGCGACCATCGACGGGCAGCGGTTCGTCGACCTGCCCAACCCCGGCACCGAGGTCGGCGTCCTGCTCGACGCGTCGGCGCAGCACGCGGGCCGCACCGGCCGCGAGATCCTCACCCTGGCCCAGCGCACCATGGGTCTGCCCCGCACCCGGGTGCAGGAGATGCTCGACCTGGTCAGCCTCACTTCCACCGAGGCCGACCGCCGCGTGCGCAACTACTCGCTCGGCATGCGCCAGCGGCTCGGCATCGGCACCGCCCTCATCGGCGACCCGCGCGTCCTCGTCCTCGACGAGCCGGCCAACGGGCTCGACCCCGCCGGCATCCGCTGGATGCGCGACCTGCTGCGCCGCTTCGCCGACGGCGGCGGCACCGTCCTGCTGTCCTCGCACCTGCTGCACGAGATCGAGGTCATCGCCGACGACCTCGTCGTCATCGGCAACGGGCGGATCGTGGCGCAGGGGACCAAGGCCGAGCTGCTCGCCGGGGCCGGGACCCTGGCCAACGCCGCCGACACCACCCGGCTCGCCGGCGCCCTGGAGCGCACCGGCAGCCACGTGACCGTCCGGGCCGACGGGAGCGTCCACACCGACGCCCCCGCCGCCCTCGTCGGTGAGGTCGCCCTGTCCCTGGGCGTCGCCCTCACCGAGCTCCGCGCCGCCGACGGCGCGGGCCTCGAGGAGATGTTCCTCGAGCTCACCGCAGACACCCAGCGCGAAGGAGCCGTGGCATGACCACCGCCGTCGTCGTCGACGAGACGACCACCACCCCCGTCACCACCCGCCCGCGGGCGGCCGCCCGGCCCATCCCGCTGACCCGCCTCGTCGCGGTCGAGCTGCGCAAGATGTTCGACACCCGCTCGGGCTTCTGGCTGATGGCGAGCATCGTCATCACGAGCGTCCTCGCCACGGCCGCGCTCATCGCGTTCGCCGACGACGCCGAGCTCACCTACGACAACTTCGCCGCGGCCATCGGCGCCCCGATGACGATCATCCTGCCGATGATCGGCATCCTCGCCGTCACCAGCGAGTGGACCCAGCGCAGCGGCCTGACGACCTTCACCCTCGTGCCGCGCCGCGGCCGGGTGCTGGGCGCGAAGCTCCTCTCCGCCGTGACCGTGGGCGTGGTCTCGATGCTCGTCGCCGTGGTCGTCGGCGCGGTCGGCACCCTCGTCGGGAGTGCCGTGACGGGCCTGGACCCGGTGTGGAACTCCTCGCCCGGCGAGTTCGTGCACATCGTCCTGGCCAGCGTGCTGCTCATGCTGCTGGGGTTCACCCTCGGCGTGCTCATCCGCAACTCGGCCGGCGCGATCGTCGCGTACTTCGTCTACACGCTGGCGCTGCCGCCGCTGCTGGGCCTGCTCGCGTCCTACCAGGAGTGGTTCCGCGACCTGCAGCCCTGGGTCGACTTCCAGTTCGCGCAGACGCCGCTGTACAACGGGGCGCTGTCGACGGCGCAGTGGCAGCACCTGGGGACGGCCAGCGTCCTGTGGCTGGTCCTGCCGCTGACCGTCGGCCTGGTGCTCGTGCGCCGCGCCGAGGTCAAGTGACCCCGGTGTCAGCCACGCTCGGCGGGGGTCTGTTCGCGGCCCCCGCCGGGCGCCCACAGCACGTCGCCGCCGGCACCGGCGTTGGCGGTGCGGGCCAGGACGAAGAGCAGGTCGGACAGCCGGTTGAGGTAGGTGGCGGTCGTGGGGTTGACCCCGCCCTCACCGCGGCCGTCGCCGGGCTCGGTGCCGTACTCCTCGATGGCGGCCCACACCGACCGCTCGGCCCGGCGCACGACGGTGAGCGCCACGTGGAGGTACGCCGAGGTGGCGGTGCCGCCGGGCAGGATGAAGGAACGCAGCTTCTCGAGCGGCTCGAGGTAACGGTCGCAGTCGGCCTCGAGCTCGGTGACCCACTCGGCCTTGACCCGCAGCGGCGGGTACTCGTACTCGCGCTGGAGCGGGGTGGAGAGGTCCGCGCCGACGTCGAAGAGGTCGTTCTGCACGCGCAGGAGGACGGCGCGCACGTCGTCGGGGAGGTCCCCGCACGCGACGACCACCCCGAGCGCCGCGTTGGCCTCGTTCGCGTCGGCGTAGGCCGCCAGGCGCAGGTCGGTCTTGCGGGTGCGGCTGAGGTCGCCGAGCGAGGTGGTGCCGTCGTCACCCGTGCGGGTGTAGATGCGGGTGAGGTTGACCATGACGCACAGCCTGTCAGACCGACCCGGATGACCTGCGCGGTGGCATCAAGGTGACATTGTCCATTCTTTGCCCGATCGTTACCGTGCCGTGTCCGGTGGAACCGGTGGGCACCGAGTTTGATGGGGGCACGACGACGTGAGAGGGGGGATCGTGGCCGATTCGGGGGAAGCCGCCGTGACGATCACGGAGGAGCACGACGAGCACGGGTGCCACCTGGCCCTGTCGGGGCGGCTCGACGTCCGTAGCGTTCCGGACATCCGGCTCAGCCTGCACCGCACCATCGCCGCCGGGACCACGGCGGTCCACCTCGACCTCGGGCGGGCCCACATCGGGGACGCCACGGGCTTCGGCCTCGTCGTCGAGGTGCTGCGCCGGGCGCGCCGGGCCGGGCGCCCGCTGCTCATCGTCGCGGCCGACGACCGCAGCCGACGGCTGCTGCGCCGGGCACGGCTGGGGTCCCTGCTCGCCGACGAGGTCCTCGCCGGGGCCGTCGGCTGACCTGCCCCCTCACGGCTGACGGTGGCGCCCCTGTGGTCACCGTCACCGTGTGGGCGCGCTCACCGCGACGGCGCCGCCCGGCCCGCCCCGGCTAGCGTTCCCCCATGCCCGAGAGCAGCGACGCCACCCGGCCCGAGCGCGACCGCCCCTGGGTCATGCGCACCTACGCCGGCCACAGCAGCGCCGCCGCGTCCAACGCGCTGTACCGCCGCAACCTCGACAAGGGGCAGACCGGGCTCTCGGTGGCCTTCGACCTGCCGACCCAGACCGGCTACGACCCCGACCACCCGCTGGCCCGCGGCGAGGTCGGCAAGGTCGGCGTCCCGATCTCGCACCTCGGTGACATGCGGGCCCTGTTCGCCGACATCCCGCTGTCGCGGATGAACACCTCGATGACGATCAACGCCACCGCGATGTGGATGCTCGCCCTCTACCAGGCGGCGGCCGAGGAGCAGGCCGGGGCGGCGGGGGAGGACCCGGCCGCCGCGGTGCGGGCCCTGTCCGGGACGACGCAGAACGACATCATCAAGGAGTACCTGTCGCGCGGGACCTACGTCTTCGCGCCGGGTCCCTCGCTTCGGCTCATCACCGACATGGTCGCGTACACCGTGTCGGAGATCCCCGCGTGGAACCCCATCAACATCTGCAGCTACCACCTCCAGGAGGCCGGGGCGACGCCGGTGCAGGAGATCTCGTACGCGATGTGCACGGCGATCGCCGTGCTCGACGCCGTGCGCGACTCGGGGCAGGTGCCGCCCGAGCGGTTCGGCGAGGTCGTCGCGCGGATCTCCTTCTTCGTCAACGCCGGGGTGCGCTTCGTCGAGGAGATGTGCAAGATGCGGGCGTTCGTGCAGCTCTGGGACGAGCTGACGCGCGAGCGCTACGGGGTGCAGGACGCCAAGCAGCGGCGGTTCCGGTACGGGGTGCAGGTGAACTCGCTCGGCCTCACCGAGGCGCAGCCGGAGAACAACGTCCAGCGCATCGTCCTGGAGATGCTCGCGGTGACCCTGTCCAAGGACGCGCGGGCGCGCGCCGTGCAGCTACCGGCGTGGAACGAGGCGCTCGGGCTGCCGCGGCCGTGGGACCAGCAGTGGTCGCTGCGCATCCAGCAGGTGCTGGCCTACGAGTCGGACCTGCTCGAGTACGACGACCTGTTCGAGGGCTCGCTCGTCGTGGAGGCCAAGGTGGCCGAGCTCGTCGAGGGCGCGCGGGCCGAGATCGACCGGGTCCAGGCGATGGGTGGGGCGGTGCCGGCCGTCGAGGGCGGGTACATGAAGTCCGAGCTCGTGGCCTCCCACGCCCGGCGGCGGCAGCGCATCGAGGTGGGCGAGGACGTCGTCGTCGGGGTGAACAGGTTCGAGTCCACCGAGCCCAACCCGCTGACCGCCGACCTCGACACCGCCATCCAGAGCGTGGATGCCGGCGTGGAGGCCGCGGCGGCCGAGGCGGTGCGGCGCTGGCGCGACGAGCGCGACGCCGACCCGGAGAAGCGGGCGCGAGCCGAGGCGGCGCTGGAGCGGCTTCGCCTGGAGGCCGCGGGCGACACCAACCTCATGGCCGCCACGCTCGAGTGCGCGCGGGCCGGCATCACCACGGGGGAGTGGGCAGGAGCCCTGCGCGAGGAGTTCGGCGAGTTCCGTGCTCCCACAGGGGTGTCCGGGTCGGTCGGCGTGGCCGGCGGGTCCGAGGCCCTGTCCGACGTGCGGGCGCTCGTGCGTCGCACCGGCGAGGAGCTGGGCGAGACCCTGCGCGTCCTCGTCGGCAAGCCGGGGCTCGACGGGCACTCCAACGGCGCCGAGCAGGTGGCGGTGCGGGCGCGCGACGCCGGCTTCGAGGTCGTCTACCAGGGCATCCGGCTCACGCCGGAGCAGATCGTCGCGGCCGCCGTGGCCGAGGACGTGCACCTCGTCGGCATCTCGATCCTGTCCGGCTCGCACATGGAGCTCGTCCCGGAGGTGCTCGAGCGGATGCGCGAGGCGGGCGCGGGCGACGTCCCCGTCATCGTCGGCGGGATCATCCCCGAGGCCGACGCCGCCCGGCTCAAGGCGCTCGGCGTGGCCGAGGTCTTCACCCCCAAGGACTTCGGGCTCAACGAGATCATGGCCCGCTTCGTCGACGTCATCCGCGAGGCCCGGGGCCTGGTCCCGGCGTAGCCTTCCGGGATGGCGCTGCACTGCCCGGCGACGATCCTCCTCGTCGAGGAGGGTGACGCTGTGCTCGAGATCGGTTCCGCCGCAGGGCCGTACGGGCCGTGGGGTGGTGGCGTCGACGTGGTGGCCGAGCTGCAGGCCCTGGCCGACCTGCACCGGGGCGAGCGGGTGCTCGTCTGCGTCGGCACCGGGGGAGTGGCCGACGTGCTGGGTGCGCTCGGCCGGGTGGCGCCGTCGGGATCCACGCGGGTGCGCCTCGACGTCGGGGACGACGGGTGGGTCGTGCTGCCCTGGGACGGGGCGGGCGACGCCTGAGGCGGGCGGGCGTCCTCAGAAGAGGCGGTGCTCGCTGTTGTCGATGCCCTTGAGGGTGTCGTAGTCGAGGACGACGCAGCGGATGCCCCGGTCCTCGGCGAGGGTGCGGGCCTGTGGCTTGATCGCCTGCGCGGCGAAGACCCCGGTCACCGGCGCGAGGTGCGGGTCGCGGTTCATCAGCTCGAGGTAGCGGGTCAGCTGCTCCACGCCGTCGATGTCGCCGCGACGCTTGATCTCCACGGCCACGCTGGCCCCGGCGCCGTCCTTGCAGAGGATGTCGACCGGGCCGATGGGGGTCATGTACTCGCGTCGTGTCAGGGTCCAGCCCTCGCCGAGGGTGGTGATGTGCTCGGCGAGGAGCCTCTGGAGGTGGGCCTCGACGCCGTCCTTGACCAGGCCGGGGTCGACGCCGAGCTCGTGGCTGCTGTCGCTGTGGACCTCGTGGAGGCGCACCCGCAGCCGGTCCTCGGACTTCGCGTGCTGGACGACCCAGACCCCGGTGACGCCCTCGGCGGCCTCGGTCTCGTCGGGCTCGACCTCGGCCATCGCGCACGGCGGCGACATCCAGTTCAGCGGCTTGTAGGAGCCGCCGTCGGAGTGCACGAGCACCGAGCCGTCGGCCTTGACGAGGAGCAACCGGGTCGCCAGGGGGAGGTGGGCGGTGAGCCGCCCCTCGTAGTCGACGCTGCACGTCGCGATCACCAGTCGCACGGTCGACCACCCTACCGACGGATCGGTTCGCCGGTTTCCGTTGCCCCGGGGGCGGCGCGGGCGCACACTTCTCGCAGAGGTGAGGCCGATGAAGGCAGCCCTGGCCACCGGGCTCCTCGTCGTGCTGCCCAGCGCCTGCTTCATCCTCCTCGTCGAGACGATCCGATGGGCGGGCGGCGGGGCGCCGCCGTGGGTGCTGCGGCCCTTCCTCCCGGCCCTCGAGCGGGGCTGGCGGCGGCTGCGACCACGCCACGTGACCGAGCCCCTCCCGTCCGTGCTGCTCGCCATGGAGCTGCGCCGGCTCGAGGCCGAGGTGCGCCGGGTGGAGGCGGGCGACGAGCCGCACCGCGCGGCCCGGATGCGGGCCGTCCTCGTGGCGTACGACCGGCTGCTGCTCGAGCTGTGCGAGGCGGTGGGGGTGGAGCCCGGCGTCGGGCTGCCGCCGCTGCCGTCGGGGGAGCGGCTCACCCTCGAGGCCGAGCTGGTGGCGGCCGGCCACGACTGGTGACGTGACCTCGGTCGCACCGCCCGCTCGGGGTGGGCAGCGTCACGCCCGGGTGGCCTCGTCGGCGTGCGTGGGGACCTGAGAGGATCGCCCGCATGGCACGTGACTTCACCAGCGTTGGTGTGATCGGACTCGGCACGATGGGCGCGGGCATCGTCGAGGTGTTCGCCCGCAACGGGATCGACGTCATCGCCGTCGAGGTGGACGCGGCGGGGGTGGAGCACGGCAAGCAGATCCTCGCGGGCTCCACGGGCCGGGCGCTGGCCCGCGGCAAGGTGACGCAGGAGGAGCACGACGCCCTCCACGGCCGGGTCACCTTCACCACCGACCTCGGCGACCTCGCCGACTGCCTCCTCGTCGTCGAGGCCGTGCCCGAGCACCTCGACCTCAAGAAGGAGATCCTGGGGCGGGTCGACAAGGTCGTCACCGCCGAGGCGATCCTCGCGACGAACACCTCGTCCCTGCCGGTCACCGAGATCGCCGTGGCGACCTCGGACCCGAAGCGGGTCGTCGGCATGCACTTCTTCAACCCCGCGCCCGTGCAGCAGTTCGTCGAGGTCATCCGCACCGTCGTGACCGCCGACGACGTCTTCGAGGACGTCAAGGCGCTCGCCGAGCGGCTGGGCAAGAAGCCGGTCGTCGTCGGCGACAAGGCGGGCTTCATCGCCAACGCCCTGCTCTTCGGCTACCTCAACCACGCCGTGTCGATGGTCGAGTCGCACTACGCGTCGCGCGAGGACCTCGACGCCGCGATGCGCTTCGGCTGCGGCTACCCGATGGGCCCGCTCCAGCTGCTCGACCTCATCGGCCTCGACACCGCCTACGAGATCCTCGACACGATGTACAAGCAGGGCCGAGACCGCCTGCACGCGCCGAGCCCCATCATCAAGCAGATGGTGTCGGCCGGGCTGCTGGGCCGGAAGTCGGGCCGCGGGTTCTACACCTACGCCGAGCCGGGCTCGCCGCAGGTCGTCGACGACGCACGCACCCCGGCCGGGGGGCCGCCCGCGGGCGTCGCGCTGCGTCCGGTGGCGTCGGTGGGTGTCGTCGGGTCCGGGACGATGGCGACCGGCATCGTCGAGGTGTTCGCCAAGGCCGGCTACCCCGTGACCTACGTGGCCCGCGGCGAGGACAAGGTCGAAGGCGTGCGCGCCTCCATCGCGCGCTCGCTGGGGCGGTCGGTCGAGAAGGGCCGGCTGACGGCCGAGGAGTCCGAGGCGGTCCTCGGGCGGCTCACGGGCTCGACCACGCGTGAGGCGCTGGCCGACGTCGACCTCGTCGTCGAGGCGATCGCCGAGGACCTGGAGGTCAAGCAGGACCTGTTCCGCGACCTCGACCGGATCTGCAAGCCCGGGGCGGTGCTCGCCACGACGACGTCGTCGCTGCCCGTCATCGACTGCGCCAAGGTGACGTCGCGGCCCGAGGACGTCGTGGGGATGCACTTCTTCAACCCCGCCCAGGTGATGAAGCTCGTCGAGGTCGTGCACACGGTGTCGACCGCGCCCGACGTCGTCGCGACGGTGCAGGACCTCTGCGCTCGCGTGGGCAAGGTGGCGGTGACGTGCGGCGACCGGTCGGGCTTCATCGTCAACGCGCTGCTCTTCCCGTACCTCAACGACGCCGTGAAGATGCTCGCCGCGAACTACGCGACGGCCGACGACATCGACACCGCCATGAAGACCGGCTGCGGCCTGCCGATGGGGCCGTTCGAGCTGCTCGACGTCGTGGGCCTCGACGTGTCGCTGGCGATCCAGCGCGAGCTCTACCTCGAGTTCCGCGAGCCCGGCTTCGCTCCCGCGCCGCTGCTCGAGCACCTCGTGACGGCGGGCTACCTCGGCCGCAAGACCGGCCGCGGCTTCCGCACCCACCCCTGACCGACCCGACTTCAGTACGGCAACACGCCGAGCGAGAGGCCTTCCGCTCGGCGTGTTGCCGTACTGAAGTGGTGCTCAGGGGAGGGTGAGGTCTCTTGCGTCGATCTCGAGGGCTGTCGCCAGGCGCCTGATGACGAGCGCGCTGCGGTGTCGTTGGGTCACGTCCTCGTGGAACAGCTCGACGACGGTCCACCCGGCGTCGGTGAGCAGACCGATCCGGTAGGCGTCGAGGGCACGCGCTCGCCGGTCGGCGTGGACGGCACCCTGGTACTCGGCGACGACCTGACGACGTCGCCAGACGAGGTCGCCCTCCGCGAGCCAGGCACCGTCGGTGTCGTGGATGCCGGCGTTCAGCTCGGGTTCCGGGAGCCCGGCTCGGACCACCATCAGCCGGGACCGCGACTCCATCGGTGATCGAGACCCCCGTCGGCACAGGTCCATTGCGGAGCACAGCGCGCTTCGCCCGACCACGCGTACCCGGCGATCAAGGACCTCGGCGAGCGACGCGGAGGCCGGTCGGTCCGGTTCGTCGTCGTCCACCTTCGTGAGTCGGTTCAGGACGACGTCGCCCGCAACCACGATGTCGTCGAGGGTGAGGCCGCGGCCGGCGAGCGACCCGAGGTCGACCCACGTGTCCGCGAGGGAGGTCATCCTGACTCCTCGGGTCATCACGGCCAGGCGCTGCTCGGCCCCGCGATGATGACGGCACCCGCGTCGCTCGATGGGGTGTCGCTTCGTGTCCCGCATGACGTCGAGCACCCTTTGAGCCTCCAGGGACGCCGGCAGCGGCAGCCTCCAGAGCTGCGCGGCCGTGACGTGCGAGAACACCACGTCGTCGGGCAAGGCCAGGGCGAACGCTGCAGCCCTGGCGGCCACCGTCGCCGGATCCTCGAGCGCCCGGACCGACTGCGTCACCCGCAGCAGCTCGTCGAGCCGCCACTGCGGGTCGGTGAGACCCAGCCGTCGAGCCGCGGACAGGGCCAGCGGTCCCTCGGGCAGGGGAGGGAGAAGGGGTGGACTCACCCGTCGAGCCTGTCGCCGTGGGCGGATCGAGCCGCGCCGTCATCCACAGCCTCACGTCTCGCTGCACTTCAGTACGGCAACACGCCGAGCGAAGGGTCCTGCGGTCGGCGTGTTGCCGTACTGAAGTGAGGGGGAGGGGGGAGGTCAGGGCGGCGGGTGGGGTGGTCACTAGAGTCCCGGGGGTGAGCAGCGCTGCCCCGGACCCGTCGGCCACCCCCACTGCAGGGGGCACCCCCACTGCAGGGTCCACCCCCACTGCAGGGTCCACCCCCACTGCAGGGTCCACCCCCACTGCAGGGGGCACCCCCACTGCAGAGGCCTCCTCCGGCCGTCGCACCCCGGCGCTGCCGGCGCGGGCCAGGGTGGTGGTCATCGGGGGCGGGGTCATCGGGACCTCGATCGCGTACCACCTGGCCCACCTCGGGGTCACCGACGTGCTCGTCCTCGAGCGCGACCGGCTCACCTCGGGCACCACCTGGCACGCCGCGGGCCTGATGACGTGCTTCGGCTCCTTCAGCGAGACCAGCACCCGCCTGCGCCTGTACTCCCGCGACCTCTACGCCCGGCTCGAGGCCGAGACCGGCGTCGCCACGGGGTTCAAGCCGGTCGGGCTCATCGAGGCCGCAGCAGATGCTGACCGGCTCGAGGAGTACCGCCGGGTGGCGGCCTTCCAGCGGCACCTGGGCCTGGAGGTCGAGGAGATCGGCGCGCGCGAGATGTCCGAGCTGTTCCCGCTGGCCCGCACCGACGACCTCCTCGCCGGCTTCCACGTGCCCGGCGACGGACGGGTCAACCCCGTCGACCTCACGATGAGCCTGGCCCGCGGCGCCCGCGACCTCGGGGTGCGGGTGGTCGAGGGAGTCAGCGTCGAGCAGGTGCTGACCCGGCCCAGGGGCCTCGTCGAGGAGGTCACCGGCGTGCGCACCGACGCGGGCGACGTCGAGTGCGAGCTCGTCGTCAACTGCGCCGGGATGTGGGCGCGGGAGCTGGGTGAGCGCAACGGCGTCGTCGTGCCCAACCAGGCCGCCGAGCACTACTACCTCGTCACCGAGCCGATCGACGGCATGAGCCCGGACGCCCCGGTGTTCGAGGACCCCGCCTCCTACGGCTACTACCGCGAGGAGGGCGGCGGCATGATGGTCGGCCTCTTCGAGCCGGTCGCCGCGGCGTGGAAGGTCGACGGCATCCCCAAGGACGCGAGCTTCACCACCCTGCAGCCCGACTGGGACCGGATGGGTCCCTTCGTCGAGAAGGCCATGAGCCGCGTTCCCGTGGTGGAGACCGTCGGCATCCGCACCTTCTTCTGCGGCCCCGAGTCGTTCACGCCCGACCTGTCACCGGCGGTCGGCGAGGCGCCCGGCATCCACGGGTACTTCGTGTGCGCCGGCCTGAACTCCGTCGGCGTGCTGTCGGCCGGCGGCCTGGGCCGCGTCGTCGCCCAGTGGATGGCGACCGGGCGCCCCGACGTCGACGTCACCGGTTTCGACGTCGCCCGCTTCCGGGACTGGCAGCTCGACCCCACCCGCCGCGCCGAGCGCACGGTGGAGGTCCTGGGGACCGTCTACGCGTCGCACGCCCCCGGCATCGAGCTGAAGACCGGGCGCGGTGCCCTCCGCTCGCCGGTGCACGACCGCCTCGTGGCGGAGGGTGCCAAGCTGCGCGACGTCTCCGGCTGGGAGTCGGCCGACTGGTACGCCGGCCGCGGCGAGACCGCCGACCCCGGGGAGCCCGGCTGGGTCCACCGCCCGTGGTTCCCGCGCTGGCGCGAGGAGCACCGCACGGTCCGTGAGGCCGTGGGGCTCATGGACATGTCGTTCATGGCGAAGTTCGCGGTGCGCGGCGCGGAGGCCGGCGCCGTCCTCGACCGGCTCTCCGCCGGAGCGGTGAACACCGCCGACGGGCGGATCACGTACACGCAGTGGCTGGGAGAGGACGGGCTCATCGAGGCCGACCTCACGGTGACCCGGCTGGCCGCCGACGACTTCCTCGTCATCGCCTCGGACACCGCGCACGGCCGCGTCGAGGCCATCCTGCGCCGCGCCGTGGGTGATGCCGACGCCACCGTCGAGGACGTCACGACCGACCTCGCGCTGCTCACCGTCCAGGGCCCCGCCTCGCGCGACACCCTCGCCGCGGCGGCCCCGGCCACCGACTGGAGCGCCGACGCCATCGCCTTCCGCGACGCCCGACGCGTCGAGATCGCCGGCGCCGACGTCCTCGCCATCCGGATCACCTACCTCGGCGAGCTGGGCTGGGAGCTGTACGTGCCGGCCGACCGAGCCACCGACGTCTGGGACGCCGTGCTGGACTCCGGTGCGCCGCACGGCATCCGGCCCGTCGGCCTGCGCGCCCTGTCGAGCCTGCGGATGGAGAAGGCGTACCGCGACTTCGGCCACGACATCGACAACACCGACGACGTCTGGGGCGTCGGGCTCGGCTTCGCCGTCGCGCTCGACAAGCCGGGCGGGTTCACCGGCCGCGAGGCCACCGTGGCGGCCAGGGAACGCGGGACCCCGCACCACCGGCTGGTCCAGGTGCTGCTCGACGACCCCGAGCCGCTGCTCTTCCACGCCGAGCCGGTGCTGCGCGACGGCGTCGTCGTCGGCTACGTCCGCGCCGCCTCGTACGGCTGGACCCTCGGCGCGGCCGTGGGCCTGGCGTTCGTCGGCGGTGACGGGCCGGTCACCCCGCAGTGGCTCGCCGACGGCACCTGGGAGGTCGACGTCGCCGGCACGCGGCACCCGGCCCGCGTCTCGCTGCGCCCGCTCTACGACCCGACGTCCGCCCGCGTCACCGGCTGACCGGGGCACCACCGGGCGGAGGGACACCCCGGGTCTGGGACGATGGACCCCATGCCCCGGGCCAACCGTCGCCGTCGCGACCTCGACGAGCGCCCGCTCTCGGGCTCGGGCGAGGTCTCGACGGAGACCTTCGGCGGCCGCCCCTGGTACGTGCGCCGGCTCACCGGCGCCAGCGCCACCCGCGAGTACCGCTGTCCCGGCTGCCACCAGGGCGTCGCCGCCGGAACGCCGCACGTGGTGGTCTGGCCGGCCGAGGGCGTCGGCGGCATCGACGAGCGCCGGCACTGGCACACCCGCTGCTGGCAGGCTCGCCACACCGCCCGCCCCTGAGGGCGGAAGAGCGAGCGTCAGACGCGCCGCTGGCGCGGGACGAGCACCTCTTCGTAGAGCAGCAGCAGCCCGGCCGCGACCGGGATCGCGAGCAGCGCCCCGAGCATCCCGAGCAGCGCCCCACCGGTGAGCGCCGCGACGATGGTGACCGGACCGGGGACAGACACGGTGCGCTGCATGATCCGCGGGGCGATGAGGTAGTTCTCGATCTGCTGGTAGACGAGGTAGTAGACCGCGGCGATGACCGCCTTCTGCGGCTCGTCGAAGAACGCCACGAGGCAGACGAGCACGGCGCCCAGGGTGGCACCGACCATCGGGACGAGCCCGAGGAACCCGACCGACACCGCGAGGACGGCCGCGTACTCGATGCCGAGCAGCGACATCATGATGTAGGACATGATCGCGTTGAAGGTCGCGATGGAGACCTGGCCGATGGCGTACGAGCCGACCCGCCGCATGATCTCCTCCGACAGCGAGACCACCCGCGCCCGGCGCGTGGACGGCACCATCGCGTAGAGGCTCTGCTTGACCCGGGGCAAGGCGGCCATGAAGTACAGCGTCAGCACGAGGACCGTGAGGACCTGGAAGACCCCGGTGACGACGGCGCGCCCCGCCCCGAGGATCCCGCCGAGCACCCCCTCGAGGAACTGCTGGTCGGACATCCGCTGGGTCAGCTCGGCCTGCACCTTGTCGATGACGTCGTAGTTCTTGTCGAGCTCGCGCACCCACCGGCTGTTGAGGACGTCCTGGACGTACGAGGGGGCCTGCTGGGCCAGCTGCCCGCCCTGGTCGACGACGGGGGGGATGACGAGGAAGCCGAGCACGACGAACACGACGATGAGGCCGAGGAAGACGCTCCCGACCGCCCCGGAGCGCCGGACCCCCCGGGCCACGAGCCAGTCGACGATCGGGTTGAGCGCCAGGGTGAGGAAGAACGCGACGACGAGCACGGTGAGGGTCGTGGTGATGCGCCCGGCCAGCTGCCAGAGCCCGACCGCGAGGATCGCGCCGGTGGCGCCGTAGAAGCCGATGTAGAACGGCGAGTGCCGGTTGAGCGGCTGCCCGACGATGCCGTAGGGCGCGACCGGGACGCTGCCGGCGCCCTCACCGGTGGCCGGGCCGGGACCGAGGGTGGGCGCGGGACCAGGACCGGGGTCGCCGGCGGGCGCGGGCGAGCCGTCGTCGTCGACCGCCTGCGCGGCGATGCGGTTGCTCTCCTCGAGCGCGGCCAGCTGGCGGCGTCGGAAATCGCCCCACCGGGTCACCGGGGCCCACAACCTCGACACGTCCACGTCGCACCTCCCGCGGCCACCCTAGTGGCGCGGTGCGGCACGGCCCGGACGCCGCGACCGGCGCGCTCTCAGGCGTCGCGGAACCGGTTGATGGCCGGGGCGAGCCGCTCGCGCCTCTCGGTGTCGGTGACGCCGAGCCCGGCCTCCGGGGAGAGCGTGAGGACGCCGACCTTGCCCTGGTGGGCGTTGCGGTGGACGTCGAGCGCGGCCTGGCCCACGTCCTCCAGGCGGTAGGTCTTCGACAGCGTCGGCTGGATGAGGCCGCGGTTGACGAGCTCGTTGGCCTCCCACGCCTCGCGGTAGTTGGCGAAGTGCGAGCTGACGATCCGCTTGAGGTTCATCCAGAGGTAGCGGTTGTCGTACTCGTGCATGTACCCGGAGGTCGAGGCGCAGGTGACGATCGTGCCGCCCTTGCGTGCCACGTAGACGCTGGCGCCGAAGGTCTCGCGGCCGGGGTGCTCGAAGACGATGTCGACGTCGTGCCCGCCGGTGAGCTCGCGGATCTTCTTGCCCAGGCGCTGCCACTCCTTGGGGTCCTGGGCGGTGTCGTCCTCGTTCCAGAACCGGTAGCCCTCGGCGGACCGGTCGATGATGAGCTCGGCGCCCATCGCGCGGCAGATCGCGGCCTTCTCGGGGGAGGAGACGACGCAGACCGGGGTGGCGCCGCCGGCCAGGGCCATCTGCGTCGCGTACGAGCCGAGGCCGCCGGACGCGCCCCAGATGAGGACGCGGTCACCGAGCTTCATCGCGGCGCCGTTCTTGCTGATGAGCTGGCGGTAGGCGGTGCTGTTGACCAGGCCGGGGGAGGCGGCCTCCTCCCACGTGAGGTGGGCCGGCTTGGGCATCAGCTGGTTGGCCTTGACGATGGCGAGCTCGGCGAGGCCGCCGAAGTTGGTCTCGAAGCCCCAGATCCGCTGCTGCGGGTCCATCATCGTGTCGTCGTGGCCCTCGGCGTCCTCGAGCTCGACCGAGAGGCAGTGGGCGACGACCTCGGTGCCCGGCTTCCACTTGGTGACGCCGGGGCCGGTGCGCAGCACGACGCCCGCGAGGTCGGAGCCGATCACGTGGTAGGGCAGGTCGTGGCGCTTGGCGAACTCGGAGGTGCGGCCGTAGCGCTCGAGGAAGCCGAAGGTGGAGACCGGCTCGAAGATCGAGGTCCACACGGTGTTGTAGTTGATGGCGCTGGCCATGACCGCGACGAGGGCCTCACCGGGGGCGAGCTCGGGGACCGGGACGTCCTCGACGTGGAGGGACTTGCGGGGGTCCTTCTCCTTGGTCGGGAGGTCGGCGAACATCTCGACCTCGTCCTTGTGCACCGTCGCGGCGCGGTAGGCCTGCGGGATGGAGATCCCGGCGTAGGTGGCCTCGCTGCGGTCCCCGGAGAGGATGGCCTCGCGGATCTGGTCCATGCGGTCGTGCTCCTTGGCGTGAGGTCGGACAGCGTCGTCGGCAGACACCTTCCGGCGAAACTAGCGGGACCCGCGCGGGCTGCCCGGCGCGTGTGACGGCGGGCACGGCGTGATCCGGCTCACGGGGTGCTCGGGACGGCCGGGGGAGGCGCGGGATACCGTGCCGTCGTGGCCCCGAACTCCCGCATCGCACGCCGGGCGCTGCTCGGCGGAGTGGGCGCGGCGGCGTACTCGGGGGCCGCGTACTGGAGCATCACCGAGCGGATCATGCGCGCCGAGGTGCCCCTCTACAGCGAGACGGTGGCGTTCTCCGGTGGCGGAGCCCGCGAGCTCGTGCCCGTGGGGCACCTCGACCGCGTGGTCCCGGGCACGCGGGTCCTCGCGGGACGGCCGCAGAGCAGCCTCCTCGTCGAGGAGGAGCTGGCGTGGCTCGAGGAGTGCGCGCCGTGGGTGCGGCGGCGCCTCGACGGCGGCGACGACGTCCTGCGCTCGGCCCTGCTCGACCTGCGGGTGCTGTCCGACGGGCTGCCGGTGTCGGTGGCCGGCTGGACCGACCGGTGGCGCTACGCCTGGCCGCGAGACGTCTCGTTCGCCTCGGCCGCGCTGGCCCGGTGCGGGCACGCCGAGCAGGCGGCCCGGCAGCTGGGCTTCCTCCAGCGGGTGCAGCGCGAGGACGGCTGGTTCGAGGCGCGCTACAACATCTCCACGGGGCGCCGCCCCGACCGCCGCGTGCCGCAGCTCGACGGCTCCGGGTGGGCGGCCTGGTCCGCGGGCCAGGTGGCGACGGCCGCCCCCGACCGGGCCACCGAGCTGCTGACCCCCCTGCGCCCGATGCTCGTGCGGTGCGCGCGGCGGCTGCTCGCCTCCATCGACGCCCAGACCGCCCTGCCGCCCCCGTCCTCCGACTACTGGGAGCTCGTCGAGACCACCCTGACCCTCGGCACCGCCGCCGCCGTGCTCGCCGGCCTGCGCAGCGTGACGCAGGTGCTGCCGCTCGTGGGGGAGATGGCGATGGCCGACCGCACCCGCCGCGCCTCCGACCTCCTCGCCCGGCAGGTCCGCACGCAGTTCGGCCCGATGGGCTACCCGCGGCTCCTCGGCGGATCGGCGGCGGATGCCGCGGTCACCTTCCTCGTGGCGCCCATCGGCCCCACGACCGCCGACATCGAGGTGATGTCGGCCGTCGACCGCGCCCAGACCTCGATGATGCGTCCCGCCGGCGGCCTCGCGCCCGGGGCCGAGTGGAAGAACGACGGCGTCAGCTGGACCCCGCAGACCGCGCTGTTCGCCTCGGCGTGGGCGGCCACCGGGTACGAGGGCAAGGCCGAGCCGCTCCTGGAGTGGCTCGGTGCGCACCGCACCGACGCGGGCTCGTTCCCCGAGAAGGTGCTGCACGACGGGCGCCCGGCGGCGGTGGCACCGCTCGCGTGGACGGCCGCGCTCGTCGTCATCGCGCGGCACGAGCAGGTGAGGGCCGCATGACGCGGCTCCTCCCTCGCCTGCTCGCCTCCGTGGCGGTGCTGGTCGCGCTCGCGGGCCAGGGCGCGCTGCCCGCGTCGGCCGCGGCGGCTCCCTCGGCGGCGGCCGACGACGGGCGCCTCGTCGTGGTCGGTGCCCCCGGACTGGCGTGGTCCGACCTCGAGGACGCCGACGTGCCGAACCTGCGGGCCCTCGCCGACGAGGGGGCCGGGGCCTCCCTGACCGTGCGGGCGGTGCGCAGCCGCTCGTGCGCGGTCGACGGGTGGCTCACCCTCTCCGCCGGGCGCCGCGCCGCCGACGTCGCCGGGCCGTGCCGGGTGCCGGCCCCGGTGGGGGCTGACGGAGCCGTCCCGCTCTGGGACCAGTACCTGGCCGCCGCGTCGGCCGCGTCCTACGGGGCGCGCCCCGGGACGCTCGGGACGGCAGTCGACGGCGCCGGGGCGTGCGTCGAGGCCGTGGGGCCCGGCGCCGCCGTCGGTGCGGCCGACCGCGCGGGCTCGGTGCCCCACTGGTCGGCCGAGCTCCCGGACGCGTTCTCCTGCGCGGTCGTCCTCGTCGACGGCGGCACGCTCCCGGACCAGCAGCCCGAGCGAGGCCAGGCGGTCGGGCGCCTGGACGCCGTCGTGGAGGCCGTTCGCCGCCTCGACCCTGCGGCCGACGTCCTCGTCGTCGGGATGGGCGACGGCGACTCGAGCGTGCGGCCGCGGGCCCTGCTGGCGGCCGGGCCGGGCTTCGGCCCCGGAACGCTCACCTCCTCCTCGACCCGACAGCCGGCGACCGTCCAGCTCCAGGACGTCACGGCCACCGTGCTGGCCCGGGTCGGCGTGGGTGACCAGGCCCTCACCGGACGCCCGCTCGTCGTCGAGCCCTCGACCGACGACGCGGCGACGCGGCTGTCCGACCGCGTCGGCTTCGAGACGCGCGCGGCCACGCTGCGCGAGGTGAGCCCCCAGGTGACCGGCTGGCTGGCCGCAGCCTTCGCGCTCTGGTGCGCGGTCGTCGCGGTCCTCTGGTGGCGCGACGGCACGGACCGCCCTCTGCCGCAGGCTGTTCGGGTCAGCGGAGTCGCCCTCGCCGCGTTCCCGGTGGGGACGTTCCTCGCCAACCTCGTGCCGTGGTGGACCGAGGTCGCTCCCGGCGCGGTGTTCGCCGGGGCGCTCCTCGTGGCGGTGGCGGTCGTCACGGTCGTGGCGCTCGCGGTGGAGCGCCGGCGGCCCCTCGGCGCCCTGCTCACCGTCGCGGTGGTGACGCTGCTCGTCCTCGGCGGCGACGTGCTCCTCGGCTCGCGGCTCCAGCTCGGCTCGGTGTTCGGCCAGAACCCCACGGTGGGTGGCCGCTTCTACGGGTTCGGGAACACCTCGTTCGCCCTCTACGGCCTCGCCGTGCTCGCGGTCGTGGCGGCGGTGGCCGGCAGCCGACGCATCGGCCGCTGGGCCGCGGCGGGCGCCGCCCTCGGGATCCTCGTCGTCGCCCTCGCCATCGAGGCGCTGCCGTCGCTCGGCGCCGACTTCGGCGGCCCTCCCGGACTCCTTCTCGGCGGCCTGCTCGTCATCGCCCTCGCGATCCGCCTGCGGCTCACCCCGGTTCGCGTCATCGCGGCGGTCGTCGGGGCTGGCGTGCTCGTCGTCGGCGTCGCGGTGCTCGACTGGCTGCGCCCCGCCGACAGCCGCACCCACCTCGGCGACTTCGTCGAGTCGGTCGTGTCGGGGGAGGCGGGTGCCGTCGTCGGGCGCAAGCTCGCGCAGAACGTCGCCAACCTCGGCTCGCCACCACTGGTCGCGATGGCCGTGGCCACGCTCGTGGTGGTCGTCGTCGCGTGGCGGCGCGGGTGGCGGCCGAGCGCGGCAGGCACGGTCGTCCTCGAGGGCGCGGTCGTCCTGGCCGTCGTCGGGTTCGCCGTCAACGACTCGGGGCTGGTGATCCCCGCGTTCGTCGCGGTCGTCCTCGCCCCGCTCCTCGTCGCGGCCGGGCGAGCGGAGCGGAGCGGGACCTAGCCGTCAGTGCCCGACGGCGGGCACGTCGGTGGCGTCGGTGGTGTCGGGGCGGTTGGGCAGCACGACGGCGAGGACGACGACGAGCACCGAGATGCCCGCCCCCACCCAGAACGCCGAGCGCAGCCCGTCGAGCAGCGCGGCGACCGGGTCGGTGCCACCGCTGACGAGCGTGGCGGCGCGGGTCGTCATCACGGTGATGACGAGGGCCGTGCCGAACGCGGCGGCCACCTGCTGGAGCGTGCCGAGCATCGAGCTGCCGTGCGAGTACAGGTGCGCCGGAAGGGCACCCAGCCCGATGGTGAACACCGGGGTGAAGACCGCGGCGAGCGAGATCGACAGCAGCACGTGGATGCCGAGGACGAACGCGTACGGCGTGCTCGCCCCGACCTGGGTGAGGCCGGTGAGGGCCGCGACGATGCCGACCGCGCCCGGGACGACGAGGACGCGCCCGCCGAGGCGGTCGAAGACCTTGCCGACGGAGGGCCCGAGCAGGCCCATCGCGAGCCCACCGGGCATGACGAGCAGGCCGGTCTGGAGCGGGCTGAGGCCGCGCACCTCCTGCAGGTAGAGCGGCAGGAGGATCATCGAGCCGAGCATCGCCATGAACGACACGGCCATGAGCAGCAGCGACAGCGTGTAGGTGCGGTGGGTGAGCACGCGCAGGTCCATCAGCGGCGACCCGGTGCGCTGCAGCGAGCGCTGGCGCCAGGCGAACGCGCCGATGGCCAGCAGGCCGGCGACGATGAGCCCGACCGGGACCGCCACCTCGCCCTCGCTGAACCGGCTGAGGCCGTAGACGAGCCCGCCGAAGCCGAGGGCCGCGACGACCACGCTGAACCAGTCGACGTCTCCCGGCTGCGGCTCGCCGACGTTCTCGAGGCGACGCATGCCGACCCACGTGATGGCGCCGGCGATCGGGAGGACGAGGACGAAGAGCAGCCGCCACGACCCGGCCTGCAGCACGACGCCCGAGACGGCCGGCCCCATGGCGGGGGCCACCGACATCGCCAGCGTCACGTTGCCCATGACCCGGCCGCGGTCGCTCTGCGGGACGACGGTCATCAGGGTGGTCATGAGCAGCGGGATCATCACCGCGGTGCCGCCGGCCTGGATGATGCGGGCGCCGAGGAGCACCTCGAAGGTGGGGGAGACCGCGGCGAGCGCGGTGCCCACGAGGAAGGTCGTCATCGCCGTGAGGTACGCGGTGCGGGTCGCGAAGCGCTGGAGGAACCAGCCGGTGACCGGGATGACCGCGGCCATGGTGAGCATGAAGGCGGTCGAGAGCCACTGGGCGGCCTGGGCGGTGATCGCGAGGTCGGTCATGAGCCGCGGGATCGCGTTGATCATGATCGTCTCGTTGAGGATGACGATGAAGGTCGCGAGCACGAGCCAGCGGATGACCGGCGGCGTGCCGGTGGGGCGGGCGGCCGGGGTCTCGGTGGTCGCGTCGGCACCCAGGACGGTGGGCGCGGAGGAGGCGGGCGGTGTCACGGCGAAGTCCTGACGAAGTGAGTCGGAGGGGCTCGCCGGTCCGTCACGTCATCGGGGGAGGACCAGCGCGTCGAGGCTACGGTTCGCAAGCCAGCCGAGCGACCGGTTATTCCGGGTGACGGCGCGTCACCGCGCGCCGGTGGGGCCTCAGTGCGCGGTGCCCGCAGCCGGCTCGACGAGCTCGACGAGGATGCCGCCGGCGTCCTTGGGGTGGATGAAGTTGACACGGCTGTCGCTCGTGCCGCGCCGCGGGGCGTCGTAGAGCAGGCGCAGGCCGCGCTCGCGCAGGGTGGTGCTCACGGCCTCGAGGTCGGCCACCCGGTAGGCGAGCTGCTGGATGCCGGGGCCGCTGCGGTCGAGGAACTTCGCGATGGTCGAGGCGGGGGAGAGCGGGGCCAGGAGCTGGATGCACGAGCCCGAGTCGCCGACGGCCATCATCGCCTCGCGCACGCCCTGCTCCTCGTTGACCTCCTCGTGCAGCTTGCGCATCCCGTAGGTCGACTCGTAGAAGGCGACCGCCTCGTCGAGGTCGGCGACGGCCACGCCGACGTGGTCGATGGCGGTGAAGAGGTCGGTGGGCAGGGCGCTCATGGCACCAAGCCTAGGAGCGCTCGGCGACGGGGACCGCGCGCGGGTGGCGAGGGTCACCGCCGTGCGGGGATGGCACCGTCGGGCGCCGGGACTACAGTCGAGGACGACCCCTCAGACCCCGAGATCCGGAGGCCTCCCATGTCCACCGACCCGTCCGTCATCGTCGCCGGCGCCCGTACCCCGATGGGCCGGATGAGCGGCTCGCTCAAGGGCTTCAGCGGCTCCGACCTCGGGGGGTTCGCCATCAAGGGCGCCCTGGAGAAGGCCGGTGTCTCGGCCGACGACGTCGACTACGTGATCATGGGCCAGGTCCTCACGGCCGGCGAGGGCCAGATCCCCGCCCGCCAGGCCGCGGCCAAGGCGGGCATCCCGATGTCGGTGCCCGCGCTCACCATCAACAAGGTCTGCCTCTCGGGCATCGACGCGATCGCGCTCGCCGACCAGCTGATCCGCGCCGGCGAGTTCGACGTCGTCGTCGCCGGCGGCCAGGAGTCGATGACCAACGCGCCGCACCTGCTCGAGAAGAGCCGCGACGGGTTCAAGTACGGCGACGTCACGCTGCACGACCACATGGCGCAGGACGGCCTGTGGGACGCGTTCACCGACCAGGCGATGGGCCTGCTCACCGAGACCGCGAACACCGGCGACGTCGCCTTCACCCGCGAGGAGCAGGACGCCTTCGCCGCCCGCAGCCACCAGCTCGCCGCGCGCGCCTGGAAGGACGGGTACTTCGACGACGAGGTCGTCACCGTCTCCATCCCGCAGCGCAAGGGCGAGCCGGTCGAGTTCAAGACCGACGAGGGCATCCGCGCCGACACCACCACCGAGTCGCTCGGCGGCCTGCGCCCGGCCTTCCGCAAGGACGGCACCATCACCGCCGGCTCCGCCTCGCAGATCAGCGACGGGGCCTGTGCGGTCGTCGTCATGCGCAAGTCGAAGGCCGAGGAGCTGGGGCTGACCTGGCTCGCCGAGATCGGCGCCCACGGCGTCGTGGCCGGTCCCGACTCCACCCTGCAGAGCCAGCCGGCCCGCGCCATCGCGAAGGCCTGTGCGCGAGAGGGCATCTCGCCGTCCGACCTCGACCTCGTCGAGATCAACGAGGCGTTCGCCGCGGTCGGCCTGGCCTCGGCCAAGGAGCTCGGCCTCGACGACGACAAGGTCAACGTCAACGGCGGCGCCATCGCGCTCGGCCACCCCATCGGGATGTCCGGCGCGCGCATCACGCTCCACCTCGCGCTCGAGCTGCAGCGCCGTGGTGGCGGCGTCGGCGCGGCCGCCCTCTGCGGCGGTGGCGGCCAGGGCGACGCGCTCGTCGTCAGGGTCCCCGCGCGGGGCTGACGGCGCTGAGCGGGGCCCGCAGCGTCGACGTCCCCTCCCTCGTGTCCGACGCGAGGGAGGGGCGTCCGCGTGCGGTGGCCCGCCTCATCTCCCTCGTCGAGGACGGCCACCCCGCCCTGCGCGAGGTGATGGCCGCGCTCGCGCCGCACACCGGCCGGGCGCACGTCGTCGGCATCACCGGGGCTCCCGGGGTCGGCAAGTCGACGACGACCAACGCGCTCGTGGCGGCCTACCGGGCGAAGGGCGCGCGGGTGGGGGTGCTCGCCGTCGACCCGTCGTCGCCCTTCTCGGGCGGCGCCCTGCTGGGCGACCGGATCCGCATGTCCGACCACGCGGCCGACCCGGAGGTCTTCATCCGCTCGATGGCCGCGCGCGGACACCTCGGCGGGCTGTCGTGGGCCGCGCCGCAGGCGGTGCGCGTCCTCGACGCGGCCGGGTGCGACGTCGTCCTCCTCGAGACGGTCGGGGTCGGGCAGAGCGAGGTCGAGGTGGCGTCCACCGCCGACACGACCCTCGTCCTCCTCGCGCCGGGCATGGGCGACGGCATCCAGGCGGCGAAGGCCGGCATCCTCGAGGTCGCCGACGTCCTCGTCGTCAACAAGGCCGACCGCGAGGGTGCTGACCGCACGGTGCGCGACCTGCGGCACGCGGTGTCGCTGGGCGACCGCTCCGGGCCCGGGACGTGGCGTCCGCCCGTGCTGCGCACCGAGGCCCTGACCGGGACCGGCGTCGACGACGTCGTCAGCGCGCTCGCCGACCACCTCGCCCACCTCGGCGACGCCGGGCTGCGCGAGCGGCGCACCCGACGGGCCGCGCGCGAGGTCGAGGGGCTCGCGCTCGAGGCGCTGCGCCGCCGGCTCGGTGGGGTGGCCGGGGCGCGGCTGGAGGCCGTCGCGGCCGACGTCGTCGACGGCCGGCTCGACCCCTACGCCGCGGCGGACGTCCTCACTCACCCCGATCCCGGATGACGTGGCGCCCGTCGGCGCGGCAGACTCCCGACCCGTGACCCCCCTCGACCTGGCCACCAAGCCCACCCTGACCGGCGACCTCGTCGTCCTGCGCCCGTTCCGCGAGGGCGACCTCGACGCGATGGTCGAGATCCTGTCCGACCCCGACGTCCGCGCCCTGACCGGCAGCGTCGAGACCACGGCCGAGGCGCACCAGCGCCAGGAGCTCGACGACCGGCTGCGCGACTGGTACGCCACCCGCAACGACCAGCCCGACCGGCTCGACCTCGCCATCGAGGACCGGGCGACGAGCCGGCTCGTCGGCGAGGTCGTCCTCAACGAGGTCGACACCGGCGCCCGCACCGCCAACCTGCGCGTCCTCGTCGGGCCCGACGGGCGCGGCAAGGGCATCGGCACGGAGGCGGTCGGCATCACCACGGCGTACGGGCTCGAGCGGCTCGGGCTGCGACGGATCACCCTCGAGGTGTTCGACCACAACCCGCGCGGCCGGCGGGTCTACGAGAAGGTCGGCTACGCGGCGACCGGCCAGCGGGCCGACGCCCTCCACTTCGACGGCATCGCGATCGGCGCGACCGACATGGCCGTGGACGCCGGCAGCTGGCGCGGGTGGCCGCCTCGCGACGCCTGAGCCCGCCTCACTCCGGGCCGATGAGCGACTCCGGAGCCACGCCCGGGTCGGCGAGGGCGGCCACCGCGGGCAGGTGCTCGGGCTGGTCACCCTCCTCGCGCGGCATCGGGTCGGGGACGCCGGCGGTGATCCGGCTGCCGTCGGCGCGCGTGCCGCCGGTCTGCGGGCGGTTGCCCAGCACGCCGTCGATGCGCGGGCCGTGCCCGTCGAGCTCGACGACCACGGGTGAGCCCGGCGCGACGTCGTGGTCCTCGCCCCGGACCTGCACCGGCACGGGGGTGTCGCCGTCCTCGACCTCGAACCGCAGCGTGTCGGGGGTGAGGGTGACGCGCACCCTCGTGCCGCGCCAGGTGAGCGGGAAGGTCAGGGACGACCACTGCGCGGGGAGCCGCGGGTCGAAGCGCAGCCGCACGTCGTGGTCGCGCATCCCGCCGAAGCCGTTGACGAGCGAGGCCCACACGCCCCCGGTCGAGGCGATGTGCAGCCCGTCGACGGTGTTGCCGTGGAGGTTGGCGAGGTCGACGAACAGGCCCTGGAGGAAGTAGTCGTAGGCGACCTCGTGGTACCCGACCTCGGCCGCGACGATCGACTGCACGACCGCCGACAGGGTGGAGTCGCCGGTGGTGATCGGGTCGTAGTACTCGAAGTCGGCGCGCTTCTCCTGTGCGGTGAAGCGGTCGCCCTGCAGGTACAGGGCCAGCACGACGTCGGCCTGCTTGAGCACCTGGAAGCGGTAGATGACGAGCGGGTGGTAGTGCAGGAGGAGGGGGCGCAGCTCGTCCGGGGTGCGGCTGAGGTCCCACACCTCGCGGTCGAGGAAGAAGTCGTCCTGCGGGTGGATGCCCAGGCCCGCGTCGAAGGGGATGTGCATCCCGTCGGCGCAGTCGGCCCACTCGGCGACCTCGGAGTCGTCGATGCCGAGCTTCTGGACGAGCCGCGCGTACTCCTCGGGGTGCTCGCGCTGCGCCCAGCCGACCCACGCCACCGCCTGCTCGAGGTTGTAGCGGGCCATGACGTTGGTGAACAGGTTGTTGTTGACCACCGTCGTGTACTCGTCGGGCCCGGTGACCCCGTGGATGTGGAAGGAGCGGTCGCCGTTGTTCCGCCAGAAGCCGAGGTCGGCGTACAGGCGCGCGGTCTCGACGAGGATCGGCAGCCCGTCGCGCAGGAGGAAGCCGACGTCACCGCTGGCGTTGACGTACTGGACGAGGGCGTGCACGACGTCGGCGTCGATGTGCACCTGCGCCGTGCCGGCCGCGTAGTAGGCCGAGGCCTCCTCGCCGCTGATCGTCCGCCACGGGAAGAGCGCGCCGCGCTGGGACAGCTCGCGGGCCCGGTCACGGGCGGCGGGCAGCATCCGGCTGCGGAAGTGCATGAGGTTGCGCGCGAGGTCCGGGCTGGTGAACGACAGGAACGGCGCGACGTAGACCTCGCTGTCCCAGAAGTAGTGGCCCTCGTAGCCCGACCCCGAGACGCCCTTGGCCGGGACGCCCTGGCCGTCGGCCCGCCCGGCCGCCTGCGCGAGGGTGAACAGGTTGAAGCGCACCGCCTGCTGCACCGCGGGGGCGTCGGCATCGGTCGAGCCGATCTCGACGTCGCTGCGCTCCCAGAACCGGTCGTACCAGGCGCGCTGCTCGGAGAGGTAGTGCTCGACGTCGTAGCGGGCGGCGCGGTCGAGGGTGCGGTCGCACCGGTCGGACAGCTCGCGGACCGGGAGGCTGCGGGAGGTGTGGTACGCCACGAGCTTCTCGACGCGCACGGTGTGGCCCTGCGTCGCGTCGACCCGGAAGACGAGCTTGGTCTGGTCCTCCTCGGCGCGGACCACGGTCTCGTACGGGTCCTGCGTGTGCAGCGAGTGGTCGGCGGCGACCGCGACGGTCATGCCCGAGTTCGCGCACCGGTAGCCCAGCGTCATCCGGTCCTCGGTGGCGACGTGCAGCCGGGGGAGCAGCACGCGTCCCTCGAACGCGCTCGCCTTGCGCGGGTCGGCGGTGGCCACCTTGCTCTGCGCCGGCTCGTGGTACTCGTCCTCGCCGTCCTGGCGGTTGAGCAGCTGGCTCGACACGAGCACGGGGGCGTCGCCGGACAGCATCGTCACCTCGAGGGTGAGGACCGCCAGGTGGCGCTGCGTCATCGACACCATGCGGGTGGAGTCGACCTGCACCCGCTTGCCCGAGGGCGTCCGCCACACCACCGAGCGGCGCAGCACGCCGTCGCGGAAGTCGAGGGAGCGCTCGTAGTGCTCGAGGTCGGCGCTGCCGATGACGAGGGGCTCGTCGTCGACGTAGAGCTTCATCAGCTTGGCGTCGGGGACGTTGACGATCGTCTGGCCGGTGCGGGCGAAGCCGAAGGCCCCCTCGGCGTGGCGGATCGGCCACGTCTCGTGGAAGCCGTTGACGAAGGTGCCGTGCTCGTAGGCCTTGCGCCCCTCCTCGGGGTTGCCGCGCATGCCGATGTAGCCGTTGGCGACGGTGAACAGGGTCTCGGTCACCCCGAGGTCGGTCCCGTCGTGGTCGCACTCGACGAGCCGCCACGGGTCGACCGGGAAGCGGCTGCGGTCGAGCGGGTCGGCCTCGACCCGGTTCGGCCTCATGCCAGCTCCCCGAGGTCGTCGACGACGACGTCGGCCCCGGCGGCGGTGAGCACGTCGGCCCCCGCGCCGCGGTCGACCCCGATGACGAGGGCGAAGTCGCCGGCCGCGCCGGCCCGCACGCCGGACACCGCGTCCTCGACGACCACCGACCGGGCGGGGGCGGTGCCGCACGCCTCGGCGGCGTGGACGAAGGTGTCGGGCGCCGGCTTGCCCGGCAGGCCCAGCTCGCCCGCGACCCGGCCGTCGACGACGGTGACGAAGCGGTCGGCGATGCCGGCGGCGACGAGCACCGAGGGGGCGTTGGCCGAGGACGACACCACGGCGAGCGGCATCCCGAGGTCGCGCAGGACGTCGAGGAGCGCGATCGAGCCGGGGTAGGCGGTGACGCCGTCGCGCTCGAGGACGGCGTTGAACGCGTCGTTCTTGCGGTTGCCCAGCCCGCACACGGTCTCGGCGTCCGGGGCGTCGGACGGCTCGCCCTCGGGCAGGGTGATGCCGCGCGAGGTGAGGAAGTCGCGCACGCCGTCGTAGCGGGGCTTGCCGTCGACGTGGTCGTAGTAGTCCTGCTCGCTCCAGGGGCGGGAGTCGCCCGCGCCGGACCAGGAGGACAGGAAGGCGTCGAACATCTCGGCCCACGCCCGCCGGTGCACCTCGGCGGTGGGGGTCAGGACCCCGTCGAGGTCGAACAGGACCGCGTCGTGGTCGGTCCAGGTCACGGGGGAGCCGGTCATGTGGGTGAACGCTAGGGACCGCGAGAGCGCTTGCGCAACGCGCCTCGCGGGTCGCGCGCCGAGCGGTTGTCCTGCGGTCGGTCCGTGGAGCGGACCGCGCGCTCGGCTAGCGTGCTCGCTGTGAGCCAGCCCGTGCGCCTGCCCTTCGACCCGATCGCCCGGGCCGCGCAGCTGTGGCGGGCCCGGTGGGGGCAGGACTCGCGCGCCGTCTCGATGGCGAGCGCCACCTCGATCATGCGGGTTCAGCAGCTGCTGCTCGGCCAGTTCGACGCCATCGCGGGGCGCCACGGGCTCAGCTTCGCCCGGTACGAGGCCCTGGTCCTGCTGGCGTTCAGCCGCGAGGGACGCCTGTCGATGTCGCGGATCGGCGAGCGGCTCATGGTGCACCCCACGAGCGCCACGAACATCGTGCAGCGCCTCGTGGCCCAGGGGTTCGTCGAGCGGGTGCCCAACCCCGCCGACCGGCGCAGCGCGTTCGCCGTCATCACCGACGCGGGCCGGGAGGCGATGGAGGCGGTGACGGCCGACCTCGAGGGCGCCGACTTCGGCCTGTCGATGCTCGACGCCGAGCAGCACGAGGCCCTGTTCTCCCTGTTGCGCACGGTGCGCGTGGGAGCCCGCGACTTCGACGCCTGAGCCCCACCTGAGGGAAGGGCCCACGTGGCCTGGGTCACGATCCGTGGTCACGGGATTTGTCGCACGGCTGCGGCGTTTGTCATGGTGGAAGGCAGCCCCGTTCGCAGATCCGCGTCCGGGACGCCCCGGAACCCTCGAGGAACACCCCCATGGTCTCTGTCGTCAAGCGCCTCGTCGGTGCGCTCCTGGCCCTCGGCGGCCTCGCGCTCACCGTCGTCGGCGTCTGGTTCGCGACGCAGCTCGGCAGCTCAGGCACCGCCGAGTTCGTCGTGCGCCCGACGACGGCCGACCCCGTCGTCATCCCACCCCAGGTGCTCAACCGGGTCGACGCCGACGTGGTCGTCACGGCCACCCCGGCCAGTGGCAACGTGTGGATGGCCCTGGCCAACCCCTCCGACGCGACCGCCGTGCTCGGCGACTCCCGCCGCACCGAGGTGACCGGGGTGGACGTGCGCGACTGGCTGCTCACGACCCGCGCGAGCGGGTCTGGTGCTCCCTCCGACGCCCTGGGCGTCGCCGACCTGTGGCGCCAGCAGGACGCGGCGGAGGGGCCGGTCACGCTCACCGTCGAGCAGGACGAGGCCCCCGAGACCCTCGTCGTCACCGGTGACGGTGGCCCGCTGCGCTCGCTGACCTTCAGCGTCACCGACAAGGCGTGGTTCGTCGAGTCCGTCGTCGCCGCCCTCGTCGGGCTCTTCGTGCTCGTCGTGGGCGTGCTCCTGGCGTGGCCCCGCCGCCGCCAGCCCGCGGCCGCCGGACCGGACGTCCCGCCCGTCCCCGAGGCGCCCGACGCGCTGCCGCCGATGACGCCGATGACGCGCACCCCCTACCACCTGACCGATCCCGCCGACCCCGAGGAGGCCGCCCGATGACCACCCCCGGACCCCGTCCCCACCGCACCCCCCGCTCCAATCGCGCCCGCGCCGCCGCGCTGACCGCCGGTGCCGTCGCCGCCGCCATCGGCCTCGCCGGCTGCGGGAGCGCCGAGGCCCTCGTCGGCCTGCGCGCCGCCCCCACCGAGAAGACGGCCACCGCGCCGCTCGACACCGACGGCGCCACCGCCATCGCCACCCGGCTGCTCGCCCAGGCCGACGCGCCGGTCGAGGGCGAGGCCGCCGCGAAGCAGGCCGCCCTCGAGAAGGTGTTCACCGGCGACGCCCTCGCGCTAGCGCTGGAGGAGGCCGCCGCCCCGGCGCCCAAGGCCCCCGAGGCCGCCGCACTGGCCACGACGCCCGCGCCCACGCTCGTCGCCCAGTCGCAGGGTCGTGACTGGCCGCGCGCCATCCTCGCGGCCACGCTCGACGCCGACACCAACACCCAGTACCTGCACGTCCTGCTCTCCGAGAAGCCGGACCAGCCGTTCCGGATCGCCGCCAGCGTGCCGATGTTCCCGGGGGCCCAGCTCCCCGCCATCGGCTCGGAGGCGGCGGGTGCCCCGCTGCTCGACGCCAAGGCCGCTGCCGGCCTGCCGACCTCCCCGGAGAAGGCGGTCGGCGCCTACGCCGCCGCGCTGGCGTACCCGAAGCCGAAGGACACCACGGCCGTCGGCGTCACCGACCCGTTCGCCGAGGGCCTGGGCCGCGCCGCCGCCGCGCAGGCCAAGACGCTCGGCAAGCTCGCGACGCTGACCCAGAGCCACGAGCCCCGGATGGACGACGCCCTCACCTTCCGCCTCGCCGACGGTGGCGCCGTGACCTTCGCCCTGATGAAGCGCACCGACACCATCGCGGTCAAGCCGACCGCCAAGGCCCTCGTGCTGCCCAAGGAGTACGCCGACCTGGTGAAGAGCAAGACCGTCACCAAGCAGCTCGTCCTGAACAACCTCGAGGCCGTGGTCGTCGTCGTGCCGAAGAGCGGCGCCGCCGAGGTCATCGGGGCGAGCGAGCTGCTCGTCTCCGGCCGCGCCCGCTGAGCCACCCGGCGGGCCGCACGGTCCCGCCGGGGCCGCTGGTCACCGGCGGCCCCAGCCTTTGACAGAATCGGGCCCATGAGCGAGACCCCCCAGCCCGCGGGCACCCGCGGTGCCGTCGACCTGTCGTCCGTCAGCGGCCTGCCGAGCGCGGCGCCCGCCGGAGCCGGCGCCTCGGGCGCCCCGGAGGCGCCTGCTGCCCCTGCCGACGGCGGTCGCCCGGCCGTCCCCGAGGGTCTCGTCGTCCAGGTCGACGCCACGAACCTCCAGTCCTCGCTCAACCGCACCCTCCAGGTGCCGGGCGTCCTCGTGCTCTGGTCCTCGGCGCACCCGCAGACCCTCGAGCTCGTCGACACGGTCACCCGGGTCGCGGCCTCCCTCGAGGGCCGGGTGCTCGTCCTCGTCGCCGACCTGTCGGCCGAGCCCGAGCTGCTCCAGGCCTTCCAGCCGCTCCTCGTCCAGGCCTTCGGCCAGCCCACGGTGCCGGCCACCTTCGGGCTGCTCCAGGGCCAGCCGGTCCCGCTGTTCCCGGGGATGCAGCCCGAGTCGGAGGTGCGCGCCGTCCTCGACCAGCTGCTCCAGGCGGCGGTGCAGAACGGCATCACCGGCCGCGTCGAGCTCACCCCGGTTCCCGGCGCCCCCGAGGACGACGAGCTGCCGCCGCTGCACCAGGCGGCCTACGACGCCATCGAGGCCGGCGACTACGCCGCCGCGGTGGCCGCCTACGAGCAGGCGCTCGCCGAGAACCCCAAGGACCACGACGCCGAGCTGGGCCTGGCCCAGGTCCGCCTGCTCGAGCGTGCCGGGTCGGTCGACGTCAACGCCGCGCGTGCCGCTGCGGCCGCCGACCCCACCGACATCGACGCCGCGGTGACCGTCGCCGACCTCGACGTCCTCGGCGGCCACGTGGAGGACGCGTTCACCCGCCTGCTCGACCTCGTCCGCAGCACGGCGGGCGAGGACCGCGACCGGGTCCGCACCCACCTCCTCGACCTCTTCGCCGTCGTCGGCAACCACGACGAGCGGGTGCGCAAGGGCCGCACCGCGCTGATGAGCGCGCTGTTCTGATCGCGTGACCACCACCGTCCTCGACGGCCTCGTCCGTTTCCGGTTCGACCCGGACGACCCGAGCGTCACCGCCGTCTCCCTCGACTGCGACCGCGCCGTGCCCGGACCGCGGGCGCTCCAGCGCGACGGCGACGGGTGGCACCTCTACCTCCCGCACCCGCCGCTGCAGCGGGTCGAGTACCGCTTCACCGTGACGCGCGGCGAGCACACCGAGACGGTGCTCGACCCGGCCAACCCCCTGCGGGTACCGACCGCGTTCGGTGACCGCTCGGTCCTCGAGCTGCCCGGCTACGCCGAGCCCTGGTGGCTCTCGGCGCCGGTCGTCGAGGGGCGCACCGACGAGCTCGGCGTCGCGGGGGAGACCGCCGACGACGTCCCGATGACGGTGTGGACCCCGGAGTCGCTCGCCGACGACGAGCCGGCGCCGCTCCTCCTCGTCCACGACGGCCCCGAGTACGACGCCCTGGCCGGCATCACGACCTACAGCGGGGCGCTCGTCGCGGCCGGGGCGGTGCCGCCCCACCGGGTCGCGCTGGCGCACCCGGTGCTGCGCGACGCCTGGTACTCGGGCTCGCCGGCCTACCTGCGCACCGTCGGCGACGCGGGCCTGGACCGGCTCGGCGACCGGTACGCGGTCACCGGGCCGGTCGTCGTCGTCGGGGCGAGCCTGGGCGGGCTGACGGCCGTGCTCCTCGGGCTCCTCGCGGCACCCCGGGTCGGTGGGGTGTTCTCCCAGTCCGGCTCGTTCTTCCAGGTCCGCCACGACGACTCGGAGAGCGGGTACCCGTACTTCGGCCGCATCTCGCGCCACGTGCAGTCCGTCCTCGACATGCGCGAGGCCGAGCACCCCCTCGTCGTCGGGATGACGTGCGGCACGCTCGAGGAGAACCTCGCCAACAACCGCGACATGGCCACGGCACTGCGCCGGGCGGGCCACGAGGTGACCCTGCGCGAGGTCCCGGACCTGCACAGCTACACCGCGTGGCGCGACGCCCTCGACCCCGGGCTCACCGAGGTGCTCCAGCGGCTCTGGTGAGCGACCCCCGTGGTTGCGGGGGGAGGTGCCGGACGGCAGGGTGGGGCGCATGGAGACCCGCAGCGTCAGACTCCCCGTCCCGGGGCTCGACGCCACCCTCGAGGTCGTCCGCCACGGGTCCTGGGGCCGGCCGGTCCTGCTGTTCCCGTCGGAGGCCGGGGGCGCCCACGACGCGGAGGGCAACGGGATGCTCGACGCCGTGCGCTGGCTCGTCGACGAGGGACGGGTCAGCCTGTTCTGCGTCGACTCCCTCGACGCGTGGTCGTGGTCGAACCGCGACCTGCCCACCGAGGAGCGGGCCCGGCGCGCGGGGGCCTACGGCGCCTGGCTCTCCGAGCAGGTGCTGCCGCACGTCGTCGCGGAGACGGGTGGTCACCAGGAGGTCGTCACGGTCGGGGTCTCCCTCGGGGCGTACCACGCGGTGCACCTCACCCTGCAGCGCGCCGACGTCGCGCCCGTCGCCATCGGGCTGAGCGGCAACTACGACCCCACGACGTGGAACGGCTGGGGCGAGCTCGGCGACGCCACCTACTTCGCCAACCCCAGCGCCTACGTCCCGAACATGGAGGGCGACCACCTCGACTGGGTGCGCTCGCGCGCGTCCATCCTGCTCGTCGTCGGGCAGGGGGCGTTCGAGGAGTCGCCCACGCGGTCGTTGTCGTCCACCCGTTCCTTCGCAGAGATTCTGTCCCGCAAGGGAATTCGCCACGAGCTGGATGTGTGGGGCCATGAGAGCGCCCACGACTGGCCGTGGTGGCAGCGCCAGCTCGCGCACCACCTGCCCCGCTTCGTCTGACCTGAGGAGAACCACTGATGGCCCCCACGACCGACCACCTCGTCGGACTGCTGCTCGGCGCCGAGGAGGACTGGCCGACCGCGTTCGAGGCCATGGCCCGCAAGGTCGGGGTGCTGCGTGCCCCGGACGGCACCAGCCACACGCTCACCACCGAGCGGTTGAGCATCGAGCCGTTCAACCTGCGTGACAAGCCGCGCCAGGAGCTCGTCATCGACCGCCTCGCGCACTGGTACTACCACCCGCGCGAGTGGCTGAAGAAGATCGCCCTCATGGACGACGTGTACCTGCTCAACAGCCCGTTCACGTTCCAGTCGATGGAGAAGCACTCGGCCTACTGCGCGCTGATGCGGCTCGGGATGAAGGTCCCCGAGACCGTCCTCGTGCCGTACAAGAACCCCGTCGACAACGCCCGCTGGGCGTACACGTCGGCCAAGTACAACCGGAACTTCGACCTCGACACCATCGCCGACAGCCTGGGCTACCCCCTGTACATGAAGCCGTTCGACGGTGGCGGCTGGCGCGGGGTCTCGCAGGTCACCGACCGGGCCGACCTGCACCGCTCCTACGACGACTCCGGCGAGATGCTCATGCACCTGCAGGCGTCGGTGCCCGACTTCGAGCACTTCGCCCGCTCGCTCACCATCGGCCCCGAGACGATGGTGATGAAGTTCCAGCCGGACGAGCCGATGCACAACCGCTACGCCGTCGCCCACGGCTTCCTGTCCGAGGAGGTCGGCCGCGAGGTCGTGACCATCTCGCAGACCGTGAACGCCTTCTTCCGCTGGGAGTTCAACTCCTGCGAGATGCTCGTCAAGGACGGGGTCGTGTACCCCATCGACTACGCGAACGCGTGCCCGGACGTCGCGGTCACCTCCCTGCACTACTACTTCCCCTGGGCGATGAAGGCCCTGCTGCGGTGGACCGCGTTCTGCGTCGTCACGGGGCGCAAGCCGCGCACCCAGGTCGACACGGGTCCCTGGTTCACCGTCGCCGACGACGAGGTCCTGGACTACCAGGGGCGCCTGACCGAGTACCAGACACTGGCCGACGACTACTTCGAGACCGAGCGCTACCGCGCCTTCTGCGAGTCGGCGCTGCCCGACCTCGACGAGATGGTGCTCGAGTGGATCTCCGGCCCGGACTTCCGCAGCCTGCTGCAGTCCACGATCCAGCAGACCTACCCGCCGCACGAGTGGGAGCGCTTCGAGGCCCACTTCGGCGGACTGCTCGGGATGTGGGTCAGCGACGAGCAGACGACCCTCGGCGTGCGGGGGTAGCCGACCCCGCGGACGCCGTCAGGCCGGAGGCGCCGTGGTGCGACGGGGCACCACGGTGGCCGCCGTCCGGCGGATCCGACGGCGCCTGTCGCGGTCGGCGATGCGGTCGCAGAGCAGCTCGATGGCCGCCTGCGCCATCTCGGGCAGCCCGATGTCGACCGTGCTCAGCTCGATGCCCGGTGCCCTGCTCAGGCTCGTGTTGTCGAACCCCAGGACCGAGACGTCGCCGGGCACCGTCAGGCCGAGGTCGGCGGCGGCGCGCAGCGCTCCGAGCGCCACCGCGTCGGCGGCGCAGAAGATCGCGGTCGGCCGGTCGGGGCGCCCCAGCAGCCGGGTGGCGACCCGGAAGGCGCCGTCGGTGGTGAGGTCGTCGACGACCACCTCGGGCTCGAGGCCCGCGCCGCGCATCGTCTCGACGTAGGTGTCGCGGCGGATGCCGATAGACACCCCGTAGGTCCCTGACAGGTGGGCGATGCGCCGGTGCCCGAGGCCGATGAGGTGCTCGGTCGCGAGCCGTGCGCCCTCGACGTCGTCCTGGACCGACGCGTCGACCCGCGGCCTGATGAGGTCGAGGTTCGCGACGACGACCGAGGGGAGGCGGTCGACCGCCTCGAGGACCCCCTCGGTCGAGACCATCGACCCGACGAGGACGAGCCCGTCGACGCGCATGTTCATGAACGCGTTGACGACCCTTTCGTCGGCCCGCCGGTCGAGCTGGGCGTCGCCGAGCAGCATCGTCATGTCGCGCGCGTGGAAGCCGGCGTTGAGGGCCTCGACCATGTCGGCGTGGAAGGGCTGGCGCATGTCGTGGACCAGCACCCCCACCGTGCGCAGCGCCGTGCCGCCGAGGCGACGGGCCGCGGAGTTGGGGCGGTAGCCGAGCTCGCGGATCGCCGCCTCGACGGCCTCGCGCTTGGCGGGCCGGACGAGGGGGGAGTCGTTGATGACGAGGGAGACGAGCGACTTGGAGACCCCGGCGTGCACCGCGACATCGCGGATGGTCGGTGGTCGACCGGATCGCGTCGGCATGGGGAGTCCTTCGTCCTGGGTGTCGTGGGAAACCTACCCCCGGACCCCGGCATCGGTTCGGTGCCTCGACACGTGCTCGGTCATGGTGTGCAGCTGGTAGCGGGCCATGTCGGGGCCGTTCTCGTCCTCGGCGAAGACGCTGTTGCACATGACGGTGTCGGGGCGGTCGAGGAAGCCGATCTCGGCCAGGCCGCCGAAGAAGTCGTCCCAGTCCACGTCGCCGGCGCCGATGCGCAGGTGCTGGTGGACGCGCGCGGCGTTCCCCGGGGGGTTGGAGATGTAGCGCAGGCCGTGCGAGGCGTGGTGGTCCATGGTGTCGGCGACGTGGACCAGGCGGATGAGGTCCTTGCCGGCGCGCATGACCTCGCGCATCGGGTGGCCCATGTGGAAGCTGTGGCAGGCCACGAACACCATCCCGACGTTCGGGCTGTTGAGGCCGCGCAGGATCCGCACGGCCTCGAGCCCGTCCTCGACGAAGTCGTCGGGGTGCGGGTCGATGAGCAGGTCGATGCCCTCACGTTCGAGGATCGGCAGGAGCTCCTCCATCGAGCGGAAGAACGCGGCCTCGGACTCCTCGGCGCGTTCGGGGCGGCCGGAGAACTCGGTGCCGATGACGCGCACGTCGAGGTCGACGGCGATCTGGATCGTGCGCTTGAGGTTGCGCACGGCGGCCTGGCGGGCCCACTCGTCGGGGCCGGACCAGCGCTGCACCGGCAGCAGTGAGGCGATCCCGACACCGGCGTCGGCGCAGGCCTTGCCCAGGGCGCGGACCAGGGCGTCGTCGGCGCGGGGATGGCCGAAGAAGGGGACGAGGTCCTTGTGCGGGGTCAGCTGGATCCACTCGTACCCCAGGTCGGCCACCACCGCGGGGAAGTCCAGCAGGGAGTGGGAGTGGTGGAACGGGGTGGGGTCCTGGGCGATCTTCATCTCGGGTCCTCCTCAGGCGTAGAAGGCGGGCTTGGCGACCATCTCGACAGCGACGACGCCGTCGGCGGTGAGGGCCTTGACCCCGGCGTCACACACGCAGGCCGCGGCGTAGCCGTCCCACGAGGTGGAGCCGGTGTGCTCGCCGCGGGCGACCGCGCTGATCCACTCCTGCACCTCGGTGACGAAGGCGCCGCCGAAGCGCTCGTTGTGGTCGCGGGTGACGCCGTTGGAGGCGCGGAACCCGGTGCGGACGTCGACCGCGTTCTGGTCGGACAGGCTGACCACGCCCTTCTCGGCGACGGCCTCGCACCGGATGTCGTAGCCGTACTGGCAGTTCACGAAGACCTCGTCGTCGACGCGCACGCCGCTCTCGGTCTCCAGGACGAGGACGAGCGGGTCCTGCAGGTGCGGGAAGCGCAGGGAGGTCTTCCTCGGCCGGTCGACGCGGGCCGAGACGATCTCCTCGCCGAGCAGCCAGCGCATCGTGTCGATCTCGTGGATCGCGGTGTCGCTGATCGCCATCTCCCACGTGTAGGACTCCGGGACCGTGGGGTTGCGGTGGGCGCAGTGGACCATGAGCACCTCGCCGAGGTCCCCGGAGTCGAGCAGCGCCTTCATCTCGCGGTAGCTGCGGTCGAAGCGCCGCATGAACCCGACGGTGACCAGGCGGCGTCCGCGGGCGACCTCCGCCTCCATGATCCGCAGGGCGGCGTCGGCGGTGGGGGTCAGCGGCTTCTCGCAGAACACCGGCTTGCCCGCGGCGATGGCGGCCAGCACGTCGACCTCGTGGGCCGGCCCGTGGCTGCAGATCATCACGGCGTCCACGTCGTCGGACGCGATGAGCGCGGCCGAGGTGTCGTGGACGGTGGCGCCGATCCGCTCGGCCACGGCAGCGGCGTTCGCGGGGTCGAGGTCGCTCACCGCGACGACGCGACCGCCGGCGATGACGCTGTGGATGCGGTCGATGTGGGCCCGGCCCATGCCGCCGGGGCCGATCATGCCGATGCGAACGGTCATCGTCGCCTCTCCTGTCACTTCAGGCCCAGGCCGAGGGACGCGAGGTACTCGCGCGTCTGCACGGCGTTGGGGAGGGGGTAGTCCTTGGGGCAGCCGTACATGTCCTGCTCGCACACGACGTAGAGCTCCTTGTCGAGGTCGGCGAGCGCCTCGATGAGCTGGCCCATGTCGGGGAGCCCGGCCGGGGGAGCGACCGAGCAGCCGGCGTGCACCGCCTTGACGAACGGCCAGTCCTCGTCGTGGGCCTGCTGGACCAGTACCGGGTCCATCGCCTTGATGTGGACGTAGGAGATGCGCTCGGGGTAGGTGCGGCACAGCTCCATCGGGTCGCCGGACCCGTAGACGATGTGGCCGGTGTCGAGGCAGAAGCCGACGTACTCGGGGTCGGTCGCCTGGAAGATGCGGTCGATGTCCTCGGGCGTCTCGATGTGGCTGTCGCCGTGGGGGTGCAGAACCATCTTCAGGCCGTAGTCCTCCTTCATGATCCGGCCGAGGCGGTCGGCGTTGCGGATGTAGGTGTTCCACGACTGCGTCGACAGGACCCTCTCGTCGGTGTAGGCGCCGGTCTTCTCCTCCCGGAACATCGGCGGGAGGTGCACGACGTACTCGGCGCCGACCGCAGCGTGGGTCTGGCCGATGGAGCGGAAGAAGCGCTCGGTCTCGTCCCACGCCTCCGGCTGGTGCAGCACTCCCCAGCCGGTGCCGGCCACGACCCGGAAGCCGCGCGCGTCCATCTCGTCCTGCAGGCGGACGGGGTCGGTGGGGAAGTACCCGAAGGGGCCGGTCTCCATCACCGAGAAGCCGGCCACGGCCATCTCGTCGAGGGCGGTCTCCCACGGGACCTGCTGGTCGTCCTCGGGGAACCACACCCCCCACTGGTCGGGACAGACCCCGATCGTCAGCTTGGCGTAGCGGTCGTCGAGGGTGTTGCGCGACTTGTCGGGCATCGGGCTCATCGGTGGTCCTTCGGTCCTTCACGGGTGTGGGGGGAGGGGCGCCACCGGGCGGCGACCCCGTCGTCTGTGCTCGGTAGTTTGTCACGGTCCAAATTCCTTGTCCATATGTATTGACAACCTGTTTGGACCGGTCCTACCTTCAGTGGTGTCGACGGCGACGTGGCCGTCGGTGGAGTGGCCCAGGCCGCCTCCACACCAGGACGGTCGCCCTCCGCGTGGCCACCATTCGCGAAAGTGAGAACACAGATGTTCAAGCTCGGACTCCGATCGGGCGCCCTGGTGGTTGCCGCCGCCACGCTCCTCGCGGGATGCGGCTCCGGCGAGTCGACCTCCTCCGACGGCAGCACCACCGCCGCCCCGGTCGCCACGGCAACCGCGACGAACGCCGCCGGCGAGGCCGCCGTGAAGCCCAAGGACGGCAAGGTCCTCAAGATCGGCGTGACCTTCCCGATCCTCGACCAGTTCCTCCAGAACGTCGCCGACGGCATGACCGCCCGCGCGAAGGAGGACGGTGTCGAGGTCAACATCGTCGCGGCCCAGGAGAAGACCGACGTCCAGCTGGGCCAGGTCGAGAACTTCATCTCCCAGAAGGTCGACGGCATCCTCGTGATCCCCGTCGACACCGACGCCGCCGACCCCATGACCGAGGCCGCCAAGGCCGCGGGCATCCCGCTCGTCTACGTCAACCGCCGCCCGGCTGACCTTCCCACCGAGGTCCCCTACGTCGGCTCCGACTCGCTCGTCTCCGGCAACCTGGAGATGGAGGCGCTCGCCAAGCTCGCGAACGGCAAGGGCAACGTCGCCATCCTCCAGGGCGACCCCGCCAACGAGGCCGCCGTGCTGCGCACGAAGGGCTGCAAGGACACCGTCGCCAAGAACCCCGGCATGAAGGTGGTCAAGGAGGCTGCCGGCAACTGGCAGCGCGACAAGGGGCAGTCGATCACCGAGAACTGGATCGAGTCGGGTGACCAGATCGACATCATCTGCGCCAACAACGACGAGATGGCCCTCGGCGCGATCAACGCCCTCAAGGCGGCCGGGAAGCTCGACAAGGTCCTCGTCGGCGGCGTCGACGCGACGTCCGACGCCCTCGCCGCGATGAAGGCCGGCGACCTCGAGGTCACCGTCTTCCAGGACGCTGGAGGCCAGGGCGCCGGTGGCGTCGACAGCATCGTCCACCTCTACAACGGCGAGACGGTTCCCGGCTACGTCGACATCCCGTACCAGCTCGTCACCCCGGACAACATGGCCGACTTCGAGTGAGACCCGGGCGGGGCGGGAGTCCTCCTCCTTCGCCCGCCCCGCCCACCCCTCCCGGGGCCGGCCATCCGGTCCCACCCAGGCCTGACACGACGAGGTGACACGCATGAGCGACAACGACGTCCTTGAGATGTCGGGGATCTCCAAGGGCTTCCCCGGCGTCAAGGCCCTCTCCGACGTCTCCCTGAGGGTCCGCGCCGGTTCGGTGCACGCCCTCATGGGGGAGAACGGTGCCGGGAAGTCCACCCTGATGAAGATCCTCGCCGGGATGTTCCGCCCCGACTCCGGCACCATCCGCATCGGCGGGGAGACCGTGGAGATGCACGGGGCCGGCGACGCGCTGGCCCTGGGTGTCGCGATGATCCACCAGGAGCTCTCCCCGGTCCCCGAGCTCACCGTCGCCGAGAACATCTTCCTCGGCCGCGAGCTGCACAACCGCTGGGGCCTGGTGTCGCGCCGCGAGATGTCGCGCCGGACCCAGGAGATCTTCGACCGCTGGGACATCGGCATCGACCCTGCCTGGCAGATGAAGAACCTCTCGGTCGCCCAGATGCAGATGGTCGAGATCGCCAAGGCCATCTCGTTCGAGTCGCGCATCATCATCATGGACGAGCCGACCTCCGCCATCACCGAGCGCGAGGTGGCCCACCTGCACCGGATGATCCGCCAGCTCACCGAGAGCGGGACCGCGGTCATCTACATCACGCACAAGATGGACGAGGTCTTCGCGATCTCCGACGACGTGACGATCTACCGCGACGGGACGTACGTGGGGTCCTACCCCGCCGGCGAGCTCGACCGCGACCGCCTCATCACCTTGATGGTCGGGCGCGAGCTGACCCAGCTCTTCCCCAAGGAGGAGGCGGAGATCGGCGAGGTGGCCCTGGCGGTCAGGGACCTCAACCGCGGCGACCTCGTCCGCGACGTCTCCTTCGAGGTCCGGCGCGGGGAGATCCTCGGCATCGCCGGGCTCATGGGCGCCGGGCGCACCGAGGTGCTGGAGACCATCTTCGGCATCGCCCCCGCCGAGTCCGGGACCATCGAGGTCGACGGCCGCGAGGTCCGGGTGAGGGAGCCGCGCGACGCGATCCGGGCCGGCATCGGCATGCTCACCGAGGACCGCAAGGGCACCGGCATCATGGGCGTGCTCTCGGTGCGGGACAACATGATCATGGCCTCCCTGCCGCGCTACAGCCCCGGCGGCGTCATCAAGGTCAAGGAGATCGACCGGGTCACCAAGGAGCAGCGCGACGCGCTGGCCCTCAAGACCCCGTCGATGAACCAGCTGATCCAGAACCTGTCCGGAGGCAACCAGCAGAAGGTCCTCATCTCGCGCTGGCTGCTGACCCTCCCGGAGATCCTCATGATCGACGAGCCCACCCGTGGCATCGACGTCGGGGCGAAGTCCGAGATCCACCGCCTGATGTCGCTGCTCGCCAAGTCGGGCAAGGCCGTGGTGATGGTCTCCTCCGAGATGCCCGAGATCCTCGGCATGTCCGACCGGGTCGTCGTCATGTGCGAGGGCCGGGTCACGGGTGTCGTCGACCGGGCCGACGCGAACCAGAACCGCATCATGCAGCTCGCGACCGCGGGCGCCTCCGACCTCTCCGAGACCCCAGCCCACGAAGACGTGTGAAGGACGACGCCATGACCACCACCAGCACCCCGCCCCGCGAGGACACCACGTCCTCGGTCGACTGGGCGCAGTTCGCCCGCAAGTACGCGATCGTCGGGATCCTCGTCCTGTTCGTCGTCGTGCTCACCGTGATGACGTCCGGGACGTTCTTCCAGGCGCAGAACCTGATCAACGTGGTCCGCCAGGTCTCGGCGATCGGCATCATCGCCATCGGCATGACCTTCGTCATCATCACGCTCGGCATCGACCTCTCGGTCGGCTCGATCCTCGCGATGTCGGCCGTCGTGGCCACGTCGCTGGCCCAGCGGCCGGGCGACAACATGATGTACGCCGGGCTGAACCTGCCGATCATCCTCGCCGTCGTCGGCGGCGTGGCCGTCGGCGCCGTCCTCGGACTGACCAACGGGCTGCTCATCGCCAAGTTCAAGATCGCGCCGTTCATCGCGACGCTCGGCATGATGACGACGGCCCGCGGCCTCGCGCTCATCTACAGCGACGGCCGCCCGGTGTCCCGGCTCGAGGCGCCGTACAACTTCATCGGGCAGGGCAGCGTCGCCGGGATCCCCGTGCCGGTCATCATCTTCGGCGTCGTCGCGATCCTCGCCCACCTGGTCCTGCAGTACACCCGCTTCGGCCGCTACGTCTTCGCCATCGGTGGCAACGAGCAGGCCGCCCGGGTGTCCGGCATCAACATCAAGAAGATCACCATCGGCATCTACGTCCTCAGCGGCACCCTGGCCGGTCTGGCCGGGGTCATCCTCTCGGCGCGCATCGGGTCGGGAAACCCGCAGCTGGGCACCGGGATCGAGCTCGATGCCATCACCGCGGCCGTCATCGGCGGCACGAGCTTCAAGGGCGGCATCGGCACCATCTGGGGAACGATGGTCGGCGCCCTCATCATCGGCATCATCAACAACGGACTGGACCTGCTCGACGTCTCGCCGTTCATGCAGATGGTCGTCAAGGGCATCATCATCGTCGTCGCGATCATCATCGACGAGCGCAAGAACGCCTGACCCATCCAAGGCCGTCGTGTCTGGATCACGACGAGCGGTTCCCCCGGGAGGCTGGACCCCGGGGGAACCGCGGCGTCCTCAGAGGCGGGTCGTCCGCGTCGGACGGCGCAGCGATGGCCTTCGAGGCTGGGTCGGTCGTCACGCTCGCGCCGTGGGCGTTCCGCGTGGCGACGCTCGACACCACTCAGTAGCCGGCTCAGCCACCGAGGGCGGCGGAGACGACCTCCTTGGCCTCGGCCTGGACCTGGGCGAGGTGGTCGGCGCCGCGGAAGGACTCGGCGTAGATCTTGTAGACGTCCTCGGTGCCGCTCGGGCGGGCCGCGAACCACGCCGACTCGGTGACCACCTTGAGCCCGCCGATGGCCGCGCCGTTGCCGGGGGCCTCGGTGAGCCGCGCGGTGATCTCCTCGCCCGCGAGCGAGGTGGCGGTGACGTCGGAGGGGGACAGGGCCGCGAGCTTGGCCTTCTCCTCGCGCGAGGCGGCGGCGTCGATGCGGGCGTAGGCCGGCTCGCCGTGCCGCTCGACGAGCGAACGGTAGTGCTCGCTCGGGCTGCGGCCGGTGGTCGCCTGGATCTCCGAGGCGAGCAGGGCCAGCAGGATGCCGTCCTTGTCGGTGGTCCAGACCGAGCCGTCCTTGCGCAGGAACGAGGCTCCCGCCGACTCCTCGCCGCCGAACGGGCCGGAGCCGTCGAGCAGGCCCGGCACGAACCACTTGAAGCCGACCGGCACCTCGACGAGGCGGCGGCCGAGGTCGGCGGCGACGCGGTCGATCATCGAGGACGAGACCAGGGTCTTGCCGACGAAGCCGTCGGCCCGCCACTGCGGACGGGCGCCGCCGTAGAGGTACTGGATGGCCACCGAGAGGTAGTGGTTGGGGTTCATCAGCCCCGCGTCCGGGGTGACGATGCCGTGGCGGTCGGAGTCGGCGTCGTTGCCCGTGGCGATGTCGTACTCGGAGCGCCGTTCGATGAGCGAGGCCATCGCCGAGGGGGACGAGCAGTCCATCCGGATCTTGCCGTCCCAGTCGAGCGTCATGAAGCGCCACGTCGCGTCGACGAGCGGGTTGACGACGGTGAGGTCGAGGCGGTGGCGCTCGGCGATGGCGCCCCAGTAGTCGACGGCCGCGCCGCCGAGCGGGTCAGCGCCGATGCGCACGCCGGCGTCGCGGATGGCGTCGATGTCGAGGACGTTCGGCAGGTCGTCGACGTAGGTGCCGAGGAAGTCGTACGCCGAGACGGCAGCGCGGGCCCGGGAGAACGGAACGCGCTTCACGTCGGCGAGGCCGCCGCGGATCAGCTCGTTGGCCCGGGCGGCGATGACCTTCGTCGCGTCGGAGTCGGCGGGGCCGCCGTGCGGCGGGTTGTACTTGAAGCCGCCGTCGGCCGGCGGGTTGTGCGACGGCGTCACGACGATGCCGTCGGCGAGGCCGGCACCCGCGGGCATGCCGTCGACGCCGGTGACCTTGCCGCGGTTGGCCACGAGGATGGCGTGCGAGACCGCGGGGGTGGGGGTGTACCGGTCGGCCGCGTCGACGAGCACCGTGACGTCGTTGGCGACGAGCACCTCGAGGGCGGACGCCCACGCCGGCTCGGACAGGCCGTGGGTGTCGCGCCCGATGAACAGCGGGCCGTCGAAGCCCTGCGCCTTGCGGTAGTCGCAGATGGCCTGGGTCGTGGCGAGGATGTGCGCCTCGTTGAACGAGGTGCGCAGGCTCGACCCGCGGTGCCCCGAGGTCCCGAACGCGACCTGCTGGTCGACGTCCTCGGGGTCGGGAACGCGCGTGTAGTAGGCCGTGACCAGCGCGGCGACGTCGACGAGGTCGGACGGCTGCGCGAGCTGTCCGGCACGGGGAGAGCTCATGACGAGGCTCCTTCGAAGGAGGTGGCACCCGCTGCCGGGGCGAGGTAGACCGCGGAGAGCCGCGAGACCCCGACCGTCACCGAGTACGGCTGGTCGTTCCACGGCGTGTGCTCCGCCTCGAGGACGACGCCGGCCTGGCTGGGGGAGGAGTGCTCGTCGAACCCGACGGTGTCGAGCAGGACCTCCCAGCGTCCGGCCCTCGGCACGCCGACGCGCACCCACGCCTTGTCGTCGCCGCCGTAGTTGACGAGCGTCGCCACGACGTCGCCACTGCCGTCGGCCTCGGCGAACCGCAGGTACGACAGGATGTTGCCGGTGTTGTCGTCGGCGTCGAGCCAGCGGAACCCCGCCGGCTGGCTGTCGAGCGCCCACAGGGCCGGGTGCTCGCGGTAGACCCGGTTGAGCTCCTTGACCAGCGCGTGCACGCGGTAGTGCGCCGCGTGGTCGAGCAGCCACCAGTCGAGGGAGCGGCCGTCGGCCCACTCGCCGGGCTGTGCGAACTCGCAGCCCATGAAGAGCAGCTGCTTGCCGGGGTGGCTCCACATGTAGGCGAGGAACGCGCGCACCGTGGCGAGCTGGTCGTAGCGGTCGCCCGGGATCTTGTTGACGAGCGAGCCCTTGCCGTGGACGACCTCGTCGTGGCTGATCGGGAGCACGAAGTTCTCGCTGAACGCGTACATCAGGGAGAAGGTCAGCAGGTTGTGGTGGTACTGACGGTGGATCGGCTCCTCCTGCAGGTAGCGCAGGGTGTCGTTCATCCAGCCCATGTTCCACTTCAGCCCGAAGCCCAGGCCGCCGCTCGACGTCGACTTCGTGACACCGGGCCACGAGGTGGACTCCTCGGCGATCGTCACCGCGCCGGGGACGAGCTTGTACGAGGTCGCGTTGGCCTCCTGGATCAGGCCGATCGCCTCGAGGTGCTCGCGGCCGCCGTGGACGTTGGGGATCCACTCGCCGTCCTTGCGCGAGTAGTCGAGGTAGAGCATCGAGGCCACGGCGTCGACGCGCAGCCCGTCGATGTGGAACTCCTTGAGCCAGTACACGGCGTTGGCGACGAGGAAGTTGCGCACCTCGAGGCGGCCGAAGTCGAAGACGTGCGTGCCCCAGTCGGGCTGGTCGCCGCGGCGCGGGTCCGGGTGCTCGTAGAGGGGCAGGCCGTCGAAGCGGGCGAGGGCGAAGGCGTCGCGGGGGAAGTGCCCGGGGACCCAGTCGAGGATGACGCCGATTCCGGCCTGGTGCAGCGTGTCGACGAGGTACTTGAAGTCGTCAGGGGTGCCGAACCGCGCAGTCGGGGCGTAGTAGCCGGTGACCTGGTAGCCCCACGACGGCCCGTAGGGGTGCTCCATCACGGGGAGCAGCTCGACGTGCGTGAAGCCGAGGTCGGACACGTAGTTGACGAGGTGCTCGGCGAGGTCGCGGTACGACATCCCCTGGCGCCACGAGCCCAGGTGGACCTCGTAGACGCTCATCGGGCCCTGGTGGGGGTCGCGGCCGGCGCGCTCCTCCATCCAGGTGTCGTCGGCCCAGGCGTGCCCGGCCTCGTCGACGACCGAGCCGGTGTTGGGCGGGCACTCGGTGCGCCGCGCCATCGGGTCGGCCTTGGTGCGCACGACGTCGTCGGCGCCGCGGATCTCGTACTTGTAGATGCTGCCGACGCCGACGTCGGGGATGAACAGCTCCCACACGCCGGAGGCGCCGATGAGCCGCATCGGGTGGACGCGGCCGTCCCAGTCGTTGAAGTCGCCGATGACGCGCACCGCCTTCGCCCGCGGCGCCCACACGGCGAACGCGACACCGCGCACCGGTCCGAGCGGGCCCGGGTACTCGTGGACGCGTGCCCCCAGCACGGTCCACAGCTCCTCGTGGCGCCCCTCGTTGACGAGGTGGAGGTCGACCTCGCCCAGCGTGGGCGCGAAGCGGTAGGGGTCGTCCTGCTCGTGCTCGATGCCGTCGGCCCACGTGACGAGGAGCCGGTAGTCCATCGTCCGAAGCGCGTCGGTGCGCACGGCGGTCCACACACCCTCGGCCTCGTGCGCGAGGTCGAGCACCTCGTCGTCCTCGAAGCGCACGCGCACCGAGGTGGCGAGCGGCTTGAGGACCCGGATGCGCAGCCCCCCGTGCTCGAGGTGCTGGCCGAGGAGGTCGTGCGGCTGCTGGTGGCGGCCCTGGACGAGCGCGGTGATGGCGCCGCCGACCTCGGGGCTGGGGGTGGGAGTCACGGGGAGTCTCCTTGCGTGGGGGCGGAGGTCGAGAAGTGGGCGGTGAGGCGGCGGACCGCACCGAGGGGGATGCCGACCCAGCCCGGTCGGTTGCGGGCCTCGTAGACGACCTCGTACATCGCCTTGTCGAGCTCGAAGGCGGCGAGGAGCGCACCGAGCCGGCGCGGGTCGTCGCCGGCGCGGGCCGCGTAGCCGTCGAGGAAGGACTGCTGGGCCGACGTCACCCACGCGCGGGCGGAGGTGCCCCGCACCTGCTCGAGGGTCCCGCCGACGTAGTCGAAGCTGCGCAGCATGCCCGCGACGTCGCGGACCCACTGGTCGGGGAGCGAGCGCTCGGACAGGGGACGCAGCGGCTCGCCCTCGAAGTCGAGGAGGATCCAGCCGCGCTCGGCCGAGTGCAGCACCTGGCCGAGGTGGTAGTCGCCGTGGATGCGCTGCAGCGCAGGCCAGCTCGCGTCGGTGGCGGCGCGGTGCACGGCCTCCACGGACGAGCGGACCTCGCCGAGCTCGGGGGCGGCCTCGACCGCGGCGTCGAAGCGCGCGCGCATCTCGGCGACGATCGACGCGGCCTGGTCGTGGCTGGTCGGCTCGGTGCCGAGGGCCTCGGCCAGGGCGTGGTGCACCTCGGCCGTGGCCTCGCCGAGGTCGCGGGCGGGTCCGGAGAAGTCGCTGCCCTCCTCGGCCGCACGCAGCGCCACGCGCCACGCGTCCTCGACACCGGGGAGGAACTCCTGGCAGAACGCCAGGTGGCCGTGAGCCGGCTCGTCGCCGTCGGCGGCCGGGTGAGGCCACGCCCCGGCGACCGCGCCCACGACCGCCGGTACGCGGCGCGAGCCGGCGTCGACGAGCGCGCCCTGGAGGACGACGTCGGGGTTGTCGCCGGGGGACAGCATCCGGAAGACCTTGACGATGAGCGGGGTGTGGTGGCCGTCGGGCAGGTCGCCGTCGAGGATCACCGAGGTGTTCGACTGCTCGCCGGACAGCACGCGCGAGGTGCGGACGTGCACCTCGCGGTCCCAGCTGCCCTGCGGCACACCGGAGACCGCGGGCTCGTCGGCGTCGGAGACCGACGACGACCGCGCCGACACGCGGCCCTGGACGAGCTCGAGGAGCTGGGCGGCGTAGACCGGGTCGTGCGGGGCGTCGTACACCCAGCGGCGGCCGAGGACCGAGTGGTCCATCGTGCCGACGAGGGCGTGGTCGGCGCTGCCCAGCGGCTCGCCGCGGTAGGTGAGCGGCACCTGGTAGACGACCGTCTCGGGACCGGCCTCGTCGGCGACGATGATCGTCTCGACGCCGACCTCGCCCGCGGGGTCGTCGAGGCGCCACGCCGCGAGGCGACGCAGCCGGGGGCGTCGGCCCTTGGCCGCGTACCAGCGTTGGTCACCCATCCAGGCCTCGAGCAGCTCGACCTTGGACGGCGTGATGGTCGCGTCGTGGATCTCAGCCACGGGTGGCACCCCCGGGCGGGGGCTCGAGCGCGAGCCAGAAGAAGTCACGCGACCCGAGCGTGACGGTGATGTTGCCGTCGTCATCGACGTCGGGAAAACCGGTGCCGCCGAACAGGTCTCGCGTCCACGACCCCGCGAGGTCCTTCGGAAGCGTCAGGGTGGTGGCCTGCGGCTTCGACGACAGGTTGTTGATGCAGAGCACGGCCCGGGCCGAGCGGTCCTCGGCGTCGCGGTCGCGACGGTCCACGCGCACGAACCCGAGGACCCGGTCGTGGGTGGACTCGCACACGGTGAAGTCGCCCAGCCCGAAGACCGGGTGCTCGCGGCGGACCGAGAGCATGCCGCGCACCCAGTGCAGCAGCGAGGACCCGGTGGCCATCTGCGCCTCGACGTTGACGTGGTTGTGGTGGTAGACGAGCGACTGGATGACCGGCAGGTAGAGCTTGCCCGGGTCGGCGGTGGAGAAGCCGGCGTTGCGGTCGGGGGTCCACTGCATCGGGGTGCGCACGGCATCACGGTCGTTGAGCCAGATGTTGTCGCCCATGCCGATCTCGTCGCCGTAGTACAGGCACGGCGAGCCGGGCAGGGAGAGCAGCAGCGCGTGGATCAGCTCGATCTCCGGGCGCGAGCCGTCGAGGAGGGAGGCGAGCCGCCGCCGGATGCCGACGTTGGCCCGCATCCTCGGGTCGGGGGCGTACCAGCCGTACATCGCGGCGCGCTGCTCCGGCGTCACCATCTCGAGGGTCAGCTCGTCGTGGTTGCGCAGGAAGGTGCCCCACTGGGCGCCCGCGGGGATGTCCGGCGTCCCGGCGAGGACGTCGATGATCGGCGTCGCCCGCTCCTCGCGCAGCGCGTAGTACAGCATCGGCATCACGGGGAAGTGGAAGCACATCTGGCACTCCGGCGCCTCCTCGGTGCCGAAGTAGTCGACGACGTCGGCCGGGGGCTGGTTGGCCTCCGCGAGGAGGATGCGCCCCGGGTACTCGGTGTCGACCATCGCCCGCAGCTGGGCGAGGAACTCGTGCGTCTTGGGGTGGTTCTCGCCGTTGTGGCCCTCCTCCTCGTAGAGGTAGGGCACGGCGTCGAGCCGGAAGCCGTCGATCCCCATGTCCATCCAGAACCGGACGACGTCGAACATCGCCTCGTGGACGGCGGGGTTCTCGAAGTTCAGGTCGGGCTGGTGGCCGAAGAACCGGTGCCAGAAGAACTGCCGCCGGATGGGGTCGAAGGTCCAGTTCGACGTCTCGGTGTCGACGAAGATGATGCGGGCGTCGGTGTACTTGTCGTCGGTGTCGGACCACACGTAGAAGTCGCCGTACGGGCCCTCGGGGTCGCTGCGCGACGCCTGGAACCACGGGTGCTGGTCGCTCGTGTGGTTCATGACGAAGTCGGTGATGATCCGGATGCCGCGGGCGTGGGCCTGGTTGATCAGCTCCTTGAACTCGGGGAGCGTGCCGAACTCCGGCAGCACCTGGGTGTAGTCGGAGATGTCGTAGCCACCGTCACGCAGCGGGCTCGCGTAGAAGGGCGGCAGCCACAGGCAGTCGACGCCCAGCCACTGGAGGTAGTCGAGGCGGTTGACGATGCCCGCGAAGTCGCCCTCGCCCGAGCCGTTGCTGTCGCCGAAGGCACGCACGAGCACCTCGTAGAACACGGCGGTGCGGAACCACTCGGGGTCGTGGCGCAGGCCGGGCTGGTTCATGCCCAGGCCCGCGTGGCCGTGGCCCATGCCGGCGATGGCGCTCACCAGGTCCTCCTCACGGCGATGACGTGGACGGGTTCCACCTCGGGCCCGAGCCGGATGTAGTTGTCGCGCTGCCAGGTCCAGTCCTGCTCGGAGACCAGGTCGCGGGCGGTGAAGGAGTCACCGGACTCGAGGCCGAGGGCCGCCATGTCGAGCCGCAGCGTCGTGGCCCGCGTGGAGTGCGGGTCGAGGTTGGCGACGACGAGCACGACGTCGTCGGTGCCGTCGGGGAGGCGCCGGCGCTTGGAGAAGGCGAGGAAGTTCTCGTCGTCGACGTGGTGGAAACGGATGTCGCGCAACCGGTGCAGCGCCGGGTGGGCCCGACGGATCTCGTTGATGCGCGTGAGGTAGCCGGCCAGGGACTGGCCCTCTTTGGCGCCGCCCTCCTCGTAGTCCTCCCAGCGGCGGTTCTTGAACTCGTACTTCTCGTTGTCGATCTGCTCCTCGGCGCCGGGACGGGCGACGTGCTCCATCAGCTCGTAGCCGGTGTAGATCCCGTAGGTGGGGACGAGGGTGGCCGCGAGGACGGCGCGCAGCTTCCAGGCCCCGAGCCCGCCGAACTGCATGTACGGCGTGAGGATGTCGTGGGTGGTGGGCCAGAACGACGGGCGCATGTAGGTCGCGGCGTCGCCCGAGAGCTCGGTGAGGTACTCGCGCAGGTCGGCCGCGCTGTTGCGCCACGCGTAGTACGTGTAGCTCTGCTGGAAGCCGACCTTGCCCAGCGTGTGCATCATCGCGGGCTTGGTGAAGGCCTCGGCGAGCCAGATGACCTCGGGGTGGTCCTTCGCGACGTCCGCGATCAGCCACTGCCAGAACTCGACCGGCTTGGTGTGCGGGTTGTCGACGCGGAACAGCTTGACCCCGTGGTCGATCCACACCTGCACGACGCGGCGGACCTCGGCGTAGATGCCCGCGGGGTCGTTGTCGAAGTTCAGCGGGTAGATGTCCTGGTACTTCTTCGGGGGGTTCTCGGCGTAGGCGATGCTGCCGTCGGCGCGGGTGGTGAACCACTCGGGGTTCGACGTCACCCACGGGTGGTCGGGGGAGCACTGCAGCGCGAGGTCCATCGCGACCTCCATCCCGAGCCGCTCGGACTCGGCGACGAAGGCGTCGAAGTCGTCGAACGTGCCGAGGTCGGGGTGGATGGCGTCGTGGCCGCCGTCGGCGGAGCCGATGGCGTACGGGCTGCCGGGGTCCTCGGGGCGCGCGTCGAGGGTGTTGTTCGGGCCCTTCTTCGCGGCCTGGCCGATCGGGTGGATCGGGGTGAGGTAGACGACGTCGAAGCCCATCGCCGCGATGGCCGGCAGGCGCTTCGCGGCGGTGCGCAGCGTGCCGGTGGCCCAGCGGTGCTCCTTGTCGTCGTACGTGGCGCCCTCGCTGCGCGGGAAGATCTCGTACCAGGCGCCGGACAGGGCGAGCTCGCGCTCGACGAGCAGGGGCAGGTCGGCGGAGGGGGAGACCATGTCGCGCAGCGGGCGCTCGCCGAGCTCGTCCTCGACGGCGGCGTCGGTGCCGGACTTGAGCCGCACCGCCGGCGGCTTCGTCGTGTCGCGCAGCCCGGTGACCGCGGCGGTGAGGACCGCCTTCTGCTCGGTCGTGCGGGTGACCTCGGCGAGGGCCCGCTCGAGGACGAGGGCACCCTCCTCGAGCATCAGCTCGGTGTCGACGTCAGCCTGCACCTTGATGGTCGCGTCGTGCTCCCAGGTGCCGTACGGGTCGGACCAGCCCTCGACCCGGTAGGACCACCAGCCGGTGCGGTCGGCGGCCACCGAGCGGACCCAGTGGTTGAGCCCGGGGTTGGTGCACGTCATCGGCAGCACGTGCTCGACACCGTCGGGGTCGGTGAGGACCACGGAGGCGTTCACGGCGTCGTGGCCCTCGCGGAACACGGTGGCCGAGACGTCGAAACGCTCGTCCACGACCGCCTTGGCGGGCCTTGCGCCGTGGTCGACCACGGGTCTGACGTCCTGGACGGGGATCCGTCCGATCGGAGCTTGCGGGGGGGCGGTCCGGAAGGCGTCGCTCACCCGACCGAACCTACACGGACAGGCGCCTCGCGTTCAGCCCCACGTCTGCCCGGTGAACGGTCCCGGACGGTGGTCAGGCCCAGATCCGCGACAGGTAGTCGCGCATCGAGCGGTCGGAGGAGAAGTACCCCGAGCGCGCGACGTTGAGGATGGCCGACCGCGACCAGGCGTCCGGGTCGGCGTAGGCCGCGTCGACCCGCTCCTGGGCGTCGAGGTAGGCCTGGAAGTCGGCGAACACCATGAACGAGTCCTGCTGCAGCAGGTTGTCGATGACGGGGCCAACGGCCTGGCGGTCGCCGCCGGTGAAGTGGCCGCTCGCGAGCAGGTCGATGGTGCTGCGCAGGCGCGCGTTCTCCTCGTAGACGGCGGCGGGGCTGTAGCCGCGGGCGCGCAGCTGCTCGACCTCCGGCTCGTCCATCCCGAAGAGGAAGAAGTGGTCGTCGCCGACGAGGCGGCGGATCTCGACGTTGGCACCGTCGTCGGTGCCGATCGTCAGGGCGCCGTTGAGGGCGAACTTCATGTTGCCCGTGCCCGACGCCTCCTTGCCGGCGAGCGAGATCTGCTCGGAGAGGTCGGCGGCGGGGATGAGCTTCTCGGCGAGGGTGACGTTGTAGTTCGCGGGGAACGCGACACTGAGCCGGCCGGCCACCTTCGGGTCGGAGTTCACGGTGTCGGCGACCGCGTTGACGAGGAAGATGATCTCCTTCGCCAGGTGGTAGCCGGGGGCGGCCTTGGCACCGAAGACGAAGGTGCGCGGGGTGACGTCCTCGGCGGCGACGCGGCCCGAGAGGACGTCGTCGTACAGCGAGACGATGTGCAGCAGCTTGAGGGTCTGGCGCTTGTACTCGTGCAGGCGCTTGACCATGACGTCGAGCATCGCCTCGCGGGGCAGCTCGAGGCCGTCGCGGACCTTCAGCAGGGCGTACAGCCGCTCCTTGTTGGCCTGCTTGACCGCGCGGAACTCCTCGCGGAACGAGGCGTCGTCGGCGAGCGGCTCGAGCTCGCGCAGGCGGTCGAGGTCGGTGACCCAGCCGTCGCCGATCGTGTCGGTGACGAGCTCGGACAGGCGGCGGTTCGCGAGGCGCACGAAGCGCCGCGGCGTGATGCCGTTGGTGACGTTGGTGAACTTCTCCGGCCACAGCTGCGAGAAGTCGGGCAGCACCTTGTCGCGCAGCAGCTGGCTGTGCAGCTCGGCGACGCCGTTGACCTTCGCGCCGGCCACGGTGGCGAGGTACGCCATCCGCACCGAGCGCACGGGGTGCTCGGCGATCATCGACATGCGGCGGGCGCGCATCTCGTCACCGGGGAAGGCCTCGCGGACCTCCTCGAGGAACTCGTCGTTGATCCGGTAGATGATCTCGAGGTGCCGGGGGAGCAGCTTGCCCAGGAGCTCGACCGACCAGACCTCGAGGGCCTCGGGCAGGAGCGTGTGACACGTGTAGGCGAAGCACTTGCGGGTGATCGCCCACGCCTCGTCCCACTCGAAACCCTTCTTGTCGACGAGGATCCGCATCATCTCCGGGATCGCGATGACGGGGTGGGTGTCGTTGAGCTGGAAGATGATCCGCTCGGGGAGGCGGCTTAGGTCGAAGTCGGCCGGGATGGTGTTCTCGATGAAGTCGTGCAGCGAGCAGGCCACGAAGAAGTACTGCTGCTGCAGGCGCAGCTCCTTGCCCTGGGGCGTGGAGTCCTCGGGGTAGAGCACCTTGGAGATGTTCTCGGCGAAGGTCTGGGCGCGCACCGCCTCGGCGTAGTCGCCGGAGTTGAAGATGGCGAGGTCGAACGCCTGGGTGGCCCGGGCGCTCCACAGGCGCAGGGTGTTGACGACGCCGTTGCGGTAGCCGGGGACCATGTAGTGGTACGGCATGCCGATGACCTGCCACCCGGGGGTCCAGGTCGAGGTGACGACCCCGTCCTCACCGGTGGTGGTCGACGTCTGGCCGCCGAAGCTCACCAGCACCTGGCGCTCGGGGTGCGGGAACTCCCACGGGCTGCCGAGCGAGAGCCACGAGTCGGGGACCTCGACCTGGCGGTCGCCCTCGAAGGTCTGGCGGAAGATGCCGTACTCGTAGCGGATGCCGTAGCCGATGCAGGGGACGTCCATCGTCGCGAGCGAGTCGACGAAGCAGGCCGCGAGGCGCCCGAGGCCGCCGTTGCCGAGACCGGGCTCGACCTCCTGGGCGCGCAGGGCCGCGATGTCGATGCCGCACTGGGTCATCGCCACCTCGGCGATGTCCTGGAGGTTGGTCGCGAGGAGGTTGTTGCCCAGCTGGCGGCCCAGGAGGTACTCGGCGGACAGGTAGCCGATGGTCTTCTGCTGGGCCTGGCGGCGGCGGGCGCCGGTCTCGAGCCAGTCGGCCATGAGGTAGCGGCGGATGGTGCGCGCGAGGGCCAGGTACTGGTCGTTGAGCGTGGACTGGGAGAGCAGCGTGCCCTGGCCGTAGTTGAGCTCGGCGAGGAAGGCCTCGACGAAGCCGTCGACCGTGGCCGGCGGGGAGACGACCGGGCCGGAGGCCAGCGGGTGGCTCGTCCGGTGGGCGGGGCCGATGCGGCGCGCATCGGTCGACGGTGACTCGTCGGAGACGACGGCGCGGGTGGGCACGGTTTCGGTCATCGGTACGGGTCCTTCGAACTGGCGTGCGGCGACGCAGCGACGGTGGTGCGGGGACAGAGTACAAACATCCCGCGGAAACGCTTGCACACTTCCGCGGGCGTGGTGGACCGGCTCAGGATGCGGGCGTCCGCACGAGCCGGTCGGGGGTGAGGTCGGCGCGCGAGCGGCAGCCGGTGAGCGCCATCGTGAGGTCGAGCTCGGCCACGAGGTTGCGCAGCACCTCGGCCACGCCCTCGGCGCCGCCGAGGGCCAGCCCGTAGACGTGGGGTCGTCCGATGCCGACCGCCGTCGCCCCCAGCGCCAGCGCGACGAACGCGTCGGCGCCGGTGCGCACCCCGCTGTCGAAGACCACGGGCAGGCCCGACCCGCCGGAGCGGACGGCCTCGACCACCCCGGGCAGGGCGTCGAGGGCGGCGACCGAGCGGTCGACCTGGCGGCCGCCGTGGGTGGAGACCCAGAGGCCGTCGACGCCGGCGTCGACCGCCCGGCGCGCGTCGTCCGGGTGCAGGACGCCCTTGAGGACGACCGGCAGGGAGGTCAGCTCGCGCAGCCGTGGCAGGTCCTCCCACGTGAGCGAGGGGCGGGAGAACACGTCGAGGAAGGTCTCGACCGCGGCGCGTGGCTCGGGGGAGGACAGGTTGCCGCGCAGGTCGCCGGGGTGGTTGCGGCTCAGGCTGAGCAGGGTGCGCACGGCGGCCGGCGTGGGGCGGGGCTGGGGCTCGGCGGGCGCCCCGGCCTCGGCGGCGTCCCGGGCGGCGGCCACGCGCTGGGCGACGAGCCGCTGGAACACGGGGTCGGAGGTGTACTGCGCGATGCCCTCGCCGCGGGCGAAGGGGAGGTGCCCGAGGTCGAGGTCGCGCGGGCGCCAGCCGAGGTAGGCGGTGTCGAGGGTGACGACGAGGGCCTCCGCGCCGCTCGCCTCGGCCCGGCCGACCAGGCTCGCGGTGAGGTCGTCGTCGCGGCTCCAGTACAGCTGGTACCAGTGCCCGGTGCCGCCGAGCTCGGCCGCCACCACCTCCATCGGGACCGACGCCTGGGTGGACAGGACCGGGGTGACGCCCTGCTCGCGCGCGGCCCGGGCCACGCCGAGGTCGGCGTCGTCGTGGGCCATCGACAGCACGCCGATCGGGGAGACGAGGAACGGCGTGGGGTGGCGGCGCCCGAGGAGGTCGACGCCCAGGTCGCGCTCGCCGGTGTCGACGAGGACGCGGGGGACGACCTGCCAGCGGGCGAAGGCGTCGACGTTGGCGCGGGCCGTGGCCTCGCCGCCCGCGGAGCCGGCGACGTACGCGAAGCCGCGCCTCGACATCACCCGGCTCGCGGCGTCCTCGAGGGCCGTGCCGTCGGTGGGCACCCGCGGGCGGCGGCCGAAGCTTCCCGCCCGGTAGATGGCGGACTGGGCGGCGCGGCCGAGGTCGGGCATGCCGCTTGTCTACCGGATCGACCGCTGCGGTGGTACCGGGGACGCGGGCCGGTCGGGTCGCCCTAGGGTGGCGCCATGACCCGGTTCCCGTGGGCCGCCTGGGGCCTGCTCGTCGTCGTCCTCGACCTCCCGCTGTACGGCTGGGACGTCCTGCCCGACCTCGTCGGCTACGCCTGGGTCTTCTACGGCCTCACCGGTGCGGCCGCGGTGCACCCCGCGTTCGTCCGGGCGAGGGCCGCCGCCGTCGCCGGGGCGCCGCTGTCGCTCGTCACGGGCACCCCGCTGTTCGCCGGGTCGCAGTGGGCGCCGGTGCTCTTCGCCGGGTTCCTCCTCGCGGCGATCGCCTTCGTGGTCGTGGTCCACCAGGTGCTCACCGGCCTGCTGGCCGTCGCGCCGGACGATGCCGCCGACACCCTGCGCTGGGCCGCGCCGCTGCGGACCGCCGTGCTCGTCACGGGGGCGGTGGTCGTCATCGGCATCGTCGCGGTGGCCACGCCGGTCGGCATCGCGTACCCGGTGGGCGTCCTCGCGAACGTGCTCGTCGGCATCCTCACGGTGGTCCTGCTGCACCGTGTCGCCCGCGCCGGCTGGATCGCCCCCGCTTCCGACTGAGGGGTGTGGGTGTGTGGGGGCCGCGGTTCAGGACGCGGCGACGCCCCGGCCGTGAGGACCGGGGCGTCGCGGGCGCTCGGGTGAGTCAGCGCAGGTAGGGGATGGCGCGGTCGAGCAGGCCGCGCTCCTTGAGCTCGGCGGCGAGCGGGATCTCGTAGTCGATCCAGCCACTCTGCTTGATGCCCCAGAACGACGCGTGGTCGGGGCCGTAGCCGAGCAGCTGCTTCTGGAGCGGTGTCAGCCCGGCGAACCACTCGGAGCCCTGGTCGGCGACGGCCTCGTCGAGCGGGCGGATCCAGCGGTAGGTGTAGCCGATGAACATCAGCTTGCGGATGCGCTCGCTCTTGTTCATCGAGCGGCTGTGCCACAGGCGGCGGTCGAAGATGAACGCGTCGCCGGGCTTGAGCAGCACCTCGGTGGCGCCCTCGGGCTCGATGATCGGGTCGCCCTCCTTCTCCGGGCGGCCGGAGAGGGTGTTGTTCTTGTGGCTGCCCGGGATGACCTTGGTGTTGCCGTAGCCCGGCTCCGAGAGGTCGGTGAGGGCGTAGCAGATCTTCGTCATGAACATCGGACGCACGTCCATGTCGATGTCGGAGTTCTGCCGGTAGCCGTCCTGGTGCCAGTTCCAGAAGGGCGGCTCGTCCTTGGGCGGGTTGACGTCGATGTGGTTGTGGTGCGTGTAGATGTTCCAGCCCATGGTTCCCCAGATGTAGGGGAAGGTCGTGGGCCAGCTGAGCAGCTCGACGAAGCGCGGGTCCTTGTGGAGCCAGCCCATGACGTGGATGGAGCGGTCGGGGCGCAGCTCGCCCGCGGCCTCCTCCTCGGCGTAGATCCGGTCGACGGCGTCCTCGAAGTACGCCCGGTCGTCCTCGGCGAGGGCGTTCGGGATGACGACATAGCCGTCACGGTCGTACTGCTCGCGGATCGCCGGGTCGAGCGGCTCGAACCCCGTGGCGGCTGACGTGGTCGCGGTCATGCGTGTGGTGCTCCCAACTGGTGCCCGGGTCGCGGGGGCACCCATCCGCTGCGGTCCGACCGGTCCCGTCGGGCGGCCGCGTCCTTGCCGGCCAGTCTAGGCGCGGCCGTTCAGCAGGCGGCGTAGACCCGCAGGCTCGTGGCCGGGACGGCCACCGGTCCGGGGTCGGCGGCATCGGTGTCGGCGGGCGGCTGCGGGGTCGGGTCGGCGCTGTCCCAGAGCAGGCGGTAGCCCTTCCCGCCCGGCGGGGGCGGGAGGACGACCTCGACCTCGTCGGGGCCGCCGTTGACGACGAGCAGTGCCGACGGCGCGCCCAGCCAGGACCCTGCGACGAGCATCTGCACGACGCGCACCCCGGGGTCGTCCCACCGGTGGCCCATGAGGTCGCCGTCGGCGGCGAACCACTCCATGTCGCGGGTGCCGTCGTCGTGGACCTGGCGGCCGAGGGCCCAGCCGCGCTGCCGCAGGGCCGGGAGGTCGCGGCGCACCGCGAGGAGGCGCCGGGTCGTCTCGAGGAGGTCGGCCTGCCACGGCGCGAGGTCCCAGTCGACCCACGAGATCTCGTTGTCCTGGCAGTAGGCGTTGTTGTTGCCGCCCTGGGTGCGGCCCATCTCGTCGCCGGCGGTGATCATCGGCACGCCGGTGGAGAGCAGGAGGATGCCCAGGACGTTGCGGATGGTCCGGGCCCGGGCGTCGAGGACGGCGGCGTCGTCGGTGGGGCCCTCGACGCCGTGGTTCCACGAGATGCTGCCGTTGCTGCCGTCGCGGTTGTGCTCGCCGTTGGCCTCGTTGTGCTTGCGGTCGTAGGTGGTGAGGTCGGCCAGGGTGAAGCCGTCGTGGGCGGTGACGAAGTTGACCGAGGCCGTGGGGCCGCGGTCGCGGTCGCCGAACAGGTCGCGCGAGCCGGCCAGCCGGGTGGCGAGCTCCTGGATGCCGCGGCCGGGCTCGCCGTGGGCCTGTCCCCGGCGGTCGCCCACCCAGAAGTGGCGCACGGCGTCGCGGTAGCGGTCGTTCCACTCCATGAACGGCGGCGGGAACTGGCCGGTGCGCCAGCCGTGCAGGCCGAGGTCCCACGGCTCGGCGATGAGCTTGACCGCCGAGAGCACGGGATCGGTGCGCAGGGCCACGAGGAAGGGGTGGTCGGGGTCGAAGTCGTCGCCGCGGCCCCGCCCGAGGGCCACGGCGAGGTCGAAGCGGAAGCCGTCGACGTGGTACTCCTGCACCCAGGTGCGCATGCTGTCGAGCACCATCCGGCACACCACCGGGTGGCGCAGGTCGAGGGTGTTGCCGCACCCCGTGACGTCGATGTCGCGGCCGCGTTCGTCGAGGCGGTAGTACGCCCGCTGGTCCAGGCCGCGCCACGACAGCGTGGCCCCGGCGCGGTCCTGCTCGGCGGTGTGGTTGTAGACGACGTCGAGGATGACCTCGATGCCCTCGCGGTGCAGCAGCTTGACCATGCCCTTGACCTCGTCGACGACGCCCTGGGGGTCGTCGGCCGCGGCGAAGGCCGCGTGCGGTGCATGGAAGCCGAGGGTGTTGTAGCCCCAGTGGTTGGTCATGCCCATCCGCACGAGGTGCGGCTCGTGGGTGAACGCGTGCACGGGCAGCAGCTCGACCGCGGTGACGCCGAGCGAGGTGAGGTGGGCGAGCGAGGCGGGGTGGGCGAGGCCGGCGTAGGTACCGCGCAGCTCCGGGGGGACGCCGGGGTGCAGCTTGGTCTGGCCCTTGACGTGCATCTCGTAGAGGACGGAGTCGCTGCGCGAGTGCCCCGGCGGGCGGTCGTCCTCCCAGTCGAACTCGTCGTCGACGACGACGCACCGCGGGATGTTCGCGCGGCTGTCGAGGTCGGAGCGGTTGAGCGCGTCGCCGTGCCAGTCGGCGTCGACGGTGTGGCCGTACACCTCCGGGCCCCACGTGACCTCGCCCTCGACGGCGCGGGCGTACGGGTCGAGGAGGAGCTTGGCCGGGTTGTGGCGCAGGCCCTGCTCGGGCTCCCACGCGCCGTCGACCCGCAGGTTGTAGCGCTGGCCCGGGCCCATGCCCGGGACGAAGCCGAACCACCAGCCGTGGGCCCGCTCGAGGAGGGGGATCCGACGCTCGGTCCCGCCCGCCACGTCACCCGGCTCGAACAGGCACAGCTCGACGCCGTCTGCGTGCCCGGCGTACACGGCGACGTCCGCGCCACCGTCGACGAGGGTGACTCCGGGAGCCGGCGGGAGGTCGCGCGTCAGCGGTCCCGGGGGCGGGGCGGGGCGGGGGGAGCGCGGCATGGAGGGGAGCCTAGTGAGTCGTTACGGTGGTCCCATGACCGATCCCTCGTCGCTCCCCAACTTTCCCCCGCCCCCGGACGAGCACCCGGTGCGCGGCCGGGTCCTCGACGCGCTCGTCGACCTCGGGGTGGCCCCGAACATCGACTCCGACGGCGACGTCGCCTTCATGGTCAACGACCAGCAGCTCTTCGTGCGGTGCTCCGAGGGCGACGTGCAGATCATGCGCGTGTTCGGCCAGTGGCAGATCCAGGAGGACCTCCTCGCCGACCGGGTCAAGCTCTACGAGACCTGCAACGAGCTCAACCTCAACCTCAACTGCGTCAAGAGCGGCGTCGCGGGCACCACCCTCGTCGTCACCGGCGAGCACGTCGTCACGCCCGGCTCCGACCTCACGCACCTCGTGCAGGTCTCCATCCAGGTGATCCTCTCCGGCGTCCACATCTGGCACCAGCGGGTGCAGGGCATCGACCCCACCACCGGTGAGCCCGACGGGGCCTCGTCGTGACCGACCTCGTCCGCCTCGAGGTCGAGGCCGGCATCGGCACCATCCGCCTCGACCGCCCGCCGATGAACGCGCTCAACGCCGAGATCCAGGAGGGACTGCTCGCGGTCGCCGCCGAGGCGACCACCCGCAAGGACGTCGCGGCCGTCGTCGTCTACGGGGGCGAGAAGGTCTTCGCCGCCGGCGCCGACATCAAGGAGATGGAGACGATGTCGTACACCGACATGGTCGACCGCTCCGTCCTGCTCCAGGAGTTCACGAAGGCGATCGCCGCCATCCCCAAGCCGACCGTCGCCGCCATCACCGGCTACGCGCTCGGCGGTGGCTGCGAGGTCGCCCTGGCCTGTGACTTCCGCGTCGTCGCCGAGGACGCGAAGCTCGGCCAGCCCGAGATCAGCCTCGGCATCATCCCGGGGGCCGGCGGCACCCAGCGCCTCGCGCGGCTCGTCGGCCCGGCCCGGGCCAAGGACCTCGTGTTCTCCGGCCGGTTCGTCGACGCCGCCGAGGCGCTCGCCATCGGGCTCGTCGACGAGGTCGTCCCCGCGGCCGACGTCTACACCGCGGCGAGGGCGCGTGTCGCCCGCTACGTCGGCGGTCCCTCCTACGCGGTGCGCGCCGCGAAGGAGGCCATCGACCGCGGCCTCGAGGTCGACCTCGAGACGGGGCTGGAGATCGAGCGCATCCTGTTCGCCGGCACCTTCGCCACCCGTGACCGCGCCATCGGCATGCGCCACTTCGTCGACAAGGGCAAGGGCCCGGCTCCCTTCGAGGGCGCCTGACCAGCCGTTCCACCACCGTCGCGCGTCGCGCCTGGGCCCTCGTGCTCAGGCGCGACGCCCGCGGTGCGGGCAGGATCGGGGCATGTCCGACACCGCCCTCCGGCCCCGCCGCGTGCTGAAGGTCGTGCTCGTCACCCTGGCCGTCGCGACACTGGGCCTCGGGGCGGTCGCGACCATCTCGTGGTGCTCGGTGTTCGGCTGCACCCTGTTCAGCGAGGACTTCGAACCGCACGGCGAGGAGGCGACGCGGGCCAGGGCCGCCGCGACGCCGGTGGTGGCAGGGCTCGCCGACCGGGCCTCGGTCGACGGTCGCGTCATCGGCAGCGGCACGGTCGACGGCTGCCGGACGGGGCAGAACGACTGGAAGCGCAAGGACACCTACTCGCACGAGTGCGAGGTCGCGGCGAGCCGCATGGTGGTCCTCGCGACCGACCGTGCGGACGTCGCCGATGGGCTGACCGCGCTCGACGCGACCCTGCGCGGCCTCGGGTGCGAGCCGACGACATGGGGCGGGCTGGACCGGGTCCGCGACGAGTACTGGCGCGGCGACAACCCCAACGTGCAGCGGGAGGGAGCGGCCGGGCTGCCGTCGGCCCGGTACGACTGCCCGGACGAGGTCACCGTCGAGGTCGCGCCGACCTCCACGAGCGACACCGGGGTCTCGGTCGAGGCGCTGGCCGACGGGGGGATCTGGCTCGACGACGTCCTCGCCGACGACTGGTACGCACCGGAGGACCTCCGGTCCCTGCGCGACTCCGACGCCGAGCTGGCCGTCGTCGTCACCGCGACGAAGGGGTACTACCGCACCCGCTTCTGAGGACGTGGCGCCGGTCACGGGGTGGCGACCGTCACGCCGCTCCGGTGGTGAACGGGCGCTCACCTGCTGAGAGGATGGCCGTCGATGCCCGGGCCACGACCGCCGGGCGCGCCCAGCCCCGAGTGAAGGAAGAGGACGAGGCACGCATGAACATCGTCGTCTGCGTCAAGTACGTCCCGGACGCCCAGTCCGAGCGCACGTTCCAGGAGTCCGACAAGACCGTCGACCGGGGGGCCTCCGACGGGCTGCTGTCCGAGCTCGACGAGTACGCCGTCGAGGAGGCCCTGAAGATCGTCGAGGCCGCGGGGGAGGGTGAGGTCACCGTCCTCACCGTCGGCCCCGAGTCGGCCGCCGACGCCATCAAGAAGGCCCTGCAGATGGGTGCCCACAAGGGCGTGCACGTGCAGGACGACGCGATCCACGGCTCCGACGCCGCCGCGACCTCGCTCGTCCTCGCCGAGGCCGTGAAGAAGGCCACCGACGGCTCGCCCGAGCTGGTCCTCACCGGGATGTCGTCCACCGACGGGGTCATGGGCGTCGTGCCCGCGATGCTCGCCGAGCGCCTCGGCCTGCCGCAGGTCACCTACGCCTCCGAGCTCACCGTCGGCGAGGGCACCGTGACGATCCGCCGCGACGGCGACACCGCCTCGGAGACCATCGAGGCCGCGCTGCCGGCGCTGGTGTCGGTCACCGACCAGATCAACGAGCCGCGCTACCCCTCGTTCAAGGGGATCATGGCCGCGAAGAAGAAGCCGGTCGAGCAGTGGGGCCTGGCCGACCTCGGCGTCGACGCCTCGCAGGTCGGCCTCGACGCCGCCTGGACCTCGGTCGTGTCGTTCACCAAGCGGCCGCCGCGCGAGCAGGGCCAGATCGTCAAGGACGAGGGCGACGGTGGCACCAGGCTCGCCGAGTTCCTCGCCGCCCAGAAGTTCGTCTGAGCCCCGGCTCGAAGAGACCTAGGAGACCACCATGGCTGAGGTACTCGTCCTCGTCGACCACGCCGACGGCCGCCTGCGCAAGGCGACCGCCGAGCTGCTCACCCTCGCCCGCCGCCTCGGCGAGCCCAGCGCCGTGCACATCGGCGGCGGCGCCGAGAAGGCCCAGGTGACCCTGGCCAAGTACGGCGCCCACAAGGTCTACGTCGTCGACGACGCCGACTCCAAGGGGTACCTCGTCGCGCCGCAGGCCGAGATCCTCGCCCAGCTCGTGGAGAAGGTGAAGCCGGCCGCCGTGCTGCTGCCGAGCAACGCCGCCGGGAAGGAGATCGCCGCGCGCCTGGCCATCAAGACCGAGTCGGGCCTGATCACCGACGCCGTCGACGTCCGCGCCGGCGAGGGCGGTGGCGTGGAGACCACGCAGTCGGTGTTCGCCGGCTCCTACACGGTCACCGCCACCGTCACCAAGGGCACCCCGATCATCGCGGTCAAGCCGAACTCCGCCGCCATCGAGGCCGCGCCGGCCGCCGGTGCCGTCGAGGCGTTCGAGGCGACCGTCAGCGACGCCGCCAAGGCCGCCAAGGTCACCGACACCAAGCCCAAGGCCGCCACCGGCCGCCCCGAGCTCACCGAGGCCGCGATCGTCGTCTCCGGTGGCCGTGGCACCGCCGGCGACTTCGGCCCGGTCGAGGCGTTCGCCGACTCGCTCGGTGCCGCCGTCGGCGCCTCGCGCGCCGCGGTCGACGCCGGCTGGTACCCGCACAGCAACCAGGTCGGCCAGACCGGCAAGCAGGTCTCGCCGCAGCTGTACGTGGCCGCCGGCATCTCCGGGGCCATCCAGCACCGGGCCGGCATGCAGACGTCCAAGACGATCATCGCCGTGAACAAGGACGAGGAGGCGCCGATCTTCGAGCTCGTCGACTTCGGCGTGGTCGGCGACCTGTTCGCCGTCCTACCGCAGGCCACCGAGGACGTCAGGAAGCGCAAGGGGAGCTGACCCCTCACGCACACGACCACCGCTCACGAGGCGGTTGGCCGCGGTCCGCCGCGGCCGAGGAGGGGCGACCGATCCGGTCGCCCCTTCGGCGTCGGTGGGCGGGAGTAGCGTCGGGGGAGTCCACGTGAGGGGAGGCCTCGATGACGCACCCGACGATCCTGCACACCGTCCTCGACACCACCGACGTCCGCACGCTCGCGGAGTTCTACCACCGCTTCCTCGGCCTGCGGTACCGGCCGGGCGACGAGCCGCCGCAGGAGGGTGCCGACGACGCCGACTGGCTCGTCCTCACCGGCGCCGACGGCGGCCGGTCCCTGGCGTTCCAGCAGGTCGAGAGCCTCACCCGCACGACGTGGCCGAGCCACGAGGTGCCGATGCAGCTGCACCTCGACCTCACCGTCCCCGACGTGGCGGCGCTCGAGGCCGCGCGGGCCGAGGCCGAGTCGCTCGGGGCCACGCTGCTGCTCGACCGCACCGACGACGAGGAGGAGCCGCTCTACGTCCTCGCCGACCCGTCCGGTCACCCGTTCTGCGTGTTCGTCGGCTGAGGAGGACGCCGTGGTCAGCGTGCTGTGGTGGGCGCTCGTGGGGGCGTTGGGGGCGTTCAGCGTCGCGGCCCTGCTGACCATCGGGGTGTTCGTGCTGCCGGTGGTGCTCGTGCTCGGGGCCATCGGGCTGTGGTCGGCTCGGCTGCGGCCGGGGATCCTGCCGGGCCTGCTGCTCGGCGGGTCGCTCGTTCCGCTGTGGCTGGCCTTCCTCAACCGCTCGGGTCCGGGCCGCGTCTGCGAGACCACGGCCACGTCGTCCTCCTGCGGCGAGCAGTACAGCCCGTGGCCGTTCGTCGTCGTCGCCCTGCTGATGGCCGGCGCCGGGCTCTGGCTCGTCCGTCGGGGGACCGCGGGCGTTGACCCGGCGGTGCCGGTGACCCCGACTCCCGCGGCCGGCCCGTGACGCGGCCTTGAGTCGCGGGCACCGTGGCCCCACCATGAGCGCATGGGTGTCGTCGAGTTCGAGCTGGTGCGGGTCGTCCAGGCGCCCGTCGAGGAGGTCTTCGCCCGGCTCGCCGACATCGAGGGCCACAACGCGTGGATGCCCCGCAAGGGCAGCATCCTCGGGGGGACGCAGCAGACCTCGCCGGGTGAGCCCGGGCTCGGGACGACGTACCTCGACAAGACCAGGTTCGGTCCCACCCCCGGCGAGGTCGTGGAGTTCGATCGGCCCCGCACCATCGTCTACCACTGGTGGGACCGCTCGAGGTCCGGGCGGCTGAACGCGGAGGGGTGGCCCGGCTACACGCTCGAGGCCGTGGGTGAGCGGGAGACGCGCGTGCGCCACCGCGCCCGGCTGGTCACGTACGGCGCCTACCGCCCGGCGACCCCGGTGCTGGGGATGATCGCGCGGCGCGAGCGCACCGCGACCCTGGAGGCGCTCGTGGCATCCTTCGACGGCGCCACGGGTGCGGGGCGGGCCTGACGCCCGGGCCGACCTAGACTGGACGGTCGTGACCCACTACCTCGACCACGCGGCGACCACGCCGATGCTGCCCGCCGCGGTCGAGGCGCTCGTCGAGCAGGCCGCGAAGGTCGGGAACGCCTCCTCGCTGCACACCTCGGGCCGCGCCGCGCGCGCCGTCGTCGAGGAGTCGCGGGAGCGGATCGCGGCCGTGCTGGGCGCGCGGCCGAGCGAGGTCGTCTTCACCTCCGGCGGCACCGAGGCCGACAACCTCGCCGTCAAGGGCACCCACGCCGCGCGGCGGACGGCTGACCCCGCGCGCACCCGGTTGGTCGTCAGCGCCATCGAGCACCACGCCGTCCTCGACCCCGTCGAGCACCTCGTCGAGCACGAGGGTGCGTCGGTCACGTGGCTCGAGCCCGACCGCTGCGGCCACGTCTCGGTCGACGACCTGCGCGCGGTGCTCGCAGCCCGCGCCGACGACGTCGCCCTCGTCAGCGTGATGTGGGCCAACAACGAGGTCGGCACGGTGCAGCCGGTCGCCGAGCTCGCGGCCGTCGCCCACGAGCACGGCATCCCGTTCCACACCGACGGCGTGCAGGCCGTGGCGCACCTCCCGGTCCGCTTCGACGAGTCCGGCGCCGACCTGATGACCGTGAGCGGCCACAAGGTCGGCGGCCCCCTCGGGGTGGGTGCGCTGCTCGCCCGCCGCGACGCCCGGCTGGTCCCGCTCGCGCACGGCGGTGGGCAGGAGCGCCAGGTCCGCAGCGGCACCCTCGACGTCCCCGCCATCCGGTCGCTCGCGGTGGCCCTCGAGGCGACCGTGGGCGCGCGCGACGTCGAGACCAAGCGGGTCATGACGCTCCGCGACCGGCTGTGCGAGGGCGCCCTCGCCCTCGGGCTGGGCATCTCGGTCAGCGGCTGCTGGACCGCTGGTGACGCCGCCCGCCGCCTCGCCGGCAACGCCCACCTCCTCGTCCCCGGCTGCGAGGGCGACTCGCTGCTCTACCTCCTCGACGCCGCCGGCGTCGAGTGCAGCACCGGGTCGGCCTGCCAGGCCGGGGTGCCGCAACCGAGCCACGTCCTGCTCGCCATGGGCTACCCGGAGGCCGAGGCGCGCGGGGCGCTGCGCCTCTCCCTCGGGCACACCTCCACCGACGCCGACGTCGACGCCGTCCTCGCCGCGCTCCCGGGCGTCGTCGAGCGCGCCCGACGGGCGGGAGGCTTCCGCTGATGCGCGTCGTCGCGGCGATGTCCGGCGGGGTCGACTCCGCGGTCGCGGCCTCGCGGATGATCGAGGCCGGCCACGAGGTCGTCGGGGTCCACCTGGCCCTGTCGCGCTCCGCGGCGACGCTGCGCGAGGGTGCCCGCGGCTGCTGCACCATCGAGGACGCCGGTGACGCCCGCCGTGTCGCCGACCGGCTCGGCATCCCGTTCTACGTGTGGGACCTCGCCAGCCGGTTCGAGCGCGACGTCGTCGAGGACTTCGTCGCCGAGTACGCCGCCGGCCGCACGCCGAACCCGTGCCTGCGGTGCAACGAGCGGATCAAGTTCGCCGGGCTGCTCGACAAGGCCGTGGCGCTGGGCTTCGACGCCGTGGCCACCGGGCACTACGCGCGGGTGGTCGAGGGGCCGTCGGGGCGCGAGCTGCACCGGGCGGTCGACCACGCCAAGGACCAGTCCTACGTGCTCGGCGTCCTCGACGCCGAGCAGCTGTCCCGCGCGTTCTTCCCCCTCGGCGACTCCACCAAGCCGCAGGTGCGCGCCGAGGCGGCCGAGCGGGGCTTCGCCGTGGCGAAGAAGCCCGACAGCCACGACATCTGCTTCATCCCCGACGGCGACACCCGCGGCTGGCTCGACCGCCGGCTGGGGCAGCGCGAGGGCGCGCTCGTCGACGCCACCACCGGTGCCGTGGTCGGCACCCACACCGGGGCGCACGGCTTCACGGTCGGCCAGCGGCGCGGCCTCGGCCTCGACCGCTCCTCGATGGACGGCGACCCGCGCTACGTCGTGGAGGTCGACGCCCCCGCCAACCGGGTCGTCATCGGGACCGCCGACCTGCTGGGCGTCGACGTCGTCGAGGGCGAGCACCTGCGCTGGTGCGGCCCACCGCCGGTCGGCTCGGTGCGGGTCGGCGCCCAGGTGCGCGCTCACGGCGAGGAGGTCCCGGCCACCGCGCAGGTGGGGGAGGGCGACGCGCTGCGGGTCGTCCTCGACCGCCGGGTCCGCGGGGTCGCCCCGGGGCAGTCGGTCGTCCTCTACGAGGGGACGCGCGTCATCGGCTCCGCGACCATCCGCGCCACCTCCCGCGCCTGAGGACCGGTGCCACCGACGACGCCGGCCGGCCCCTGACGGGACCGGCCGGCGCGGTGGTGCGGGTGCTGCGTCAGCTCACGACGCGGAAGGCGTTGACCTCACCGGCGCCGTAGAAGCCGTTCTTCGCCCCGCCGGAGCAGGTGGCCACGTACGCGGTCCCGAGCGCGGGCGTCGGGTTGTACGTGCCCGAGGGGCACGCCAGCGGCGACGCCGTGCGCTGGAGGAAGGACGCCAGCTGGCCCGGCTGCATCTCCGGGTGCGCCGAGACGGCGAGGGCCGCGACACCGGCGACGTGCGGGCCGGCCATCGAGGTGCCCTGCTTGTAGCCCCAGCCGTTGGTGCGGGTCACCGTGTTGAAGGTGGTCGACAGGATGCCGTCGGTCGGGGTGGACTTGGCACCCTGGGTGCGGAAGCGGGTGTCACCGCCGGGAGCCGCGACCTCGACGACGCCCTGGCCGTACGACGAGTAGTACGACTTCTGCTGCGTCGGGCCGGTGGCCGACACGGTGACGACGCCGGGGGCCTCGGCCGGGAGGTCGACGCACGCGCCGTTGATGGTGCGGGTCTCCACCGGCGAGCTGCCGTCGTTGGGGCTCGCGTCGTCGACGAACTTGTGCTGGAGGTCGACGTTGCTGTTGCCCGCCGAGGCGACGGTGAGGACGCCCTTGTTCTGCGAGTAGCGGATCGCGCGCTGCACGGCCTGCCACACCGGACGCTGGCGGGGGTCGTTCTTGCAGTTGAACTCCCACGGGTCGATGTAGTAGCTGTTGTTCGTCACCTGCATGCCGTGGTCGGCGGCCCACATGAACCCGCAGACGGCGGCCTCGGGGTAGATGTAGCCGGCGTCGGAGACGACCTTCACCGAGGCGACCTTGACGCCCGGGGCCACGCCCGCGATGCCGACGTTGTTGATGGCTGCGGCGATCGTGCCCGCGACGTGCGTGCCGTGGTCGGAGGTCGTGGGGTTCCACGCCGCCTCGCTCGTGTCGACGACGCCGCCGATGCACGAGGCGCTCTTGTCCTTGGCGATCTGGGTCGCGAGGTCGGGGTGCGTGCTGGAGATGCCGCTGTCGAGGACGCCGACGGTGACGTCGGGGCTGCCCGTCGTCACGGCGTGCGCGTCGTCGACGTCGATCTGGCGCATGTCCCACTGGTTGGCCCACAGGGGCTCAGCCGTCGGGTTGCCCGCGGCGTCGGCGACGTCCTGCGCGCTGAGGGAGGTGGTCTCGCCCTCGTCGAGCAGGCTGCCCAGGCCCGCGGTCGAGGCGACGGACTCGACGCCGGAGCCGGCGACGGCCGTGGTGAACGCGCTGTTCGTCGAGCGGGCGACGAGGACGCCGATCGCGTCGTAGCGGGCGACGACGGTGCCGCCGGCCGCGGTGACGCGGTCCTTGGCCTTCGTCGTGCCCTGGCCCTGCGGCGCGAGGACGAGGTAGGTGGTGTCGGCACCGGCCGCCGCGGGTGTCGCGGTGGCGGTGCTCGCGGCGCCGGCGAGGACGGCTCCGGCCGCCAGCACGGCGGCGCTCGCCGTGCCGAGGAGTCTGGTGCGGGGTACGCGGGTCACGTGGCTCTCCCTTGAGTGCGTGGAAAGCGCCGACGGGTGACGTCGGCGCCCGGCCAACGTAGGTCGGGTCGCGGAGGTCGGCAACCGGGGGAGGAGATCGGGCGCTCGGGTGGCGGAATAGTTGATGTGTCAACTATCGTTGGACGTGTCGAACCCCGCAGAGGGGACCGATGAGCCTGAGGAGCTGATCACCATGCCGGCCGTGACCGTCGAGAACGTCCTGACCCTCCCGCGGGTCTCCGACCCCGTCGCCACCGCCGTGAGCCGTCCCGTCCGGTCGGTCACGACGGCCCCGCAGGGCTTCGAGGGCGAGGGCTTCCCCGTCCGCCGCGCGTTCGCCGGCGTCGACCTGGCGGCCCTGGACCCCTTCATCCACATGGACCAGATGGGCGAGGTCGAGTACGCGCCGGGCGAGCCCAAGGGCACCGCGTGGCACCCACACCGCGGCTTCGAGACCGTCACCTACATCATCGACGGCTCGTTCGTGCACCGTGACTCGCACGGCGGCGGTGGCGTCATCTCCGACGGCGACACCCAGTGGATGACGGCCGGTTCCGGCCTGCTGCACATCGAGGTGCCCCCGGAGGAGCTCGTCGTCAGCGGCGGCCTCTTCCACGGCCTCCAGCTGTGGGTGAACCTCCCGAGCAGCCAGAAGATGTCGCCCCCGCGCTACCAGGACATCCGTGGTGGCGAGGTCGCCCTGCTCTCCAGCCCCGACGGCGGCGCCCTCGTGCGCGTCATCGCCGGCGAGCTCGACGGCCACGCCGGCCCCGGCATCACGCACACGCCGATCACCGTGCTCCACGCGACCATCGCGCCGGGCGCCCGGGTGCGCCTGCCGTGGAACCAGGACTACAACGCGCTCGTGTACGTGCTGGCCGGCAACGGCACGGTCGGCCCCGACCGCCGCCCCCTGCGGATGGGCCAGCTCGCGGTGCTCGGTGCCGGCGACGTCATCGAGGTCGGCGCCGACGACAGCCAGGAGAGCCGCAGCCCCAGCCTGGACCTCTACGTCCTCGGCGGCCGCCCCATCCGCGAACCCGTCGCGGCGTACGGCCCGTTCGTCATGAACACCCGCGCCGAGCTCGTCCAGGCCTTCGAGGACTTCCAGGCCGGGCGCCTGGGCACCATCCCCTCCGAGCCGCACCCCGGGCACGACGTCCTCTGACGCCGCTGCGCCCCGGGCCGACCACGGTCAGCCCGGGGCCGGGTGCCGTCCGAGCATGATGACGGCCGCCGTCCGAGCGGCCCGGCCGGCGATCTCGTCGGCCGCCTCGGCCCGCAGCTCGACCGGGACCGCGAGCAGGCGCATGGCGTCGTCCCACACCTGGTCGCGGAAGACCTCGACCACCTCGGCGAAGACCCATTCGTCGATGCCGCCGAACCACTCGTCCAGCACCGTGGTGCTCGGCGCCCACGCGGCGACGACGTCGCGCTGCACCTCGTCGGTCGTGGCGCGGATCGTGTCGTTGACCCGCCTGTGGTCGGCGCGGCGGGCGTCGCGCGCGGCCTCGTCGAGGCCGGGCCAGTCGTCGAGGACGTCGACGATCGCCAGCGCGAGGTCGTGGTTGATGTGCGCGTTGATGCCGAGCAGCAGCGCCTGCAGCGGGTGGCAGCACGGGTCGGCGCACGCGTCGAACGCCACCCGCCACACGGCCGGGCAGGTGTCGAGCGGGTCGGTCACCTCGTGCGCCTCGACCGCGTCGACGGCCTCGAAGTAGTAGTCGGCGAACCGGTCGAGCAGGCGGGCGACCCACACCGGGTCGTGGAAGCCGCCGGCCGCCAACCCCTCGAGCATCCGCTGCGTCATCAGGCGGTAGCAGTCGGCGAACAGCGCCCTGCGGTCGCCCGTGACGACCCAGCCGTCGCGCAACGCGATGAGCCGCAGCTCGGCGGAGGGGTCCGACATGGCGGCAGCCTAGGCGCGGGACGCCCCCGGGACCACCGGTCCCGGGGGCGTCGTCACGCCGGTCGTCGGACGGGTCAGGGCGCCCGGTAGGTCTGGGTGCCGTAGCCCTTGCGCATCGTCGCGCGGTTGAACGCGAGCCAGCGCGACTGGGTGCCGATGCCGCCGGTGGCCACGCCCGCGGCGCGCAGCACCCGGGTGGAGTGGCTCGACGTCTGCGAGCCCCACACGCCGTCGATCGTCGTCGGCAGGCCCCAGACGTAGCGGCAGGACGCCTGGACGTGCAGCACCTGCGCCCTCGACGTGGAGTCGAAGCTGCTGTTCACCGTGCCGGAGACGAGGTTGTCGATGTGGATGTGGTTGTGGTGGTCCCCGTTGTAGAGGTAGGTCAGCACGTTGCGGAAGTGGTAGTGCGTCGACGCCGACGTGGCCCAGTAGTGGCGCCGCGCGGTGGTGAGGTCGCTGCCCGACCAGTTCTTCCAGATGTCGTACCGGGCGATGAAGCGCCGGGTGCTGCCGGTGTAGATGCGCGACAGGTCGAAGCCGCGGCCGTTGTTGTGCGCCTCGGTCGGGCGGCCGTCGTAGTGGGCGCCGTAGCCCCAGACGCGAGAGGCGTTGGGGTAGCTCGCCGGGGTGTTGGCGTTCCAGAACGCGAGCCAGGTGTTGAGCCGGTCGTGGAACGAGGGCCGGTAGCCCCAGCTCGCCAGCGCCTGGTTGACCTCGTAGACCGTGCGGGCCCCGTTGATCGTCGAGTACGTGGTGATGGTGCCGTGCGCGGACGCCGGTGCGGCAGTGGCCAGCCCGGCCGCACCCGCCCCGACGAGACCGAGCGCCCCCGCGCCGATCGTCCCCCCGACCAGGCTGCGGCGGCTCGCCGTGTGGTCGTCGTGTGTCATGCGTGAGTTCCCCTCTCGTGTGTCGGGGACACGTCCCCCGTGCCCCCCGCAGCGACGCTAGGCGCGCGCCCCGGCGGGGTCGATGGGGAGGACTCCCCGGGGAGCCCGGTCAGCCGCGGGCGGCGACGACCGCGGCCAGCACCCGCACCGCGGCATCCGCCGCGGTCTCCGGCAGGCCGGCGTAGCAGAGCACGAGGCCGCGCACCGGCGCCTCGATCGCGTACGCCGAAAGCGGGCTCGCCGCCAGGCCGCGCCCGGCGAGGTCGGTGACGACGTCGAGGTCGTCGACGTCGTCGGGCAGGCGCAGCACGACGTGCAGTCCGGCGTCGACCCCCTCGAGGTGCGCGCCGGGCAGGTGGCGGGCGACGGCCGCGACGAGGGCCGCGCGCCGGGCGGCGTAGGTGCGGGTGACCCTCGCGTGGTGGGCGGCCAGCGCGCCGCTCGCGACGAACTCCGCCAGCGCCAGACCGGTGGCCTCGTTGACGACCAGCCCGCGGCTCTCGAGCTCGACCCGCAGCGCCTCGCGCAGGTGCGACGGGGGAGCGACCCAGGCGACCCGCAGCGACGGCGCGAGCAGCTTGCTCGCCGTGCCGACGTAGACGACGTGGTCGTCGGCGCCGGGCAGCGACCGCAGCGCGGGCAGGGGCGAGACGTCGTAGCGGAACTCCCCGTCGTAGTCGTCCTCGATGACGACCGCACCGGTGCGGCGGGCGTGGTCGAGGAGCTGGACCCGGCGCGTCACCGGCATCCGGGCGCCGAGCGGGTACTGGTGCGAGGGCGTGACGTAGGTGGCCGCGGCGTCCTCCGGCACCTGGTCGGGGTCGAGGCCGTCGGCGTCGACGGGCACGGCGACCACGCGCACCCCCTCCGCCGCGAAGGCCGTCCACGCCTCCACGTACCCGGGGTCCTCGAGGACGACGGTGCGGCCGACCAGCCCGAGGGGGCGGGGGAGCGCGCGCAGCGAGGCGCCGACCCCGGGGACGACGAGGAGGTCGGCGGGGTCGATGGCGACGCCGCGGCTGCGCCGCAGGTGGTCGGTGAGCACCTCGCGCAGCCGGCGGTGCTCGGGACCCGCCCCGGCGTCGTTGCCGGGCACGACCGAGCCGGCCGTGCGCCAGGCGCGACGCCAGGCCGCGGCGTCGAGGAGCGAGGTGTCGGGGCGTCCCGGCCGCAGGTCCCAGCGGGGCCCGGGGGTGGCGGCAGCCTCGACGGCGGCCTCGGCGCCGGGGGTGGCGTGGACGTGGGTGGCGGCACCCGCGCGGGCCGCGCGGTCGGCATCGGCCGCGACGACGGCCCCGGACCCTGCCCGGCTCACGACGAAGCCTGCCGCCGCTAGCTCGTCGTAGGCGGCGACGACCGGTCCCCGCGACACCCCCAGGGCGGTGGCCAGCACCCGGGTCGAGGGGAGCGCGTCGCCCGGGCGCAGCCTCCCGGCGCGCAGCTCGGCCACGACGGCGTCGGCGACCCGGTGGCGCAGCGGCGCCGGGCCGTCGAGGACCCGCAGCGGCAGGTCGAGGGGGCGTGCGGGACGGGGCACGGGCGCGACGATACTGGTCCAGTGGTTCACGGCGGAAGTGGTTCTCGGCATGGACCACTTGGATGGGGGAGGATGACGTCTCGTGAGCGGGCTGGAGATGCGACCGGGGTGTGAGTGCTGCGACGTCGACCTGCCGGCCGACGAGGTCGGGGCCGTCGTCTGCTCGTTCGAGTGCACGTGGTGCTCGGGCTGCGCCGAGCACCTCGAGCGCGCCTGCCCGAACTGCGGTGGCGCCCTGATGCCGCGCCCCACCCGGGTGGGTGACGCGCTCGTGCGCCACCCCGCCTCCACGACGCGCGTGGTGTCCGACGAGCCCTGCCCCGGACCCGGGTACGTGGGGCGGGCCCGGCCCACCCAGCGGCTCACCCGCAAGCCCGAGCGCGGCGCCCCCGACCGCGCGGCCCTGGACTCGCTCCTCGACGAGGTGCTCGCCGGCACCCTGTCCACCGTGGTCGACGGGCGCCCGTGGGTCGTCCCCATGCTCTTCGCCCGCGACGGCGACCGGCTCCTGCTGCACGGGTCCACCGGGGCCGGTGCGCTGCGCCAGGTGGCGGCCGGGGCGCCGGCCGTCCTCAGCGTCACCGTCGTCGACGGCCTCGTCGTCGCCCACACGACCTTCGACTCCTCGGCCAACTACCGCTCGGCCGTCGTCCACGGCGAGCTGGTCAACCTCACCGGCGCCGACCGGGCGAGCGCGCTCGAGCGCATCTCCGAGCGGCTGATCCCCGGCCGTACCGCAGAGGTCCGCGCGTCGACGCCCAAGGAGGAGGCGGCCACCCTGGCGATGGCGCTCCCCATCACCGACGGGCACTGGGTCCTCAAGGCGCGCTCCGGTGGCCCGTCGCTGCCGGAGGACGACGTCGACGGGGCCTGGTGCGGGGTCGTCCCGCTGCGCGTCGTGGCCGGGGAGCCCGAGCCCGCCCCGTGGTCGGTGGAGGACGGGGTGCCGGTGCCGGCGTCCGTGACGGGCTTCGTCGCGTCGGTCGGAATGGGAGCGCGATGAGCGAGGTTGTGGTGCAGGTGGATCCCTCTGTCGTGACCGTGGCACCCGTGCGGGCGACCGGGATCGGCTCGTGGCCGGGGACGTCGGTGCGTGAGGCCGTCCGCACCGTCCGCGACCTGCTCCTCGAGGGCGACGGAGTGGGGCTGCCGTTCCTCCCCGAGACACCGGCCCGTGGTCCGGGAGCCGACATCATCGGCCGGGCCGCCGGGCTCCTCGTCGACCTGCCCGTCGACCTCCAGCCCAGCGGCTGGCGCTTCGTCGACCGGCCGGGACGCGACGCCGGGCGCACGGCCTCGCTCCTGCGCGAGGAGCTCGACGAGCTGGCCGAGGCCTACGACGGCTACATCGGCCCGCTGAAGCTGCAGGTCGCCGGGCCGTGGACCCTCGCCGCCTCGGTACGGCTCAACCGCGGCGAGCGGGCGCTCGTCGACACCGGCGCCTCCGCGGAGCTCGTCGAGTCGCTCGCCGCCGGCATCGCGCGCTGGGTCGCCGACGTCCGGCGCCTCGTCCCGGGGGCCGAGGTCGTCCTCCAGCTCGACGAGCCGTCGCTGCCGGCCGTCCTCGAGGGGCTGCTGCCCACCGACTCCGGGTTCGGGCGGATCCGCTCGGTCGACCCGCAGGTCGCCGCGCGCGGGCTGCAGACCGTCCTCGCCGCCCACGACGGGCCCACCGTCATCCACTCGTGCCACCCGTCGGCCCCGCTGCCGCTGCTGCGCTCGACCGGCGTGGGGGCGGTCGCCATCGACCTCACGGGCGCCACGCCGGCGCGGTGGGAGTCGGTCGCCGCGACCCTCGACACCGGCACGGGTGTGTGGGCCGGGGTGCTCCCCACCGACGGGTCGGGGACGTCCACGGGTGCGCACCGGCTGGTCGTCGACGGGCTCGAGCGCGCCGGCCTGGCCGCCGACGCCCTGCGCGGGCTCGTCGTCACGCCGACGTGCGGGCTCGCCGGACTCACACCGCAGGGGGCCCGTGACGTTGTACGGGCGGCGCTCGACACCGCGCGCCGTCTCGGAGAGGAGGTCGACCGGTGAGCCGTCAGCCCCGTGTCCCCTGGCAGGTCAAGTTCATCGCGCTCGTCCTCATCTGGGGGTCGAGCTTCCTGCTGATGAAGGTGGGCCTGGAGTCGCTGTCGGCGGTGCAGATCTCCGCCCTGCGGATCGTGTCCGGCGCCGCCGTCATCACCGCGCTCCTCTTCCTCGGCGGTGGCCGCCTGCCGTCCGGTGCGCGGGTGTGGGGCCACCTCTTCGTCTGCGGCTTCTTCCTCGCCGCCCTGCCCTTCACGCTGTTCGCCCTGTCCGAGACGCGGATCAGCTCGGCCCTGGCCGGCATCGGCAACGCGGCCACGCCCATCGCCACCGTGCTCGCCACGCTCGCGATCCTGCCGGGGGAGCGGGCCACGGGCCGACGCCTCGTCGCCGTCGGCATCGGCTTCCTCGGGGTCGTCACGATCATGCAGCCGTGGACCGCCACCGACCGGCCCGACCTCGTCGGCTTCTCGATGGCCCTCGTCGGCGGTGCCAGCTACGGCATCGGGTGGACCTACAACCGCCGCTTCCTCAGCGGGGTCGACCTCGGCGGGCTCTCCCAGCCGGCGGCCACCCTCCTCACCGGCCTCGTGCTCATGGTCCCCGTCGTCGTCGGGTGGGCGCTGACCCAGCCGGCGGGGATCGCGGCCATGTGGTCCTACGGGCCCGCCGACGCCGGCCAGTGGGCCTGGCTGCCCCTGCTCTGCGTGCTCGTGCTCGGCCTCGTGGGAACGGGTTTCGCGTACATGCTGCAGTTCGACGTCGTGCGCGGCGCCGGTCCCGTCATCGGGTCGACGATCACCTACCTCATCCCGGTGGTGTCGGTCCTGCTCGGCGTCCTCGTGCTCGGCGAGCACCTGGGCGCGGCGCAGCTCGTCGGGTTCGCGATCGTGCTCGGCGCGGCGTTCGTCATCAACCGCAAGCCGAAGGCGCCCGAGGCCGTCGTCGTGCGCGAGCGCGAGCAGGCCGCTACTCGCTGAGGGCGCGGTCCCAGGCGCGGCGCCCCATCAGCGACGCCCCGAGGGAGAGGACGCCGAGCGCGGCTCCGGTCGCGATGACCGCGACGACCCACCCGAGGGAGCCGCCACCTCCGCCGCGCGAGGCGGCGAGCAGCGGCATCCCGGTCATCACGGCCTGGGCGACGGCGACGCCGCCGAGCGCGAGGGGGAGGGTCCAGCCCTCCCGACGACCGGCGCGCAGCGTGCGCGACGAGCGCCAGACCCACCAGAGGATGCCGAGCGCCAGCAGGGCGAACGGTCCGCCGAACAGCCGGGCCGCGCCGGTGTCCACGTCCGCGCCACCGAGGAAGGCCACGCGCACCCAGAGCAGCACGGCACCGACGAGCAGCACCGCCCACACGACGTGGAGGGTGAGGCCGACCGTGCGCCAGCGGTCGAGGGCGCCGACGGGGGTGCTCACTCGGCCGGCGCGTGGACCTCGCGCCGGAGGATCTTGCCCGTGGGGCCCTTGGGCAGGGCGTCGACGACCCAGACCTTGCGCGGGTACTTGTACGCGGCGATCCGCTCCTTGGTGAAGGCGATGATGTCGTCCGGCGTCGCGGTCGAACCCTCGCGCAGCGCGACGGCCGCGCCGACCTGCTCGCCGTAGAGGTCGTCGGGCATGCCGACCACGGCGACCTCGAGGACGTCGGGGTGCTGGTAGACGACCTCCTCGACCTCGCGCGGGTAGACGTTCATCCCGCCGCGCAGGATCATGTCCTTCTTGCGGTCGACGATCGTGAAGTAGCCCTCGTCGTCCATCGTCGCGAGGTCGCCGGTGCGGAACCAGCCGTCGGGGATCGCCTCGGCGGTGGCCTCGGGCTTGTTCCAGTAGCCCTTCATGACGTTGTCGCCGCGGATCGCGATCTCGCCGACCTCGCCGTGCGCCACCTCGTTGCCGTCGAGGTCGACGCAGCGCATCTCGCAGCCGGGGATGGCGACGCCGATGGTTCCCGGCTTGCGCTCCATCGTGGGCATGTTGAAGCTCGCGACGGGCGAGGTCTCCGACAGGCCGTACCCCTCGAGGATGACGCAGCCGAACTTGTCCTCGAAGGAGCGCATCACCTCGAGCGGCATCGCGGAGCCGCCGCTGGCGCAGGTGCGCAGGCTGCTGGCGTCCATGCCGTCGCTGTTCGGGTGGTTGAGGATCGCCGCGTACATCGTCGGCACGCCCTGCATGATCGTCACCCGCTCCTTCTCGATGACCTCGATCGCCGCCGCGGGGTCGAAGCGGGGGATGAGGGCGAGGGAGGCGCCGGCGATGGTCGCGGCGTTGAGGCCGACGACGAGCCCGAACACGTGGAACAGGGGCAGGCAGCCCATGACGACGTCCTCGCTCGTCATCTGCTGGATGACCTCGGCCGAGCGGTGCGCGTTGAGGTGGATGTTGCTGTGCGTGAGCTCGGCGCCCTTGGGGCGGCCGGTGGTGCCCGAGGTGTAGAGGATGATCGCGGTGTCGTCGTCGGCCCGCTCGGTGGGCTCGGTGATGGGCTCGCCGCCCTCGAACGTGCCCTCGGCCGGACCGGTGGCGGAGCACTCGACGATCGTCGTGCCGCTGTTCTCGGCGCCCTTGGTGGCCTCGGGGACGAAGTCGGGCCAGACGAAGGCGATCTTGGCGCCGGAGTCGGTGAAGAAGTAGTCGATCTCGCCGGCCTTGAGCAGCGGGTTCATCGGCACCACGACGCCGCCCGCGAGGAGGATGCCCCAGTAGACGACGGGGAAGGCCGGCACGTTCGGGAGGATGACGGCCACGCGGTCGCCGGGCTCGATCCCGTTGGCGCGCAACGTCCCCGCGACCTTCGCGGCCATGGCGTGCAGCTGGCCGTAGGTGACCCCCTGGCCACTGATCCGCAGGGCGTCCTTCTCCGGGCTCCCGGCGGCGGTCGTCGTGAGGTTGGTGGCGAGGTTCGTCATCGAGGGCTCCCTGGGTCCGGCGGCAGTGACGGTCTGGCCCCATCCTCACCCGCGGCGGTCGTGCCGCGCCAGAGGATCGCCGGAGCCGATGGGCCATCAGGGCGACCTGCGAGGATGCGCGCCATGGACGAGGTGACTGCGTCGGGTCCCTCCGGCGGCGACGCCCTCTCGCTCCCCGGTCGGGCCGAGGCCCTGCTGCGCGCCGAAGCCCTGCTGCGCGCCGAGCGCGCCGCCCTGCTCGACCGCATCGCACGGCTGGCCGACGACATGGCCGCGCTCATCGACGCCTCGCGCGACTCCAACGCGGACGACGAGCACGACCCGGAGGGCCAGACGATCGCCTACGAGCGCTCCCAGCTGGCGGCGATGACCGGCCAGGCACAGGACCACCTGGGAGAGGTCGATGCCGCTCTCGAGCGGGTCGGGGCGGGGACGTACGGGGTGTGCGAGGTCTGCGGCGAAGCGATCGCTGCCGGCAGGCTGGAGGCGAGGCCGACGGCGAGGACCTGCGTCCAGCACGCCCCCGCGGCTCGTCCCACGACCTAGGCACGGCACGCCTTGCCCGGGCGGGGGCGGGTCACGAGACTGGACGGCGGAACCGACCGACGAAGGGGTCCCCATGTCCGACGCAGCCGTCCACCTGCTGGTGGGAACGACCAAGGGAGCGTTCGTCCTCGACGGGGACGCCGACCGAGCGAGCTGGACCGTCCGCGGGCCGTACTGCGGCGGGTGGCCGGTGAACCACGTCATCGGCGACCCCGCCACGGGGACGATGTGGGCCGGTGGGGGCGGCGACTGGTCCGGGGCCGGGGTCTGGCGCTCGGACGACCGGGGCCACACGTGGGAGCTCGCGAAGCTGACGACCGGGCAGGTGGACGCGTGGGCGGCGGACGACCCGGTGTTCGCGGCGTCCATCGGCTGGAGCGAGGAGCCGGCACCCTTCGGTGACGGCTTCTCGCAGGTGTGGTCGCTGGGCCGCGGCGGTGGTCGCCTCTACGCCGGCACCAAGCCCGCGACCCTGCTCGTCAGCGACGACGACGGCTCCACCTGGGAGCAGGTCAAGGGGCTCACCGACCACCCGTCGGCCCCCGAGTGGGGGCCCGGCGCGGCCGGGCTCGTCCTGCACACCATCGTCGCCGACCCCCGGGATCCCGAGCGGATGTGGGTCGGCATCTCGGCCGCCGGGGTCTTCGCCACCGAGGACGGCGGGGTCACCTGGGAGCGGCGCAACGACCTCGCCGACCCGGCCGACGGCGAGAAGGGCGGGCACCCGGCGGCGGCGTCCGACGGGCACACCGGGTTCTGCGTGCACCACGTCGAGCACGCGGCGGGCGACGGTGAGGTGCTCTACCAGCAGAACCACCACGGGGTCTGGCGCTCCGACGACGGGGGCCACCACTGGCACGACATCACATCGGGGCTGCCGTCGACGTTCGGGTTCCCGCTCTGGGCCCACCCCCGCGACCCGCGCACCGTCTGGACGGTCCCGCTCAACGGTGACACGCAGGGCCGCTACCCGCCGGATGCCGCCGCCGCCGTCTGGCGCTCGCGGGACGCCGGGGCCTCCTGGGAGGCGCTGCGCGACGGCCTGCCGCAGGAGGCGTGCTTCTTCACGGTGCTGCGGCAGGGGATGAGCGGCGATGCCCAGGACCCCGCCGGCGTCTACTTCGGCACCAACACCGGTTCGGTGTTCGCCAGCCGTGACGAGGGCGAGACCTGGACCGAGATCGCCCGGCACCTGCCCACGGTGCTGGCCGTCGAGGTGCTCGAGCCGACCGGGCGGTCGTGACCAGCCTCGCGATGAGGGTGGTGGCGCTGCACGTTCGCCTCACCCGCAAGAAGCGCTACGCCACGCACGAGGCCGGGGTCGCCTTCCTCCGCTCGGTCAAGGGTCCGTCGACCCCGCCGGAGGACGTGCTCCGCGGGCTCCTCGTGACCACCCACCAGGTCCGCGGGCGGGACGTCCACGTCGTCCGGCGGCCCGATGCGCCACCCGCGGCCGGTGCGGTGGTCTACCTCCACGGCGGGGCGTACACGAACGAGATCGTCGAGCAGCAGTGGGCGTTCGTCGCCCACCTCGCCCGCGAGACGTGCTGCGAGGTGCACGTGCCCGTCTACGGGCTCGCGCCGCACGCCACCGCGACCGAGGCCGTCGACCTCGTGGCGGAGGTCGTCGGGCAGGCCGTGGGGGCGGGGCGCACCTGCGTGCTGTCCGGCGACTCGGCCGGCGGCGGGCTCGCGCTCGTCGCGGCCCAGCAGGCGCCGCCGGAGGCGCGCTCCCTGGTGGCCGGGCTCGTCCTCATCGCGCCCTGGGTCGACCTGACGATGACCAACCCCGAGATCGCCGTGGTCGAACCCACCGACCCGTGGCTGACCCGAGCCGGGCTGCGCCCCATCGCCAGGTCGTGGGCGGGCGAGCTGACCGTCGACGACCCCCGCGTCAGCCCGCTCCACGGCCCGCTCGCGGACCTCCCGCCGGTCGAGGTCTGGGTCGGGACGCGCGACATCACCCTGCCCGACTGCCGCGAGCTGGGCCGGCGGATGCCGCCCGACGCCGCCTTCACCCTGCACGTGGAGGACGGTGCCATCCACGACTACCCGCTGCTTCCCACGCCCGAGGGACGGCGGGCGCGGGGCGAGATCTCGGCCCGCGTGACCGCCCTCCTCGCCGGAAAGCCCTGAGCAGCACTCGATCTCAGCGGGACACGCCCAGCGTCGCGACGAGGTCCTCGTGGAGCTCGAACCACACCCGGTGGCACGAGTCGACGGAGGTCCCGGCGAGCCAGGCGGGGTCGTCGTCGGCCCGGAACAGCGCCGTGAGGAACCGGGCCCGGTAGCCCGCGAAGCGCCCCAGCGAGGCCGTGAGGGAGGCCTCCACCCCACGCAGCCGGGCTCCGACGTCCATGAGGGCGTCCCGGGTCTCCTCGTCGAGTCGCGGGGTGACGGACAGCTGGACCGCGGTGAGGGCGCCCGTGACGGCGGCGTTGAGCGGGAGGAACGCGTCCGACGGTGACCAGCGGCACCGACGACCGCACGCCCGTCCGCCGAGGGCGTAGCGTCTGGCGGCGTGATCAGCACCGACGAGTTCCTCGCCTACTGCGACACCGCGCTCGACGCGTACGCGGACCTGTGCCGCGACCTCGGCGACGACCTCGTCAACGAGCGGGTCGAGGGCGTCGACGGCAGCAACTCGGCCTTCGCCCTCGTCACCCACGTCGTCGGGGTGATGGCGCGGTGGGGGCGCACCGTGAACCGGGGGATCGTCGTGCCCCGTGACCGCGCCGCCGAGTTCACCGCCACCGGAACCGTGGAGGAGGCGCTCGCCCTCATCGAGGCCGGCCGGGCGACCCTGCACGAGGACGTCGCCGCGGCCTCGCCCGACGCCCCACCGGCGAACCCCGCGGGCGGCAAGGACCGCGACGACCCCGGGCTGCAGACGCAGGGCGCGGTGCTGCTCCACGTGTACGAGGAGCTCGCCCAGCACCTCGGCCAGCTCGAGGTGACCCGGGACGTCCTGCGGGCTCGCCGGGGGCGCTGAGGAGCACCGGACGTCAGTGGTCTGCGGCAGGATGACGACGTGAGCGAGACCCCCACCGACCCCGCCGCGCCGCAGTCCGCCGACGTCGTCCCCGACGACGTCCGCCACGACTGGGAGACCCTCGCCGAGGAGGCGCGTGGCCACCAGTTCGCGTACCACGTGAAGGACGCGCCGACCGTCAGCGACGGCGAGTACGACGTCCTCATGCGGCGGCTCAACGCCATCGAGGACGACCACCCGTCCCTGCGCACACCCGACAGCCCCACCCAGCAGGTCGGCGGCGCGGTCTTCTCCACCGAGTTCCAGGCCGTCGACCACCTCGAGCGGATGCTCAGCCTCGACAACGCCTTCTCCACCGACGAGATGCTCGAGTGGAACGCCCGGGTCACCCGCGACGCCGGCGGCGCCGAGCTGCACTACCTGTGCGAGCTGAAGATCGACGGGCTGGCCGTCAACCTCCTCTACGAGAAGGGCCGCCTCACCCGGGCCCTCACCCGCGGCGACGGCCGCACGGGCGAGGACGTCACCCTCAACGTCAGGACCGTGCGCGGCATCCCCACCGAGCTCGCGGGGACCAAGGCCCACCCGGTGCCCGACCTCGTCGAGGTGCGCGGAGAGGTCTACTTCCCGATCGAGGCGTTCGGCGAGCTCAACGCGCAGCTCGTCGAGGCGGGCAAGCCGCCCTACGCCAACCCGCGCAACACCGCGGCAGGGTCGCTGCGGCAGAAGGACCCTCGCGTCACGGCGAGCCGTGAGCTGCGGATGCTCGTCCACGGCCTCGGCAAGCGCGAGGGGTTCGACCTCACCCGCCAGAGCGAGGCCTACGCCGCCCTCGAGGCCTGGGGCATGCCCGTCTCCACCCACTTCCGCGTCGTCGACTCCATCGAGGAGGTCAACGCCTTCATCGCGCACACCGGCGAGCACCGCCACGACGTCGAGCACGAGATCGACGGCGTCGTCGTCAAGGTCGACGAGATCTCAGTGCAGCGCCGGCTCGGCTCCACGTCACGCGCGCCGCGGTGGGCCATCGCCTTCAAGTACCCGCCGGAGGAGGTCAACACCAAGCTCCTCGACATCCAGGTCAACGTCGGACGCACCGGCCGGGTCACGCCGTTCGGGGTCATGGCGCCGGTCGTCGTCGCCGGGTCCACGGTCGAGCGGGCCACCCTGCACAACGCCCAGGAGGTGGTGCGCAAGGGCGTCCTCATCGGCGACACGGTCGTCCTGCGCAAGGCCGGCGACGTCATCCCCGAGATCCTCGGCCCGGTCGTCGACCTGCGCGACGGCACCGAGCGCGAGTTCGTCATGCCCACGCAGTGCCCGGCCTGCGGCACCACCCTCGCCCCCGAGAAGGAGGGCGACAAGGACATCCGCTGCCCCAACAGCCGGTCCTGCCCCGCGCAGCTGCGCGAGCGGCTGTCGAGCCTGGCCGGGCGCGGGGCCTTCGACATCGAGGCCCTCGGCTACGAGGGCGCCGTCGCCCTGCTCGACTCCGGCGTCCTCGAGGACGAGTCGACCCTGTTCGGCCTCACCGCCGAGGACATCGCCCGCGTCCCGCTCTACACCAGGGCTGCGAAGAAGACCGACCCCGAGGACGCCGTGGTCGACGGCCGCGTCCTGTCGGCCAACGGCCAGAAGCTCGTCGACAACCTCGGCCAGGCCAAGCAGCAGCCGCTGTGGCGCGTCCTCGTGGCGCTGTCGATCCGCCACGTCGGACCGACCGCCGCACGAGCCCTCGCCCAGCACCTCGGCTCGATGCAGCGCATCCGCGAGGCGAGCGTCGAGGAGCTCGCCGGGGTCGAGGGCGTCGGCGGGGTCATCGCCGAGTCGGTGCGCGACTGGTTCGACAAGCCGGGCAACGAGTGGCACGTCGCCATCGTCGACGGCTGGGCCGCCGACGGCGTCCGGATGGAGGACGAGCGCGACGAGTCGGTCGAGCAGACCCTCGCCGGGCTCACCGTCGTCGTCACCGGCTCGCTCGACGGCTACTCGCGCGACGAGGCCAAGGAGGCGATCCTCTCCCGCGGCGGCAAGGCGTCGGGGTCGGTGTCGAAGAAGACCGACTACGTCGTCGTCGGGGAGAACGCCGGGTCCAAGGAGGACAGGGCGCGCGAGCTCGGCCTCACCATCCTCGACGAGGCGGGGTTCACCCGCCTGCTCGAGACCGGCTCGCCCGAGTGAACGCTCAGCGCCGGTCGTCGTCCTCGGGCTCGGGCCGGAGGACGGCCGCGCGCCGGTAGCGCTGGCCCACCGCATCCTCCACGGTGCGCGCCTGCGGCGAGTCGGGGCCGAAGGTGTCGGCGGCCGAGCGGCTTACCTGGGCGGCGAGGTCGCGCTGGGCCGCGTGGACGGCGTCGAGGACGAACCCGGCGAGGGCGTCGCCACCGCGCGAGCACGCGGCATCGGTGACCCGCAGCTTCACGACGCCACCGGTGGAGGACACCTCGATCTCGACGCCCTCGACGGTCGCCCGTCCGCGGTAGGAGTCGACCTGGGCGCGCCAGGCGAACGCCGCCTGCGCCTGCTGCACGAGCCGCTCGAGCTCGAGGGCGCCGGGGGTCTCGCCGGCGAAGAGGTTGGGGTCCATCACCAGGTCCCCCCGTCGTGCTGGGGCCGGCGCGGCGGTGGCGGCGCGGAGCCCGGGCCGTCGGTGGGCAGCGGCTCCACCTCCACCGGGCGGGTCGCGGTCTCGACCTCGCCGCGGAAGGCGGCCGTGGTGGCCGAGTCGGGACCCCAGACGCGCTCCGACGAGCGGACCGCCTGGTCGCGCACCGACTCCTGCGCGGCCCGGACGGCCTGCTGGAGGGCCGACGTGACCGACGTCCCACCGCGGGCGGCCAGCTCGTCGCTGACCGCCAGCCCGGTGAGCAGGCCCTGGACGTCGACGGTGGCCTTGACGTGGCCCTTCGCGGCGGTGCCCGTGCCCTCCAGCGCGGCGACCTCGTCGCTCCAGGCCCGGGCGCGCTCGGCCTCCGGACCGGCCTGCGCGGTCTGCGCGGCGATGGCGGCGAGCGCCTCCTGCGGGCTCGAGTACCCCCTCGGCTGACTCATCCCTCGACCCTATCCGGGCCTCCTCCCGGGCGGCGACCGGGCCCGGTGCCCGTGTAGCGTCGAGCCGTCCGAGTTCGTGGGGACGGGCCGACGAGCCCGTCAGGGGAGGGAGATCCGTCGTGCCGCTCGAGGAGCTGACACCCGGTCGGGGCATCGTGCTCGTCAGTGCCATCGCCCTGTTGCTCTTCGGAGGGGTGCTGCTGCTCTTCCTCGTGCCCTACGTCCGCGGCGTCGCCGCGGGGCTGCGCACCGGCGACTGGTGGACCCCGTTCGCCCGTCGCGAGGACGGCCGCTGGGGCGTGCTGGCCAACTCGCGCTTCTTCGCGACGTTCCGCGCGCCCGACCCTGAGGCGCGCACGACCGGTGGGCTGGTGGCGCGCTGGGTCGTGTGGACCGTGGTCGTGCTGGGGCTGGCGTACTACCCCGCGTACCTCGTGGTGACGATCCTCCGGAACGTCTGAGCCGCAAGGCATCTCCGGCGAGGTGGGCTCAGCCGTCCTCGTCGTGACCGGCGTGGGTCTGCTTGCCGCCGTCGGTCGCGTTCGTCGCCGCGGTGTAGGGCGAGTCGCGCACGCCACCGCGCACGCCGTCGCGCACGGCGTCCGGGAAGGTCGGGTTGGGCGCCGAGTGCCGCCCGCCCCGGGTGTACCCGTCGGGTGGCGTCCAGCTCCAGGGTGGGACGTTCGTGGGTGGACCGCCGGGGGCCGCGTGCCGCGGGGTCGGACGGTGCAGCGACGGGTTGGCCTTGATCTTGTCGAGCAGCTGGAGCAGCTGCTTGCCCCACGTGCCGAGCGCGGAGAGCAGGTCGCCGAGCGTGCTGCCCGAACGGACGAGCCCTTCGACGAACGCCGAGCACTTCGCGGTGAGGGCGGCGACGCGGGTGCCGATCTGGCCGCAGATCCACGGGATGAGCGTGCCGAAGGACAGCACGGCCTGGGCGACCCAGCTGATGGCCGCACCGACGAGCTGGGCGAGGACGTCGCGCAGGAAGCCGTGGACGAAGCCGACGATGCCGGCCGCGACGCTGATCGCCTGCTGCATCCCCTCGGCCGCCCCCTGGAGCGCGGCGATCGCCTCGGTGTGCGTGGCCTGCCAGTCGAGGTAGGCGTTGACCGCCGGGCCCTCGTTGCCGCCCTCCATCCGCATCGCGCTGGTGCCCCAGTCGGTGGCGGCGGGTCCGAGGTCGGCGGCGATGAGGCCCCACGCCTGGGCCTGGGCGACGGCGCCGCCGGGGTTGCCGGCGACCTCCTCGAACCAGCCCTTGATGGGGTTGAGGTGGTCGATGACCCAGCCGATGCCGGCGGCGAGCGCCGAGCCGAGCGGGTCGGCGGCGGTGGCCGCGGCGTCGAGGACGAGCGCGACCCCGCTCAGCGCGGCATCGACCCAGTTGCCGCTGCACAGCGCGTTGATCGTGCCGTAGCCGCTGTCGATGATGCCGGCGCCGGAGGTCCAGCCGGACCCCTCCTGGATGGTCGGACTGCCCTCGTGGGTGCTGCCCTGGTCGTAGACGGTGTACGGGTTGGCCGGGCCGATGCTCGGGGGCGTGGTGCCGCTCACGGGTAGGAGCTCCTCAGCTGCCACGACGCGCCGGCGTCGTCGGCCTCGTACTGGTCGGCCATGGCCTTGAGGCCGTTGACGGCCTGGTCGGCGTTCTGCGCCACGGTGTCGAGGGCGCCCTCGACGTCGCCCATCGCGGCGTTGATCATGCCGGGCAGCCACTGGAGGAGCAGGCCGTAGCTGTCGCCGCTGACCGACCCGGCCTGCGACATCTGCTCGAGCGTCAGCGCGACGCCAGCGACGTCGGTCGCGTGCGTGCGGATCTCCGCGGGGCTCACGTCGTAGTGCGTCATGGCATGCCCCTTCCTCGTGTCGTCATCGGTGACCCGGCGTCGCCCCCCGGGTGCGTCCCCTCGGGTCGTGACGATACTTACAGGTATGAGCGATCCTCAACGGGGAGCACTCCCCGCGCGCGTCGTCGTCCGGGCCCCGGGGTGGGCCCGGCTCGTCAGCCTGCCGCTCATGCTCGCCTGGTGGGGGCTGTGCGTGTACCTCGCCGCCTCGCTCGTGGCGGACGGTGTGGGGGAGGGGACGCCCTTTTTCGCGGGGCTGGCCGCGGTGCTGCTCCTGGCCGTCTTCATCGTCGTCATCCCGCCGGCCACGTGGTTCCTCCTCACCTACCGCGTCGAGCTCGGGCCGGAGGGTGTCCGCCGGGAGCCGGGCCACTTCTCGGTACCGCTCGAGGGCCTGACCCGGCTCGAGGCCCTGCCGCCCGCGAGGATCGGGCGGGCCGACCGCGGGGCGCGGGTACGGGTGCAGGGTGGGGGACAGGTGGTGCAGGTGGCCGACAGCGCGCGCGAGTTCCAGGTCGTCCTCGACCTCGTGAGGGCGTGGGCCGCCCAGCGCCCCGAGCTGGTGTCCGACGAGTACTCGCGCTCGCGGCTGCTGCGCCCCGCCCCCACGCCCGGCGACGGCGCCTGAGCGTCAGCCCTCGCTGCCCTGCTGGTTCCCGCTGCTGAGCGCGCGGGGCGCGTTGAGGTCGAGGACGACCGCGACGACCCGCGTCACGAAGACGAACCCGACCGCGAGCCACACGGTGAAGGGGTTGAGCACCCCGAGGTGGTGGAAGAGCACGACGAGCCCGGCGCCGGCGAGGGCGGGGACGGCGTAGAGCTCGCGCTGCAGGACCTCGGGCACCTGACGGGCCAGGACGTCGCGCAGCAGCCCGCCGCCGATGCCGGTGATCCCGCCGATGAGCGTGGCCGCCAGGGGTCCGGCGTCCGCGGTCAGGGCGACGAGGGCGCCGCTCACGGCGAACAGCGCCAGGCCGGCCGCGTCGAGGAGGCGCACGGCGTACGACACCCGGCGCCACCGGGCATCCGGGTGGCGGGCCGCGACCTCCTGCCACCGTCCGTGGAGGAGGAAGACGAGCGCGCCCGCGAGGACCGCGGCCGCGAGCAGCCGCCAGTCGCTGACCGCCACGGGCGGCGTGATGCCGAGGAAGAGGTCGCGGATGATGCCGCCGCCGAGCCCCGCGACCCACGACAGGACGAGCACGCCGAACAGGTCGAGCCCCCGCCGGACCGCCACGAGCGCCCCGGAGAGCGCGAAGACGAAGACCCCCACGACATCGAGGACGGTCTGGAGGGAGGAGGTCACCGCGAGCACCGGCCGATTCTCGCAGCCCGGTGGGCGGGGCGAGCGGCCCCTGCGGCCGCCCATAGACTGGCGCCCATGGCCGACCTCACCCGTGACGACGTGGCGCACCTCGCCGGTCTCGCCCGCATCGACCTCTCCGACGCCGAGCTCGACCGCATGGTCGGCGAGCTCGCCGTCATCCTCGAGGCGGTGGCCACCGTGCAGCAGGCGCCGATCGACGACGTCGAGCCGATGAGCCACCCGATGCCGATCGTCAACGTCACCCGTCCCGACGTCGTGCGTCCGTCCCTCGCGCCGGGTGCCGCGCTCGCCGGCGCGCCGGAGTCCGAGCAGCAGCGCTTCAGCGTCCCCCGCATCCTCGACGAGGAGTGAGCGCGCGCCCCGAGCCGCGCCCCTCGTCCCACCCCGCCCAGAAAGCCGTGACGTGACTGCCACCGACCTCACCCGGTCCACCGCCGCCGAGCTCGCCGACCTCCTCGCCGCCGGGAGCGTCTCGGCCCGCGAGGTGGCCCGGGCCCACCTCGACCGCACCGCTGCCGTCGACGGCGCCGTGCACTCCTACCTCCACGTCGACGAGGCCGGTGCGCTCGCGCAGGCCGACGAGGTCGACCGCCGCCGAGCCGCGGGCGAGTCGCTGCACCGCCTGGCCGGGGTGCCGATCGCCGTCAAGGACGTCATGGCGACCCAGGGGCTCCCGACGACGTGCGGGTCGCGCATCCTCGAGGGCTGGGTCCCGCCGTACGACGCCACCCTCGTGACGCGGCTGCGCGAGGCCGGCATGCCCATCCTCGGCAAGACGAACATGGACGAGTTCGCGATGGGCTCCTCCACGGAGCACAGCGCCTACGGCCCGAGCCACAACCCGTGGGACCTCGAGCGGATCCCCGGCGGCTCCGGCGGCGGCTCGTCCTCGGTGGTCGCGTCGTTCCAGGCTCCGCTGGCCATCGGCACCGACACCGGCGGCTCGATCCGCCAGCCCGCGGCCGTCACCGGCACCGTCGGCACCAAGCCGACCTACGGGGGCGTCTCTCGCTACGGCCTCGTCGCGCTCGCGTCCTCCCTCGACCAGGCCGGGCCGTGCACCCGCACCGTCCTCGACGCCGCGCTCCTCCACGAGGTCATCGCCGGCCACGACCCGATGGACTCCACCTCGATCGACGCCCCCGTGCCGCCCGTGGTCGAGGCGGCCCGCCGCGCCGACGTCAAGGGCCTACGCATCGGGATCGTCCGCGAGCTCACCGGCGAGGGCTTCCAGGCCGGGGTGCAGACCCGCTTCGACGAGGCCGTGCAGCACCTCGTCGACGCCGGGGCCGAGGTCGTCGAGGTCTCCTGCCCGAGCTTCACCTACGCCCTCGCGGCGTACTACCTCATCCTCCCGAGCGAGGCGTCGAGCAACCTCGCGAAGTTCGACGCCATGCGCTACGGCCTGCGCGTCGCCCCCGACGGCGTCGCCGACCCGAGCGCCGAGCAGGTCATGGCCGCCACCCGCGACGCCGGCTTCGGCGACGAGGTCAAGCGCCGCATCATCCTCGGCACGTACGCCCTGTCGAGCGGCTACTACGACGCCTACTACGGCTCGGCACAGAAGGTCCGCCGCCTCATCGCGAACGACTTCACCGCGGCGTTCGGGCAGGCCGACGTCCTCGTCAGCCCCACGGCACCGACCACCGCGTTCACGCTCGGTGACAAGCTCGACGACCCGATGGCGATGTACCTCAACGACATCGCGACCATCCCCGCCAACCTCGCCGGCATCCCCGGGATGTCGGTGCCGAGCGGCCTCGCCGAGGAGGACGGGCTGCCCACCGGGTTCCAGATCCTCGCCCCGGCGATGGCCGACGACCGCCTCTACGCGGTCGGCGCGGTTCTCGAGGCCCGCCTCACCGCGGCGTGGGGTGGCGCCATCCTCGACCGGGCCCCCGAGCTCGCCGCGACGACGAAGGAGGCCTGAGCGATGACGACCCAGGCGACCGAGCCCACCATCTCGTTCGACGACGCCCTTGCCCTCTTCGACCCCGTCATGGGGCTCGAGGTGCACGTCGAGCTCAACACCGCGACGAAGATGTTCTGCGGCTGCCGCACCGAGTTCGGCGCCGAGCCCAACACCCAGGTCTGCCCGGTGTGCCTCGGCCTGCCCGGCGCGCTGCCGGTGGTCAACGAGAAGGCGGTCGAGTCGGCCATCCGGATCGGGTTGGCGCTCAACTGTTCCATCGCGCCGTGGTGCCGGTTCGCGCGGAAGAACTACTTCTACCCGGACATGCCCAAGAACTTCCAGACCTCGCAGTACGACGAGCCCATCGCGTTCAACGGGTTCCTCGACGTCGAGCTCGATGACGGCACCACCTACCGCGTCGAGATCGAGCGCGCGCACATGGAGGAGGACACCGGCAAGTCGCTGCACGTCGGCGGCTCCACCGGCCGCATCCACGGCGCCACGCACTCGCTCGTCGACTACAACCGCGCCGGCATCCCCCTCATCGAGATCGTCACCAAGCCGATGATGGGAGCGGGGGAGCGCGCGCCGGAGATCGCCAAGGCGTACGTCGCGACGCTGCGCGACCTGCTCAAGGCGCTCGAGGTCTCCGACGTGCGGATGGAGCAGGGCTCGATGCGCTGCGACGTCAACCTCTCGCTCATGCCCAAGGGCGCCTCGGTGCTCGGGACGCGGTCGGAGACGAAGAACGTCAACTCGCTGCGCTCGGTCGAGCGGGCGGTGCGCTACGAGGTCGGCCGCCACGGCGCGATCCTCACCGGCGGCGGGTCGGTCGTACAGGAGACCCGGCACTGGCACGAGGACACCGGCATCACCACGGCGGGGCGCGTGAAGTCCGACGCCGAGGACTACCGCTACTTCCCCGAGCCCGACCTCGTCCCGGTCGCCCCCTCCGAGGAAACCGTCGAGGCGCTGCGCGGGACGCTGCCCGAGCCGCCCGCGGCCCGTCGCAAGCGGCTGCAGACCTCGTGGGGCTTCGCCGACCTCGAGATGCGCGACGTCGTCAACGCCGGGCTCGTCGAGCTCGTCGAGGAGACGGTGGCCGCGGGGGCGTCACCCGGCGCGGCGCGCAAGTGGTGGTCCGGCGAGGTCGCCCGCCGCGCGAACGCCGAGGGCCAGGACGTGCCCACCTACGCGGCGAGGCTGGGCATCACGCCGGCCCACGTCGTCGAGCTCGAGGGCCTCGTGACCTCCGGCCGCCTCAACGACTCGATGGCGCGCCAGGCCTGGGAGGGCGTGCTCTCCGGTGAGGGGACGCCGACGGAGGTCGCCGACGCCCGCGGGCTGGCGCTGTCGCAGGACACCGGTGCCCTCGAGGCCGCGGTCGACGCCGTCATCGCGGCCAACCCCGACGTCGCCGACAAGATCCGCGACGGGAAGGTCGCGGCCGTCGGCGCCCTCATCGGGCAGGTCATGAAGGAGATGAAGGGCCAGGCCGACGCCGGCGCGGCCCGCGCGATCATCCTCGAGAAGCTCGGCCAGTCCTGACCCGACCCGTCCACCGCGACTGACTGCGCTGGACGAACGCCCGGACCCCCTCCGCGCGTTCGTCGAGCGCCATCGGTCGGAGGGTCAGCGGCGGCCGTTGCCGAGGATGCCGCCGAGCACGTCCTTGATGATGCTGCCCGCGTCGATCCCCGAGGAGCCGGCTCCGGGCGTCGAGCCACCCGAGGGGGCCGGGGAGGCTCCGCCCGACGTGGCGCCGCCGAGGACGTCGCGCAGGAGGTCCTCCAGCGACCCCGGGGCCGCGCCACCGCCTCCGCCGGGGAGCGAGGGCGTCCCGGTTCCCGACGGGGCCGGCGCGGAGGGCGTCGAGGGCGTGGTGGTCGATCCTGACCCGCCGCCGCGCAGGACCTTGTTCGCCAGCCAGGACAGGACCATCGGCGCGAGGATGGGGATGAGCTTGTTGACGATCGCCCCGCCGAACCCGGCGCCACCGACTCCCGGGATGCCCCCGAGACGGGCGGCGACCTCGTCCTGCTGGTCGCCGAAGACGTGCTGCGAGATGACCTGGCCGTCGGCCACGGAGACCTGCCCGAGGTCGGCGCCGCCGGAGAGCAGGTCGTCGTCGTGCTGGCCCAGTGCCTCGACGAGCGAGGTCGCGCCGGACGGGTGGGCGGCGTTCGCCTGCATCCCGCCGAGCAGCGCGGGCACGATCGCCGCGGCGGTGGTGCGGACCTCGTCGGGGGAGCACCCGGACCGGCGCGCCACCTCCTCGACGGGGAGGGCTGCGAGGATCTCGTCGACTGCGGACACGGCGGCACGTCCTTCCGGCACGGCGGACCTCTTCCGCCCCCGCTGCCGACCCTAGCCCCGACCCGCCGCCCGCGACACGGGTGCGGTCGGGGGTGCATCATCGGGGGTATGACCCGGGCAGCGCAGGACCGAACCCTCGTCCTCCTCCGGCACGCCAAGGCCGAGCAGGACCGCTGGGACGAGGACCACGAGCGCGAGCTCACCCCGAGGGGTCGCCGCGACGCCGCCGCCGCCGGCCACTGGCTGCGCGAGCACGGCATCGGCGTCGACGAGGTCCTGTGCTCGACGTCCGAGCGCACCCAGCAGACGGCGCAGGGCATCTGGGACGCCGGCTGCCCCGAGAGCGCCATCCACCTCGACCGCCGGATCTACAACGCCACCACCGACCGGCTGCTCGAGGTCGTCCGCGAGGCCGACGAGGACGCCGACGTCGTCATGGTCGTCGGCCACGCCCCCGGCATCCCGAGCCTCGCCGAGCTGCTGTGCGACGGCGAGGGCAGCACCGACGGCCACCAGGCGATGGCCGGCGGCTTCCCCACCTGCGCCCTCGCGGTCCTGCACTACTCCGGGCGCTGGGCCGACCTCGACGTCGGCGACGCCCGCCTCGAGCGCTTCCACGTCTGCCGCGACGACTCCGAGTGACTCGACCGGGCCATGGTGGCCCGGACCCGACGGCGCGAGGATGGTCGTCGGTCGCACCCTCCCGACCCGTGGTCCCACGGGCGCTGCGACGGGCGCGGGCGAGGAGCCGCCATGTTCGCCCTCCAGTTCGACGAGTACGGGGGGCCCGAGGTCCTCCACGTGGCGGAGGCCGAGGAGCCCCACGCGGGACCCGGTCAGGTCCGCATCGCCGTCGCCGCCGCGAGCGTGAACCCCTTCGACTGGAAGCTGCGGGCCGGCTACCTCGCCGAGATGGTGCCCCTCGAGCTCCCCTCGATCCCGGGCACGGACGCTGCCGGGGTCGTCGACGAGGTGGGGGAAGGCGTCGAGGGAATCGCTCTGGGGGACAGGGTATTCGGGCTCGGCGAGCGCACCAGCGCGCAGTACGCGGTGCTCGACCACGCCGTCGTCCGCCCCGACTCGATGTCGTGGGAGGAGGCCGCGGGCCTCGGTCTCGCCGTCGAGGCGGCCGCCCGCTCGCTGGCCCGGGTCGACCTCCCCGAGGGCGCGACCATCGTCATCGACGGTGCCGCCGGGGGGACCGGGACCGCCATGACCCAGCTCGCCGTCGGGCGCGGCCACACCGTCGTCGGCACGGCCAGCGAGGGCAACCACGCCTACCTGCGCTCGATGGGGGCGCTCCCCACGACCTACGGGCCGGGCCTGGTCGAGCGGGTGGCCGGGCTGGCCCCGCACGTCGACGGCGCCTTCGACCTCGCCGGCGACGCGGTGGACGACCTGATCGCCATCACGGGGGACCCGGCCAGGGTCGCGACGCTCGTCGACTTCTCGCGGTACGGCTCGCCCGTGCACGTCGTCGACACCTCGATGGGCCGCCAGTACCAGGCACTCGGCGAGGCCGTGGCGCTGCGGGAGCAGGGCCGGTTCACCATGCCCGTCCAGCAGGTGTTCCCGCTCGCCCAGGCCGGCGACGCCCACGCGCTGAGCGCCGGCGGCCACGTGCGCGGCAAGGTCGTCCTCACCGTCCCCTGAGGGCGTGGGTCGTCGATCGGCGTCGCGACCCGGGACCGACCTGCTTGACTCCTCGCGTGGGGGCCGACCGCGTGGAGATCACCGACCTGCTCTGGCGCACCGACGCCCGGGGCCGGCCGCTGCCGGTGCGCCGGTCGGAGGTCGTCGCGCGGCTCACGGCGTCGGGCCAGTCGGGTGCCGTCCGCGTGGCCGCCCGCCTGCCGCTGCTGCGCGGCGACGAGGGTGACGGCGACCTCCTCGACCCCGCCGAGGTCGACGCCCTCGGCGTGCGGGTCCACCGCGAGCTCTCCCGGCTGGGGGAGGAGCTGCAGATGGCGCGCCGCGTCGCCGCCGTCCTCGGCCCGGTCGTCGACGGGCTTCGCGGGGACGGGGGCGGCCCGGTGCGGGTCGTCGACCTCGGCTGCGGCATCGGCCACCTCGTGCGGTCGCTGGCGCACACGGGCGAGCTGGGCCCGGACGTCGAGCTGGTCGGGGTCGACCTCAACCCCGCCCTCGTCGCGGAGGCCGACCGGCTGCGTGGGGTCGAGGGCCTGCGGTGCCGCTTCGTCCACGGCGACGCGCTGGAACCCGGTGTGGCCGTGGACGATCCGTCGCGCACGGTCGTCATCTCGGTCGGGGTGCTGCACCACCTGACACCGGCCGAGCTCGAGGCCCTGTTCCGCGCGCAGGCCGACCTCGGCGTCGTCGCCTGGGCCCACTGGGACATCGTCCCGTGCGTGTGGTCGACGGTCGGCTCGTGGGTCTTCCACCGGGCCCGGATGCGCGAACCGGTCTCCCGCCACGACGGCGTGCTGTCGGCCCGCCGGGCCCACCCCGCCGAGACCCTCCTCGCCGCGGCCTCGGCCGGGGCCCCCGCCTACGACCACGACGTCGTCGAGGGGCCGCGCTGGCACCCGCGCGCCCTCGACGTCCTGCGCCCGCTCGTGGGGGTGCGGCGGTGAGCGTGGTCCTCGTCGCCGTGGCCCTGGCAGGGCTCGGGCTGCTCGACGGCGCCCTCGCCGGGTTCCGGTCCTCGCTCGGGCGCACCGGCCTCGTCGACCACCGCGTGCGCGACCGGCTCGCGGCCCGCCGTGGCCTCGGGCTGATGGCCGTCCTCCTCGCCCCGGTGGGCGTCGTCGCGGGCGTCCAGGCCCTCGGTCCGGGTGCGTGGCCGGCCCACGCCTACGTCCGCGCCGGGACGGGGATGCTCGTGGTGTTCCTGCCGTACGCGGCGCTGACGCTCCTCGCCCTCGCGGTGTACGTCGTCCTCGACTGGCGCTCGGGCTACCTCGCCTCGGCCATGGTCCTCGGGCCCTTCACCCTGGTCCGCCCGCTGGTGGCCGCGGTCGGCGTCGGCGTGGGGGTGGCGCGCGCGCACGATCCCGTGGTCGTCGTCGGGTGCCTGCTGGCCCTGGCCGCGGTGCTCGTCGTGGAGCCCCTGTCCGGCCGGCTCTGGTGGGCGGAGCGGCGGCCTCAGGCCGACAGGCCGGTCGCCTCGCGCACGGTGTCCCAGTAGCGGGACCGCTCGGCGCCGGTCGGTCGGGTGCGGCGCAGCACGCTCGTGGGGCGCCGGGCCCGGTCGTGCCAGAGGAGGCCTGACGGCGGCGCCGGCTCGGACGCGACCACCCAGGTCGTCGTGTCGGCCCCCGCCGTGTCGCTGCGCAGGACGGGGCGCAGCGCGGCGGCGAACCGGGGGAGGGAGGCGTCGAGGCCCGGCGTGGCGGCCCAGCCCGGGTGGGTGGCGTGAACCGAGACGCCGTGCGACGCCCACCGAGCGGCGAGGACCGGGAGCAGCTCGACCTGCCCGCGCTTGCTGCGCGCGTAGGCCACGGCGCCGGAGTACTCGCCGTGCCGGTACTCGGGGTCGGCGGGCAGGGCCTGGGTGTACATCCCCCCGGAGGTGACGAGGACGACCCGGCCGGCGTCGGCGGCCAGGGCGGGGAGCAGCACCTCGGACATGAGGACCGGTCCGAGGACGTGCAGCGCCAGGGTCAGCTCGTGGCCCTGGGCCGACTCGGTGCGCTGCTCCGGGAGGGCCCCGGCGTTGTGGACCAGGGCGCGCAGCGGTAGCCCGGTGTCGAGGAAGGCCGCGGCGAAGGACCGCACGGAGTCGAGGTCGGAGACGTCGCAGCGCCAGACCCGGGCCGTGCCGGGGCTCGTCGCCGCATCCACCTCGGCGGCCACGCGGTCGCCGCGCGAGGTGTCCCGCACGACGAGGTGGACCGACGCCCCGAGCGCGGCGAGGTCGAGGGCGGTGCGCCGGCCCAGCCCGGAGGACGCCCCGGTGACGGCGACGTGCCGGCCCGCGAGCGCGCCGGGGCGCGGGTCGTCCGGCCAGGTCGGCAGTCGCCGACGCACGGCGTGACCGAGGGACGTGAAGCCCGGGGCGACCGTGCGGTCGAGGAGGGTGTCGAGGGCGCGCGAGCCCGACGCGGCGAGCCCGCTCACATCAGGGCCCGCATGGCGGCCGTGGCGCCGCGCAGGTACCGCTCGACGAGCTCGCGCTCGTCGTCGGTGAGGGCCGAGTCGATCTCGGCGAGGCCGACGAACATCGGCGCCAGCCGGGTGAGGATCTCCAGGCGACCCGAGTCGGTGATGACGACCTCGGTGCGGCGACCGTCGTCCGGGTGCGGTCGGCGCTCGGCGTGCCCGCGGCCGACGAGACGGTCCACTACCCCCGAGGACGCCGCGGACGTGACCCCGAGCTCGCGGGCCAGCTCGACCGGTCCCATCGGCGCGTTCATCAGGTGGCGCAGGGAGTGCAGCTCGCTGACCGACAGCCCGGCCTTCCGGGCCACCTCGTGGGGGACCTGCCCCGCGACGTCGACGAGCTCCTGGAGCGCCTCGAGCGACGGAGAGCGGCGGTACCCGGGCACGACGGACTCCACGCCCGCGGGGCCGTCAGCCCGGCCGGTCGCCGAGGGGGCTGTCGAAGCCCGGGTTGCGCCCGGGGCCGCGTCATCCGTAATATCGCTCACCTACTTAGTAACTTGATGAATCATCTTCTGAATGACCACTGTAGCAAGGGAGACCATCGATGGGCAGGGTCGCTGACCTCATCACGCGGCGGTGGGTGGCGGGGATCCTCGCGCTCGCCGCCCTGCTCGGCGCGGGCGCCGTCATCGGCGTCATCGGCCAGGCCGCGCAGCCGGACACCTCGACGGCGCAGCTGCCGCTCGGCTCCGACAGCCGCGCCGCGGCCGAGCTGCGCGCCCAGCTGCCCGAGGAGGAGGGGTCCGCGGCGGTCGTCCTGTTCAGCCGGGAGGGTGAGCGCCTGTCGGCGGCCGACCTCGCGACGGTGGCCGAGCGCGCCAAGGCCGTCCCGGGCGCGGTGGGAGCGCCGCCCACGGTCAGCGACGACGGCACCGCCGCCACGGTCGTCGTCCCCGTCTCGGCGAACGACGCCACCGAGACCGCCGCGCTCGTCGCGGACATCCGGGAGGTCGTCAAGGCCGACCTCCCCGACGGACTCACCGCGCAGGTCACCGGCCCGGCCGCCGTGCAGGCCGACCTCGCCGCCGTGTTCGACGGCGCCAACGTCCGGCTCCTCGCCGCGACCGCCTCGGTGGTGGCGCTGCTCCTCGTCATCACCTACCGCAGCCCGCTGCTCTGGCTCGTCCCCCTGACGGTCGTCGGTGTCGCCGACCAGCTGGCCGCGGTGCTGGCCACCCACACGCTGGCGGCGGTCGACGTCGTCTGGGACGAGTCGACGGTCGGCATCCTCTCGGTCCTCGTCTTCGGTGCAGGCACCGACTACGCCCTGCTGCTCATCTCCCGCTACCGCGACGAGCTGCGCACCACCCCCGACCGCCGGGCCGCGATGGCCCACGCCGTGCGGCGCACCACCGAGGCCGTGGTCTCCAGCGCCTCGACCGTGGTCCTCGGCCTGCTCACCCTCCTGCTCTCGCTGTTCCCCGCCACCCGCGGGCTGGGGCTCGCCTGCGCCGTGGGCGTGGTCGTCGCCGCCGCCTTCGCCCTCCTCGTCCTGCCCGCCACGCTCGTCGTCTTCGGCCGGTGGATCTTCTGGCCCAAGGTCCCGCACGTCGGGCAGGCGAGCCTCGCCGACTCCCGCTCGCTGTGGCGCCGCGTCGGCGACACCGTCGCCCGTCGCCCGGCGGTCTTCGTCGTCGTCACCGTCCTCGGTCTGGCCGTCGCCGCCGCCGGAACCACGCAGATCAGGGCCGGCCTCGACGGGGCCGACCAGTTCCTCCAGAAGCCCGAGGCCATCGCGGCGGGGGAGCGCCTGGCCCAGTCCTTCCCGGCCGGCAGCGCAGACCCCACGCTCGTCGTCACCACGGCCGACCCGACCGCACTGGCGGCCACCCTCGGCTCAGTCGAGGGCGTCGGATCGGTGCGCCCGACCGTCAGCGGTGGCGGCGTGTCCGAGCTCGCCGTCGTCCTCGACGCCGCACCCGGATCCACCGACGCGGAGGACGCCGTGCGCGCCGTGCGGGCCGCGGTCGCCGACACCCCGGACACGCACGTCGGCGGGACCGAGGCGGAGGCGCTCGACGCCTCGGAGGCCTCGAACCGCGACCGGCTCGTCATCCTCCCGCTCATCCTCGGGCTCGTCCTCGTGGCGCTGGCCGGGCTGCTCCGCTCGGTCGTCGCGCCCGTCGTCCTCGTCGCCACGGTGGTGGGCACGTACCTGGCGGCCCTCGGCATCAGCTGGGTGCTGTTCACCCAGGTGCTCGGGTTCGAGCGCCTCGATGACGGGGTGCCCCTCCTCGCGTTCGTGTTCCTCGTGGCGCTCGGCGTCGACTACAACATCTTCCTCGTGACCCGGGCGTCCGAGGAGGCGCGCACGCACGGCACGCGGGCCGGGATGCTGCGCTCTCTCGCCGCCACCGGCGGTGTCATCACGAGCGCGGGCATCCTCCTCGCGGCCGTGTTCGCCGTGCTCGGGGTGCTGCCGCTCGTCGTGCTCGCGCAGCTCGGCGTCGTCATCTGCGTCGGCGTCCTGCTCGACACCCTGCTCGTGCGCACCGTCCTCGTGCCGGCCATCGGGCTCATCCTCGGCGACCGGTTCTGGTGGCCCCGCCGCTTCCCCGCACCGGCCCCCGAGGCGACGCGCGAGGAGGTCACCGCGGCCGTGTGAGCGACCGGGCATACTGGCGCCCATGGGGTCCGGGGGACGGGGCAGCCGCGTGCTGTCCGGAGCGCGCACGTGGGCCGCGGGGCGCAGCTACCGCGAGTACGGCGTGGGCCTGGTGCTCGTCGTCCTCCTCGGCAGCGGCGCCTTCGGCGGGCTCGACGACAGCCGTGACGAGCCGCCGGCGACCGCCCCCACCGGGAGGTCGCTGGCCGTCGAGCCGTTCCGCGTCACGGTCGAGCGGGTGCGCGCCGGCACCGACCTGGGTGTCGCGTCGGTGCCGAAGCCCGTCGGTCGCTACCTGCTCGTCAGCCTGAAGGTGTCGGTGCGCGACGACGTGGAGTCCTCCGTGCCGTGGCAGACGCTGCGCGACCTCGTCCGGCTGGAGGGGGCCGACGGCCTCGTCGGGCCGTACCACCGTGACGGCGACGAGGTGCCCGCGCGCCCCGCGGAGGTCGTCCCCACGCAGCTGCTGTCGGGCGACGACGCCGAGGGGATGGGCGACATCGCCCCCGGGCTGACCTACCCCGTGGTGGTCCTCTTCCAGCAGGTCTCGTCGGCCTCGGTGCCCGACGAGGTGACCGTGGTGCTCAACCGCCACCAGTGGCGCCAGAGCAACGTCGACGAGGACTTCGCCTGGTTCGACACCACGCCCGCCGTGCGCGTCACCGTGCCGGTCACCGAGTTCGCGCCGGCACCGGAGCCGTCGTCGTGACCGCCGACACCGCCGAGGCCCCCGGAGCGGGCTCGCGCACCCGACCGCCGCTGGGCCGCGGTCTCCTCACGCTCGTCCTCGTCGTGGCCGCCCTCGCCGCAGGCCGCGTGGTCGACTCCCTCACGGCCGACGAGCGCGTGGTGTTCGGCCGCCCGTTCCTGCGCCCGGTGTCCGTGGGCGAGACCGTCACGCTCCGGTACGCCGAGCTCACGCCCCGCTCGGTCGACGGAGCCCCCGTCCTCGACCGCGGTGCCGACGCGCCGATGCAGTCGCCCGGCCTGTGGGTCGTGACCCGCCTGTCGGTCACCCCCACCCTCGACGCCGAGCCCCTGCGCCACGCCACCCTGGTGGACGGTCGGGGCCGGGAGCTCACGCTCGGAGGACGCAACGAGCTGCTCTGTGCCGCACCGGTTCCGGGCGTCGAGTCCGAGTGCGTCGTGTCGTTCGAGGTGGCCATTGCGGCCGCCGCGGGGTCGCACCTGAGGGTGGCGCGCTCGGGCCGGGAGGTCCGGGGCGACGACATGGCCGACATCGACCTCGGCATCGGTGCCGACGAGGTCCGTCGATGGGCGGCACGGACCGACCGCGTCGACGGGTCCGCGCCACCGGAGATCGAGCCGACGACCGGCGCGCGGGCGGACGCCTCGTGACCACCTTCCTCCGCTCCCAGCGCCGCGCCCTGGTCGCCCTGCCGGTGCTCCTCGTGCTCGCGGTCGTCGCGAGCGGCCAGCGGGTCGTCGACCTCTGGTTTCCCTACGCGATGCTCGAGCAGGTCTCCCTCGACGACCGGGGGACGGCGCACTTCGAGACGACCGTCGAGCTGCAGAGCGGCCGTGTCCCGCTGCGCTTCTCGGTCCGTCACGTCGAGACCGTGCCGTCGACCACCGTGCTGCTGTCCGGTGACGAGCAGGTCCCGGTGCCGCCTGGCTTCGACGCCTGGCGGGTCCGCGTCCACGTGGCGGCAGACCCGACGTCCGTGCTCTCGGTCTGCCAGGTCCTGCTGCGCGACACCCGTGGACGCGAGTACGCCGCGGGCACGAGGGCGCTGGAGGGCGGCACCCTCGACCTCGCCTCGTGCCAGCCCCGTGACGTGCAGAACCCGAGTGGCTTCGACATGGACGCCGACAAGGAGTCCACCAGGCCGGCCGAGTACGACAGGGACGCCGTCTTCCTCGTCCCCGAGGGCGCCGTGCCGATGGAGGTCCGGGTCAGCCCGGACCTCCACCTCTACGCCGACTGGCCGCTGCCGGCCGGGGACTGACCGCTTCGGCCACGCCCGGTCACTGGGGGAGCGGGTCGAGCCGCCCGTCGAGGTCGCGGCGGGCCCGAGCAGCGCCGATCCGTCCGGCGAGGAGGCCAAGTCCCACCCCGACGAGCGCGGCGACGAGCGCCAGCCGCCAGTCGGCGAGGAGGCCCTCGTCCGACGCGGGAACCGGGCTGACCACCCGTGGCGAGGTCGCCACCGGACCGGCCGAGCCGGCGGAGGTCGCCGCACCGACGATCCCGAGGCCACCGAGCAGGTCGTCGAGCGCGGTCGCGTCCGTCCCGGTCAGGTGGTGCCAGCGCTCAGGGGCGTCCCACAGGGTCCCGGTCCCCGACTCGTCGGTCTGGGTCAGCACCCAGAGGTCGGAGCCCACGCGGTACACGGAGTCGAGTCGCCACGGGGTGACGTCGTGGATCAGCCAGGTGGCGCGCACCTCCGCGTTCGCCTCCGCGCTGGGCGTGCCCTCGGTCACCACCGGGCCGAGGCCCTGGTCGAACGCCCGCCAGACCTGGTCGTACCTCGGCTGGCTGACGTGGGCCGAGGCCGTGCGGCCGTCGGTGACGTTGACGAGGAGGACGGAGGTCGGGCCCCCGGCGGAGGCCGTCGGCGCGGCCCAGCCCAGGAGGGCCAGCGTCACGAGGACGGCGAGGACGGCGCGGTGTCGGTCGGGTCTCACGGGGCTACCTCCGGTCCGGGCGACCTCCCACGGGTCGCGACGACACGGGTACACCGCCGCGGCTCCCGGGGTTCCGCTCCGCACCGGCCGTCAGCGCACCGAGCGGGCGATCTCCAGCGCCTCGGCGAGGTCGGCCACTCCCTCGAGGCGGTAGGTGACGTCCGGTCCGCCTCCGCCGGAGGTCGTCCACACGAGGGTGGGCCCGGCCAACCGCGCTGCGGCGGAACGGGTCTCGCCGCTGCGGTCGACCCACTGGGTGAGGTGCGGGGCATCGAGCCAGACGGCGTCGCGGCCTCCGACGGTGACGGGCTGCAGCGAGGACCACACGCCCTTGAGGTAGCCCCAGTCGAGCGTGCCGTCGAACGCGTCGAGGTACCGCGCGGTCGGGCCGTCCCCCCAGGTCTGGGTGACGACGCGGCCGTCCTCGAGGAGGGCGACCCGGTCGGGCGTACCGAGCGCCGTGGCCGTCGCGACGCGGAAGTCGACCCGGCGGCGGGCGTCCTCGAGCGAGCCCAGGCCCTGACCGGCGGGCCGTGAGGTCGACGGAACGGGCGACGGCGTGGTGGTGCGGCCGAGCTCGACGCCGCCGATCCGCAGGAGCTCGACCACCGCGGCCCGCACCGGGGGGACGAGGGCCAGGGCGACGAGCGCCGCCACGGCGGCAGCGAGCAGGCGCCGCCGCGGCCGTGGCCGCAGGGGGACCGGTGCGGTGACCCGGGCGAGGACGACGTCCGCGAGGTCGGCGGGGGGCGCGTCGACCTCGAGGGCGCGGCCCAGCGCGAGGAGCTCGCGCTCGAGGACGTCGGACGGTTCAGTCATCGGCGAGCTCCTCCCGCAGGTGCCCCAGGGCCCGGGACAGGCGCGACTTGACGGTCCCCGCGGGCAGGTCGAGGGCCGTGGCGGTCTCGGCCTCGGTCAGCTCCATGAGGTAGCGGCAGACCACCACCTCGCGCGAGGGCTCGGGCAGGCGGCGGACGGCCGCGAGCAGACGGGAGCGGCGCTCCGCCGCCACGGCCGCCTCGGCCGGGTCGCCGGGCGGTTCGACGACGCGGGCCCCGTCGATGGCGTCGCGCTCCTCCCGGCCCGCGCGGCGGGACGATCCCCGGCGCAGGTTCCGGGTCTCGTTGACGACGATCCGCAGCAGCCACGGCCGGAACGGCTCGCCGGTGCGGAAGCGCGGCAGCGCCCGGTAGGCCTTGACGAACGCCTCCTGGACGACGTCGTCGGCGTCGGGCCCGGCGCCCGAGAGCACCGCGAGGCGACGAGCCATCGGCCCGTGCTCGCGGACCAGCAGGGCGTACGCCGACGCCTCACCCGCACGCACGCGGGCGAGGGCGTCTGCCTCGACGAGCCGGTCGATCGACGAACCCCTCTCGTGGGTCGGGGTGGATGTCGCCACCCAGCACTACACCGTGAGGCTGCCCGGGGTTCCCGGTTCGCGCACGTCGGCCGGTGCCACGTCCTCCGGGACGAGGTCCTCGGTCGCCCGCAGGCCGGCGACGACGCGCCCCAGCGCCGCGGCGAGCAGGCACACGACGACGACGTCGCGGGTGACCTGGCCGAGGATGCCGAGCACCGGGGACCAGGAGATGACGGCCTCGCCGTCGCGGGGGCCGAGGAGGGCGCGCACCCCCTCGTCGACGAGCGTGCCGGCCTGCCCGGCCACGAGGAAGGCGACGCAGAACAGGAGCATCGGCAGCAGGCCGGCGACGGCGAGGAGCCGCACCCCGCGGGCCAGGGCGCCGAAGCGGTCGGCCACGCTGCGGGTCGCCTCCACGGCACCGCGGTCGGCCCACCGCGGCACCCGCTGGCGCCAGCGCGGCGACCGGTCGCGGCCCTTCGGCGGCACGAGGTCGCGGCCGAAGACGACCGCGCCCACCGTGAGCCAGGCGATCGGCAGCACCACGGTCTGGTCGGCGTTCGCGACGACCTCCACCGCCTGGCGCCCGAGGTCGCGCACCGGCGCGGTCAGCGGGCCCAGCTGCGCGGTCACCGACTGCCACTGCTCGAGCGCCCAGGCGCTGAGCCGCCGGTGCTCGAGCCAGGTGCGGATCCCGTCCTTGTACGCCGAGACCTGGCTGGCGAGGAGGAAGAGCCACAGCACCTCGACGTACGCCGCGAGCATCCCCCACGAGAGGTGGCGGGCCGGCAGGGAGAAGCGGTCGAGGGCCGTCCGCAGCACGAACGCCACGGCCACGAGGCCGAAGAGCGTGGCGCCCACGACGAGGGCACCGCGACCGGTGTCGCGGTCGGGGTTCCAGAAGTCGGCGGTGATGAACTCGGTGGCCACCGCGGTGTTGACGAAGGCGCGGCGGTCCTGCTCGAGGCGGTCCTGCGCCACGTACAGGGTGAGGAAGGGGATCAGCGTGCTCGCCAGCAGCACGAGGCGGGCCTGGAGGCGCGACCCCGGCGCGTCCTCGACGAGGCCGGCGAGGGTCGGCTCGTGCCGGCCGGCGTGGCGGAGCATGAGGACGAGGGCCACCAGCGAGCTGATGGGGACCAGCGGCAGGAGGATCGCGGTGGCCAGGCCCTGGTGCCCGCTCAGCCAGACCGCGAACCAGAGGAACCCGTTGTGGCCGATGATGCCGAGCAGCGAGATCGACGCGAGCGTCGGCCACTGCCCGGCGAGCAGCCGTGCCGCGTCACGCAGCACGGCGAGCGCCGACACGACCATCGCCCCCAGGGTCCCCACCCGCAGGATCGTAGGGCCAGACCCGGTTCAGGACGTCGGCGACCGGCCGCCGGAACGGCCGGACGGGGGCGCGGGCCGAAACCTAGGATGGGCGCATGACGACGACCCCCGACATCAAGCCGCGCAGCCGCGACGTGACGGACGGCCTCGAGAAGGCCGCCGCGCGAGGGATGTTGCGTGCGGTAGGGCTCGGGGACGACGACTTCGCCAAGCCGCAGATCGGCGTCGCGAGCTCGTGGAACGAGATCACCCCGTGCAACCTCTCCCTCGACCGGCTGGCCAAGGCCGTCAAGGACGGCGTCCACGCCGGCGGCGGCTACCCGCTCGAGTTCGGGACCATCTCGGTCAGCGACGGCATCTCGATGGGCCACGAGGGCATGCACTTCTCCCTCGTCAGCCGCGAGATCATCGCCGACTCGGTCGAGACGGTGATGCAGGCCGAGCGGCTCGACGGCTCGGTCCTCCTCGCCGGGTGCGACAAGTCCCTGCCCGGCATGTTGATGGCGGCGGCCCGCCTCGACCTGTCGTCGGTCTTCCTCTACGCCGGCTCGATCCTGCCGGGCATCGCGAAGATGTCCGACGGCTCCGAGCGCACCGTGACGATCATCGACGCGTTCGAGGCAGTGGGCGCCTGCGCCCGCGGGCTGATGAGCCGCGAGGACGTCGACGCCATCGAGCGCGCCATCTGTCCCGGCGAAGGCGCCTGCGGCGGCATGTACACCGCCAACACGATGGCGTCGGTCGCCGAGGCGATGGGGATGTCGCTGCCCGGCTCGGCCGCCCCGCCCGCCACCGACCGCCGCCGCGACGGGTTCGCCCGCAAGTCGGGCGAGGCCGTCGTCGAGCTGCTGCGCCGCGGCATCACGGCCCGCGACATCATGACGAAGGAGGCGTTCGAGAACGCCATCGCCGTCGTCATGGCCTTCGGCGGCTCCACCAACGCCGTGCTGCACCTGCTGGCGATCGCGCACGAGGCCGACGTCGACCTCACCCTCGAGGACTTCCGCCGCGTCGGCGCGAAGGTGCCGCACCTCGCCGACGTCAAGCCGTTCGGGCAGTACGTCATGACCGACGTCGACCGCGTCGGCGGCGTCCCCGTCGTCATGCGCGCGCTGCTCGATGCCGGTCTCCTGCACGGGGACACGCTCACCGTCACCGGCAAGACGATGGCCGAGAACCTCGCCCACATCGCGCCCCCGGACGTCGACGGCAAGGTCGTGCGCGCGATGTCCGAGCCGATCCACCGCACCGGCGGCATCACCATCCTCACCGGGTCGCTCGCGCCCGAGGGCGCGGTCGTGAAGTCGGCCGGGTTCGACTCCGACGTGTTCGAGGGCACCGCCCGCGTGTTCGACGGCGAGCGGGCCGCGATGGACTCGGTCGAGGACGGCACCCTCACGGCCGGCGACGTCGTCGTCATCCGGTACGAGGGCCCCAAGGGCGGACCGGGGATGCGCGAGATGCTCGCCGTCACCGGCGCCATCAAGGGTGCGGGCCTGGGCAAGGACGTCCTGCTCCTCACCGACGGCCGCTTCTCCGGAGGCACCACCGGCCTGTGCGTCGGCCACGTCGCCCCCGAGGCCGTCGACGAGGGCCCCATCGCGTTCGTCCACGACGGCGACCGCATCCGGCTCGACGTCGCCAACGGCACCCTCGACCTCCTCGTCGACGACGCCGAGATGAACCGCCGCCGGGCCGAGGGCGTCACCCACCCCGAGCCGAAGTACACCCGCGGGGTGCTGGCCAAGTACCGCAAGCTCGTCCAGAGCGCGAGCACCGGCGCCGTGTGTGACTGATCCGGTGCCGGGGGGACCGGCTCTCGAGCTCCAGGGGCTCGTCAAGGAGTTCCGCGGACGTCGCGTCGTCCACGGGCTCTCGCTCGTCGTGCCGCGCGGGTCGCTCTACGGGCTGGTCGGCCCCAACGGCGCCGGCAAGACCACGACCCTGTCGATGGCGACCGGCCTGCTGCGTCCCGACGACGGCGTCGCCCGGGTGCTCGGCATCGACGTGTGGGCCGACCCGGCGGCGGCCAAGGCCGCGATGGGCGTGGCCCCCGACGGCATGCGCCTGTTCGAGCAGCTCTCGGGGCGCGAGCTGCTCCAGTACGTCGGCGCGCTGCGCCGGATGCCGCTCGAGGTCGTCGCCGAGCGCGCCGACGAGCTGCTCACCGTCCTCGACCTCGGCTTCGACGCCAACACCGTCGTCGCCGACTACTCGGCCGGCATGGTGAAGAAGATCAGCCTCGCCGCCGCCCTCATCCACGCCCCACGGCTGCTCGTCCTCGACGAGCCCTTCGAGGCGGTCGACCCCGTGTCCGGGCAGACGATCCGCACCATCCTGCGGCGCTACGTCGCCAACGGGGGCACCGTCGTGATGTCGAGCCACGTCATGGAGCTCGTCGAGGGGCTGTGCGACCGCGTCGCCGTCATCGCCGGAGGACGCGTCCTCGCCGAGGACACCGTGGCCGGGCTGCGCAACGGCGGGTCGCTGCACGAGCGCTTCCTCCAGCTCGTCGGGGCGCAGGACGCCGGCGGCGACGGCCTGGACTGGCTCGGCTGACGTCGTGGCGACGGAGGCGCTGACGGAGCCGGTCGTGCGGACGGGCCCCACCGGCACGCGCGGGGTCCTCTCCACCGTGGTGCGCCTGCGCCTGTCGATGTGGCGGACCTCGATGCGCCGCAGCACGATCCACCTCGTCTCCTCGATCCTCGGGGTGCTGGGCGCCCTCGGCCTGCTGGTCCTGCTGGGCCCGGCGCTGGTCCTGCTCTCGCGCCAGCCACTGCGGATCGTCGCCCTCACCGTGCCCCTCTTCACGGCCGTGACCCTGTCGTGGGGGGTGCTCTCGCTCGTCGCGGCCGGCGCCGACGCGACCCTCGACCCCGCGCGGTTCTCGGTGCTGCCGCTGCGCGCCGGCGAGCTCGCCCCCGGCCTGTTCGCGGCGGGTCTCACCGGTGTCCCGGCGGTCCTCCTCGTCGGTCTCTCCCTCGCGCAGGTCGGGTCGTGGTCGGGTCACGCGGTCACGGCGCTGGCCGCCTTGGCGGCGGCGGTGCTCGGGGTCGCGACGGCCGTGCTCATCTCGCGGGCGGTCACGAGCACCCTGGCCCGGGTGATGACGTCCCGCACCGGTCGCGTCACCGGCGCCGTCGTCGTCGCGCTCGTCACGACGCTGCCGATGGGCCTGAACCTGGCGCTCGCCACCGACAGCCTCTTCCTCGACATCCTCGCGTTCGACGCCCGGGGTTCGGCGTGGGTGGCGTCGTGGACGCCGGTCGGCTGGGCCTGGGGCCTGCCGTTCGACGTCGCCGAGGGCCGGTGGGGCAACGCCGTCGTGCACCTCGCCCTCGCCGTGGCCTTCGTCGTCCTCCTCTACCGGGTGTGGGTGTACCAGCTCTCGCGGGCGCTGACCTCGCCGCTGTCGAGCTCGGGCGGGCAGCGGATCGGCCGCGGTCGCTTCCTCCCGGCGCTGCTCGGGACGTCGCCGACCGCCACGATCGCGGCCCGCCGGACGCGGGCCTGGTACCGCGACAGCCGCCTGGTCTCGATCGCCCTGCGGACCGCCGTGCTCCCCGTGTTCTTCGTGCTCCAGGCGATGGTCACCGGCAGCAACCTGCTCGCCGGCACCGGCGTCGTCATGCTCGGGGTGCTCGCCGGCCTCAGCCTGATGAACGACCTGGCCTTCGACGGGCCCGCGTGGTGGCTGCACCTGGCCGTGGGGGTCAAGGGCTGGGAGGACCGGCTGGGCCGGGCGCTGGCCTCGATCGTCGTCTACGGGCCGGCGCTGCTCCTCACGTGGGGCGTCGGGGTGCTCATCGGCGCGGTGACGCTGCCGGTGCCGTGGCTCTCCATCTGCATCACCGCGTTCCTCGCGAGCCTGGGGCTGGCGGTGCTCGTGGGCGCCTTCTTCCCCGGGACCGCGCCGCGCACCGGCGGCAACCCGTTCGCCGCCTCGTCGGGTGGGGCGGCCCAGGGCTGCCTCACGGCCATCCTGTCCTTCGTCGGGCCGGCGATCCTCGTGCTGCCGGTCGTCGTCGCCGCCTTCCTCACCCGGGGGTCGGCGGTGGGGCAGTGGGTCACCCTCGCGGTGAGCTGCGTCTACGCGGTGGGCCTGCTGGCCTTCGGCGTGGTGGTGGGCGGCCGGCGGCTCGACCGCCGTGGACCCGAGCTGCTCGGCCAGCTCGGCCAGTCCCAGATCTGACACCGCCGAACCTCTCGCCTGACCCCACCTGAGGGCGGCCCGCGATCGCCAGGGGTGGCCAAGGGCTCCTCGGGAGCGCTCGACGGGGCCACGAGCCACCCTTCGCGCCCTCCACCGGGTCGGTTGAGCACGGCGACAGGCAGAGCGTGTCCGTTCGGTCGTGAGCCGAGCGTCGCCCGCCCCCCAGGTGCCGACCATGTCCTGTCGGTGGTCCCACCCCTTCGGCCAGTGCCCATGGGTCGGGTGAGCGCTAGACGCGTGAGAGCACCATCGTCCAGAAGTCTGGAAGCCCGGCGGCCACTCGCTCGTGCGCAAGGTCCGTCATGCTCAGTCGAGTGATCCACTGGCTCGTGCGATGGAAGCAGTACGGGTCCCCCGTCCCGTCGTCACCGAAGGGAATCCACTCGACGAGGTAGCCGTCGACGGGACGGAGCCACGCGTCAGCCTCCATCAGGTTGCTCAACGGCCAGACGACCCACCAGTGCCCGTGGACGCTGTACTGGCCGTTGGCGGCCCGATAGAGCCGAACCAGCTCATCAGGGAGCAGGGTTCCCAGGGCGATCTCGGCTCGTGCGAGCTGGTCGGTGGTCGCTGGTGGATTCATCCGCAGACGTTCCGCGTTGGGGCTGGGGTCGCTCACGACCGGCAGTCTCCCGGAGGTGCGACTGACGTGCACGTGGACGCCGAGGTGGTCGGGGACTCGGTCGGAAGCGTGGTCGGGGACTGGGTCGGCCAGCGGTCCCGGATCGTGGGACCGCCCGTCTCGCCGGTTGACACGTCATGGGGGCGGAGGGAGAGTGGTCCCGTGGCCCGAGTCCTCGTACTTCGACAGCGCGTCTGACCTCTCTCCAGACGCGCTCCCTCCGTCGTCCCGTCACGGGACTGGAGGGTTTTTTTGTGCACGGACGACGGCCGCACCGAGCGGCGACGACGAGAAACGGTGACCCCCGATGACTGACACGAAGCCGGCGATCCCGGTGGCCCCGACCAGCGCCGCGCCCCCCAGCGCGCCGAGCGGTCACCCCGCCCCGAGCCCCGCGCAGGTCGCGCAGCAGGCCCGCGCCCGTACCCCGATCGAGGTGACCGGCGCGCAGAGCCTCGTCCTCTCCCTCGAGGCGATGGACGTCGACACCGTCTTCGGCATCCCGGGCGGCGCGATCCTCCCGGCGTACGACCCGCTGCTCGACTCGGTCAAGGTGCGGCACATCCTCGTCCGCCACGAGCAGGGCGCGGGCCACGCCGCCGAGGGCTACGCCGCCGCCACCGGCAAGGTCGGCGTCTGCATGGCGACCTCCGGCCCCGGCGCGACCAACCTCGTCACCCCGCTCGCCGACGCGCACATGGACTCCGTGCCGATCGTCGCGATCACCGGCCAGGTCAGCTCGGCCTCGATCGGGACCGACGCCTTCCAGGAGGCCGACATCCGCGGCATCACGATGCCGATCACCAAGCACAACTACCTCGTCACCGACGCCAGCCAGATCCCGCGCGTCATCGCCGAGGCCTTCCACATCGCCTCCACCGGCCGGCCCGGACCGGTCCTCGTCGACATCAGCAAGGACGCGCTCCAGGCCCGCACCACGTTCTCGTGGCCGCCGCGGATCGAGCTGCCCGGCTACCGGCCCGTGACCCGCCCGCACAGCAAGCAGATCCGCGAGGCCGCGCGCCTCATCGCCGAGGCCGAGCGCCCCGTCCTCTACGTCGGCGGCGGCGTCATCCGGGCCAAGGCCAGCGAGGAGCTGCGCCGCCTCGTCGAGCTGTCGCAGATCCCCGTCGTCACCACCCTGATGGCGCGTGGTGCCCTCCCCGACAGCCACCCGCTGCACCTCGGGATGCCCGGGATGCACGGCTCGGTGTCGGCCGTCACCGGCCTGCAGAAGGCCGACCTCCTCATCGCGCTGGGTGCGCGCTTCGACGACCGGGTCACCGGCCAGCTGAAGACGTTCGCCCCCGACGCGAAGGTCATCCACGCCGACATCGACCCGGCCGAGATCAGCAAGAACCGGCGTGCCGACGTCCCGATCGTCGGCGACTGCAAGGCGGTCATCACCGACCTCATCGAGGCGCTCGACGCCGACATCGACGCCGGCAAGGGCGGCGACTACACCGAGTGGCGCGAGCGCGTCGCGGGGTGGAAGGAGTCGTTCCCGGTCGGCTACACCGTGCCCGAAGGTGGAACTCTCGCACCGCAGTACGTGATCGAGCGTCTCTCGGCGATCGTCGGCCCGGAGGCGATCTACGTCGCGGGCGTCGGCCAGCACCAGATGTGGGCGGCCCAGTTCGTCGAGTACGAGCGCCCCAACGCGTGGCTGAACTCCGGTGGCCTCGGGACCATGGGCTACGCGGTCCCCGCCGCGATGGGCGCGCAGGTCGCCGAGCCCGACCGCACCGTCTGGGCGATCGACGGCGACGGCTGCTTCCAGATGACCAACCAGGAGCTCGCCACCTGCGTCATCAACAACATCCCGATCAAGGTCGCGATCATCAACAACAGCTCGCTCGGCATGGTCCGCCAGTGGCAGACGCTGTTCTACAACGAGCGCTACTCCAACACCGACCTGCACACCTCGGTCGGCTCCCGCGTCCCCGACTTCGTCAAGCTCGCCGACGCCTACGGGTGCGCCGGGTTCCGGTGCGAGCGACCGGAGGACGTCGACGAGACGATTCGCCAGGCCATGGCCGTGAACGACCGACCGGTCGTCGTCGACTTCGTCGTCCACCGCGACGCCATGGTGTGGCCGATGGTCCCCGCCGGCGTGAGCAACGACCTCATCCAGGTCGCCCGCGACACCGCGCCCCAGTGGGACCGCGAGGAGTCAGAGGCCATCGAGCAGCCCACCGACGCCGACCACGACGGCCACTGACGGCCCGACGAAGGAGCACTGCAATGAGCAAGCACACCCTGTCGGTCCTCGTCGAGAACAAGCCCGGCGTCCTGGCCCGCATCGCCGCCCTGTTCTCCCGCCGCGGCTTCAACATCGAGTCCCTCGCGGTGGGGGAGACCGAGTACCCCGACATCTCGCGCATGACGGTCGTCGTCGACGTCGAGGACCTCCCGCTCGAGCAGGTGACCAAGCAGCTGAACAAGCTCGTCGAGGTCCTCAAGGTCGTCGAGCTCGAGGCGAACTCGGCGGTCCACCGCCAGGTCATGCTCATCAAGGTCCGCGCCGACGCCGCCACCCGCAGCCAGGTGCTGGAGATGGTGCAGATGTTCCGCGCCAAGATCGTCGACGTCGCCACCGACTCGCTGACCATCGAGGCCACCGGCACCGCCGAGAAGCTCGCGGCGCTGCTCGAGGTCCTCGACCCGTACGGCGTCAAGGAGCTCGTGCAGTCGGGCGTCGTCGCGATCGGGCGCGGGCAGCGCTCCATCACCGACCGCTCGCTGCGGACCGCCTGAGCCGCACCGCACCCCACCTCGCGGACGACCGGCCCGATGCCGGGCGGATCCGCCTACAGTCACCGAGAAGCACCACACCACACCGAAGGAGAGGCCCTCACGATGGCCGAGATGTTCTACGACGACGACGCGGACCTGAGTGTCATCCAGGGACGCAAGGTGGCCGTCATCGGCTACGGCAGCCAGGGCCACGCCCACGCCCTCAACCTGCGCGACTCCGGTGTCGACGTGCGCGTCGGCCTCGCCGAGGGCAGCAAGAGCCGCGCCAAGGCCGAGGCCGAGGGCCTGACCGTCCTCACCGTCGCCGACGCCGTGAAGGAGGCCGACCTCGTCGTCATCCTCACGCCCGACCAGGTGCAGCGCGGCGTCTACGCCGAGCACATCGCGCCCAACCTCAAGGAGGGCGCGGGCCTGCTCTTCGGCCACGGCTTCAACATCCGCTTCGGCTACATCCAGCCTCCGGCCGGCTCCGACGTCCTCATGGTCGCCCCCAAGGGGCCCGGCCACATCGTGCGCCGCGAGTACGTCGACGGCCGTGGCGTCCCGATGCTCCTCGCCGTCGAGCAGGACGCGTCGGGCGAGGCCTGGGACGTCGCCAAGTCGTACGGCAAGGCGATCGGCGGCCTGCGCGCCGGCGGCATCGGCACGACGTTCACCGAGGAGACCGAGACCGACCTCTTCGGCGAGCAGGCCGTGCTGTGCGGCGGCGCCTCGCAGCTCGTCATGTACGGCTTCGAGACCCTCGTCGAGGCCGGCTACCAGCCCGAGGTCGCGTACTTCGAGTGCCTCCACGAGCTCAAGCTCATCGTCGACCTGATGATCGAGGGCGGCATCGCCAAGCAGCGCTGGTCGGTCTCCGACACGGCCGAGTACGGCGACTACGTCTCCGGCCCGCGCGTCATCGACCCGTCGGTGAAGGAGAACATGAAGGCGGTGCTCGGCGACATCCAGAACGGCGCGTTCGCCAAGCGCTTCATCGACGACCAGGACGCCGGAGCACCGGAGTTCACGGAGCTCCGCGCCAAGGGTGCCGCGCACCCCATCGAGGCCACCGGCCGCGAGCTGCGCAAGCTGATGGCGTGGGTCGACTCCGGTCGCGACACCGACTACGTCGAGGGTTCCGCGGCGCGCTGACCCTCGCAGCGGCGCCTCACGCCGTGCCTCCTGGCGAGAGGAGGCAACACGCACGGGACCCGGCTCCGCCGCCTGCGTGTTGCCTCCTCTCGTCGCTGCGGCGGGGGGGTCGGGGTGGCGGAGGGAAGGGGGCCGCGACCTAGGCTGGCGGCGTGGAGCGGCTCGTCGAGGGGTGGCCCGTCTGGGCGGTCTTCGTCGTGCTCTGGCTGGGCGCGCTGGCGCGGGGGACCGCCACGTACTGGGTCGGGCGCGGGGTGCGGGCCGGGGGAGGGCGCTCGCGCTGGGCGCACCACCTCGACCGTCCGGTCGTCGCGCGGGCCGAGCGCTTCGTGCGCCGGGTCGGGCCGCCGGCGGTGACGCTCGGCTTCCTCACCATCGGCCTGCAGAGCGCCATCAACGCCTCGGCCGGGATGCTCCGGATGCCGCAGCGCCGGTTCCTGCCGGCCGTCGTCGTCGGGGCGGCGCTGTGGTCGACGATCTACACGACGGTGGGGTTCGCCGCCATCGACGCCTTCGTCGGCAGCGGTGGCTGGTGGTGGCTGCTCGTCGCGCTGGGGATCGTGCTCGCCGTCGTGCTCGTCTCCCGACGGGTGCGCCGCCGCGTCGAGGCCGAGCCCCCGACCGCGCCATCCGAGCCCGCCGCGCCGCTCGACGACCCCGCTCAGTCGCGCCCTACCGCCCAGTAGACGGGGCGATCACCCCACTGACCAGGCGGTAGGTCGCGACGTGGGTCGCGCCGCGGCGCACGACGACCCGGCTCGGGTGCGTCCTACGGGGCAGTACGTGCGGTGATCACGACACCTCCTGCCCCGTAGCGCGGGACCAGGAGCGGTGTCGGTGGGGCGTCGTACGGTCGGGCGCATGACGGGGTGGACCGAGATCACCGATGCGATCGGGGTGGCGCTGGCAGGGGAGCGCGTCCGGGGGAGGGCGCTGCTCGAGGAGGCCTGGGACGGCACCTGCGCCGACGACGGCGCCCGGCGCACCGTCATCGCCCACTACCTCGCCGACGTGCAGGACCGCGTCGAGGACGAGGTGGCCTGGGACGAGAGGGCGCTCGCCGCCTTCGCGGGGGTGGGTGACGACGACCTCGCGCCGGTGGGCATCGCCTCGGCGCGGGCCATGGCGCCGAGCCTGCACCTCAACCTCGGCGACGGCTACCTGCGCCAACAGCGGGTGGAGGAGGCCGCGCGTCACCTCGCGCTCGCGCTGGAGTCGCTCGACGCCCTGCCCGCCGACGGTTACGGCGACCTCGTCCGGCGCGGGGTGCGCCGGCTGGGGGAGCGGGTCGAGGCCGCGGCCGCACACGACTCGTCCCGCGACAGCGCAGCCCCGTAACCCGCACCCTCCCGCGACGGTTGGAGGTGTTCGGCCGGCACCACGCACCGCCGGGACACCTCGACCCGCGCGAGGCCAGGGCGACCACGGCCCCGGCCACGTCCACGTCCACGGGCCAGCACGTCCCACCGCGACCGCCGCTGACACCCACCGCGACGACGATCACATCGTGGTCATGGGGGTCCACATGCTGGCACGCCCGTATCATGGAACTCCCGGCCCAGCGGCGTGCCGGAGCGCGTCCACCGACCTCGGAGGACGCCGCCCACCCGGGCACCCGGCACCCCGTCGTCCGACGGTCGTGCCCCCAGCGCCGCACCCGAAAGAGGGACCGTTCGTGACCAAGCCCGTCGTCCTCATCGCCGAAGAGCTCTCGCCCGCGACCATCGACGCCCTCGGCCCGGACTTCGAGGTCCGCAGCACCGACGGCGCCGACCGAGGTCAGCTGCTCCCGGCCCTCGCCGACGTCGACGCGGTCCTCATCCGCTCCGCCACCAAGATGGACGCCGAGGCGCTCGCCGCGGCCAAGAACCTCAAGGTCATCGCCCGAGCGGGCGTCGGCCTGGACAACGTCGACGTCGGCGCGGCCACCAAGGCCGGCGTCATGGTCGTCAACGCCCCCACCTCGAACATCACCTCCGCCGCCGAGCTCGCCGTCGGCCTCCTCCTCGCCTGCGCCCGCAACATCGCGCCGGCCAACGAGGCCCTGAAGAACGGCGCGTGGAAGCGCAGCAAGTACGGCGGTGTCGAGCTGCTCGAGAAGAAGGTCGGGGTCGTCGGCTTCGGCCGCATCGGCCAGCTCGTCGCCGAGCGGCTCAAGGGCTTCGGCGTCGAGATCCTCGCCTACGACCCCTACGTGTCGGTGCAGCGTGCCGGCCAGCTCGGGGCCCGCCTCGTCACCCTCGACGAGCTCCTCGCCGAGTCCGACTTCATCACCATCCACCTGCCGAAGAACCCCGAGACGATCGGGCTCATCGGCAAGGAGGCGCTGACCAAGGTCAAGCCGAGCGTGCGCATCATCAACGCGGCGCGCGGTGGCGTCCTCGACGAGGAGGCCCTGGCCGACGCGATCGCCGAGGGCCGCGTCGCCGGCGCCGGGATCGACGTCTTCGCCACCGAGCCGTGCACCGAGAGCCCGCTCTTCGCGTTCGAGTCGGTCGTCGTGACGCCGCACCTGGGCGCCTCCACCGAGGAGGCCCAGGAGAAGGCCGGCGTCGCCGTGGCGAAGTCGGTGCGCCTGGCCCTCGGTGGCGACCTCGTCCCCGACGCGGTCAACGTCTCCGGTGGCGCCGTCGCCGAGGAGGTCCGCCCGGGCATCGACCTCGTCGAGAAGCTCGGCCGCGTCTTCACCGCGTTCGCCGGCGCCGTGCCGGTGCAGCTCGACGTCGAGGTCCGCGGCGAGATCACCGCGTTCGACGTGTCGATCTGGGAGCTCGCCGCGCTCAAGGGCCTGTTCACCGACGTCACCGAGGACCCGGTCACCTACGTCAACGCGCCGCTCCTCGCCAAGGAGCGCGGCTGCGAGTCGCGCCTCATCACCGAGTCGGTGTCCGAGGACTTCCGCAACGTCACCACGCTGCACGGCACCCTCGCCGACGGCCACAAGGTCTCGATCTCGGGCACGCTCACCGGCCCGAAGATGGTCCAGAAGCTCATCGGCGTGCAGGGCTACGACCTGGAGATCCCGATCTCCAAGCACCTCGCCTTCTTCGCCTACGAGGACCGCCCGGGCGTCATCGGCGCCGTCGGCCGCCTCCTCGGTGACGCCAACGTCAACATCGCCGGGATGCAGGTCTCCCGCGACGACGCGCACGGCAAGGCGCTGGTCACCCTCACGCTCGACAGCGCCATCCCCGGCGACGTCATCACGGCGATCCAGAAGGAGATCGGCGCGGAGACCGTCCGCGTCGTCGACCTCGACTGAGCCTCAGCGACCCACGGCGAGGCCGCGACGGTCGGCGAGCCCGGAGAACAGGGCCTCCCACCGGTCGGCCGTGGCCTCGGGGTCGAAGGCACGCACCCGCAGGGCCGCGGCGTCGGCCCACCGGCGTCGCTGCGACGCGTCACCGAGGACCTCGATGAGGCTCTCGGACAGCGCCTCCGTCTCCCCGTTGGGCACGAGGACCCCGCTCGTCCCGCCGTCGAGCACCTCGGCCGGGCCGGTGGGGCAGTCGAACGCCACGACGGGCAGCCCCGCGGCCATCGCCTCGAGGAGCACCATCGGCATCCCCTCGCGGCGTGACGGCAGCACGAACAGCGACGCCTCGTCGAAGCGGCGGGCGATGTCGGGCTCGAACCCCTCCAGCGTCACGCTGTCGGCCAGCCGGGCGGCCGCGATCTGGGCGGTGAGGGCGTCGGCCTCGGCGCCGACCCCGTAGATCCGCAGCCGCCAGTCCGGATGGGCGGCCGCGACCGGTCGCCACGCGTCGACGAGCAGGTCGAAGCCCTTGCGCCTGATCAGGCTTCCGGCCGACACCGCGACCGTCGAGGTCAGCGGCGAACGCCGCAGCCCGACGCCGTGGGGGAGCGCGTTGGGCACGACGTCCACCGGGCACGTGTCGCCGAGCAGCGACCGGTAGCTGGCGGCGTCGCCCTCGGTGAGCGCGACCACGGCGTCGAGGCGCGGGTAGGCCTCCACGTACGAAGCCCGCACCGCCGGGGCCTTGGGCATGTGGTTGTGCTCCTGGGCGACGGCCACCTGCCGCTCGGTGCGCAGGCCGGCGAGGGCGAGGTTCACCGTCATCCGGGTGCCCACGACGACGCAGTCGTCCTGCGCGGCGAGGTAGCGGCGCAGCCAGAGGTCGTGGGCACGGGTGAGGCCCGCGCCGAGCCGGTCGTTCGGGTGGGCCAGCCGGCTGCGGGTGCGCCACAACGCTGCCCGCGTCAGCCCGCGCACCGGGTGGACGGGGCTCGCGAGGGACACGAGGCGCACCCCCGGCGGCACCGGGAAGCGCGGCCGCGGCCGTCGCTGGGTGACGCTCGCGACCTCGACGTCGTGCCCGCGCGAGGCGAGCAGCCCGGCCATCGACAGGGTCGTGCGGATGGTGCCCCCACCCCCGTAGGCGTTGAGCAGCACGTACCGGATGCGCACGTCCGTCCCCTTCCCGCCCAGCCCCTCCGGCTCCCCCGAGTCCGGTGACGCCAGCATGCCGAACGCCACCGGGACGGCGCCAGAGCACCGTCGGGTCGATTCGGCGGATGGCCGGTTCCGCCGCAGGACCTCGGGGTCGCCGGCCGCCTCCACGACGGATTCCGTCGCCGATCCGCGGATGTGGCGCAGGTCTCGTCGGTCGCCCCGTCCGGATGGTGGAAGCCGCTCGACGGTACTAGGACGTCCACGTACCGTTTCTGGGATGCAGCGGCTCGAGGTATCCCTCCTCATTCCCAGCCGCGGCGAGGACCGGTAGTCAGCACCCTCGCCGCGGAGACCCCGCGACGTCGCTGACCGTTCGCCGACACCCCTTCGGCTCGAGCGCCCGATCCACCACCCAGCAGACATGCGGCCGCAGCGCCGCGGAAGCGAGTACCACCATGAACGAGAACAGCACCCTCGACGAGGCGACCCTGGCACGCCAGGCGCTCCAGGAGTCGATGGACCTGCGCGACCAGGGCCACTCCGACGACTGAGCTCGCCCCTCACGCTCGACCGGCCGTCCCGCCCTTCCACGGGCTGGGACGGCCGTCCGCATCGCGAAACCGCTACCTAGGCTGGAGACCATGACCGACAGCGACACCCAGACCCTGGACATCGCCGTCATCGGGGGCGACGGCATCGGCCCGGAGGTGGTCGCCGAGGGCCTGAAGGTCCTCGAGGCCGTCACCGGACCGAGCGGTCCGAAGGTCACCACCACCGAGTACGACCTCGGCGCCCGCCGCTGGCACGCCACGGGGGAGACCCTGCCCGACTCCGTCCTCGACGAGGTCCGGGCCCACGACGCGATCCTGCTCGGCGCCATCGGCGACCCCACCGTCCCCAGCGGCGTCCTCGAGCGCGGCGTCCTGCTGCCGCTGCGCTTCGCCCTCGAGCACTACGTCAACCTCCGCCCGGCCAAGCTCTACCCGGGTGTCGAGAGCCCGCTGGCCGTTGAGCGGGTGGCCCCCGACGGCATCGACTTCGTCGTCGTCCGCGAGGGCACGGAGGGCCCGTACGTCGGCAACGGCGGCTCGCTGCGCAGCGGCACCCCGAACGAGATCGCCACCGAGGTCAGCGTCAACACGCGCTTCGGCGTCGAGCGGGTCGTCCGCGACGCCTTCGCCCGCGCCCAGGCCCGCCCCCGCCGGCACCTCACCCTCGTGCACAAGCACAACGTCCTCACCCACGCCGGCCACCTGTGGCGGCGCACGGTCGAGGAGGTCGGCGCCGAGTTCCCCGAGGTCGAGACCGCCTACCAGCACGTCGACGCCGCGACGATCTTCCTCGCCACCGACCCGGGCCGCTTCGACGTCATCGTCACCGACAACCTCTTCGGCGACATCATCACCGACATCGCCGCGGCCATCGCCGGCGGCATCGGCCTCGCGGCCAGCGGCAACATCAACCCCGAGGGGCGCTACCCGAGCATGTTCGAGCCGGTGCACGGCTCCGCCCCGGACATCGCCGGGCAGGCCAAGGCCGACCCCACGGCGACGATCCTCTCGGTCTCGATGCTGCTGGCCCACCTCGGGCGCACCGAGGAGGCCGAGCGAGTAGAGCGGGCGGTGGCCGCCGACCTCGCCGAGCGTGGGACCACGCCGCGCTCGACGACCGCCGTCGGCGACGCCATCGCCTCCCGTCTCTGACGCCTCCCTCCTCGCGTCCGCGCGACACCGCGCCCCCGGCCCCGCCGGGCGGCGCCCCCTCGCCATCCACCGGTGGTCCAGCCACCGGTAGCCTCACCGGGTAGCACCGATGCTCCCGAGGAAAGGACCACGAGTCCCATGCCGCTGACCTTCGACCTCCAGCGCCGGCCCGACCCGGCCTCGGACGAGCGCCGTGCCGAGATCCACGCGAACCCCGGGTTCGGGGTCCACTTCACCGACCACATGCTCACGGCCACGTGGACGCAGGGGCAGGGGTGGCACAGCGGCCACGTCGGCGCCTACGGCCCCATCCAGGTGATGCCGAGCGCCGCCGTCCTGCACTACGCGCAGGAGATCTTCGAGGGCCTGAAGGCCTACCGGCACGCCGACGGCTCGGTGTGGTCGTTCCGCCCCGAGGCCAACGCCCAGCGGATGCAGCGCAGCGCCCGCCGCCTCGCGCTCCCCGAGCTGCCGACCGAGGACTTCATCGCCTCCCTCGAGGCCCTGCTCGCCGTCGACGAGCCGTGGGTGCCGCAGGCCGGCACCGGCGAGACGAGCCTGTACCTGCGCCCGTTCATCTTCGCCTCGGAGGCCTTCCTCGGGGTGCGTCCCGCCCGCGAGGTCACCTACTGCGTCATCGCGTCGCCCGCCGGCCCGTACTTCGCCGGTGGCCTCAAGCCCGTGACCCTCTGGCTCTCGCAGCACTACGCCCGCGCCGGTGCCGGTGGCACCGGGTCGGCCAAGTGCGGCGGCAACTACGCCTCCTCGCTCGCCGGCCAGCTCGAGGGCATCGAGAACGGCTGCGACCAGGCCGTCTTCCTCGACTCCGGGTCGCAGACCTACATCGAGGAGCTCGGCGGGATGAACCTGTTCTTCGTCACCCGCGACAACCGCCTCGTCACCCCCGAGCTCACCGGCTCGATCCTCGAGGGCGTCACCCGCAGCTCGATCCTCGAGCTGTCCAAGGAGCTCGGGCTCGACCCGGAGGAGCGGCGCATCCCCATCGAGGAGTGGAAGGACGGCGTGGCCAGCGGCGAGATCCGCGAGGTCTTCGCGTGCGGCACGGCGGCCGTCGTCACCCCCGTCGGTGAGCTGCGCTGGGACGGCGGCTCGGCCCCCTCGACGGCCGGCACCGACGGGGGCGAGGTCACCCACGCCATCCGCTCGGCGCTGCTCGACATCCAGTACGGACGCACCGAGGACACCCACGGCTGGCTGACGCGTCTCGCCTGACGCAAAGGTTCACACTCGGACCATTTCGGGGATATCCTCGCACCCGTGACACCGGAGCAGCCGTCGCCGCAGCCCACCAGGCTGCCCGACGCCGTCCTCCGGCCCGCCGTCGGCAACGTCTTCGAGACGACCGTCGAGCAGCTCGCCACCGCCATCCGGCTCGGGGTGTTCGTCGTGGGGGAGCAGCTCCCGCCCGAACGCGACCTCGCCGAACGGCTCGGGGTCTCGCGCAACACCCTGCGCGAGGCGATCGCGGCGCTGCGCGACTCCGGCCTGGTCACCACGCGGCGCGGGCGGGGTGGCGGCACGCTCGTCACCCACGCCGGCCACGACGACACCGCGACGTCCTCGCTGCGCCACGGCGCGGCCCTCGAGGACGCCCTCGACTTCCGCCGAGTGGTCGAGCCGGGCGCGGCGCGCCTCGCTGCCACGCGTCGCCTGTCCGGCGACCAGCGGGCCTGGCTCCTGGAGTCCGCGGCCGCAGTGCGTGACGCCGATCTCGCCGCCCACCGCATCGCCGACTCGCGCCTGCACCTCGCCATCGCGACGGTCACCGGTTCGCCGATGGTCGTGGAGTCGGTGACCCGGGCGCAGGCCGCGCTCGGCGAGCTGCTGGCGGCGATCCCGGTGCTGCGGGCCAACATCCAGCACTCGCACGACCAGCACGACACGATCGTCGGGGCCATCCTCCGAGGCGACCCCGACACCGCCCGCACGACCATGGAGGAGCACTGCGACGCCACGTCCGCGCTCCTGCGTGGACTCATCGGTTGACGAGAGGGGAACGAGACATGCCGAACCCGATCCACGCCGGGGGACCGCCCCGGATGACGGTCGACCAGCTCCGCGCCGCCGTCCTCGACGGCTCGGTCGACACCGTCATCGTGGCGTTCACCGACATGCAGGGCCGGCTGCAGGGCAAGCGCCTCCACGGGCACTTCTTCCTCGAGCACGTCCTCGACCACGGCACCGAGGGCTGCAACTACCTCCTGGCCGTCGACGTCGACATGAACACGGTCGCCGGGTACGCCATCTCCTCGTGGGAGCGCGGCTACGGCGACATGTTCTTCGAGATGGACCTGTCGACGTTGCGCCGCACGCCCGGACACCCGGCGTCGGTGACGATCCAGAGCGACCTCACCTGGCTCGACGGCAGCGGTGAGGTGGCGCAGTCGCCGCGCACCGTCCTCAAGCAGCAGGTCGCCTCTGCCGAGGCCGACGGCTGGGGCGCCTATGCCGGCACTGAGCTCGAGTTCATCCTCTTCGAGGACTCCTACGAGTCGGCCTGGGACCGTCGCTACCAGGGCCTCACCGGGGCCAACCGCTACAACGTCGACTACTCGATCCTCGGCGGCAGCAAGGTCGAGCCGGTGCTGCGCGAGATCCGCAACGAGATGTACGCGGCGGGGATGACCGTGGAGTCGGCCAAGGGCGAGTGCAACTTCGGCCAGCACGAGATCGGCTTCCTCTTCGACGACGTCCTGCGCACCTGCGACAACCACGCGGTCTACAAGACCGGAGCCAAGGAGATCGCCGCCCGCCACGGCCAGTCGCTGACCTTCATGGCGAAGTACGACGAGCGCGAGGGCAACTCGTGCCACATCCACCTCTCGCTGCGCGGCACCGACGGCACCGTCGTCTTCGCCGACGACGACCGTGAGGGCGGGCGCAGCGAGCTGTTCGACCACTTCATGGCCGGGCTGCTCGCCACCATGCGCGAGCTCACCTACTTCTACGCGCCGAACATCAACTCCTACAAGCGTTTCGCCGCGGGGTCGTTCGCGCCCACGGCCGTCGCGTGGGGCACGGACAACCGCACCTGCGCGCTGCGCGTGGTCGGCCACGGCGCCGGGCTGCGGGTCGAGAACCGCGTCCCCGGCGGCGACGTCAACCCCTACCTCGCCGTCGCCGCGATGATGGCCGGCGGCCTCCACGGGATTCGCGAGAAGCTCGAGCTGCCCCCGGTCTGCGAGGGCAACGCCTACGTCGGCGACTACGAGCACGTGCCCACGACGCTGGCCGAGGCCCGCGACCTCCTCGCCGGGTCGGCCGTCGCCCGCGCCGCCTTCGGTGACGAGGTCGTCGACCACTACGTCAACGCCGCCGACGTCGAGCTCAAGGCCTTCAACGCCGCCGTCACCGACTGGGAGCGCGTCCGCGGCTTCGAGCGGCTCTGACCCACCGCACCGGCACCGACGCACCACAGGCACCACCCGTACCGAGCAGCACCGAGGAGACCATGAGCACCACAGCCACGACATCGAGCGCGCGGCACGACGTCGTCAACCCGGCCACCGAGGAGGTCGTCGCGACCCTCGACCTCGTGGGCGTCGAGGAGACCGACGCCGCGGTCGCCAGGGCCGTGCACGTCGGCCCGGCCTGGCGGGCGGTCAGCCCCGTCGACCGCGGGATGCTGCTGCGCCGGTTCGCCGACCTCGTCGAGGAGCACACCGAGGAGCTCGCCCAGCTGGAGGTCGCCAACGCGGGCCACACCATCGGCAACGCGCGCTGGGAGGCGGGCAACGTCGTCGGCGTCCTGCGCTACTACTCGGCCGCTCCCGAGCGACTCTTCGGCCGCCAGATCCCGGTCGCCGGTGGCCTCGACGTCACCTTCAAGGAGCCGCTCGGCGTCGTCTCGGTCATCGTGCCGTGGAACTTCCCGATGCCGATCGCGGGCTGGGGCTTCGCGCCGGCGCTGGCGGCCGGCAACACGGTCGTCCTCAAGCCCGCCGAGCTGACGCCGCTCACCGCGCTGCGCCTCGGACAGCTCGCTCTTGAGGCGGGCATCCCCGAGGGGGTCTTCCAGGTCCTCGCCGGCAAGGGCTCGGTCGTGGGGGCGCGCTTCGTCTCCCACCCCGACGTCCGCAAGGTCTGCTTCACCGGCTCGACCGCCGTGGGGCAGGGCATCATGCGCGGCGCCGCCGACCAGCTCAAGCGGGTGACCCTCGAGCTCGGCGGCAAGTCGGCGAACATCGTCTTCGACGACGCCGACCTCGAGCTCGCGGCGTCACAGGCCCCGATGAGCTTCCTCGACAACGCGGGCCAGGACTGCTGCGCCCGCACGCGGATCCTCGTGCAGCGCACCGTGTTCGACCGCTTCATGGAGCGCTTCGAGCAGTCGCTGAAGGCCGTCGTCGTCGGCGACCCGCGCGACGAGGCGACCCAGATGGGACCGCTCGTCTCGGCCGGGCAGCGCGAGACGGTGCGCGGCTACGTCGAGGGGGCCGAGGACGCCGGCCACCCGCGCGTCGACGTCGCCTTCCGCGGGACCGCCCCCGAGGGCGCGGGCTGGTGGTACCCGCCGACCGTCGTCCTCCCGAGCGGCACCGAGGACCGGGTCTGGCGAGAAGAGGTCTTCGGGCCGGTCGTCGCCGTCATGCCCTTCGACGACGAGGCCGACGCGGTCGCCAAGGCCAACGACACCGCGTACGGGCTCTCGGGCTCGATCTGGACCCGCGACGTCGGCCGCGCCATCCGGGTGGCCCGCGGCGTCGAGGCCGGGAACCTCTCGGTCAACAGCCACTCCTCGGTGCGCTACTCCACGCCGTTCGGCGGCTTCAAGGCCAGCGGCATCGGCCGCGAGCTCGGCCCCGACGCCCTCGACGCGTTCACCGAGGTCAAGAACGTCTTCATCTCCACCGACGGCTGACCTCCCGGTCGGCCACCCCACACCCCACCCCACGTCTGGAAGGAAGCACCCATGGCCGGAAGGCTCGAGGGCAAGGTCGCGGTCGTCACCGGAGGGTGCTCCGGGATCGGGCTCGCCACCGTGCGCCGCTTCGCGCAGGAGGGCGCCAAGGTCGTCGTCGGCGACCTCGCCGACGAGGCGGGCGAAGCACTCGCCGCCGAGATCGGTGGCGCGTACGTCCACACCGACGTCGCGAGCAAGGAGGACGTCGACCGCCTCTTCGCCACCGCCGTGGAGACGTTCGGCAAGCTCGACATCGCCTTCAACAACGCGGGCATCAGCCCGCCGGAGGACGACTCGATCCTCGACACCGACCTCGACGCCTGGCGCCGGGTCCAGGAGGTCAACCTCACCTCCGTCTACCTGTGCTGCAAGGCGGCGCTGCCGTACATGCTCGAGAACAAGAGCGGCTCCATCATCAACACGGCGTCGTTCGTCGCCGTGATGGGCGCGGCGACGTCGCAGATCTCGTACTCGGCGTCCAAGGGCGGCGTGCTCTCGATGACGCGCGAGCTGGGTGTGCAGTTCGCCCGCGACGGCATCCGGGTCAACGCCCTGTGCCCGGGGCCGGTCAACACCCCGCTGCTCAAGGAGCTGTTCGCCAAGGACGAGGAGCGTGCCGCGCGCCGCCTCGTGCACGTGCCGATGGGCCGGTTCGGCGAGCCCGAGGAGATGGCCAACGCCGTGCTCTTCCTCGCCTCCGACGAGTCGAGCTTCATGACCGCCTCGACGTTCCTCGTCGACGGCGGCATCTCGGGCGCCTACGTCACGCCGCTGTGATCACCGTGGACCGCCCCGTCCGGCCCGTGGTCGGCGTCTCCTGCTACGTCGAGGACGTCGACCGCCGACCGTGGGTGGCCCAGCGCAGCGCGGTGCTCCCGCACCGGTACGTCGAGCAGCTCGAGCGCGCCGGTGCCCTCGTCGTCGTCCTGCCGCCACGGCCGGACGCCGACGAGGCGATGGCTGCCGAGGTCCTCTCCCGCCTCGACGGGCTCGTCATCGCGGGCGGGGCCGACGTCGAGGCCGACCGCTACGGCGCCGACCCCCACCCGACCTCGCAGTCGCCCCGCCCCGACCGGGACGCGTGGGAGCTCGCCCTGTGCCGGGCGTCGGCGTCGATGGACCTGCCCGCCCTGGGTATCTGCCGCGGGATGCAGGTGATGGCCGTGGCGTCCGGCGCGCGGCTGGAGCAGCACCTGCCCGACCGGGTCGGCCACGAGAGCCACAGCCCCGAGCCGGGCGTGTACGCCTCGCACCACGCCTCGGCGGTGGCGGGCAGCCGCCTGGCGGGCATCCTCGGGACCGACGAGCTGGACGTGCCGACCTACCACCACCAGGCCGTGGTGGCCGACACCCTCGAGGGGTCGGGGTGGGTGCCGTCTGCGTGGCACGCCGACGGCACGCTCGAGGCGATGGAGGACCCGTCGCCCCGGTTCCGCGTCGCCGTCCAGTGGCACCCGGAGGCGGGGGAGGACCCGCGCCTGTTCGAGGCGCTCGTCGAGGCCGCCCGTGAACGCCTCGCGGACTCCCACGGCCACGGCGCGGATCATCACGGATGATGGTCGGGTGACCAAGCTCAACCGACTCGCGATCGCCGCGGGCGCCGCCAGCGCCCTCGGCGCCCTGGCCGTCGCCGGCAAGGACGTCAACGCCTCCATCGGAGGACGCCCCGCCGGGTCGCGCCTGGATCGCCTCAACCGCTCCGCGCAGTACCGGGCCGGGGCGTTCCACAACACCCACCGCGGCACGTCCTCGATGCCGACGAGCCAGCGCGACGTCCTGCGCCGGTTCCGCGACAACGCCGACACCCGCAAGCCGAAGCAGCCGATCCCGGTCGTCAGCGCGTCGCGCGCGCCGGCGACCACCGGCCTGCACGTCACGTGGTTCGGCCACGCGTCGGCCCTCGTCGAGCTCGACGGCGTGCGCCTCCTCCTCGACCCCGTGTGGGGTGACCGGTGCTCGCCGAGCCGCCACGTCGGTCCCAAGCGGCTGCACGCGGTTCCGGTGCCGCTCAGCGAGATCGGGCACGTCGACGCCGTCGTCATCTCGCACGACCACTACGACCACCTCGACATGGACACCATCAAGGCGCTCGCCGGGCAGAGCGACGCCGTGTTCCTCGTGCCGCTCGGCGTCGGCGCCCACCTCGACGCGTGGGGCGTCCCGGCGCACCGGGTGCTCGAGTGCGACTGGGAGGACGGCCACGACGTCGGCGGCGTGCGCGTCACGGCCGTGGAGGCCCAGCACTTCTCCGGTCGCGGGCTGCGGCGGGACGGCACCCTGTGGGCGTCGTGGGTGCTGTCCGGCCCCAGCGGGAAGGTCTTCTTCAGCGGCGACACCGGGTACTTCCCGGGGTACGAGCGCATCGGTGCCGAGCACGGCCCGTTCGACGTCTCCCTCATGGCCGTGGGGGCGTACGACCCCGCCTGGCGCGACATCCACCTCGACCCCGAGGAGGCCGTGGAGGCGACCCTGCAGCTGCGCGGTGGCCTGCTCATGCCGATCCACTGGTGCACGTTCGTCCTCGCCCCGCACCCGTGGGCCGAGCCGGTGGAGCGCCTCCTCGTCGCCGCGGCCTCGAACGGGGTCCCCGTCGCGGTGCCCCGCGTGGGCGAGCGCGTCGACGTGTCCGAGCCGCCCGCCCTCGACGCCTGGTGGGAGCTCGCCTGACCGTGGCCCGGCGAGGAGGACCCCTCGCCGCGGCCGCCGTGGCGGTGGCCGTCCTCGCGGCCTGCGCCCAGGCGCCGACCGGTCCGGCGCCGGCGCCACCCGGCGCGGTCGCTGCTCCGGAGGGGCACGAGTACCTCCCCGGCCTGATGGCGTACCCGCACGTCCCGCGGGGGGCCACGACGGCGCCGGTCGTCGTCATCGTCCCCGGAGGGTCGTGGCGGTCGTCCGGCACCGACGGGTACCAGGCCCTCGCGGCGGCCCTCGCCGAGGGCGGGGTGTTCGCGATGCCGGCGCGGGTCCGGGTCGCCGACGACGGGGCGACGTGGCCGGTGCCGGTCGAGGACGTCCTGTGCGCCCTGGCCGACGGGGTCGCCACCGCACGCGAGCACGACATCGAGCCCGGGCCGGTCGTGCTGCTGGGCCACTCGGCGGGGGCGCACCTGGCCGCCGTGGCGGCCCTGACGCCCGAGGCCTTCGACCCCGGCTGCCGTGACGAGCGCGTCGAGCCGGACGCCGTCATCGGGCTCGCGGGGCCCTACGACATCCGCCGGTTCGCCGAGCCGGCCGAGGCGCTCCTCGGGTCGCCGTACCGCGACGACGACGCCCGCTGGGCGGCCGCCAACCCCCTGCTGCTCGCCGACCGGAGCCCCGACGTGGCGTTCCTCCTGCTCCACGGGACCGACGACGACGTCGTCGACGACCGGTTCACCACCGACTTCGGCGTGGCCCTCGACGAGGCCGGCCACCCGACCACGGTCGCGGTCCTCGAGGGCGTGGACCACCAGGAGGTCTACTGGCCGTCGGTGGCCGCCGACCCCGTGCTGCGCTGGCTGCGCACCCTCACCACCCCCGCCGCCCCGGGCTGAGACCGGTGGCCACGATGTGGACGAACCATGGGCGAGGGGCCGGGAGCCGTGGCATGGTGGGCGCGTGACGCTTCGTGCCGCGGCCACCACCGCGATCATTATCGACTAGCGCGACGAGACCTCCTCGTCGCGCAGACCTCCCGCACCCGGGGGGTCTTTTGCTTGTCGGGAGCGTCTCGTGGAGGTCGCCCCCGGTGGGCAGGGGTCGCGCCTCCACCACCCCGGGGGGCGCGGCGGCAGCGCCGGTCGGACAATGGACACGAGCAGCACGCACGTCAGCGCCCCGGCCCTCACGGGCCGGGGCCACGGACGCCGGGTGACCGGCACGACATCGGATCGAGACCATGACCGACCTGCACGTGTACGACACCACGCTGCGCGACGGGGCCCAGCAGGAGGGCCTGAACCTGTCGGTGGCCGACAAGCTGGCCATCGCGGCGCACCTCGACGACCTCGGAGTCGGCTTCATCGAGGGCGGGTGGCCGGGCGCGAACCCCAAGGACACCGAGTTCTTCGCGCGCGCCGCCACCGACCTGCGGCTGAAGAACGCCACGCTCGCCGCGTTCGGGGCCACGCGCCGGGCCGGGGGCCGGGCCGACCGCGACCCCCTCGTCGGCGCGCTGCTCGACAGCCAGGCACAGGTCGTCACGCTCGTCGCGAAGTCCCACACCGGCCACGTCGAGCGGGCGCTGCGCACCACCCTCGCGGAGAACCTCGAGATGATCCGCGACACCGTCTCCTTCCTGCGCTCGGAGGGCCGGCGCGTCTTCCTCGACGCCGAGCACTTCTTCGACGGCTACGCCACCGACCGCGCCTACGCGCTCGAAGCCGTGCGGGTGGCGGCCGAGGCCGGCGCGGAGGTGATCGCGTTGTGCGACACCAACGGCGGCATGCTCCCCGACCTCGTCGCCGACGTCGTCCACGACGTCGTGCAGTCCACCGGCGCGCGCATCGGCATCCACTGCCACAACGACACCGGCTGCGCCGTGGCCAACTCGATGGCCGCGGTGAGCGCCGGCGCGACCCACGTGCAGGGCACCGTCAACGGGTACGGGGAGCGCACCGGCAACGCCGACCTCCTCACCGTCGTCGCCAACCTCCAGCTCAAGAAGGGCCTCGCCCTCATCGAGCCGCACCGCCTCCAGGAGTCGACGCGGATCGCCCACGCCATCGCCGAGGTCACCAACGTGCCGGCCTACTCGCGCCAGCCGTACGTCGGCTCGAGCGCGTTCGCCCACAAGGCCGGGCTGCACGCCAGCGCCATCAAGGTCGACCCCGACCTCTACCAGCACATGGACCCCAAGCACGTGGGCAACGACATGCGGATGCTGGTGTCCGACATGGCCGGTCGCGCCTCCATCGAGCTGAAGTCGCGCGAGCTGGGCCTCGACCTCGACCCCACCGTGGAGCAGGACCGCTCGACGCTGGCGCGCGTCCTCAACACGGTGAAGGAGAAGGAGCTGCGCGGGTACACCTTCGACGCCGCCGACGCGAGCTTCGAGCTGCTGCTGCGCCGCGAGATCGAGGGTGCACTGCCCGACTACTTCACCGTCGAGTCGTGGCGCGTCATCACCGACGGGCGCGGGACCGACGACGCGCTGTCCGAGGCCACGGTCAAGCTTCGCGCGGCCGGCGAGCGGCTCGTGGAGACGGGGGAGGGCAACGGCCCGGTCAACGCCCTCGACCACGCGCTGCGCGTCTCGCTGTCGTCGGCCTACCCGGAGATCCGCCACCTCGAGCTCATCGACTACAAGGTCCGCATCCTCGATGCCGCGCACGGCACCGACGCGGTGACCCGCGTGCTCATCGAGACGTCCGACGGCACGACGTCGTGGACGACGATCGGGGTCGCGGCCAACATCCTCGAGGCGTCGTGGGACGCCCTCGTGGAGTCGGTGACCTACGGGCTGGTGCGCGCCGGGGTGTCGCCGCGCTGACCGCGGCGCTCAGGCGCGGCGGCGGGCGACGATGACGAAGTGCACGTACTGGGAGTTGCCCAGGAGGCGCACGAACGGCTTGGCGAGCTTGGGCAGGAAGCGGCCGACGCTGTTCTCGCCGGTGCACGACTCGACCTCGTAGCCGGCGCGCTCGAACATCTCGCACATCGTGGCCGCGGTGAAGAAGCGGACGTGGGTGCGGTCGAGGGTGCCGATGTCGGCGTAGTCCCAGCGGCCGCGGACGAGCCGCCAGACCACCGGGGCGTACTGGATGCTCGGGATGGCGGCGAGGACGCGGGCCCGCGGGGCGAGGTGGGCGTGCAGGTCGCGCAGCATGTCCTCGGGCTCGAGGACGTGCTCGAGGACGTCGTTGAAGACGACGAGGTCGAAGGGCCCCTCGCCCTCGGGGAGGGCGTCGGGGAAGTAGCCGGTGGAGACGGCGTCGAAGCCGTGTCCCTCGGCGGCCATCACGGCCTGCTCCGGCATCGCCTCGACCCCGACGATGCGCGCCTGCGGGCCGAGGGCGTCGCGCAGGGCCAGGCCGAAGCCGCCCTTGCCGCAGCCGACCTCCAGGACCGACGTGGCGCCGGCCGGGATGTGGCGGGCGACCTCCTCGCGTCGGTTGTCCTCGTAGACGGCTTGCTGCGGTGGCTGCACTGGAGTGCTCCCGTGGGGTTCGGTGTCGCCCGGTGTGGGGCCTGGCTCGACCACGGATTCTCGCACGGTGCCGTCGGCGGTGGGCTGCTGGGCGACCCCCGGTCCGCTGCTCAGTGCCGGGTGAGGGGGGCGGTCACGGCCGCGTCGATGACGTCGACGAGCCGGCGGCGCAGGGCGTTGGAGCGCTGCGCGAACGAGCGCTGGCGCTCGAGGTAGGCCGCCTTGCCCTCGGCGGTCTCGATGGGCACGGGGTCGTACCCCAGCTCGCGCAGGTCGTACGGCGAGGCCTCCATGTCCAGGACGCGGATCTCGCGGGCGAGGTCGAACGCGTCGGCGACGAGGTCGCTCGGCACGAGCGGGGTCAGCTTGAACGCCCACTTGTAGACGTCCATCCCGGCGTGGAGGCAGCCCGGCTGCTCGAGCGCCACCTGCTCCTCGCGCGAGGGCTGGAGGGCGTTGCGCGGGCGGGCGTCGTCCGTGAAGAAGCGGAAGGCGTCGAAGTGCGAGCAGCGGATGCCGTGGCGCTCGACGACCTCGTCGGTGCCGCCGGAGCCCAGCCGCAGCGGCCAGCTCGCGTGGCGAACGTCGTCGGGCTCGGTGCGGTAGACCATCGCCCACTCGTGGAGGCCGAAGCAGCCGAGCTGGGCCGGCCGGGAGAGCGTGGCGGTGAGGAGGGAGCGGACGAACCGCACCGCCGGACCGCGGGCCTCGAGGAAGGCGGGGACGTCGAGGGTGACGTCGTCACCGACGACCGCGTAGTGCCGCCAGTCGGCCCGCGGCAGCCCTGCGGCGCCCTCGAGGACGACGCCCGCCCCGGGGTGCCAGCGGCGCAGGTGCGCGGGGGAGTGGTGGTAGTAGCGGAACAGGAAGTCCTCGACCGGGTGGGTGCGGCCGTCGCCGCGGCGCTCGCGGTGCGGCGCGGTGGCGGCATCGACCCGCGCGACATGGGAACCCTCGAGGGCCTGCCAGTCGCTGAGGGAGAGGATGGTGCCCGACACCCCACCACCGTAACGAGGAGCCATGAGCCGAACCGCCCTGACCGCTGCCGCCGCGGTGGCCGCCGTGACCCTCGTGCTGTCCGGGTGCGGTGGCGACCCCGAGCCGGCGCCGCCGAGCGTCGCGCCGACCACGGCCTCCAGCGCCACGACCGAGCCGGAGCCGTCCGAGTCCGCCTCGGCCGACGCGCCGCTCTACGTCGCGCTCGGTGACTCCCTCGCGGCCGGGTACCAGCCGGGCGGGGCAGAGCTGCGCGACTCCGCCTACCCCGCGCTGGCGGCCAACCGGCTCGCGGGCGACGGCGCCGACCTGCGCCTGGAGAACCTCGGGTGCAGCGGTGAGACGACGACCTCCCTGCTCAAGGGAGGCAAGTGCACGTTCGACGCCGGGAGCCAGATCGCGCAGGCCGAGCAGGTGCTCGAGGCGGCCAAGGGCAACGTCGGGCTGGTCACCATCGACATCGGCGGCAACGACCTGCTGCGCTGCGTGCGGATCGAGGCCGGCATCGACGCCGCCTGCGTCGACCAGGGCGTGAAGACGGTGGGCACCAACCTGCCCAGGATCCTCCAGCGGCTCACGAAGGCGGCGGGGGGCGACGTGCCCGTCCTCGTCATCGGCTACTACAACCCCTGGGTCGCGGCCAAGGCGCTCGACCAGCCGATCAAGGGCATCGACGCCGCCGCGAAGGCGTACACCCGGCTGAGCACGACCATCGAGAAGTCGGCCAAGGGCGCCGGCGCCACGTTCGTCGGGCTCGACGAGGCGTTCGGCACCAACGACACGACGCCCACCACCATCGGCGGGCGCACCGTCCCCGAGAACGCCGCGCGGGTGTGCACGCTCACCAACCTGTGCACCGCCCGCGACATCCACTTCTCCGACGAGGGCGCGGCCACGGTGGCGCGCGTCGTCGCCGAGGCGGCGAGCAAGGCCGGCGTCAGCGGCTGAGGCGCACCGGTCCTAGGGTGGGAGCCATGCGCATCGCGAGGTTCACGACGGGCGACGACCCGGTGTACGGGCTCGTCGACGGGGCTGGCGAGAAGATCGCCGAGATCACCGGCGACCCGCTCTACCAGCGGATCGAGCTCACCGGCACGGTCCACGAGCTCGATGACGTCCGCCTGCTCGCGCCGGTCATCCCGCGCAGCAAGGTCATCGGCATCGGCAAGAACTACGCCGACCACGCCGCCGAGATGGGCGGGGAGGCGCCGTCGACGCCGCTGATGTTCCTCGTCCCGAACACCGCGGTCATCGGCCCCGGCGACCCGGTCGTCCTCCCTCCCCAGACGCAGGAGGTCTCGTACGAGGGCGAGCTCGCCGTCGTCATCGGGCGGCTGTGCAAGGACGTCGAGCCCGAGGACGCGCTCGGTGTGGTGTTCGGCTACACGGTGGCCAACGACGTCACGGCCCGCGACCTCCAGCGCAGCGACGGCCAGTGGGCCCGGGCCAAGGGGTTCGACACCTTCTGCCCGCTCGGCCCGTGGATCGAGACCGACCTCGACCCCTCCGAGCAGCGCATCGTCACCCGCCTCGACGGCGAGGTCGTCCAGGACGGGCCGACGTCCGACATGGTGCACGGCACCGCGGCGCTGATCTCGTTCGCGTCCAAGGCGTTCACGCTCCTTCCGGGCGACGTCATCCTCACCGGGACGCCTGCGGGTGTCGGGTTGGTCGAGGGCGGCCAGCGGGTCGACGTCGACATCGACGGCATCGGGGTCCTGTCCAACCCCTTCGTCCGCCACTGACCCTCGGGCGGCGGGTCAGGCGTCGAGGGCCGGGGTGCGGCGCAGCCACCACTCGCCGACCAGGACGTGCAGGCCCAGCCCGAGCCAGAACGCCAGGCCGAACGTCGAGGGGATGGGGAAGGTCTCGTCGTGCATCCCCAGCACCCCCAGCTGGATGCCGGTGAAGATGCCCACCCAGATCCGGATCGACGCGATGCCGGTCCCGACCGCGAACGCCCGCACCATCCACCGCCGGTGCTCGGCCACGCGGCCGCCGCGGATGGCGACCACCGCCCGCACGAGGCACACGACGAACCAGGTCCCGAACAGCAGGCTCGCCAGCGTCTCCGCGACCCCACCCCACGCGAAGACGATGCCGAGCACCACCGCGAGGACCCCGCTGACGAGCGCGCACGCCACCAGCACCCGTCCCAGCCGACGGTGCGCGGTGTAGTGCCGCGTCCGGAACCTCCGCGACAGCTGGAGGGGCGCCCCGAGCAGGTACACGACGCCCGGCACGATGTGCGTGTAGGCGAGCCACGGGTGCGCGACGTACGACTCCGCGAGGTCGTCGTCGGGGACCGTCCCGTCGAGGATGTGCGGCCAGTCGCCCGCCACCCGCCGCACGACGAACACGAGCACGATCGTCGTCAGCACCGCGACGACGACCGTGAGCCCCCGGACCGGCGCCGCCCCCTCGCGCCCCCTGGCGCCCGAGTCGGACATGGCCGAAGTCTCCCGCGACGGACGGGCCGGGCGCCACCGGTCCGCCACGGCGTCACTACGCTGGACCCACCATGAGCGAGCACACCCCTGAGACCTCGGCGCCCCTCGCGCCCCCGGCCGGAGACCTCCCCGGACCCGTCCGCCTGCGCGTCGCGCCGTCGCCCACCGGCGACCCCCACGTCGGCACCGCCTACATGTCCCTGTTCAACCTGGCCTTCGTGCGCCAGCAGGGCGGCCGCTTCCTCCTGCGCATCGAGGACACCGACCGTGCCCGCTTCCGCGCCGACTCCGAGCAGCAGGTCTTCGACACCCTGCGCTGGCTGGGCCTCACCTGGGACGAGGGTCCGGACATCGGTGGCCCCTGCGCCCCCTACCGCCAGAGCGAGCGGCTCGACACCTACCGCCCCTACGTCGAGCGCCTCCTCGCGGACGGCAAGGCGTACCACTGCTGGTGCTCCACCGAGCGCCTCGCCGCGATGCGCGAGGAGCAGCAGCGCCTCAAGCAGCCGACCGGCTACGACCGGCTCTGCGTCGGCAAGAGCGAGGACGAGCGCCGCGCCCTCCCCGGCTTCTCCGAGACGCCGGTCGTCCGGATGCTCATCCCCGATGACGCGCCGCTCGTCTTCGACGACCTCATCCGCGGCCGCGTGTCGGCCCCGCGCCCCGACGACCAGGTCATCCTCAAGGCCGACGGGTTCCCCACGTACCACCTCGCCGTCGTCGTCGACGACCACGAGATGGGCATCACCCACGTCGTGCGCGGCGAGGAGTGGATCTCCTCGACCCCGAAGCACGTGCTGCTCTACCAGTGGCTCGGCCTCGAGCCGCCGCGGTTCGCGCACATGCCGCTGCTGCGCAACACCGACAAGTCGAAGATCTCCAAGCGCAAGAACCCCGCCGCCCGCCTCACCTGGTTCCAGGAGCAGGGCTACCTGCCCGAGGCGCTCGTCAACTTCCTCGCCCTGCTGGCCTACCCGCCGGCCGAGGGGGCCGAGGGGGAGGACGTCGAGGTCTTCACGCCCGAGGAGTTCTCGGCGCGCTTCGACTGGAAGAACGTCAACCCGGTCGGGCCGATCTTCGACCTCAAGAAGCTCGACTGGCTCAACGGCGTGCACGTCCGCCGGCTCGAGGTGGGCGACCTCGCCTCGCGCCTGCTGCCATTCCTCGAGGCCGACGGCGTCCTCAGCGGCAACCCGTCGCTCGGCGAGCTGGCTCGCCTGCGCTCGGTGACCGAGCTCATCCAGACCCGGATGGTGCACCTCACCGAGGCCACCGACCTCGTCGCGCCGTTCTACGTGCCCGACGACGCCGTCGAGATCGCCGACGACGCCCGCGCCCAGCTGAAGGAGGATGCGGCGCAGGTCCTCGACGCCGCCGCCACCGCCCTGGCCGCGCTGCCCGACGAGCACACCGGCGTCCTGGGCTCCGACGCCTCGTGGACGGCGGCGCCCATCGAGGCCGCGCTGCGCGAAGCCGTCGTGGACGGGCTCGGCATCAAGCCGAAGTTCGCCTTCGGTCCGCTGCGCACGGCCGTCTCGGGACGGCGGGTCTCGCCGCCGCTCTTCGAGTCGATGGAGATCCTCGGCAAGACCGCGACGCTCACCCGCCTCCACGCCCTGCGCGCCCAGCTGTGACGGTCGCCGACGTGTCGGCCCCCACCTGGGCCGGCGTCGAGGGCGTGCTCCTCGACGCCGACGACACGCTCTACGACACCCGCGCGGCGATGCACCTCGCCGGAGCCGAGGCGGCCGCCGTGCTCTGGCCCGGCGCCGACCCCGACCGCGTGGCGCGCGCCGGCATCCGGTTCCGCGACGACCCGGAGGGGCACTTCGCCGCCTACACCCGAGGCGAGCTCGAGTTCGCCGAGATGCGTCGCGCCCGCATCGCCGAGCTGGCGACCTGGCTCGAGCAGGACGTCGACGACGACCTCTGGGACCGGTTCGAGGCGGCGTACGAGCCGGCCTTCCTCGGGGCGCTGGACGCGTTCCCGGACGTGCGCCCCGCCCTCGAGGCGCTACACCGCTCCGGCGTCGCGGTCGGCATCCTCACGAACTCCTCGTCGGTGTACACGCTGGCCAAGCTCGAGGCTGCGGGCCTGGGCGGGCTGTTCGCGGTCGTCTGCAGCACCGACACGCTCGGCGTCGGCAAGCCCGACCCGCGGGCCTTCCACGAGGCGTGCCGCCGGCTGGGCACGGACCCCTCGAGGACGGGCTACGTCGGCGACGAGGTGCGCACCGACCCGCTCGGTGCCGCCGACGCCGGGATGCCCGCGGCGTGGCTCGTGCGCGAGGGCGAGCCCGAGGCCACGGCCCACGCCGAGGTCGTCGCGCGCGGGATCCCCGTGGTGCGCGGCCTCGACGAGCTGGTGGCGCTGCGCGATTTGGGAGGCGGGGGAGGGGCTGGGTAGTATCTCCACTCGGTTCGCCGCTCGGCGCCCGCCCCGGCGGGACACGGACGGCATACCCCATGGGGTATGGTGTAATTGGCAACACTGGTGATTCTGGTTCATCCGTTCTAGGTTCGAGTCCTGGTACCCCAGCCATCGCTCCCGGCATCTGCCGGAAGCGATTCGGAGAAATCCACGCCGTTCGGTAAGGTTCTTCTCCGTTGCCCGGCCGCTTCCGAGCGGCCCGGCGCAGCCGAGGCCCCGTTGTGTAGTGGCCTAGCACGCCGCCCTCTCAAGGCGGTAGCGCGGGTTCGAATCCCGTCGGGGCTACATCGGTCGAAGGCCCGGTCCATGCGGACCGGGCCTTCGTCGTGTCCGGTGGTCCTTGACCCGAACCTGTGAGTTCGCCATGATCGGCGCCTCCGGCGCGACGACGCGCCCACGGCCCCACGGAGGACCTGTGGACTCGGCACTCGTCTCGGTCGGACTCCCCGCCGCGCTCGCCGTCATCATGTTCGGGCTCGTACTGTCCCTGACGCCCGACGACTTCCGGCGGGTGGCCCGCCACCCGCGCGCGGTCGCCATCATCCTCGGGGTGCAGGTGGTGCTGCTGCCGCTGCTGGGCTTCGCCATCGCGGAGGTCGCGGGGCTGGCTCCCGAGCTGGCCGTCGGTCTGCTCCTGCTCGCGGCCTCGCCCGGCGGGACCACCGCCAACATGTTCAGCCACCTCTTCCGCGGCGACGTCGCCCTCAACATCACCCTCACGGCGGTGAACTCGGTGCTGGCGCTCATCACCCTGCCGGTGGTCGTCAACCTCGCCATCGCGCGGTACCTGGGGGACTCGAGCGGCGTGGGCGTCCAGCTGGGGAAGATGGTGCAGGTCTTCGCGATCGTCCTCGTGCCGGTGGCGATCGGGATGCTGGTGCGCTCTCGCGCACCGCAGTTCGCGCAGGCGGCCGACCGGCCGGTGCGCATCGCCTCGGCCGTCATCCTCCTGCTCGTGGTGGTCGGCGCGATCCTGGGGGAGGAGAACGTCGGCGAGTACTTCGCCCAGGTGGGCCTGGTCACCACCGTGTTCTGTGCCCTGTCGCTGACCATCGGGTTCTTCGTGCCGCGGCTGCTCGGGCTCACGCCGGCGCAGTGCGTGGCGAGCGGGTTCGAGATCGGCATCCACAACAGCACGCTCGCGATCGCGGTGGCGCTCACCGTCCTCGGCAACACGACGATCGGGGTGCCGCCGGCCGTCTACGGCATCGTCATGTTCCCCGTCGCCGCCCTGTTCGGGTTCGTCCTCAGCCGCACCGGAGTCCTCGCCGGCATCCCGGCGCGCGACCACGACGCCGAGCCCGAGCCCGCCCGCGACATCCACTGACGACGCCCCCGCATCCGCCTCCCCGGCGGCGCCCCTCTGCCCCGACCTCCATCGCGTCCTACCGCCTGGTAGGTGGGGTGATCACCCCACGTACCAGGCGGGAGGACGCGGCTGAGGGCAGTGGGATGCGGGCGGCGGGTCGGGTGGGGCAGGTCGCGGGTCAGATGCGGGCGGCGCTCTCGGCGGTCTGGGCGAGGCGGCGCAGGGCGAGCAGCACGGGGTCGACGAGCACGGTGCCGAGGACGACGATGCGCATCGCCTCCTCGGTCGAGCGCGCCCGCCCGGCGACCTCGAGGTCGACCTCGGCGGCCGCTCGCATGGCGAGGGCGTAGCGCTCGAGGTCCTCGTCCGGCAGGGGGATGCCCGCGGCCCGTGCGCGCAGCACGGCGTCGGCCAGCAGCTGCACGATCGGCTGGCAGTCCTCGACCCCCCAGCCGAGCCGGGCGACGAACTCCCTGACGTCGGCGTCGGGCTCGGGGGCGTCCTCCTCGGTCGCGCCGACGAGGGCGCCGTGGGCGACGCCGAGGACCTCGTGCGGTGAGGGGGGAGGGCTGTCGAGCGCCTCGACGATGCGGTGCACCCCGGCGATGCCGACCCCACCGTGTTCCACGAGCGCGCGCACCAGCCGCACGCGGTCGAGGTGCTCGGGCCCGTAGTCGGCACGGGTGCGGCTCTGGGCGAGGCCCGGCATGAGCAGCCCCTCACGCAGGTAGTACTTCAGCGTGTGGACGGGGACACCGCTCTCGGTGGCGAGCTCCGAGATCCGCACCGTTTCCTCCTTGACATCGGATAGTGACACTATCCATCATGGGACGTCAGACAGCAACACTATCCAACAGGAGCGTCGCCATGGACCGCGTCACCCACGCCTACGACGGGCCGCTGGCCCTCTTCCTCATCGGGGTCCGGGTCCACAAGCCGTGGAAACTGCGCATCGTCAAGCAGGTCGGCGCCGCGATGCCGAAGATGATCGCCCAGCTCGAGGAGAACAAGGCGGCGGCCGAGCGGGGGGAGGCCGAGCACCTGGGCTACCTCGGCAGCCGCACCACGCTCGACCTCAGCGGCCCCACGGTCATCCAGTGGTGGCGCAGCGTCGAGGACATCTACGCCTACGCGAACGCCACCCCGCTCGAGCACCGTCCGGCCTGGGTCGAGTTCTACCGCGTGGCCAAGGGCGACCCGGGCGCCGTGACGATCTGGCACGAGACGTACACGGTGCCGCCCGGCGGGGTCGAGAGCATCTACTCCGGCCCGAAGCCGTTCGGCCTCGCGGGGCTGTCGGGCACGATGCCGGTCGGCCGGCGCGGCGAGACCGCGCGAGAGCGGATGGGTCGGCCCGGCGCCGCTTGACGTCGTCGAGGGCGAGGGCGCGCGGCGCGCGTCAGGCGGTGAGCGCGGTGGTGCGCAGGCTCTGCGCCCACGCGCAGACCCGGGCGTCGAGCTCGGGGTCCCCGGTCGCGGCGTGCACCAGCCAGGCGTCGGCGAGGTCGGTCTGCGTGGGCCAGCGGTTCTCCCACGTGACGAGGCGCTCGGCGAGCAGGTCGAAGACGTCGTCGCACAACGCCGGTGCGAAGACCGTGACCGGTGAGGACGACCTGGTCAGGGCCGCGGCTCGGCGCGCAGCCGTGATGCCACCTCCGACGACGATCGCCCGCCGGCCGGTCCGCGGGAAGCCGAGCAGCCGGGTGCGGTCGCGGACGGCGATGCGCTGGGCGGGGGTGAGGGACATGGGCGACTCCTCGGGCGGACATCCGGCGGGCTCAGTCGAAGACTGGCCGCTCGGTGTTGCCATCGGGGCACCCGAATGTGAACTCCGTGTTGCATCGCCCGGTGGCTCCGGTTCGCGTCGCGGGGCCCGGGTGCCGGTGAAGTGCGGCGATGGCGGCGCGTGCGCAACGCCATCCCCGCACATCGACCAGAGCCCACGGGGTGGACCAGAGCCCGCGGGACGCCCACTCGCGCCGCCCGGATGGCGGTGAAGTGCGGCGATGGCGGCGCGTACGCAACGCCATCCCCGCGCATCGACCAGCGCCCACCGAGTGGACCAGAGCCCGCGGGACGGCCCCGTGGGGGCGCGGCGGGCCCGGTGCGGGGTCAGGCGTTGTTCTGCTGCTCCTGCTGCGCGGCATGGCGGGCCAGCACCTCGGTGAGCTTGCCCGCGCCGGCGATGACCGTGGCGGCGTGGAGGCGTCCGGGCTGGCGGGAGAGCCGCTCGATGGGGCCGGAGATCGAGACCGCGGCGATGACGCGCCCCGAGGGGGAGCGGACCGGGGCCGAGACCGACGCGACGCCGGGCTCGCGCTCGCCGACGCTCTGGGCCCAGCCGCGGCGGCGCACGCCGGACAGAGCCGTGGCGGTGAAGGCCGCGCCCTGGAGGCCACGGTGCAGCCGGTCGGGCTCCTCCCACGCGAGCAGCACCTGGGCGGCCGACCCGGCGCGCATCGACAGGGTGGCGCCCACGGGGATGGAGTCGCGCAGGCCGACCGGGCGCTCGGCGGCCGAGACGCACACGCGGTACTCGCCCTGGCGGCGGAAGAGCTGGGCGCTCTCGTTGGTGTGGTCGCGCAGCGCACCGAGGACGGGGCCCGCGGCGGCGAGCAACCGGTCCTCACCGGCGGCCGCGGCGAGCTCGCCGAGGCGCGGGCCGAGGACGAAGCGGCCCTGCAGGTCGCGCGTGACGAGGCGGTGGTGCTCGAGCGCCACGGCGAGGCGGTGGGCCGTCGGGCGGGCCAGTCCGGTGGCCGTGACGAGCTGCGCGAGGGTCGACGGCCCGGCCTCGAGGGCACTGAGGACGATGGCGGCCTTGTCGAGGACGCCGACCCCTGAAGTGTTGTCCATGTCTTGATATTAGCGTCCCAGCCTCTGAGACGCACGTCCATCCGACCGACAACGGTGGAAACCTCGACAGGGCGAGGGCGCACGAGGCGCCGTCGTGCCGTGAGACGAGTGCCCGCCCGGACCGGGGGGCGCGACTGTGGAGGTGTCGAGGATGGCCGGAACGCTGGCCGAGAAGGTGTGGGAGTCGCACGTCGTGCGACGCAGCGAGGGCGAGCCCGACCTGCTCTACATCGACCTCCACCTCCTGCACGAGGTGACGAGCCCCCAGGCCTTCGACGGCCTGCGCCTCGCCGGGCGCCCCGTGCGCCGCACCGACCTCACCCTCGCGACCGAGGACCACAACGTCCCCACGACCCCGGGCCCCATCAGCGACCCGGTGAGCCGCACCCAGGTCGAGACGCTCCGCCGCAACTGCGAGGAGTTCGGGGTCCGCCTCTACCCGATGGGCGACGCCGAGCAGGGCATCGTGCACGTCGTCGGTCCACAGCTGGGCCTGACCCAGCCGGGCATGACCGTCGTCTGCGGTGACAGCCACACCTCCACCCACGGCGCGTTCGGTGCGCTGGCGTTCGGCATCGGCACCTCGGAGGTCGAGCACGTCCTCGCCACGCAGACCCTGCCGCTCAAGCCCTTCCGCACGATGGCCGTCACCGTCGAGGGCGACCTGCCCGACGGCGTCACCGCCAAGGACGTCGTCCTCGCCGTCATCGCCAAGATCGGCACCGGCGGTGGCCAGGGCTACGTCCTGGAGTACCGCGGCAGCGCCATCCGCGCCCTGTCGATGGAGGCGCGGATGACGGTGTGCAACATGTCGATCGAGGCCGGCGCCCGCGCCGGGATGATCGCCCCCGACGAGACGACCTTCGAGTACCTCAAGGGCCGCGACCACGCCCCGACCGGAGCCGACTGGGACGCCGCCGTCGAGGCCTGGTCCCTGCTCCGCAGCGACGACGACGCCGAGTTCGACGAGGAGGTCTTCCTCGATGCCGCCACGCTCACCCCGTTCGTCACGTGGGGGACCAACCCGGGCCAGGGCGCACCGCTCGGCACCGCCGTCCCCGACCCCGAGCTCATGCCCGACGAGAACGACAAGGCCAACGCCCGCCGTGCCCTGGAGTACATGGGCCTGCAGGCCGGGACGCCGCTGCGCGAGGTGCACGTCGACACCGTCTTCCTCGGCTCCTGCACCAACGGCCGGATCGAGGACCTGCGGGCCGCGGCCGACGTCATCAAGGGGCGCCACGTCGCCGAGGGCGTGCGGATGCTCGTCGTCCCCGGCTCCGCGCGGGTGCGCCTGCAGGCCGAGAGCGAGGGCCTGCACGAGGTGTTCTCCGCGGCCGGTGCCGAGTGGCGCCTGCCCGGCTGCTCCATGTGCCTGGGGATGAACCCCGACCAGCTGGCGCCGGGGGAGCGCAGCGCGTCGACGTCGAACCGCAACTTCGAGGGACGCCAGGGCAAGGGCGGGCGCACCCACCTCGTCAGCCCGCTCGTGGCGGCCGCCACGGCCGTGCGCGGAACCCTCTCCAGCCCTGCCGATCTCGAGCCCGTGAGCGAGGGGAGCCACTGATGGACGCCTTCACCACCCACACCGGCATCGGGGTGCCACTGCGTCGCAGCAACGTCGACACCGACCAGATCATCCCGGCCGTCTACCTCAAGCGGGTCACCCGCACCGGGTTCGAGGACGGCCTGTTCGCCGCCTGGCGCAACGACGAGACCTTCGTCCTCAACGACCCGAACTTCTCGGCCGGCTCGGTCCTCGTGGCCGGTCCCGACTTCGGCACGGGCTCCTCGCGCGAGCACGCGGTGTGGGCGCTGATGAACTACGGCTTCCGGGTCGTCATCTCCTCGCGCTTCGCCGACATCTTCCGCGGGAACAGCGGCAAGCAGGGGCTGCTCACCGCCCAGTGCAGCCAGGACGACGTCGAGCTGCTCTGGAAGCTCCTCGAGAACCAGCCGGGCACCTCCGTCACGGTCGACCTCGTCTCCCGGACCATCACCGCGGGCGAGCTCGTGGCCCCGTTCGAGGTCGACGAGTACACCCGCTGGCGCCTGCTCGAGGGACTCGACGACATCAGCCTCACCCTGCGCCACGAGGACCTCGTCACGTCCTACGAGGCCTCCCGACCTGCGTGGAAGCCCACCGTCACGGCGTGACCGGCCCGAAAAACGTTCTCCTGCAACGGACTCCGGCATGGTGCCGGGGTCCGTTGTGGCGTGACCCGAGGTCGTGGCGCACCCCGAGACGGCCGCGGCGGCCCTCTTTCCTGACGAAACGCTGTGTGGCACAGGAGAAAACACGCCGTCTCGGAGGTGGACTCGGCGCCTCCACAGTTCTAGCGTCGACTCAGGCCCGGTGACCGCCGGGCATGACACCGTCGTCGGGGCCTCCCCGGCGCCAGTCGCGAGTGGGAGTGAATCCACGGTGAACAAGGCAGATCTCGTCAAGGAGCTGGAGAAGCGACTCGGCAGCCGTAGGGCAGCCAACGACGCCCTGGAGGCCGTTCTCGACACCATCGTCCGAGAGGTGGTGCGCGGGGGGAAGGTCTCGATCACCGGCTTCGGCACGTTCGACCGCGTCGAGCGGGCGGCCCGCACCGGACGCAACCCGCACACCGGGACGTCCGTGAAGATCCCCAAGTCCAAGGCGCCGCGCTTCCGCGCCGGCACCTCCTTCAAGTCGTACGTCAAGAAGCCGAGCGGGCTGCCGAAGTCGGCTCCCGCCACGGGCCGTGCCGCGGCGGGTGCCGCGGTCGTCGCGGTGGCTGCTCCGGTGAAGGCCGCGAAGAAGGTGGCCTCGACCGCCGCCGCCACCGCCAAGAAGGCTGCGGCGACGACGAAGAAGGCCGCGACGGCGCCCGCCAAGGCGGCGGCACCGGCCAGGAAGGCGCCCGCCAAGAAGGCTCCGGCCAAGGCCGCGGCCACCAAGGCGGCACCGGCGAAGAAGGCGCCCGCCAAGAAGGCTCTGGCCAGGGCGGCGGCGAAGAAGGCCCCCGCGAAGGCGGCACCGGCGAAGAAGGCGCCCGCCAAGAAGGCTCCGGCCAAGGCGGCGCCCGCGAAGACGGCGGCCAAGAAGGCCCCGGCGAAGGCGGCACCGGCCAAGAAGGCGCCCGCCAAGAAGGCTCCGGCCAAGGTGGCGGCGAAGAAGGCCCCCGCGAAGAAGGCGCCGGCGAAGAAGGCTCCGGCCAAGAAGCGCTGACGCCCGACCACGACCGCGGCGGTGACCGGCCCCAGGCCGGCGCCGCCGCGGTGTCGTGTCCGGCGTGGGGCGGGAGCCAGGACGGCCCCGCGCGGCCTAGCGGATCGTCTCGCCCGGACCGATGCCGACGATCCACACGCGCGTCGCCGCGCGCCCGGCGTCATCGAGCTCGACGCTCACCCGCTGGCCGACGCGCAGGTGCCGCAGGCCGCTCGAGGTGGCCGCGCCCGGGAGCAGGACGACCTCGACGCCGTCGTCGAGCAGCGCCGACCCGGAGCCGTCGTCCTCGATGCGGTGGATGGTGGCCTGCACGCCGGGAAGGGTAGCGCGCCCGAGCGCCTCGCGGGTCGCCGGACCGAGCCCGAGCAGAGTGGCGCGGGCCAGGGAGGCGGCGTCGTCGACATCCACCCGCAGCCCCGGGAGGTCGAGGTCGAGGACCACGTACCCGAGGGAGGCGTGCGCCTGCGCGCTGCCGGCGCCGAACGCCGTGGGCAGGGGCGCACCCGTGGGCCCGGTCAGCAGCGCCGTACCGGTGCCGTCGGCGTCGGCGAGCACGGCGCGCTCGTGGGCGGCCGCGGCCCCCAGGGCGGTCGTGACCTCCTCGGACCGCAGCGCCGGGTGGTCGCCCAGGACGACCGCCACCAGGCCGGCACCGGCCCCGTGGGCGGCCCGCACCCCGGCCGCCACCGCGGCATCGAGACCACCACCGGGGTCGGCGACGAGCAGCCCGCCGGCCGCGGGGACCCACGACCGCACGCCCGGGTCGGCGGTGACGACGAGGACCAGCCGGACGTCATCGGCGGCCACCAGCGCGGCGACCGTGTCGCGGGCGAAGGCCTCGGCCAGCACGGCCCGCGCACCGACCGGCAGGTCGAGGCGGCTCTTGGCCAGCGGGCCGCCCTTGACGGGCACGACGACCGCCCAGCCGGGCTCTGGTGCGCGCACGGTCCGATCCTCGCAACACCTCGTGCCGCGCTCGACATCGACCCACCCGCGGACCACAATGCGGTGACCCCGACCCGCACGGAAGGCAGCGCGTGACGAACCCCACGGACCACTCCCGGCCCCCTGCCTACCGGTTCGCCGTCGCCGTCCTCCGGCCGATGCTCATGGCCTTCACCAAGCGCCGCTGGTTCGGTGCCGAGAACCTGCCTGCCGAGGGCGGGTTCGTCGTCGTCACCAACCACTACTCGCACGTCGACCCCCTCGTCTTCGGGCACTTCCTCGTCGACCACGGGTACGCGCCGCGCTACCTCGGCAAGATCGAGGTCTTCCGCGTGCCGCTCGTCGGCGCGGTGCTGCGCGGGGCCGACCAGATCCCCGTGCACCGCGAGACCGGCCGCGCGTCCGACGCCTACCGCTCCGCCGTCGAGGCGGTCGAGGCCGGCAAGACCGTGGCGATCTACCCCGAGGGCTCCCTGACCCGCGACCCCGGCCTGTGGCCGATGCGCGGCAAGACCGGCGCGGCGCGGGTCGCCCTCACCACCGGCTGCCCGGTGGTCCCGGTCGCGACGTGGGGCGCCCAGGACGTCCTGCCCCCGTACTCCAAGCGGCTGCGCCTCTTCCCGAGGAAGACCGTGACGGTGCGCGCGGGACGCCCCGTCGACCTCACCGACCTGTACGAGGTCCCGATGAGCGCCGAGGTCCTCACCGAGGCCACGGCCCGCATCATGGCCGCCCTCACCCACGAGCTCGAGGCCGTCCGCGGCGAGCGGGCCCCGAGCACCCGGTTCGACCCCCGCGCCCACGGCGTCACCACGACGGGCAAGCCCCGTCCCCTCGAGGAGGCCTCATGACGAGCGCAGCGGTCTACGGCACGGGGAGCTGGGGCACCGCCTTCGCCTCGGTGCTCGCCGACGCCGGCACGACCGTGACGATGTGGGGCCGCCGCCCCGAGGTCGTCGCGCAGATCAACGCCGGCTGCAACGAGGACTACCTCCCCGAGCTGCGCCTGCCCAAGACCATCCGGGCCGCCACCGACCCCGCCGAGGCCGGTGCCGGGGCCGACGTCATCGTCCTCGCGGTGCCCTCGCAGACCCTGCGCGACAACCTCGCCGCCTGGGGTCCGGTCCTGCCGTCGTCGGCCGCCGTCGTCTCCCTGATGAAGGGGGTCGAGCTCGGCACGACCAAGCGCATGTCCGAGGTCATCGCCGAGGTCGGCGGGGTCGAGCCCGACCGGATCGTCGTCGTCTCCGGTCCCAACCTCGCCCGGGAGATCGCCGTGAAGCAGCCGGCGGCCTCCACCGTGGCCTGCACGAGCGAGGCGATGGCCGAGCGGGTCGCCGCCGCCTGCGCCGCACCGTACTTCCGGCCGTACACGACCAGTGACGTCGTCGGCACCGAGATCGCCGGAGCGGTGAAGAACGTCATCGCGCTCGCCGTCGGGATGGTCGAGGGCCTCGGGATGGGCGACAACTCCAAGGCGTCGATCATCACCCGCGGCCTGGCCGAGACGATCCGCCTCGGCCTCGCGGTCGGCGGCGAGGCGGCGACGTTCTCGGGCCTGGCCGGCGTCGGTGACCTCATCGCCACCTGCATGTCGCCCCTGTCGCGCAACCACTCCTTCGGCGTGCGGCTCGGGCAGGGCATGTCGGTGTCCGAGGTCGTCGCCGTCACCAAGCAGACGGCCGAGGGCGTGAAGTCGTGCACGTCCATCCTCGAGCTGTCGCGCAACCACGGCGTCGACGTGCCGATCATCGAGCAGGTCGACGCGATGATCCAGCACGACCGCACCGCGCAGGAGGTCGTGACTGCCCTGCTGTCGCGCCCCCGCAAGGCCGAGACGGCCTAGCGGCCCGACCTCGTCAAAGGACGCTGCGCAGCGCGGCGTCGAGGTCGCGCCAGAGGTCGTCGACGTCCTCGACGCCGACCGACAGCCGCAGGAGGTTCTCGGGCACGGCCTTCGGCTCGGTGGCGATGCGCCGGCGCCGTTCGAGCTGGCTCTCGACCCCGCCCAGGCTCGTGGAGTTGACCCACACCCGCGTGGCGTCGGCGGCACGGTCGGCCGCCTCGGGTCCGCCCATGACCTCGATGGAGACGATCGCGCCCCAGCCGGGGTGGCGGACCCGCTCGACGGCCGGGTGGTCGCGCAGCCGCTCGGCGAGGACGAGGGCGTTGGCCCCGGCGCGCTCGACGCGCAGGTGCAGTGTCCGCAGCCCGCGCAGCGCGAGCCACACCTCCATCGGGCCGGCGATCGCGCCGTGGAGGGTGCGGTGCAGCAGGAGCCGGTCGCGCAGCGCCCGGCCGGCCTCGGTCGCCGCCGTGACCGCCGCGCCGAGGACGACGTCGCTGTGCCCGGACAGGTACTTGGTGACCGAGTGGACGACGACGTCGGCACCGAGCTCGAGCGGGCGCTGGAGCAGCGGCGTGGCGAAGGTGTTGTCGACGACCGACAGCACCCCTCGTTCCCGGGCCGCGCCGAGCACGGTCGCGAGGTCGGCGACCTCGAGGAGCGGGTTGGTCGGCGACTCCAGCCACAGCAGGGTCGCGCCGTCGAGAGCGGCCACCACGGCGTCGGTGTCGGTGACGTCGACGCGGCGCACGGTGAGCTCGCCGGCCTCCTCGCGCTGGCCCAGCGTGGAGACCACGCCGTTGTAGGCGGCGTCCGGGGCCACGACGACCCCGCCGTGGGGGACCAGGGACAGCGCGGCGGACACCGCGCCCATCCCGGAGGAGTAGACGAGCGCGTCGCCGCCCTCGAGCGAGCCGAGCGCGGTCTCGAACGCCGTCCACGTCGGGTTGCCCGACCGGGCGTACATCGTGTCGCCGTGCGCGCGGTACGTGGAGGTGAGGACGAGGGGTGCCCCGACCTGTGCGCCGGGGACGTCGTCCTCCCGCCCGAGGGTCACGACCCGGGTGGCGGCGGCGAGAGGGGGCTGCGGGGCGGGGGAGTCGCTCACGCGGTCAGGCTATGCGGTTTCGGGTCGGGCCCGTGGTCACGGGTAGGGTCTTGCGACGATGACTGAGCGCCCAGCCGGAAAGATCCGCATCGCCCTCGTCTTCGGCGGGAGGTCGTCGGAGCACGCGGTGTCGTGCGCGACCGCCGCGAGCGTCCTCGAGGCCCTCGACCGTGACCGCTACGAGGTCGTGCCCGTCGGGATCGCCAAGGACGGCCACTGGGTGCTCGCGCCCGACGACCCGGCCTCGCTGCGGCTGACGTCCGACCACGTGCCGGAGGTGTCCACCACGGCGGCCAGCGTCATCGTGCCGACCTCGGCCACCGACCGCACCCTCGTCGTCCACGAGCCGGGGGAGCCGCCGCGCACCCTCGGCGAGGTCGACGTCGTCTTCCCGCTCCTGCACGGCCCGTTCGGCGAGGACGGCACCATCCAGGGCCTGCTCGACCTCGCCGACGTCCGCTACGTCGGCTCGGGCGTCACGGCCTCCGCGGCGATGATGGACAAGCACGTGATGAAGGTGCTCCTCGCGTCGGCGGGGCTGCCGGTCGGGCCGTACGCCGTCATCACCGACAAGGAGTGGCGCCGCGACCGCGGGGCCGCGATGGACGCCGTGCACGCCCTCAGCTGGCCGGTGTTCGTCAAGCCGGCGCGCGCCGGGTCGAGCATGGGTATCACCCGGGTCACCGAGCCCGAGGCGCTCGAGGCGGCCATCGAGGCGGCCCGCGAGCACGACCCCAAGGTCGTCGTCGAGGCCGCGATCTTCGGCCGCGAGATCGAGTGCGGCGTCCTCGAGGGGCGTGGCACCGACGAGCCCCGCACGAGCGAGCTCGGCGAGTGCATCGTCGTGCAGAACCACGACTTCTACGACTTCGAGGCCAAGTACCTCGCCGCCGCCGACGTGCGGCTCGAGTGCCCGGCCGACGTCCCCGCCGACGTCGCCGTGCGTATCCGCGAGATGGCGGCGGCGGCGTTCGACGTCGCCGGCTGCGAGGGACTGGCCCGGGTCGACTTCTTCTACACCGAGGGCGGCGACGTCGTCGTCAACGAGGTCAACACGATGCCCGGGTTCACGCCGAGCTCGATGTACCCGCGGATGTGGGCGGCCGCCGGCCTGACCTACCCCGAGCTCATCGACGAGCTGGTCTGGCTGGCCCTGGACCGTCGCACCGGGCTTCGCTGAGCCTCAGCGGCACTGGAGGCCGTTGGGCGGCAACGTCTTCGCGGCCTCGCTGAACGCGGGGAGCAGCAGCCCCTCTGGCGCGTAGTCCTTCGGCACGAGCACCTCGAGCGCCGGCTCGGTGCCGAAGGTGGTGAAGCGGGTGCCGTCGGACAGCGGGGTCGGGATCCAGCCGACGCCGTCGACCTCGAGGCACTCGGTCTCGGTGGGGCCGGGGGCTGCCACCCCGCAGCGGGCGATGACGGCGGGGTCGCCCCAGGCCGCGACGGACGGGTTCGAGGGGGAGGTGCCGCGGCGCTCCATCCCGGAGACGTCCTGCGGGAAGAGGATGCCGGCGCTCGCGCACACCGGGCTCTCTCCGCCCTTCGGCACGACGACCTCGACCCCCGACGAGCACGCCGACAGCACGACGGCGGCCGCGCCGAGCGCGACCGCCGTCGAGAGGGTGCTGGGTGTCCTGGTCAGACGTGGACCACCGTGCACGTGAGGGTGCGGGTGATGCCCTCGACGTCCTGGATCTTCGCGATGACGAGCTTGCCCAGCTCGTCGACGGTCGGCGCCTCGACGCGCGCGATGACGTCGTAGGGGCCGGTGACGTCCTCGGCCAGCGCGACGCCCTCGAGGTTGGCGATCGCGTGGGCCACGGTCGCCGCCCGGCCGACGTCGGTCTGGATCAGGATGTAGGCCTGTACCACTGTGCTGCCACCTCTTCGTGTGGGGTCGGGGCCGCTGGAGGGCCCCGGGGTCGGGGGGCGCCCGTCGTGACCGGCGCGCTGCAGACGCTACCGTGCCGGTGGTCCCCACGTCTCGGGAGGGTTGGTCGCATGCGGTTGCGCGAGGTCAGCGAGGGCGAGCTCCTCGCGCGCGTCTTCCCCGTCTACGCGCGGGCCTCCGCGCCGTCGTGGGGGTCGGTGCCCGTGGGTCCCGGCGACGACGCCGCGGTGGTCGGCGCGCCCTCCGGGACCGTCGTCGCGACGACCGACTCGATGGTGCGCGTGCGCGACTGGCGCGACGAGTGGTCGAGCGCCCACGACGTCGGGGTCAAGGTGGCCACCCAGAACCTGGCGGACGTCGCGGCGATGGGTGCCTCGCCCACCGCGCTGCTCGTCTCGCTCGTCGCCGACCCCGAGCTCGACGTCGGGTGGGCGGTCGACCTGGCTCGGGGGATCGCGTCGGTGGCGGAGGCCGCGTCGGCGCCGGTCGTGGGCGGCGACCTGTCGTCGGGCCCTCCCGGTGTCGTCGTCGTGACCGTGACGGCGCTCGGGGACCTGCGCGGTCGTCCTCCGGTGCTGCGGTCGGGGGCGCTCGTCGGCGACGTGGTCGCCGTGTGCGGTTCGCTCGGGCTGTCCGGTGGCGGCCTGGCGCTGTACCTCGCGGGCGAAGCGGACCCCGACCGGTCGGGTCCGGGTGTCGCACTCGACGAGCGCGGGCTGGCGGTGCGCGCCCTGATGCGGCACCACCGGGCTCCGGTCGCGCCGTGGTGGGCCGGGCCCGAGGCGGCGCAGGCGGGCGCTCATGCGTTGGTCGACGTGTCCGACGGGCTGGTGACGGATCTGGGTCGGGTGGCTGCCGCGAGCGGGGTGGCGGTCGACCTCGACGGTGCCGTGCTGCGCGACCGATACGCCGCCGGTCCTCTCGCCCTGGCACTCGGGGCCGAGGCGGCGCTGCACCAGGTGCTCGCGGGGGGAGAGGAGCACGCGCTCGTCGGGACGTTCGCCGACGCCGCGTCGCTGCCGGTGGGCGGCGAGGAGGCATGGCACGTCATCGGCCGGGTGGTGGCGGCGGGTGGCGACGGTCCGCGCGTCACCGTCGACGGGGTCGTGGCGGACGCCCGAGGCTGGGACCACTTCGCCCAGCACCCCTCATCCTCTGCACCGGGTCGAGGTGACGTTCGACCCTGAGGTGGTCGGGTTCCACCTCGAATCGGGCGGGTCTGCGTTGCTTCGAGGTATTGGGCCTGTGTGGGGTGCCGGGCGAACACCTCGAACGAGGTGGCCCCGGACATGCGGAACGGGCGGCCTCCGTGATGGAGGGCCGCCCGTTCCGGGTGCGTCAGGGGGTCAGCGCTTGACCTTGCCCGCCTTGAGGCAGGAGGTGCAGACGTTGAGGCGCTTCGGGGTGACACCGGCGTCGCCGACGAGGGCCTTGACGCGCTGGATGTTCGGGTTCCAGCGGCGCTTGGTGCGGCGGTGGGAGTGCGAGACACTGTGCCCGAAGCCGGGTCCCTTGCCGCAGACGTCGCAGTTGGCAGCCACGGGTGATCTCCTACGTAAAGTGCGAATGGTGGTCGTTGCTGGCACTCTCGGCGCGCACGCAACCTGACAAGAGTAGCCGAGCCCCGCCCGCCCCACCAAAACGCCCTCCGCGATGACGGGAGGGGTGGCCGGTACGGTGAGGCGCGTGCCCGACGTCTTCACCGCAGCCGACGCCCGCCACTGGGCGCTCCTCACGCGGGCGGCCCTCGCGGCCCGGCGCACCGAGATCGACGCGCTCAACGTCTTCCCCGTGCCGGACGGCGACACCGGAACCAACCTCTACCTCACCCTCGACGCCGCCATCGACGAGGTCGTCGCGTCCCACGAGGCCGGCGGGGTCCTCGGCCACGCGACCCTCGCCCAGGAGTGCCGCTCGCTGAAGCGGGCCATCCTCCTGTCGGCGCGCGGCAACTCGGGCGTCATCGTCAGCCAGCTCGTCGGCGGCCTGTGCGACGCCGTACTCGACAGCGGCGTGGAGGAGGCGGGCCCCGTCCTCGTGGCCGACGCCCTCGCCCGCGGCGCCCGCACCGCGCGGGCCAGCGTGGCGCACCCGCAGGAGGGCACCATCCTCACCGTGGCCGATGCCGGGGCTGCCGCGGCCGTGCAGGCGGCGGAGGGCGGGGGGAACCTCGCCGACGTCGTCGAGGCCGCGGTCGACGCCGCCCAGGAGGCCCTGGCCCGCACCCCCGAGCAGCTCGAGGTGCTGCGCCGTGCCGGGGTCGTCGACGCCGGGGGCGCCGGGTGCGTCGTGCTGCTCGAGTCCCTGCTGTCGATCGTCACCGACCGGTGGAGCGTCACCGACGCCGACCTCCTCGGGGGCGGGCCCGGCCTGCTGCGTCGCGACGAGTGGCACCCCGAGGGCGGCGACGGCGCGACCGTCCTCCCCGGCCACGACCCGCTCGACGCGGAGGGCCAGCGCATCGGCGACGGCCCCGCCTACGAGGTCATGTACCTGCTCCTCGACACCGACGACGCCCGCGTCGAGACGCTGCGCACCACCCTCGACGGCCTCGGCGACAGCCTCCTCGTGGTCGGCGGACCCGACCTCTGGAACGTCCACGTCCACGTCGACGACCCCGGCGCCGCCGTCGAGGCCGGCATCGCCGCGGGCCGCCCCGAGCGCATCCGCATCACCCGCTTCGAGACCCAGGTCGCCGGTCGCGAGCCGGTCGCCACGGTGGGAGTCGTCGCCTGCTCGGCGGGGCCCGGCATCGGCGCGCTGCTCGAGGAGGCGGGCGCCGTCGTCGTGCCCAGCGGGCCCGGCGGGCGCGCGTCGGCCGGCCAGCTGCTCGACGCCGTGCGCCGGACCCGAGCGACGGCGGTCGTCATCCTCCCCGCCGACAAGGACACCCTCATGGCCGCCGCGGTCGCCGCCGAGGCCGCCACCGCCGACGGCGTCGACACCCACGTCGTCCCCGCGCGCACCACGGTCCAGGCGTTGGCCGCGCTCGCGGTCCTCGACCCGGCGAGGCCGGTGCACACCAACGTCGTCGCGATGACGGGCGCCGCCGTCGCCACGCGGCACGGTGCCGTCTCGGTCGCCTCGAAGGAGGCGCTCACCTGGGCCGGGGTCTGCCAGCCGGGTGACGTGCTCGGCATCGTCGACGGCGACATCGCCTTCCTCGGCAAGGACCTCGAGGCGGCGGCCGTCGAGGTGCTCACCCGGCTGCTGGGCGGCGGTGGCGAGCTCGTCACCCTCGTGGCCGGCGCCGACGCGGCCGACGGCCTGGCCGAGGGCGTCGCCGCCGTCCTCGAGCGTGAGCGCCCCGAGGTCGAGGTGGTCGTCATCGACGGCGGCCAGCCCGTCTACCCCCTCCTCATCGGGGTCGAGTGAGCGTGGGGGAGTAGTGGCGACCGAGAGCAGCAAGCTCGGGCCGATCATCGCGACGGCGGCGAAGAAGTTCGCCACGGCCCGTGACATCCACACCGTCGGCGACCTCCTCGCGTTCTGGCCGCGGCGGTACCGCACCCGCGAGGCAGACCTCGGGACGGCGACCCCGGGCGAGTACCTCGTCGGGGTGGCCGAGGTGAAGAGCGCCTCGACCCGGGCGATGAAGGCGCGCAAGGGCACGATGCTCAACGTCGTCATCACCGACGGCACGCACGACCTCGACATCACCTTCTTCAAGGCCTGGGGGCACGAGAAGGCGCTCGTGCCAGGGGCGCGCGGCATCTTCGCCGGGGTCGTCGGCACCTACAACCAGCGCCTCCAGCTCACCCACCCGGGCTACACGATGCTCGACGACTTCGACGCCGGGGAGCGCAAGGACCTCATCCCCATCTACCGCTCGGTCGGCTCCCTCCACACCTGGACGGTCACCGAGAGCGTGCGCCGCGTCCTCGACGTCCTCGACGACGTGCCCGACGCGCTGCCCGCTCCCGTGCGCGAGAAGCGCCGGCTCGTCTCGCGCACCGACGCCCTGCGCGGGGTGCACACGCCGAACTCGTGGCCCGAGATCGAGGAGGCACGGCGGCGGCTGCGCTACGAGGAGGCGTTCGTCCTCCAGGTCACGCTCGCCCAGCGGCGGCTCGCGGCCCAGGGCCAGGTGACCACCCCGCGCCCGGCGCGCCCCGGCGGCCTCCTCGAGGCGTTCGACGCCCGCCTGCCCTTCGAGCTCACCGCCGGCCAGCGCGAGGTCGGCGAGACCGTGGCCGAGGAGATGGCCCGCGAGGTGCCGATGCACCGGCTCCTGCAGGGCGAGGTGGGCTCGGGCAAGACCGTGGTCGCACTGCGGGCCATGCTCGCCGCCGTCGACGCCGGGGGGCAGGCCGCGCTGCTCGCCCCCACCGAGGTCCTCGCGGCCCAGCACCTGCGCACCATCACCCGGATGCTCGGGGACCTCGCCGAGGGCGGGATGCTGGGCGGCGCCGACCACGCGACCCGCGTCGTCCTCCTCACCGGCAGCCAGTCCACCGCCGAACGGCGCAAGGCCCTGCTCGACGTCGCGGTCGGCGACGCCGGCATCGTCGTCGGCACCCACGCCCTGCTCCAGGAGCACGTCGACTTCCTCGACCTCGCGCTCGTCATCGTCGACGAGCAGCACCGGTTCGGGGTCGAGCAGCGGGATGCGTTGCGCGGCAAGGGAAAGCTGCCGCCTCACGTCCTCGTGATGACGGCCACGCCGATCCCGCGCACCGTGGCGATGACGGTCTTCGGCGACCTCGAGACCTCCACCCTGCGCGAGCTGCCCGCCGGCCGCGCGCCCATCACGACCCACGTCGTCCCCGAGGACCGGCCCGGCTGGATGGCGCGCACCTGGCAGCGCGTGGGGGAGGAGGTCCGCGGCGGTCGGCAGGCGTACGTCGTGTGCCCGCGCATCGGCGACGACGACCCCTCCGGGGACGGTGCCGACCTGCGCGTCGAGGCCTCCGAGGACGGCGAAGAGTCCACGGCTCCGGTGCGCCCGATGCACGGCGTCCACGCCCTGCACGCCCGCCTCCTCGAGGAGCCGGCCCTCACCGGCCTCTCCGTCGAGGTCCTCCACGGCCGGCTCCCGGCCGACGAGAAGGACGCCGTCATGGGTCGCTTCCAGCGCGGCGAGACCGACGTCCTCGTCTCGACCACCGTCATCGAGGTCGGTGTGGACGTCCCCAACGCCAGCGTCATGGTCGTCATGGACGCCGACCGCTTCGGCGTCTCCCAGCTGCACCAGCTCCGCGGCCGGATCGGCCGAGGAGGCTTCCCCGGCCTGTGCCTCCTCGTCACCGGCAACGACGCCGAGATCGCGATGACCCGCCTCTCGGCGGTCGCCGCCACCACCGACGGCTTCGAGCTCGCCCGCCTCGACCTCTCCCAGCGCCGTGAGGGCGACATCCTCGGCGCGGCCCAGTCCGGCCGGCGCACCCAGCTGGAGTTCCTCCACGTCCTCGAGCACGAGGACGTCATCGAGCAGGCCCGCGAGGACGCCTTCGCCCTCGTCGCCGACGACCCCGACCTGTCCACCCACCCGGCCCTCGCCGATGCCGTGCGCACCCGCGTCGACGCCGAGCAGGCCGCCTGGCTGGAGCGCGGCTGATGCGTGGCCCGATCACCCCCGCCGCCGCCGCCGCCCCCGGACCGGACGGTCGCCGATGACGCGCATCATCGCCGGCGTGGCCGGTGGCCGGACCCTGCGCACCCCGCCCGGCTCGGGCACCCGCCCCACGAGCGACCGCGTCAGGGAGGCCCTGTTCTCGGCGCTCGACGCCCGTGACGCCGTGCGCGGCAGCCGGGTCCTCGACCTCTACGCCGGCTCGGGCGCCCTCGGCCTCGAGGCCGCGTCGCGCGGGGCCACCTCGGTCGTCCTCGTCGAGTCCAACGCCCGCGCCGCCGACGTCATCGCCCAGAACGCCCGCACCCTCGGCCTCCCCGGCATCCGCGTCCAGCGCTCCACCGTCCAGGCCGCCCTTGCCGCCGACCCCTCGCCCTCCGACGCGGCCGACCTCGTCCTCGTCGACCCGCCCTACGACGTGCCCGAGGACGCCCTCGCCGCCGTCCTCGACCGCCTCGCCGCCGGGTGGCTCGCGCTCGACGGCCTCCTCGTCGTCGAGCGCTCGACCCGCACCCCCGAACCGACCTGGCCGGCCCCCCTCGAGCGCATCGGCAAGCCCAAGAAGTACGGCGAGACCACCGTCTACCTCGCCACCCGCCCCGCCTGACACCACCCACCCCAGCGATGACGCAGAAGGTGACCCGACAGCGGAGCGGGACGCAGCAGGTGGGCGTGCGGATGGATGGCGGCGGCACACCTTCCTGCGCAGTCCCGCGGAGACGACCACAGAGAGTCGCGCGGGGTGACCACGGACCGCAACTGCACCGGGGCCGGAGCGCAGGTCAGAGCCCGTGTCGGCCATGATGGGGCGATGACCGAGATCGAGATCCCCCGGCCCGTGAGCGGCGACGTCCTCGAGCGCATCCTGCAGGACCACGAGCTCTTCGAGGACCTCCTGCGCCTGGCCCGTCGCACCGACACCGACCGCGACGCGGCCCGCACCGCCCTGGCCGAGCTGCTGGTCGCCCACGCCACCGCGGAGGAGGAGACGGTCTACCCGACGCTGCGCCGCGCCCGCGCCATCACCGGGCACGAGGAGGAGCACGGCGAGGAGGAGCATGCCGAGATCACCGAGGCCCTGCTCGCCTTCCTGCAGGCCAGGGGCACCGACACCCAGAAGTACGACGACGCCCTCGAGGACCTCGCCACGGTGGTCAACCACCACTCGAACGAGGAGGAGCAGACGATCCTCAACCCGGCGCGCGAGGACGTCTCGCTCGAGCGCCGCGAGGAGCTGGGCATCGCCTGGCTGACCCGCCGCAACGAGCTGCTCGAGCAGGGCTGCGCGAGCGAGCAGCAGGTCGCCGCCCTCCTCGAGGAGGCCGTCGCCGAGGGCACGCTCGCCCCCGAGGACGCGCGCGAGGAGGCCGACGCCATCAAGGACGAGGCGAAGCAGGAGGCCAAGGCGGTCGAGGAGGCCGCCAAGGAGGACGCGGCCGGCTGAGCCCCTCCGCCTCGGTACGGTGGTGCCCGTGACCCCACGCCCGCGCCGCGCCGTCTGCCCCGGCTCCTACGACCCCGTGACCTCGGGGCACCTCGACGTCATCGCCCGCGCGGCCGCCCTGCACGACGAGGTCGTCGTCGCCGTGCTGCACAACCCGGCCAAGGCGGGCACCTTCACGGTCGAGGAGCGGATCGCGTTCGTGCGCAACGGGCTCGCGGCGCTCGGCGTCACCGAGGGCGTGCGGGTCGAGGCGTTCGGGGGTCGGCTGCTCGTCGACGTGTGCCGCGACCTCGAGGCCGACGTCGTGGTCAAGGGCCTGCGGGGCACCACCGACTTCGCCTACGAGCTGCCGATGGCGCTGATGAACCGGCACCTCACGGGGATCGAGACGCTCTTCCTGCCGGGGGACACGAAGTTCGAGCACGTGTCGAGCTCGCTGGTCAAGGAGGTCGCCCGCTACGGCGGCGACGTCACCGGCCTCGTCCCCGACGAGGTCCGCGACGCCCTCGTCACCCGCCTGCGTGGCGACGGCTGAGCAGGCGGCGGCCCGCCCCGAGACGCAGGAGCCCGCCGCACCCCGCGAGACCACGCGCCCCAAGAGCTTCCGCCCGGACATCGAGGGGCTGCGCGCGGTCGCGATCCTCACGGTCCTGGCGCACCACGCCGGCCTGCCGCTGCACGGTGGCTACATCGGCGTCGACATCTTCTTCGTCATCTCCGGGTACCTCATCACCGGGCTGCTCGTGAACGAGCTGTGGTCGACGGGACGCATCTCGTGGCTGCGCTTCGTGGGGCGCCGCATCCGGCGCCTGCTGCCGGCGGCGATCCTCGTCCTCACGGTGACCTCGGCGGTGGCGTTCGTCGTCGTGCCGGGGTTGCGGCGGCGCGACATCGGCGTCGACATCATGGCAGCGGCCGGGTACGTCGTGAACTGGGTCTTCGCCGGCCGTGAGGTCGACTACCTCGCCTCCGACCTCAAACCCTCACCGGTGCAGCACTTCTGGTCGCTGGCGGTCGAGGAGCAGTTCTACGTCGTGTGGCCGCTGCTGCTCATCGCCCTGGCCCTGGTCGTGCGCAAGCCGGGGCGCCGGGCCGTGCTCACGGCGCTCTCCGTCCTCGTGGCGGGGTCGTTCGCGTGGTCGGTCTGGTACTCGCACACCGACTACCGCCCGGCCTTCTTCACCACGACCACCCGCATCTGGGAGCTCGGCGTCGGCGCGCTGCTGGCGGTGGCGTTGGCCGGGCGGGCCCGCCCCGACGTCGCCCGCCGCTGGGCCGCGCCCGTCGGCTGGGTGGCGCTCGTCGTCCTCCTCGCGGTGGCGGCCCTCCTGCGCGGCGGCATCGAGTGGCCCAGCTACTGGGCGCTGCTCCCCACGGTCCCGACCGCGATCCTGCTCTGGGTCGGGTGGCAGGGCGCCGCCAACGGCCCGGTCCGCGTCCTCGGGTCCCGCCCGATGGTGTGGGTGGGCGGGCTCTCGTACTCGATCTACCTCTGGCACTGGCCGATCATCATCCTGGGGGAGTGGACCGCCGAGTGGCTGGGCCACCCGCTCACGGCACCCGGCAAGGTCGTCCTCGCCGTGCTGGCGGTCGGGCCGGCCTGGCTGTCGTGGCGCTTCGTGGAGTCGCCCATCCACCACGGGCCGTGGCTGCGCGAGCGCCCGCGCGCACTGCTGGCCGCGGGGGTCGCACTGTCCCTCACCGGGGTCCTCGTCGCCCTGCCCCTGCTGCCGCTGCGCTCGCCGTTCGACACCACCCCGCCCGGGGGAGCGATGCCGCCGGTCTCCCAGCTGGGCGCGAACACGGTGCGCCTGGGCCAGCCGCTCGCCGGTATCGACGACCCGGGCTGGGTCACCCCCGACCCGATGACGTCGGGCGAGGACCGTCCGGCGGCCGACGTCGACCACTGCCAGGTCGACGTCTCGGCCACCGCCCCGGTCGCCTGCACCTTCGGCGACCCCCGCGGCACCACCACGGTCGCGCTCGTCGGTGACTCCAAGGCGATGCAGTGGCTCCCGGCGCTCGAGGAGGCCGCGCGCACCTCGGGCTGGCGGATCCTCACCTACGGCAAGTCGTCGTGCGCCTTCTCGGACGCGCCGGCCACCCAGGCCTCGAAGGCCTACCCCGAGTGCGACACCTGGAACGCGGCCGTCATGGAGGCCCTGCAGGCCGACCCGCCCGACGCCCTCGTCACCTCCGGGGTGGCCTCGGCGGCGTGGGTCGACGGCCGCCTCGACCGCCGTGCCCTCGTCGAGGGCTACACCGGGCGCTGGCGCTCGCTGGCCGACGCCGGCGTCCCGGTCGTCGTCGTGGGGGACAGCCCGCTCTCGCCCGACGACCTCGACATCTGCGCCGCCCGCCACCCCCACGAGCTGACCCGGTGCGCCTTCGAGGGCATCCCCGCCATCAAGGGCAGCGGCCTCACGGTGCAGCGCGAGGCCGCCGCGGCCGCCGGGCCGGGGGTCGCCCTGCTCGACCTCACGGCCTGGATCTGCCCGGAGGAGCGGTGCCCGGTCGTCATCGGGCACGTCGCGGTGCACCGCGCGGGCGACCACGTCACCGCAACCTACGCCGCCACCCTCGCGCCGCAGGTGGGGGCCGCCGTCGAGGACGCGCTGCGCCGGTTTGGGTGAAGTGGCCCCGACCGGTAACCTTGACCCTCGGTCTGCGTCCGTGCGGCGCGGCCGAACCACCCCCGACGACTTCAAGGCCATGACTCGACTCGACCCCCGGTCCCCGATGGTGCTCGACACCAAGCTGGTGGGCCGGCGACCCGGGACGATGCACGAGCTGACGAGGGACGTCGGGGCGCCGAGCGACTTCGGCACGGACGTCATGCGCGTCGAGGAGGGCGAGAGCCTGCACCTCGAGCTGCGACTGGAGTCCGTCGTCGAGGGGGTGCTCGTCACCGGTTCGGTCCGTGGCACGGCGACCGGCGCCTGCGTGCGGTGCCTGGACCCCGTCACCGAAGAGGTCGACGGGTTCTTCCAGGAATTGTTCGTTCACGCCGATCGACACGACCACCACCGCGAGGTGGGGGACGATGACGCGGACCAGGAGCACCTCATCGAGGACGGATACCTCGACCTCGAGACGGTGCTTCGTGACACGGTGGTGCCCTCACTGCCGTTCCAGCCGGTGTGCCGGCCCGACTGCCCCGGGCTGTGCTCCGAGTGCGGCATGCCGCTCGCGGAGGACCCGGAGCACCAGCACGACCTGATCGACCCCCGGTGGGCGGCGCTCTCGGCACTTGCCGACGAGCCGCCCACGCCGACAGAGAAGAGGACCTGACGTGGCCGTTCCGAAGCGGAAGATGTCGCGCTCCAACACCCGCTCGCGCCGCGCCAACTGGAAGGCGACGGCCGTCGCCACGACGACGTGCCCCCAGTGCAAGGCGCTCACCCAGCCCCACGTGGCGTGCCCGTCCTGCGGCACCTACAAGGGGCGCCAGTACAGCGCCGCCGAGCGCACCGAGCACCAGGGCTGATACCCACCCCCATGGGGAAGTCCGCATCGACGGGCTCGCTGACACCACTGCGGCCTGTCGACGAGCTCCTCGAGCACCTCGTCGAGGTCACCGGCGCGTCCGTGGACGCGGCGGTGCTTCGGCGTGCCCTGACGCACCGGTCCTACGCGTACGAGGCCGGCGGGCTGCCCCACAACGAGCGCCTCGAGTTCCTCGGGGACTCGGTGCTCGGCCTCGTCGTCACGACGACCCTGTACGACGCCCACCCCGACACGAGCGAGGGCCAGCTCGCGAAGCTGCGCGCCGCCGTGGTGAACATGCGCGCGCTCGCCGACGTCGGGCGCACGCTGGGGCTGGGCGACTACGTCTACCTCGGCCGCGGTGAGGAGTCCACCGGCGGACGCGACAAGGACTCGATCCTCGCCGACACCGTCGAGGCCGTCATCGGCGCGGTCTACACCTCCTCGGGCATCGAGGCCGCGGGTGAGCTCGTGCACCACCTCGTCGACCCGCTGCTGGCCCAGTCGGCCACGCTCGGCGCCGGCCTGGACTGGAAGACCAGCCTGCAGGAGATCACCTCCCGCCACGGCCTGGGCGCCCCCGAGTACAGCGTCGAGGAGGACGGCCCCGAGCACGCCAAGTGGTTCGAGGCCTCCGTGACCGTCGCCGGGACCGTCCTCGGCCGCGGCGCCGGCCGCACGAAGAAGGTCGCCGAGCAGGAGGCCGCCGCGCTGGCGTGGACCTCCATCCGCGACAGCCACGAGGGGCCGGTCGCCGGTCCCGAGGAGGAGCCCGCCCCCACGGGCGACGCCGACACCGTCGACCCCGACGGCGCCCTCCCGCCCCGCGCCTGAGGCCACGCGTGCCTGAGCTGCCCGAGGTCGAGGTCGTCCGTCGCGGCCTCGAGGGGCACGTGCTGGGCCGTGACATCACGACGGTCGAGCTGCGCGGCCACCGCGTCGCGCGCCGCCACCGGCCCGGGCCCGAGGACCTCGCGTCGCGGCTGTCCGGACGCCACGTCGCCGCCGTGCGCCGCCGCGGCAAGTACCTCTGGCTCGACCTCGAGGACCACGTCGGCCTGCTGCTCCACCTCGGGATGAGCGGGCAGCTCCTCGTCGAGGACGCCGACGCGCCCGACGAGAAGCACCTCCACGCCCGGTTCCGCTTCGCCGACGGCGGGCCCGAGCTGCGGTTCGTCGACCAGCGCACCTTCGGCGGCCTGGCCCTCACCGACCTCGATGACGAGGGCGTGCCGCTCGCCATCGCGAACATCGCCCCCGACCTCCTCGAGGACGCCTACGACCGGGCCGCCGTGGTGCGCCGGATCAAGGGCAAGGACAGCGCCATCAAGCGGGTCCTGCTCGACCAGGGGGTGGCCTCGGGCATCGGCAACATCTACGCCGACGAGGCGCTGTGGCGGGCGCAGGTGCACGGCGAGCGGGTGGCCAGCGCGCTGACCAAGCCGCGGATCGGCGAGGTCCTCGACCACGCGGCGCAGGTGATGCGCGAGGCGCTGGGTCAGGGCGGGACGAGCTTCGACGCGCTCTACGTCAACGTCAACGGGGCGTCGGGCTACTTCGACCGCTCCCTGGCCGCCTACGGGCAGGCGGGTCGGCCGTGCCCGCGGTGCGGCACGCCCATCCGGCGTGAGCAGTTCATGAACCGCTCGTCGTTCTCGTGCCCGCGCTGCCAGCCGCGGCCCCGGGGCGTCCGCTCCGCGGGAGCGCCGCGGGCCTGACCCGTTCCAGGACCCCGCGCTTGGCTAGGGTGATCCGATGCCCAGCACGCGCCCCGAGCCGGCCTGGCTCGCGAACTCCGTCCTGTACCAGATCTACCCGCAGACCTTCGCCGACGGCAACGGCGACGGCATCGGCGACCTCGCCGGTGCGATGGAGCACCTCGACCACCTCCAGTGGCTCGGTGTCGACGCCGTGTGGTTCAGCCCGCTGTTCGCGTCGCCGTTCGCCGACGCCGGCTACGACGTGGCCGACTACCTCTCGGTGGCCCCGCGGTACGGGACGAACGACGACCTCGTCGCGTTCGTCGAGGCCGCGCGCAGCCGGGGGATCCGGGTGCTGCTCGACCTCGTCGCCGGCCACACGAGCGACCAGCACCCGTGGTTCCGCGAGTGGGCCTCGGACCCCACCGACGGCCGGTACGTCTGGAACGAGCGGGTCGGCACCCCGGCCGGCATCTGGTGCCCGGTGCCCGGGTCGCGCGGCGGCTACTACCTCCTCAACTTCTACCCGTGCCAGCCGGCGCTGAACTTCGGCTACGCGCGGCAGCACCCCGACCAGCCGTGGCGCGACCCGGTCGACGCCGAGGGGCCGCGGGCGAACCGGCAGGCGCTCAAGGACGTCATGGCGCACTGGTTCGACGTCGGCATCAGCGGGTTCCGGGTCGACATGGCGGCCTCGCTCGTCAAGGACGACGTCGGCCACGTGGAGACCGCGAAGCTGTGGACCGAGATGCGCGGGTGGCTCGACACGACCTACCCGGATGCCGCGCTGCTCTCGGAGTGGGGCGAGCCGGCGGTCGCCGTGCCCGCCGGGTTCCACGCCGACTTCTTCCTCCAGTTCAGCAACCCGGCGCTGCGCTCGTTGTGGCACACCGGTGTCGGCACCCACGACTCCAACTGGTCCGAGCCCGGGCCGTACTTCTTCGACGCCGAGGGCGGCGGCGGCATCGACGTCTTCCTGCGCGAGTGGCGGCGCGCCACGGACGCGATCGGCGTCGGCGGGGGACACGTCGCCCTCCCCACGGCGAACCACGACTACGCCCGCCTCGTCACCGGTCCGCGGACCGCGGAGCACGCACGGTCGGCGTTCGCGTTCCTCACCACCTGGCCCTCGCTGCCGACGATCTACTACGGCGACGAGATCGGGATGCGCTACGTCGAGGACCTGCCCGACACCGAGGGCAGCATCCTGTCGCCGTCGAACAACCGCACCGGCTCGCGCACGCCGATGCAGTGGGAGCCGGGCCCCGGCGCGGGCTTCTCGACCGCCGCGCCGGACGCGTTCTACCTGCCGGTCGACCCGTCACCCGACCGCCCCGACGTCGCCACCCAGCGGGCCGACGAGGGCTCGCTGCTCCACCTCGTGCGGCGCCTCGTCGCCCTGCGGCACGCGACGCCCGCGCTCGGGCCGGAGGGGAGCCTCGAGGTCCTCACCGAGGACTACCCGTTCGCGTACGTGCGCGGCGGCACCCACCTCGTCGTCGTCAACCCGCGGCGTGGGCCGGCGGCCGTCGACCTGCCCGACGGGTGGGACGGCGCGCGGGCGCTGGAGGTCGAGGGCGTCCGCGTGGACGGCGGACGGGCCGAGGCGGCGGGCTTCGCGTTCGGGATCTTCGAGCGGGTCGGCTGAGCGGGGCCGTCAGCCCGCCTGCTGGGCCTCGAGCTGCTGCGGCGCGTCGGCGTAGGCCTGCGACAGGCGGCGGTAGGGCGCCGACGCGAGGGCGAGCAGGACCGTGACGAACACGATGGCCCCGGCACCGAGGAAGACCAGGGCGATGCCGCGCGCCTCGCCGTCGCCGAGCAGCCAGCCCCACGTGGCGCGCCCGTCGTCGGAGTCCATGTACGGGATGAGCCAGAACTGCGCGATCGGGCCGATGAGGAACGCCGAGACCGGGCTGGCCGCGAGCTCGACGCTCTGGGCGAAGCCGAACACGCGGCCCTGCGTGCGGAACGGCACCACCCGCTGCAGGATCGTCTGCTCGGCCGCCTCGGCCACCGGCATGATGCACAGGAAGAGGAAGATCCCGACGACGTAGAGCCACGCCCACTCCCGCGCCGTGAACGTCATCCCGAGCACCGCGACGCCGAGGTTGACGAGCAGCAGGCTGCGAACGGGGTTGGCGCCCAGGCCGAACCGCGCGACGAGGCCACCCCCGACGACGAAGCCCAGCCCGGTGACGCCCAGGACGACGCCCCACGCCTCGACGCTGAACAGGGTGAGGCCGTAGGGGTCCATCAGGGCGATGTAGACGCCGTTGACGAGGTTGTTGAACGTCGAGAAGAGGATGAGCGCCACGAGGCCGGGCACCGCCCGGATCGCGGTGAGCGCGCCGCGCACGTCGAAGCGCGAGCGCCCGGCCTCCACCTCGGGCTCGACCTCGGGGACGGAGATCGGCAGGAGGTGGGCGAGGGTGAGCCCGGTGAGCGCGAGGGCGACGGCGAGGGTCCAGCCCATGCCGAGCAGGCCCACGCTCAGCCCGCTGAAGACGCTGGTGACCATGAAGGCGATGCCCTGCACGGTGCCGACGAGCCCGTTGGCCCTGTCGCGGCCGTCCTCGGGCACGAGCAGGGTCACGGTGGTGGACAGGGCGATGTTGCGCAGGCTCTCGACGACACCGCCGACGAGGATCACGGCCGCGAAGAGCCAGAACGCCGGACCGCTCCAGTCGGCGAGGAGCTCCTCGCCCAGGAGCAGCCACAGCGCCCCGGCCGCCGCGTAGGACACCAGGGTGACCGCCGACGAGACCACCATGACCTGCTTCTTGCGGTGGTGGTCGACGAAGGTCCCGAAGAAGGTGCCGCAGGCGGCGGTGAAGAGCATGTAGCCACCGCCGATGATCGAGGTGGCCATGACCGACCGCGTCTCGAGGTAGGCCCAGAAGGTCAGGGCGAACCAGAGGTAGCTCGAGGTCACGTTGGCGACGAGGGTGTTGCCGAGGACCGCGCGGAAGGTGCGCATCGTCTCCGGGCCCCGCTCCACCCCCGGCGGCAGGTGGACGTCGGCGCCCGGCGTGGTGGTCGGCGCCGTCGTCTCGTCCATGTCGTCGAGGGGCACGCCAGCACTGTAGGGGCGGGGTCCGACGGTGTCGCCCCGCCCGGTCAGGGGAGCGGCAGTGCCTTGAGGACGACGGGGGTGCCGGTGTGCCGCTCGCTCAGCTCGGCGAGGGCGGCGCGGATGGTCTTCGCATAGAGGTGGCTGCCGACGAGGCTCGGGTGGATGCCGTCGGGCTGGAGCTGTCCGCTCGTGCCCTCGAGCGCGGCGTCCCAGTCGGCAACGACGACGTTGTCGCGGCCCGTGGCGAGCTCGCGCAGAGCCGCGTTGTCGGTCTCGATGCGGCTGAACGGACCGTGGAGGGTGACGAGGACGACCATCCGCTTCGGGCCGAGGGCGTCGAGGGTGCGGCGCACCTCGGCCTCGTCGGTGCCGGCGTTGGTGCCGAAGCCGAGGACGACCGCGCGCCGCAGGGTGTCGCCGCGGGTGGACACCAGGCCGGGGGCGGCCGACCAGCGGCGGTTGCTCTTGGCGTCCATGCGGATCCGGGGCAGGTAGTAGCGCAGCGCGTGGCTGGCGCCCACGACCATCGAGTCCCCGAGGACGTCGACCTCGCGGCCGGTGGGCATCGACCAGTCCTGCTCCAGCTTGGCCGGGCCTGCGGCGGGCTTCGCGGCCACGGTCGTGTCGGCGGCGGTGGACGGTGCGGGGTCGGAGCGGGTGAGGCTTGCCTCGTTGGCCCGGATCAGCTCCTCGGTCGACGTGCGGTCGGGGGCGGTGAGCAGGACCACCACGGTCGCGACGGTGACGACGGCGACGACGCCCCAGACGACCCGGGCGCCGCGCGGACCGAGCGAGCGCAGCCGGCGGAAGGCCTCGCTGGCGGCACCGCCGAAGCCGCGGCGGCGCACCGGCAGCTCGACGAAGCGGTAGGACAGGTCGGCGACCGCGAGGGTGACGACGAGCGCCCACACCCGGGTGAGGACGTAGGCGGTGCTGCCCCGGGCCTCGGGCAGGTCCTGGGCCACGACGAGGACGACCGGCCAGTGCCAGAGGTAGATGCCGTAGCTGCGGGCGCCGACCCAGCGCACGACGGGCAGCTCGAGGACGGCGCGCAGCCGGCCGGGGCGCTCGACGACGACGAGGACGAGCGCGGTGGTGGCCAGGCCGGCGAGGAGGATGCCGCCGCGGAAGGTCCAGGCCGACGTCTCCGAGGCGGTGGCGAGGAGCAGCCCCAGGACGGCGAGGGCGACCCCGGCGACGGTGCGGCGGTGGCGGTTCCACGCGGCCGTGGCGGTCCAGGCGCGGTGGGGGGCAGCCCACGCGAAGGCGAGGGCGGCGCCCATCATCAGGCCGGACAGGTGGGTGTCGGTGCCGAAGTAGGCGCGGGTGGGGGCGTCGGGGTCGAGGGTGAGCGCCATGAGGACGGCCGAGGCCAGGCCGGCCGTGGCGGCCACGGCGGCGCGGGCTGCGGGGGTCCGCGCCACGGTGACGAGGGCGAGCAGGGCCAGGGGCCACAGGAGGTAGAACTGTTCCTCGACCGCGAGCGACCAGAGGTTCATGAACAGCTGGGGCGAGGTGGCGGCGAAGTAGTCGGTCCCCGCGGCGACCTCGAGCCAGTTCGAGGTGAAGGTGAGCGCCCCGAGGACCTGGCGCTCGACGCCGACGAGGAGGTCGCCCTCGCTGAGCCGGGCGAGCAGCACCGAGGAGGGGACGAGGACGAGCAGCGCCGGCAGGAGGCGACGGGCGCGGCGGGTCCAGAAGGCCGGGAGGTCGAGGCGTCCGGTGGCGGCCCGCTCGCGGACGAGGAGCGTGGTGATGAGGAAGCCCGAGACGACGAAGAAGACGTCGACGCCGAGGAAGCCGCCCGGCAGCCAGGTGGCGTCGAGGTGGAAGAGCAGGACCGCGGCGATGGCGAGGGCGCGCAGGCCGTCGAGGCCGGCCAGGCGGCGGGTGGGGCGTGGGGCGTCGGGGCGCTCGGGAGCGGTGCCGGGGGAGGCCCCGGGCACGGGGTCGCGGACCGCATGGGTCCGCTGAGCCTCCGTGGTGCTCATGGGGTCACGGTAGGGGCCGGTGGTGACGGCGTGGCGGAGGCGCGCTCGTGGGACGCCCGTGACCAGTGGGTGCGCGGCGGGGTTCCTAGGATCGGGGGATGACGGAGCGCGCGGACGGTGGTGGTGGGGTGCGACGCGTCGCGGTGTTCGTGCGGGGCGACGTGCAGGGCGTCGGGTTCCGCTGGTGGACTCGCTCGCGCGCGCTCGAGCTGGGCCTGGCCGGGTTCGCGCGCAACACCGCCGACGGCCGTGTGGAGGTCGTGGCGGAGGGGCCGGAGGACGCGCTGACGCGACTCGTCGCCCTCCTCGCCGAGCAGCCGTCGTCGGCCCGCCGCCCCGGACGCGTCGACACCGTCTCGACCCCGGCGTGGGGCGACGCCCGCGGCCAGCAGGGCTTCCGCGAGCGCTGAGCGTCCCGACCGCGTGGTGGACGTGACGCGACCTGCGCCGACGGGGTTCCTACGATGGCGGGGTGAGCGACCTCCCTCCCGAGCTGGCCCGCCTGCGCTCGAGCATCGACAACATCGACGCGGCGCTCGTCCACCTGCTCGCCGAGCGCTTCAAGTGCACCCAGGCGGTCGGCGAGCTGAAGGCCGCCGCCGGTCTGCCCCCGGCCGACCCGGGACGCGAGGAGGAGCAGGTCACCCGGCTGCGGGCCCTGGCCGACGAGTCCGGGCTCGACCCCCAGTTCGCCGAGGCGTTCCTCAACTTCATCATCGCCGAGGTCATCCACCACCACGAGAACCTCGCCGGCTCCGACCCGGCCCCCTCCGCCTGACCGCCCACTCCTCGCCGCGAGTGCGGAAACGGTGGTCAGGGCGACCACCTCCGCACTCACGGCGAGACGCCTTAGCACCAGGGGCACCACCAGCCCCACCGGTCACAGGCACCACCGGCGGCCGACGTCATCCCGACAGGCCGCGGCCCCGCCGGTAGAGTCGCCCCCGACCCGGCCGGACCGGGGGGAGAACCGCACCGACGAGAGCTGACGACCGCCGCATGTACCTCAAGACGCTGACCCTGAAGGGCTTCAAGTCCTTCGCCTCGGCGACGACGATGCGCCTCGAGCCCGGCATCACCTGCGTCGTCGGCCCGAACGGCTCGGGCAAGTCCAACGTCGTCGACGCCCTCGCCTGGGTCATGGGCGAGCAGGGGGCCAAGTCCCTGCGCGGCGGCAAGATGGAGGACGTCATCTTCGCCGGCACCGCGGGCCGCCCGCCGCTGGGCCGCGCCGAGGTCAGCCTCACCATCGACAACACCGACGGTGCCCTGCCCATCGACTACTCCGAGGTGACGATCACCCGGACGATGTTCCGCGGTGGCGGCTCCGAGTACGCCATCAACGGCACGAACTGCCGGCTCCTCGACGTCCAGGAGCTCCTCTCCGACACGGGCCTGGGCCGCGAGATGCACGTCATCGTCGGCCAGGGCCAGCTCGACACCGTCCTGCGCGCGACCCCCGAGGAGCGCCGCGGCTTCATCGAGGAGGCCGCGGGCGTCCTCAAGCACCGCCGCCGCAAGGAGAAGGCGCTGCGCAAGCTGGAGACGATGGAGGCCAACCTCACCCGGGTCCAGGACCTCACGGGCGAGATCCGCCGCCAGCTCGGCCCGCTCGGGCGCCAGGCCGAGGCCGCCCGCCGCGCCGCCGTCATCCAGGCCGACGCGCGCGACAGCCGGCTGCGCCTCCTCGCCGACGACCTCGTCCAGCTGACCGCCGTCCTCGAGCAGGAGGTCGCCGACGAGACCGCGCTCATCGAGCGCCGCACCGCGGTGGAGGACGCCCTCGCCGACGTGCGCCAGCGCCTCACCGACGTCGAGCGCCGGGCCACCGACGCCGCCCCCGAGCTGAGCCGGGCCCAGGAGCGCTTCGTGCGGCTGCAGAGCCTGCGCGACCGGATGGAGTCCACGGGCTCGGTCGCGGCCGAGCGGGTCCGCCTGCTCAGCCAGGACGAGGAGCACGAGACCACGAGCGGCCGCGATCCCGACGAGCTGCGAGCCCAGGCCGAGAAGGCCCGTGAGGCCGAGGCCGGACTGCTCGCCGAGGTCGCCGAGACCACCGAGGAGCTCGCCGCCGCCGTCGCCGCCCGCGAAGGCGCCGAGAGCGCCTTCGCGCAGGAGCAGACCCGCCTGGCCCGCCTCGCCCGCGCCGCCGCCGACCGCCGCGAGGGGCTGGCCAAGCTCGCCGGCCAGGTCGGCGCCCGCCGCAGCCGGATCGAGGCCGGGGAGGCCGAGATCGGCCGCCTCCAGGAGCTCGTCGCCGCCGCGCGCGCCCGCGCCGCCGAGGCCGAGCAGGAGTTCTCCCGCCTCGAGGGCGGCGTCGCCGTCGAGGAGGAGGGCGAGGAAGGCCTCGACCAGACCTACGAGACCGCCGCCGACCGCCTCGCGAAGGCCGAGGCGGAGGTCGAGCGGCTCGTCGCCGAGGAGCGCGAGGCCGAGCGGCTGCGCTCGTCGTCCGCCGCACGCCTCGAGGCCCTCGAGCTCAGCCTGCGCCGCAAGGACGGCGCGGCCACGCTCCTCGCCGCGGGCGACGACCACGGCGTCGTCGGCACCGTCGCCTCCCTCCTCCACGTCTCCGGCGGCCACGAGGCCGCGGTCGCCGCGGCCCTGGGCTGGGCCTCCGAGGCGCTCGCGGTCCCGACCGCCGACCACGCGGCCCGCGCCATCTCGAGCCTGCGCGACGACGACGGCGGCCGCGCGGCCCTCCTCGTCGGTGCCACGGCCACCCCCAGCGACCCCGCCACCTGGCCGGCCCTCGACGGCGACGCCGTCTGGGCGCGCGACGTCGTCACCGCCCCCGACGACGTGCACCCCGCGGTCGAGCAGCTCCTCGACCGCGTCGCGCTCGTCCCCACGGCGGCCCACGCGGTCGCCCTCGTCGCCCGCCGCGAGGGGGTCACCGCGGTGACCGCCGACGGCGACGTCTTCGGCCCCGGCTGGGCCCGGGGCGGCAGCAGCGCCGGCGAGAGCCTGCTCGAGGTCCAGGCCGCCGTGGCCGAGACCCGCACCACCCTCGAGGCCGCGAGCAGCCGCGCCGAGCGCGCCCGGTTCTCGCTCGCCGCCGCCCGCGAGGAGGCCCGCGACGCCGGAGGTGACGTCGAAGCGGCCCTCGAGGCCCTCCACGAGTCCGACGCCCGGATGGCCGCGGTCGCCGAGCGCCTCGGTGGCCTCGGGGCCTCGGTCCGCACCGCGAGCGCGGAGGCCGACCGCACCGAGCGCGCCATCGCCGACGCCCGCGTGGCGCTCGAGAACGACCGCACCGAGCTCGAGGCGCTCGACGCCCGGCTGGAGCAGGCCCAGGCCGAGCCCGCCGAGGACACCGACGAGCCCGGCACCGACGAGCGCGACCGCCTCGAGCTCGCCGCCAGCCGGGCCCGCACCGCCGAGACCGAGCTGCGCCTCACCCTGCGCACCCGCGAGGAGCGGGCCCGCGCCCTCAAGGGCCGCGCCGACTCCCTCGAGGGCGCCGCCCGCAACGAGCTCGCCGCCCGCGAACGGCTGCGCGAGCGCCGTGATCGCCGCCGCCGCGAGGCCACCGTCGCCGAGGCCGTGCGCGCCGCGGCCGTCTACGCCGTCGGCCGCGTCACCGCCGCGCTGGCCCTGGCCACCACCGCCCGCGACGCCGCCGAGGCCGAGCGTGCGAACCGCGACCGCGAGGGGTCGGCGCTGCGCCACGAGCTGACCACCGTCCAGGACGAGCTGCGCGACCTCACCGACAGCGCCCACCGCGACGAGATGGCCCGCGCCCGCCAGGTCGCCCGCATCGAGACGCTGCAGGCCAAGGCCGTCGAGGAGCTCGGCATCGACCCCGAGGTCCTCGTCGAGGAGTTCGGCCCGCACCGCGAGGTCCCGCACGTCGCCGGCCCGGGGGAGGACCCCGACCAGGCGCCCGAGCCCGTGCCCTACGTGCGCGAGGAGCAGGAGAAGCGGCTGCGCAAGGCCGAGCGCGGCCTGCAGGCCCTCGGCCGGGTCAACCCGCTGGCGCTCGAGGAGTTCGCGGCACTCGAGGAGCGGCACACCTTCCTCACCACGCAGCTCGAGGACCTCAAGCGCTCCAAGCGCGACCTGCTCGACATCGTCAAGGAGGTCGACGAGCGCGTCGAGCAGGTCTTCACCGAGGCCTTCCACGACACCGAGGCCCAGTTCGAGCGGGTCTTCGGCCGGCTGTTCCCCGGCGGCGAGGGACGCCTCGTCCTCACCGACCCCTCGAACATGCTCACCACCGGCATCGAGGTGGAGGCACGCCCGCCGGGCAAGAAGGTCAAGCGGCTCAGCCTGCTCTCGGGTGGCGAGCGCTCGCTCGTCGCGGTGGCCCTGCTCGTCGCGATCTTCAAGGCGCGGCCGAGCCCGTTCTACATCATGGACGAGGTCGAGGCCGCCCTCGACGACACCAACCTGGGCCGCCTCATCACCCTGTTCGAGGAGCTGCGCGACTCCAGCCAGCTCATCGTCATCACGCACCAGAAGCGCACGATGGAGGTCGCCGACGCGCTCTACGGCGTCTCGATGCGCGGCGACGGCGTGACCACCGTGGTCAGCCAGCGCATCCGCGACGTCGCCGCCACCGCCTGAGGCAAGGGCCGGCCCGCCCGGCCGCGGCTACGGGTGGTGGGGGAGCCCGCCGAGGTCGCCCAGCGGCCAGAACCGCAGGACGACGGGCCCCACGACCCGCTCTATCGGCACGAGCCGCACGCACTCGGGACCGTCGGCGGCGCCACGGCAGCCGATGACGGAGTCGGCCGACTGCGAGCGGTGGTCGCCGAGGACGAGGAGGTTGTCCTTCGGCACGGTGATCTCGGGGAAGCAGCGGGTGGAGCGCGGGCTGCTCGAGCAGTCCAGGCTGCCGGCGGTGAAGGGGAGGTCCTCGTGGACGTACGGCTCGTCGAGCGCCTCGGCGTCGACGGTGACCCTGCCGTCGGAGGTGCAGCAGGCGACCCGGTCGCCGGGTAGGCCGATGACCCGCTTGACCGTGTAGGCCGTGCTGCTGGGGCCGATGCCGGTGAGGTCGCCGAACCAGCGCGCGGCGCGGGAGAAGGGGTTGGTCGGGTCGGGCAGCGAGCGCTCCTGCCAGGTCTCGCCGTGGCCGAAGACGACGACGTCCCCGCGGGCGACCGAGCCGTCGAGGCGGTTGACGAGGATGCGGTCGCCGACGTGGAGCGTCTCCTCCATCGAGCGCGACGGCACCCCGAAGGGCTTGACGAGGAAGGCCTGCACGAGGGCCACGGCGACGAGGGCGAGGATCACCTCGGTGAACATGGGGAGTCGACGACGGGGACGCGTCGCCGCCCCGTCCGACGCGGCCGCTGCGGTCGTCACGGGCGCCACTCTAGGTGCAGCCCGGGGGATCGGCGATTTGGTCGCCCCCCGTCGGCTCGGCGAGACTGGTGCCATGGTCTCGGTCGTGATGGGGATGTTGTTCTGTGTCGCTCTGGCGCTCGTCGTCATGGCCCTCGTGGCCGTGCCCGCCCGCCGCGCCGGCCGTGACGTCCTCACCGAGCGCGGCGAGGAGGTCGTCGGCTCGATCCGCGACCGCCAGCTCTCCCTCGGTCGCTCCGAGGGCGCCGCCGACGACGCCCACATGGCCGACGAGGTCGTGGGCGCCCGCGGCTGAGCCGCCCCCACACGTCCTTCACAGGAACGGCCCGTTTCTCACAGGAAACGGGCCCTCTTTCACAGGATCCACAGGCTGGTGACCTGCGGGTTCGCGGCGTAGCGTCTCGCGGCGGTGCCCACAGGTGCCGCGGCGCCCGTGCCTGACGCGGGTCTGGTTGGAGGACGCATGAGGACTCTCGCGACAAGGAACCGGCGCATCATCGCCGGGGTGACCGGGGCGGCACTGATCGCCTCCATCGGCGGGGCCTACCTGGGCCGCTACGAGCTGCGGGAGGAGTGGCTCAAGCACGAATGGGCGGGCCGCCACTACAACGCCGCGGTGATGGAGAAGGCCCTGATGATCGCGGGTGGCAACCCCACCGAGGCCCAGGACGAGTCGCGCGAGGCGTTCACCATCGCCGACCAGTTCGAGCAGGCCCGCACCGCCCCCTCCGGGATCGTGGCACCGGGCGCCTACTCGTCGGCCTACACCGCCATCACCGCGCTGAAGCACTCGGCGGGTACCTGGCACGAGGTGACCAAGGTCGGCTACGACGCCGACGACCCGCGCTACCGCGACTGGAACTCCAACTCCAGCGGTGGCGCCGGCTACGTCTCCGGCCGCGTGACCGGCCTGGCCGCCGACGACTCGGGCTACGTCTACGCCGCGGGCGCCGACGGTGGCGTCTGGCGCTCGAGCAAGGGCACCGGCGACGCCGCACACGCGGGCTGGACCGCCATCGCCGACGCCCTGCCGTCGCTGTCCTCGGGCGACCTCCAGCTCGCCTCCGACAGCTCGCTGTGGTTCTCCACGGGCGAGGCCAACACCGGGGCGACGTCCTACGTCGGTGCCGGTGTCTACCGCCTGGGGTCGCCGCGCACGGGCAGCTTCGTCCCGGGTGACCGGGTGGGCGGCAAGGAGCTCGAGTCGACGACGATCGGCCGGGTGCGTCCCGGTAGCGGTGTCGTCTTCGCCGCCACGAACCGCGGCGTGTGGTTCCACTCCAACGCCGGGGGCTCCTCGGCGTGGACCTTCGGCTTCGCGCCGAACATGTCGTGGATGCCGGAGATCAAGGACGACGCCGGCCACGTCCTCGTGTCGGGCGGCACGGACTGGAAGGACTCGCAGTCCTCCGGTGCGACGAACGCGGCCTACAAGAACATCGTCAACGACATCGCCGTCGACCCCAAGGACCCCAAGCACGTCATCGCCGCGATCGGCTGGCGCTCGGGCGACACCTACAACGGGTTCTACGAGACCAAGGACTACACGAAGGGCCCGTCGAGCTGGACCCGCGTCAAGGTGACCCTCGGCGCCATCACCAACTCCACCGACATCGGCTACACGACCTTCGCCTTCAGCAAGGACGGCGGGCGTCTCTACGCGACCGTGCAGCAGCCGAGCAAGATCAACGGTGCGAGCAACCTCGCCGGGATCTTCGTGTCCAAGACCGGCTCGCCGCTCGGCCCGTGGAACCAGATCGCCAACCACACCCAGCTGCTCCAGAGCGGTTCCGCGCTGGACAAGAAGGGCTACTCGGTCGGCGTGCAGGCCTGGTACAACCAGTTCCTCACGGTCGACCCCGCGAACGCCGACCACGTGTGGGCCGGCCTCGAGGAGGTCTTCGAGACCAAGGACGCCGGACAGCACTGGACCACGCCGTCGCCGTACTGGAACTTCACCTTCCCGTGCTGGAACATCGACGACACCAAGAACTCCTGCCCGCTCGCGGGTCACCCCGACCAGCACTCGGTCGCCGTCGGCGGCGGCAAGGTCTTCTTCGGCAACGACGGTGGCGTGTACCGGCGCCCGGTCAACGGCGCCGTGAACGCCAACGGCAACGCCACCGACCTCGAGTCGATGTCGACCGACGGCACCCTGGGTGCGCTGCAGTACTACTCGGTGTCCGTGGGGGCCGACAAGGCCAACGGCGGCCAGGTCGTCTCCGGTGGCCTGCAGGACAACGGCGTGTCCAACCTCTTCCACGTCAACCCCACCGGCAGCAACGCCGACCCGGCGGGCCACATGGGCTCGAACTTCGGCGGTGACGGTGGCGACGGTGCGGCCGACCCGCGCAACGGCTGCAACCAGCTGCAGGAGTACGTCAACCTCGCGGTCAAGGTGACCAACACCTGCGCCCTCAACAAGGGCGCGCTCAGCGAGGCCGACGCCACCTCGTGGAGCCTGGACCCGGGAGACCCGTCGCCGCGGTTCATCTCCCCGATCGCCCTGGACGGCGCCAACCCCGACACGGCGATCTTCGCCGGCCGGTACGTCTACACCGTGCCGCAGGTCTGGAAGGCCCGTTCCGCCGACGCCGTGAAGAACGTCTTCGACAACGGCGCCAACCACTCGACGACGGCGGTCGCGATGCAGGGCGGCGTCGCGTACACCGCGTGGTGCGGGCCGTGCAACAACGCCGGCTTCGCCCGCGGGATCTCCACGAACGCGGGTGGCACCTGGCACGCGCTGACGCTTCCCGCCGCCTTCCCGAACCGCTACCTCGGCGGGATCGGGATCGACCCGGCGAACGCCCAGCACGCGTACGTCGCCGTCAACGGCTTCTCGCGCAAGTTCACCGAGGGTCCCGGCGTGGGCCTGGGCCACGTGTGGCAGACGACCGACGGCGGGGCCACCTGGTCCGACGTCTCGGCCAACCTGCCCGACGTGCCGGCGAGCTCGGTGAAGCAGCTGGCGAACGGCGCCCTCGTCGTGGGCACCGACCTCGGTGCCTTCTACCGCGCGCCGGGCGACACCCAGTGGCAGTCGCTCGGTACCGGCCTGCCGCTCACCGTCGTCATGGACATCGAGCAGGGCCCCGACGGCGTGCTCTACGCGGCCACCCACGGCCGGGGCATCTGGAGCCTGGCGACGACCGGCTGACCACCCCGTGACCGACGGTGCCGGCTCCGCCCGGCACCGTCGGTCGCGTGTGGTTCGATGATGCGGACCCGTCCCACCCCGACAGGAGCCCGCGTGAACTCCGGCATCGACCACACCGGCGTCGACCCCGACGTCCGGCCGCAGGACGACCTCTTCGCCCACGTCAACGGTCGGTGGGTCGCCACGACCACCATCCCGGCCGACCGCGGCAGGTACGGCAGCTTCGACGCGCTGCGCGAGGCCGCCGAGGAGCACGTGCGCACCATCATCGAGGAGGTCGCGGGCGGCTCGCCCGCGCCCGGCACCGTGGCCGCGAAGGTCGGCGACCTCTACGCCAGCTTCATGGCGAAGGACGCCGTCGAGGCCCTGGGCACCACGCCGCTCGACGACGACCTCGCCACCGTGCGCGCCGTGCAGGACGCCGCCGGGGTCGTCGCGGCCACCGGCTCGCTCGGCCGCTCGGGCGTCGGCGGGCTCGTCATCCCGTTCGTCAACACCGACGACCGCGACCCCGACCGCTACGTCGTCTACCTCGAGCAGTCCGGCATCGGGCTGCCCGACGAGTCGTACTACCGAGACGACGAGCACGCCACCAAGCGCGAGGCGTACGTCGGCCACGTCGAGCGGATGCTGGGGCTCGCCGGGTGGGAGGACCCCGCCGGTGCGGCCGCCCGGGTCATGGCCCTGGAGACCCGCATCGCCGCCGGGCACTGGGACAAGGTGACCAACCGCGACCCCGTGAAGACCTACACGCTCCTCGACCGGGCCGGCCTGGCCGAGCTCGCGCCGCTCGACTGGGACGCCTACCTCGCCGGTCTCGGCGCCCCCGACAGCGCCTTCGACGCCGTCGTCGTCCGCCAGCCCGACCACCTGCGCTCGGTCGCCGCCGCCCTCACCGAGGAGCCCGTCGAGGCCTGGCGCGACTGGCTGGCCTGGAACGTCGTGCACGCCCACGCGCCCTACCTCTCCTCCGCGCTCGTCGAGGAGAACTTCGACTTCTACGGGCGCACCCTCTCCGGGGTCCCCGAGATGCGTGAGCGCTGGAAGCGGGGTGTGTCGCTGGTCGAGGAGGCGCTGGGCGAGGCCGTGGGGCAGCTCTACGTCGAGCGGCACTTCCCGCCGCACGCCAAGGACCGCATGGTCGAGCTCGTGGCCAACCTCGTGGAGGCCTTCCGCCGCAGCCTCTCGGCCGTGCCGTGGATGGGCGACGACACCCGCCGCGAGGCGCTGGCCAAGCTCGGCCAGTTCACCCCGAAGATCGGCTACCCCGAGCGCTGGCGCGACTACGGCGGCCTCGAGGTGGCGGAGGGCGACCTGCTGGGCAACGTGCGCCGCGCCGTCGCGTTCGAGATCGACCGCAACTTCGCCAAGATCGGCGGCCCCGTCGACCGCGACGAGTGGTTCATGACCCCGCAGACGGTCAACGCGTACTACAACCCGGGCCTGAACGAGATCGTCTTCCCGGCGGCCATCCTCCAGCCGCCGTTCTTCGACGTCGACGCCGACGACGCGGTCAACTACGGCGGCATCGGCGCGGTCATCGGGCACGAGATCGGCCACGGGTTCGACGACCAGGGCTCGCAGTTCGACGGCACCGGCACCCTGCGCAACTGGTGGACCGACGACGACCGCACCGCGTTCCAGACCCTCGCCGACGCCCTCATCGGGCAGTTCACCGGCCTGGAGACGCGCGACGCCCCGGGCAAGAAGGTCAACGGCGCGCTCACCGTCGGCGAGAACATCGGCGACCTCGGCGGGCTCACCATCGGGCACCTGGCCTACCGGATCTCGCTGGGCGACGAGCAGGCCCCGGTCCTCGACGACCTCAGCGGCGACCAGCGCTTCTTCGTCGGCTGGGCCCAGGTGTGGCGCGGGGTCGCCCGCCGCGAGGAGGCCGAGCGCCTCCTCGTCATCGACCCGCACGCACCGATGGACCTGCGCGCCAACGCCGCCCGCAACCTCGACGAGTTCCACGAGGCGTTCGCCACGAGCGAGGGCGACGGGATGTGGGTGGCCCCCGAGGAGCGCGTGCGCATCTTCTGAGCCGTCCCATGACCCGCCCCGCCCGCCGACCCCGGCGAGGGGGGGCGGGTCCCGCCGTTTTGGGGGCTCCTCGCCCTGCTGGAAGGATGGCCGGGTGAGCGCCATCGACACCCTGTGGGAGTACCTCGCCGTCGCCGTCGGCATCATCGTGGTCGTCGGGGGCATCGCCCTCGGACTGCTGCGAGGCCGGGGCGGCCGGTCCAAGGACCTGCCGACGTCGCACCCGCCGGCCCACGGCGGCTCCGCGATCGACGTCGACGAGCCGCTCGAGGGTGCCATCGGCACCATCGAGTCGCCCGACGACATCGCGGTCGAGCCCGACGTCGCGCCGGAGGTGGCTCCCGAGCCGCTCCCCACCATCGAGCGGCCCGACGCACCGGCCGGCCGCCTGCGCCGCCTGCGGGCCCGGCTCGCGCGCTCGAACAGCGCCCTCGGCAAGGGCCTGCTCGCCCTCCTGTCCGGCGGCAAGCTCGACGAGGCCGCGTGGGAGGAGGTCGAGGACACCCTCCTCGCCGCCGACCTCGGGGTCGGTGCCACCACCCAGCTCGTCGACGCCCTGCGCACCCGCGTGGCCGTCGAGGGCGCCACCGACGAGGCCACCGTCCGCGGCTGGCTGCGCGAGGAGCTCCTCGCCATCGTCGACCCGTCGATGAACCGCTCCATCGTCTCCTCGCGCGTCGACGACCGGCCCGCGTGCATCCTCGTCGTCGGGGTCAACGGCACCGGCAAGACCACGACCGTGGGCAAGCTGGCCCGCGTGCTCGTCGCCGAGGACAAGGACGTCGTCCTCGGGGCGGCCGACACCTTCCGCGCCGCCGCCGCCGACCAGCTGGCCACGTGGGGCGAGCGGGTCGGCGTGCCCACCGTGCGCTCCGACCGCGAGGGCGCCGACCCGGCGGCCGTCGCGTTCGACGCCGTCAAGGCGGCCGCCGAGCTCGAGGCCGACGTCGTCATCATCGACACCGCCGGCCGCCTGCAGAACAAGACCGGCCTCATGGACGAGCTGGGCAAGGTCAAGCGGGTCATCGAGAAGCAGAGCCCGGTCGACGAGGTGCTCCTCGTCCTCGACGCCACCACCGGCCAGAACGGCATGCGTCAGGCGCAGGTGTTCGGCGAGGTCGTCGGCATCACCGGCATCGTGCTCACCAAGCTCGACGGCACCGCGAAGGGCGGCATCGTCGTGGCGGTGCAGCGCGAGCTCGGCGTCCCGGTCAAGCTCGTCGGCCTGGGGGAGGGCCCGGACGACCTGGCCCCCTTCGACCCCGAGGCCTTCGTCGACGCCATCCTCGACTGACCTCCCGCGCGGCCTACCGCCTGGTCCGTGGGGTGATTACCCCACGGACCAGGCGGTAGGTCGCGCTCCAGCGCGGTCGGTAGCAGGTCAGGCGGCGGGGGGAGGCGCGGGGAGGCCGCAGGCGGGGGTGCCGCCGGGCAGGCGGTGCCGGTTGCGCGACACCCAGCGGTAGGCCGGCGCGGCCACGAGACCGACCCCCGGCGCGAGGAGCACGGCGCCCGCCGGCCGCACCCACCAGCGCGACGCGAGCAGCGCCTTCCCGACCGCGCGGTGCCCCGCGGACACCTGCCCCGAGGCGTCGACCCACTGGAGGGCGTCGAGGCAGGCCTCGGGCGTCAGCCCCAGCGCCGCGAGGTCGAGGTGCTGCCACGGCTCCACGGCGAAGTCGTCGGGAGAGCGGCGCAGCCGGCCGGTGAGCACCCGCGCGCTCGTGCTGCAGAACGCGCAGTCGCCGTCGAACACGAGGACGGGGAGGACCGGCAGGACCGGCGAGGACGGGTCGGTCGACGGTGTCGGCGAGGCGAGGGAGCTCACGCCTCGATCCTCGCACGGGCCGTGTCGTGGACCGCCGGTCTCACCATCCGGGACCGGGGCCGACCCGAAATGCGATGTTGACACCGGGTGCCGGTTCGCAACATCCCCGAAACACGACACGGCGGGGGGCGAAACCCGGCGCCGTCACCGTTGGCGCATGAGCACAGCACTGATGCCCCTGGCGGAGGCAGCAGAGACGGTCGACTACGCATCCACGGCGTTCGTCATCCTCTGCGCCTCCTTCGTCCTCCTCATGACCACTCCCGGACTCGCCCTCTTCTACGGCGGCATGACCCGGGCCAAGTCGGTCCTCAACATGATGATGATGTCCTTCGGCGCCATGGGCGTCGTGGGGATCATCTACGTCCTGTACGGCTACTCGATGTCCTTCGGCAGCCAGAACGTCGCCGGCATCATCGCCAACCCCTTCGAGAAGTTCGGCCTCGCCAACACCGAGGCGATCATCAACCCCTTCGGCTACGAGGGCTACGGGAACATCCCCGAGCTCGCGTTCGTCGGCTTCCAGCTGACCTTCGCGGTCATCACGGTCGCCCTCATCAGCGGCGCGGTGGCCGACCGCATCAAGTTCTCCACCTGGATGGTCTTCTCCGCCCTCTGGGTCACCTTCGCGTACTTCCCGATCGCGCACATGGTCTGGGGCGGTGGCCTGCTCTCGGGCGCCGAGAACAGCCTGTCCGCACTGGTCTTCGGCACGACCGACGGCGCCGCCAACATCGCCCCGATCGACTTCGCCGGTGGCACCGTCGTCCACATCAACGCCGGTATGGCCGGCCTGGTCCTGGCGCTCGTCGTCGGCACCCGGGTGGGCTTCGGCAAGGTCGCGATGCGTCCGCACAACGTGCCGCTGACGATGATCGGCGCGGGCCTGCTCTGGATGGGCTGGTTCGGGTTCAACGCGGGCTCCGAGCTCGCCGCCGACGAGACGGCCGCCCTGGTCTGGATCAACACCACCGTCGCCACCTGCGCCGCGATGCTCGGCTGGCTCGTCGTGGAGAAGTTCCGTGACGGCCACGCCACGAGCATCGGCGCCGCGTCCGGTGTCGTCGCCGGCCTCGTCGCCATCACCCCGGCCTGTGGGGCGCTCAGCCCCCTGGGCTCGATCGTCCTCGGTGTCGTCGCCGGTGGCCTCTCGGCCCTGGCCGTCGGCCTGAAGTTCCGCTTCGGCTACGACGACTCGCTCGACGTCGTCGGCGTCCACCTGGTCGCCGGCCTCTGGGGCACCATCGGCGCGGGCCTGCTCGCCACCAGCGGCGGCCTGTTCTACGGTGACGGCGTCCAGCAGACCGTCGTGCAGATCCTCGTCGCCTTCGCCTCGCTCGCCGTCTCCGGTGTCGTCACCCTCGTCATCGCGCTCCTCCTCAAGGCCACCATGGGCTGGAGGATCCCCGAGGACGTCGAGGTCGCCGGCATCGACCAGGCCGAGCACGCCGAGTCCGCGTACGACCTCGTGTCGCGGGGCGGTCGGATGGGTGTCACCGGTTTCGGTGCCCAGCACGACGCCCGCCACCACGAGGAGACCTCCGCCAAGGACTACGAGGGAGCAACCTCATGAAGCTCGTCACCGCCATCATCAAGCCGCACCAGCTCGACGAGGTGAAGGAGGCCCTCGAGGCCTTCGGCATCCAGGGCATGACCATCAGCGAGGCCCACGGCTACGGCCGCCAGCGCGGCCACAGCGAGGTCTACCGCGGTGCGGAGTACACCGTCGACTTCGTCCCGAAGTCGCGCATCGAGATCCTCGTCGACGACATGGACGCGTCCTCGCTCGTCGACGTGATCCTCAAGGCCGCGCAGACCGGCCGCATCGGTGACGGCAAGATCTGGGTCGTGCCCGTCGAGGACGTGGCCCGGGTTCGCACCGGGGAGCGCGGCGTCGAGGCGATCTGAGCGATGTCGACCCCCTCGAGCGAGATCGGCTCCAGGCGGCTCGACCTGGCCGGCACCCGTGACTTCGCGGTCGCGGGTGCCGGCCGGGCGCGCCGGGAGGCCCTCTCCGCGTTCAACCGGAACTGGCTCGCCGAGGTCTGGCGCGCCGCGACCGGCGGGACGCGCATCGAGGGGGTCGCCCTCGCCGCGGTCGGGAGCCTGGGCCGCGCGGACGCCGGGCCGCTGTCCGACTACGACCTCGTCCTCCTGCACTCCGAGCGCTCGCTCCCCGCGAAGGAGCTCACCGCGCTCGCCGACCGCATCTGGTACCCCATCTGGGATGCCGGGGTGCGGCTCGACCACAGCGTCCGCACCGTGAGCCAGTGCCGCCAGGTGGCGGCCGCCGACCTCACCGCCGCCGTCGGGCTGCTCGACCTCGCGCCGCTCGCCGGCGACACCGAGCTCGTCGCGGCGGCCCGCTCCACCGTGGCGCACGACTGGCGGGGCAACGCCCGCAAGCGCCTCCCTCAGCTCGTCGAGGCCGTGGTCTCGCGCCACCAGCGCCAGGGCGACCTCGCCCAGTCCATCGAGCCCGAGCTCAAGGAAGCGCACGGCGGGCTGCGCGACATGACCGTGCTCAACGCCCTGGCCGAGGCCTGGCTCGCCGACCGGCCGCACGGCAGCGTCGACGCCGCCCACGGCCTCCTCCTCGACGTCCGCGACGCCGTGCACGTCGTCACCGGCCGCGGCCGCGACCGCCTGGGGCGCGAGGACCACGACGCCGTCGCGGCGCTGCTCGGCCACCCCGACGCCGACGACCTGCTCACCGCGGTGTCCTCCGCCGGGCGGCTCATCTCCTACGCCCTCGACGGCACGCTGCGCCGCGCCGGGCAGTCCCAGCGCGCCCGCACCCTGCGCGTCGGCCCCCGCCGCCCGCAGATGACGCCGCTGGGCCACGGCCTGTTCGCCAGCGACGGCGAGGTCGTCCTCGGCTCGGCGCGCCTGGCCGAGGCCGACTCCTCGATGCCGCTGCGCGCCGGCGTCGTCGCCGCGCGCGCCGGCCTGCCCATCGCCCCGGCGACCCTGGACAACCTCGCCCGCTCCTCGCCCGCCCCGGCCGTGCCGTGGACCGCGGTGACCCGCGACCTGCTCGGCGACCTCCTCGCGTCCGGACCCGGCCTCGTCACCGTGTGGGAGGGCCTGGACCAGGTCGGCATCGTCGACACCTGGCTGCCCGAGTGGGAGGCCGTGCGCTCGCGTCCCCAGCGCAACGCCGTGCACCGCCACACGGTCGACCGGCACCTCGTGGAGACCGTCGTGCGGGCGGCGGGGCTCGTGCGCCGTGTCTCCCGACCCGACCTGCTCCTCGCCGGCGCCCTCCTCCACGACATCGGCAAGGTCCGCGGTGCCCACGACCACTCGGTGACCGGCGCCGAGACGACCCGCACCATCGCCACCCGGTGGGGCTTCGAGCCGCGCGACGTCGACGTCCTCGTCACCCTCGTTCGCGAGCACCTCACCCTCATCGAGCTGGCCACCCGGCGCGACCACCAGGACCCGATGACCGTCGACGCGGCTGTCGCCGCCGTCGGGGGAGACCCCGAGGTCTTCGAGATGCTCCTCGCGCTCACCGAGGCCGACGCGTCGGCGGCCGGGCCCCTGGCCTGGACCGACTGGCGCGCCACCCTCCTCGACCAGCTCGCCGCCGCGGTGCGCGACCGGCTCGAGGGCCCGGCCCCCACGACCCTCGACGGCGCCACCGTCCCGGCCACCGACGCGGCCACGGCCCTGCCCGCCGACCTCGTGGCCTCGGTGCGCGGCGGCGACCCCCACGTGCGCGTCATCGACAACGGCGGCTCGCACCGCCTCGACATCACCGACCTCGACCGGGTGGGGCTGTTCGCCGACACCGCCGGGCTGCTCGCCGCCGAGGGCCACACGGTCCGCACGGCCATCCTGCGCACGGTCGAGGGGATCGCGGTCAACGAGTGGCACGTCGAGTCGCCGAGCGGCGCCGTCCCCGACCCCACGCGCATCGAGCGCGGCCTGGCCCGGCTGGGCCGCGGGGACCGGGGGCCGCTGGCGACCCTCGACCGGCGCAGGGCCCACCTGCCCCGTCCCTCGGGCCAGAGCGGGCTCGGCACGCCCGGCCAGGCGCGGGCCCTCGTCGTCCCCGGGGCGAGCAGCGACTCCACGGTCCTGGAGGTCCGGGCCCAGGACCGGCCCGGCCTCCTCCACGAGCTCGGGGCGGCCCTGGCTGGCGCGGGGATCTCGGTGCGCTCGGCCCACATCGCGACCTACGCGGGCCAGACGCTCGACACGTTCTACCTCACCGGGGCCGACGACCTGCCGCTGCCGCCGGCACGCGTGGCGCAGGCGGTGAGTCTCGTCATCGACACGTGCGACGGGGTGGCTCCCGCGGCCCGTTAGCCTTGTCCGGTGTTCACGAGCCTGTCCGACCGCCTGACCGCGACCTTCAAGAACCTCCGCACGAAGGGGCGGCTCACCGAGTCCGACGTCAACAAGACCGTCCGCGACATCCGGATGGCGCTCCTCGACGCCGACGTGGCGCTGCCCGTCGTCAAGGAGTTCACCCACAAGGTCCGTGAGCGGGCCCTGGGTGCCGAGGTCAGCGAGGCGCTCAACCCGGCCCAGCAGGTCGTCAAGATCGTCAACGAGGAGCTCGTCACCATCCTCGGCGGGGAGACCCGCACGCTGCGGTTCGCGAAGAACCCGCCCACCGTCATCATGCTCGCGGGCCTGCAGGGCTCGGGCAAGACGACCCTGGCCGGCAAGCTCGCCACCTGGCTCAAGGCCCAGGGGCACACCCCGATCCTCGTCGCCGCCGACCTCCAGCGCCCCAACGCGGTGACCCAGCTCGAGGTCGTCGGCCAGCGCGCCGGTGTCCCGGTGTTCGCCCCCGAGCGGGGCAACGTCGGTGGCCACGACGCGGTCAGCGGCGGCACCGAGGGCACCCGGTCGTACGGCGACCCCGTGTCGGTGTCGCGGGCCGGCGTGGCCGAGGCGCGCGCGAAGCAGCACGACGTCGTCATCGTCGACACCGCGGGCCGCCTCGCCGTCGACGCCGACCTCATGCAGCAGGCCGCCGACATCCGCGCCGCCGTGCAGCCCGACGAGGTCCTGTTCGTCATCGACGCGATGATCGGCCAGGCCGCCGTCGACACGGCCGAGGCGTTCCTCGAGGGCGTCGACTTCACCGGTGTCGTGCTCTCCAAGCTCGACGGCGACGCCCGCGGTGGTGCGGCCCTGTCGGTCGCGTCCGTCACGGGGCGGCCGATCATGTTCGCGTCCACCGGCGAGCAGCTGGGGGACTTCGAGGTCTTCCACCCCGACCGGATGGCGTCGCGCATCCTCGACATGGGTGACGTCCTCACCCTCATCGAGCAGGCCGAGAAGGCGTTCGACCGCACCCAGGCCGCTGAGATGGAGCGCAAGTTCCTCGCGGCCGAGGACTTCACCTTCGACGACTTCCTCCAGCAGATGGCCGCCATCAAGAAGATGGGCTCGCTGAAGTCGATCCTCGGGATGATGCCGGGCATGGGCCAGATGAAGGCCCAGATCGACGCGTTCGACGAGCGCGAGTTCGACCGCATCGAGGCGATGGTCCGCTCGATGACCCCGTTCGAGCGCAACCACCCCAAGCAGATCAACGGCTCGCGCCGCTCGCGCATCGCCAAGGGCTCGGGCGTGACGACCTCCGAGGTCAACCAGCTGCTCGAGCGGTTCGGCGAGGCCCAGAAGATGATGAAGCAGCTCGCCCGCGGCGGCGGCATGCCCGGGATGCCGGGGATGCCCGGCGGCGGTTCCGGTCCGGGCAAGCGGGGTCGCCAGCAGCAGCCGCAGCGCAAGAAGTCGAAGTCGGGCAACCCGGCCAAGCGCGCCGCCGAGGAGAAGTCGGGCGGGCAGCGCCCGGCGGCCCCCAACGGCGGCTCGTTCGGCGCGGGTCCGGGTGGCGACGCCGCCGGCGGGTTCGACCCCTCGGCCATCGACCCGGCGCAGCTGCCGAAGGGCTTCGAGAAGTTCCTCGGGAAGTGACCTCGGGCGAGGGCGGCGGCCTGCACACAACGTCGGTCGGCACCGACGGGCCGCGGGTCGCCTTCCTCCACGGACTGTTCGGCCAGGGGCGCAACTGGTCGCAGGTCGCCAAGGCGGTGTCCGGCCCGGACGGCACGGGCGCCCGCTGCCTGCTCGTCGACCTGCCCGACCACGGCCGGTCTCCGTGGTCGGACGCGTTCTCGTACGAGGGGTACGCCGACGCCGTCGCGGCCACGCTCGAGGCTGCGGCGCCGGGGGAGCGCTGGGTGGTCGTCGGGCACAGCCTCGGCGGCAAGGTCTCGATGGTCCTGACCCTCACCCACCCCGAGCTGGTCGCGAGCCTCGTCGTCGTCGACATCGCCCCGAAGGACTACGGCGACCTCGACCGGTTCCGCGGGTACATCGAGGAGATGCGGGCCCTGCCGCTCGACGCGCTGACGAGCCGCGCCGACGCGGAGGCCCGATTCGACGAGCCCGACCCGGGCGTCAAGGCGTTCCTCCTGCAGAACCTGCGGCGCTCCGGCACCGACTGGTCGTGGCAGGCCAACCTCGAGCTCATCGCCGAGGACGCAGCGCGAGGGAGCGGCTCCGCCATCGCGGACTTCCCTGTGCTGCAGGCTGATCCGTGGGCCGGCCCGGTCGTGTGGCTCGTCGGGTCCGAGTCGGGTTACGTCCGCGACGAGGACGTCACGACGATGCGCGGCCTGTTCCCGCGCACGCGCCTGGTCACCGTCAACGGTGCCGGCCACTGGGTGCACACGGACTCGCCGCAGGTCGTCACCGAGACGGTGCGCCGCGTCGTGCGGGCCGCGGCTGACCCGCGGTCCTAGGGTGTCGCGATGAGCAGCATCCTGCGCCCTGCCGGTACCGGCGATCGCGACGGTGGGGCCGTCGCTGCACCCCGAAGGGCTCCGGGTGCCGACCTCCGTGGAGGTGCGCGGGCTGGTCCCGCACTCGGAGGTGCTGCCCGGAGTGCGGCTGCTCGTCGGGCACGGGGGCCACGGCACGACGATGGCGGCGCTCGCCCACGGCGTCCCGGTGGTCGTCATCGCGATGAGCGGCCACGCCACCAGCCCCTCGTCGGTGAGGCCGTCGAGCGCGCGGGCGTCGGCCGCACCCTGCCCCGCGAGGCGTCGGGCGAGGAGGTGGGCGCCGCCATCAGCGCGGTGCTCGCCGACCCGGCTGCGTCCGCCCGGGCCGCCGAGCTCGGTGCGGCGTGGCGCGACGGCGCCCCGGGGCGTGCAGCCGCGACCGCGATCGTCGGTGCCGCGCGCAGCGACTAGGGCGGTCGCGGAGGCGAGTTCGGGTCCTCGAGGTCATCGATCGAGCGGATGCGCACGACGGGGGTGCCGAGCAGCCACAACACCCCGAGGGCGCCGCCGACGCCGCCGATGACGAGGGTCGGCCCGGTGCCGACGACGCCCGCGAGGATCCCACCGACCGCCGCCCCCAGGGGTCGCGTGCCGTAGTTGACGGTGGTGAAGGCTCCCTGCACCCGGGCCCGGACGTCGTCGGGGATGACGGCCGCCATCACGGCGTTCAGGTTGACGTCGAGGAGCATGACGCCGAAGCCGCTCACCGCCTCCACCCCGGCGAGGACCGCCGCCTTCGCGAGGGTCGAGCCGCCGGCGAGGGGGACCAGGGCCATCGGCGCCGTGAAGAGCAAGGTCCCCAGGGCGATGGTGCGGCCGGTGCCGATCCACCGCGCGATCCGGCCGGCGGCCACGGCGCCGAGCAGCGCCCCGCCCGAGCCGATGCCCAGGGCGAGCCCGATCGTCGCGGCGTCGAGCCCGAGGTCGCGGGCGGCGAACACGATGAGCAGTGCGCTGACCATGATGGTGAACAGGTTGACCCAGGCCACGCTGCGCAGGGCCGGGGCGAGCACCGGGTGCCGGAGCACGAGGCGCATCCCGTCGGCGAGCCGCGTCCGGAGGGCGACGTCGTCGTCGGTGACGACCGGCGGTGTCTCGGTGACGTCGACGCGACGCAGGAGCAGCGCCGACGCCAGGAACGACAGCCCGTCGACGGCGAGCGCGAAGGGCGCCGTGAGGAGCTGGACGAGCCCGCCACCGACGGCCGGGCCCACGATGAACGACCCCGAGCGGGTGGCGCTCATCAGTCCGTTGGCCTCGACGTACTGGTCGCGCCGGACGAGCGCGACGAAGAACGGCTGCCACGCCGAGCGGAAGAGGGTCGACCACGCGCCGAGGAGCAGCGCGACGACGAAGAGCTGGGCGAGGGTGAGCACGTCGAGCAGCGCCGCCGCCGGGACGGTGAGGACGACGGCCGCGCGCGCGAGGTCGGCCCCCACGAGCAGAGGACGCTTGCGGGGCCGGCGGTCGACCCACGCGCCGACGACGAGGGCCACGAGGTTCGGCAGCCAGATGACGGCCGACAGCAGGCCGACCTCGGTGGCGCTGGCGTCGAGGACGGTGACGGCCACGAGCGGGACGGCCAGCTCGGAGACGCGGTCGCCGAGCTCCGAGACCGACTGCGCCGACCAGGACGTGAGGAAGCGCCGGTCGCGCCACAGCGGACGCCGCGCGGCGGTGGGGGGCGCCGCCTCGGCGAGGGACCCGGGTTCAGGCATCGCCGGCCGCCGCGTCGGGGAGGGTGTGGCGCAGCAGCCGGACGGTGCGGGCGCCGGCCGGGGCCGAGGAGGGGTCGTCCTTGCGCAGGACGTAGGGAGCGAGCAGGGACTCGATCGCCTCCTCGAGGGCCATGGCCTCCTGCGCGGTGACGAGGACGCGGGTGCTGGACCGTCCGGCGACGTCGAGCCAGGCCGGGGGAAGGCCGGGTTCGACGTCGCGCTCCCAGTCACCGACGACGTCGCCGTCGGCCTGCTCCATGACGTGGCGGAGGGCCCGGTGGGCTTCACGCGCGCCGGGACCGCTGGGGGAGAACCGGACTCCGCGACTGACGGCTTCCCACCAGCGCTCGCGGCCGGTGCCCTGCGCCGGGGCGTCGCGGACGAGGCCGTGCTCCGCCAGGTGGCGAAGGTGCCAGCTCGTCACCGACGGGGTCGCCCCGACGACGGGGGAGAGGTGGGTCGCGGTGCTCGGGCCGTGCTGCTGCAGCTCGCCGAGGATGCGGACGCGCACGGGGTGGGCGAGGGCGCGCATGCCGGTGGCGTCGAGCTCGAGGTCGCCGTACGGGTTGGTCATCGAGGGCTCCGGTCCGGGGAGGAGGTGATGTGAGAGGACCGTATCGAGAGAGTTCTCTCACGTCCAGCCACGCTCTCACGAGGCAAGGAGGGTGGCTGCGGCTGGCCCGGGCCGGGCTCCCCACGAGGGGGACACGACAGGCGGGCGGGACGTCGGCCACAGCTAGGGTCGGCGCATGGCACAGGTGCTGCACCTCACCGGTCCCGTCCTCGTCGGCCGCGACGAGGAGGCGCCGGAGGCGTGGGTGCTCGGCGGGCGGGTCACCTACGAGCGGCCCGAGGGCGACCACGACGTCACGCGGGTCGACGGCTGGGTGCTCCCCGGGCTCGTCGACGCCCACTGCCACGTCGGCCTCGACGCGCACGGCGCGGTCGAGCCCGAGGTCGCCGAGCGCCAGGCCCTCGGCGACCGTGATGCCGGTACCCTCCTCATCCGCGACGCCGGCTCGCCGTCGGACACCCGGTGGGTCGACGACCGCGCCGACCTGCCGCGCATCATCCGGGCCGGGCGCCACATCGCGAGGACGCGGCGCTACATCCGCGACTACGCGTGGGAGGTCGAGCCCGAGGAGCTCGTCGAGCGGGTGCGGCTCGAGGCGCGCGCCGGGGACGGCTGGGTCAAGCTCGTCGGCGACTGGATCGACCGCGACGCCGGTGACCTCACGCCCTGCTGGCCCGCCGACGTCCTCGCGCAGGCCGTGGCCGCGGCGCACGAGGAGGGAGCGCGCGTCACCGCCCACTGCTTCGGCGAGGAGTCGCTCGTCGACCTCGCGGCCGCCGGCACCGACTGCGTCGAGCACGCCGTGGGCCTGGTCCCCGAGACGATCGAGGCGTTCGCCCGGCAGGGGATCGCCATCGTCCCGACGCTGGTGAACATCGACACCTTCCCCGAGATCGCGGCCCCGGCGCAGGAGAAGTTCCCGGGCTACCACGCGCACATGCTCGACCTGCACGCCCGGCGCTACGACACCATCGCCGCCGCGCGCGACGCGGGCGTGCCCGTCTACGTCGGCACCGACGCCGGGGGCTCGCTCGCGCACGGTCTCGCCGGCGAGGAGGTCGAGCGGCTGACCCGCTGCGGCTTCAGCGCCCTCGAGGCCATCGACGCCGCCACGTGGGGGGCGCGCGCCTGGCTGGGTCGGCCCGGCATCGAGGAGGGGGCGGAGGCCGACCTCGTCGTCTACGCCGCCGACCCCCGCGAGGACGTCGGCGTCCTCGCCCACCCGCGCGCCGTCGTGCTGCGCGGAGCCCTCGTCCGCGGCTGACCCGCGGGGCCCCGACCCGACCGCTCGCCGCGAGTGCGGAGACGGTCGCCGGGGCAACCACCTCCGCACTCACGGGCAGGGCGACGGGCTCGCACGCTGACGCGTCCAGCCCTCGGCGCGGCCTGCCCACATCGCGAGACATAAGGTCAGGTTATTTGACCGATAACGCAACCCTATGGAAACTCCTACTCATCGCATAGGAATGCGCCACCACGGCGCCACGCCCCACCCGGGGCCACACACCAGGAGCACCCAGCATGAGCAGGAACCGCATCGCCCTCGCCGCCGTCGCCCTCAGCGCGTCGATGGTGATGTCCGCCTGTGCCGGCGGTGGGGCCAGTGACGTGGCCGGGGCCGACGCCTCGCCCGCCGGCGCCGACGCCGCGACGAGCACCATCAACCTCTACGCGTACGCCGTCCCCAAGGTCGGCTTCGACAAGCTCATCCCCGCCTTCCAGGCCACCGCGGCCGGCAAGGGCGTGCAGTTCCAGCAGTCGTACGGCGCGTCCGGCGACCAGTCGCGCAAGGTCGCCGCCGGTGCGGAGGCCGACTTCGTCAACTTCTCGGTCGAGCCCGACGTCACCCGCCTCGTCGAGGCCGGCCTCGTCGACGCGAGCTGGAACGCCAACGAGCACAAGGGCCTGCCGTTCGGCTCGGTCGTGACGATCATCGTGCGCAAGGGCAACCCCAAGGGCATCAAGGACTGGGACGACCTGCTCAAGCCGGGCGTCGAGGTCGTCACCCCCAACCCGTTCTCTTCCGGCTCGGCCAAGTGGAACCTCCTGGCCCCCTACGCCGCCAAGAGCAACGGCGGCAAGGACGAGGCAGCGGGCCTGGCCTACATCGGCAAGCTCGTGGGCGACCACGTGAAGATCCAGCCGAAGTCGGGTCGCGAGGCCACCGAGTCCTTCCTCCAGGGCAGCGGCGACGTCCTGCTCTCCTACGAGAACGAGGCGCTGTTCATCGAGCGCAAGGGCGACCCGGTCGAGCACGTCACGCCGCCGCAGACCTTCAAGATCGAGAACCCCGCGGCCGTGGTCTCCAAGGGCAAGAACGCCGCGAAGGCCAAGGCGTTCAACGACTTCCTCTACACCCCCGAGGCGCAGAAGCTCTGGGCGCAGGCCGGCTTCCGCCCGGTCGACGCCACGGTCGCCCAGGAGTTCGCGGCCGACTTCCCGGAGCCGGAGAAGCTCTGGACCATCGACGACCTCGGTGGCTGGAAGACGGTCGACGGCTCGCTGTTCAAGAAGGACGTCGGCTCGATCGCCAAGATCTACGACGCGGCCACCCAGTAATCGAGGACCCATGACAGCGACGACCCTTCCCCGCGGGGACTCGTCCACCGAACCCGCACCGCCGCCAGAGCAGCCGGCCGGCGCCCCTCCCACCACGGAGGGGCGCCGGCCCGCGGCCACGCCCGGGCGCAGCCTCGGCCTCGGCGTCGTCGGCCTGTGGCTCAGCGTCATCGTGCTGCTGCCCCTGGCCGCCCTGACCGTCCGATCCTTCGACGAGGGCCTCGGCGGGTTCTGGGACGCCGTCACCGCCCCCGTCGCCCTGGCGGCGCTCGCGGTCACGCTCGGCGTCTCGGCCGTGGTGGCCGTGCTGAACGCCGTGATGGGCACCCTCATCGCCTGGGTGCTGGTGCGCGACGAGTTCCCGGGCAAGCGCGTGGTCAACGCGCTCATCGACCTGCCGTTCGCCCTGCCGACGATCGTGGCGAGCATCGTGCTGCTCTCGCTCTACGGGCCCAACAGCCCGGTGGGCATCCACCTCAACGCCACCCGCTGGGCGCTCGTCGTCGCCCTGGCGTTCGTGACGCTGCCCTTCGTCGTGCGGTCGGTGCAGCCGGTCCTCATCGAGCTCGACCGCGAGGTGGAGGAGGCGTCGGCCTCGCTCGGCGCGTCCAACCGCACGACGTTCCGCCGCATCGTGCTGCCGACGCTGGCCCCGGCCATCATCAGCGGCACCGGGCTCGCCTTCGCCCGCGCGGTGGGCGAGTACGGCTCGGTCGTCCTCATCGGTGGCAACATCCCGCGCGAGACGCAGGTGGTCTCGCAGTACATCCAGCAGCAGATCGAGATCGACCGCCCGGCCAACGCCGCCGCGGTCTCGGTGGCCCTGCTCGCGGTCTCGTTCCTCACCCTGTTCGTCCTGCGCGTCTGGTCCGGCCGCAGCCAGCGCAGGGAGGCGAGGTCGTCATGAGGACGTCGCGCCGCACCACCCTCACGCTGCGCTCGCTCGCGCTGGTCTACCTCGTCGGCCTGCTCGCGGTCCCGATCGCGGTCATCCTCTGGCGCACCTTCGATCCGGGCATCGGCGCGTTCCTCGAGTCGGTGCAGACGCCGGCCTCGATCGCCGCGCTCAACCTCTCGCTGCTCATCGTCGCCATCGTCGTGCCGCTCAACGTCGTGTTCGGCGTGGTCACGGCCATCGCGCTGGCCCGCTGGAAGGTGCCGTTCCGCGGTGCCGTGCAGGCGATCGTCGACCTGCCGTTCGCCGTCTCGCCGATCGTCGTCGGCGTCTCGCTGATCATGCTGTGGGGCGTCACCGGATGGTTCGGCGGGCTCGAGGGCGCGACCGGCATCCGGGTGATCTTCGGCCTGCCCGGCATGGTCATCGCCACGATCTTCGTCACCCTGCCGTTCGTCGTGCGCGAGGTGGAGCCGGTCCTGCACGAGATCGGCACCGAGCAGGAGCAGGCCGCGTCCACCCTGGGCGCCTCGGCCTGGCAGACGTTCTGGCGGATCACCGTCCCGGCCATCCGCTGGGGCCTCACCTACGGCGTCGTCCTCACCGTGGCCCGCGCCCTGGGCGAGTTCGGCGCGGTCATCATGGTCAGCTCGGGCTTCCCCGGGGTGTCGCAGACCCTCACCCTCCTCGTCCACTCCCGCTACATCGACGACCACAACACCTACGGCGCGTACGCCGCCGCCACGCTCCTCATGGGGCTGGCGCTGGCGACCCTGCTGTTCATGACCCTGCTCGACCGCAAGAGGAGCACCCGATGATCACCGTCACGAACGCCCGCAAGACCTACGGCGACTTCGTCGCCCTCGACGACGTCGACATCGAGATCCCGGCGGGGTCGCTCACCGCCCTGCTCGGGCCGAGCGGGTCGGGCAAGTCCACGCTGCTGCGCTCGATCGCCGGGCTCGAGGGCCTCGACGGGGGAGCGGTCACCATCGACGGCGTCGACGTGACGGACCAGCCCCCGCAGAAGCGCGGCATCGGGTTCGTCTTCCAGCACTACGCCGCGTTCAAGCACATGACGGTGCGCGACAACGTCGCCTTCGGCCTCACCATCCGCAAGCGCCCCAAGGACGAGGTGAAGCGCAAGGTCGACGACCTGCTCGAGATCGTCGGCCTCGACGGCTTCCAGCACCGCTACCCCGCGCAGCTCTCCGGTGGCCAGCGGCAGCGGATGGCGCTCGCGCGGGCCCTCGCGGTCGACCCGCAGGTGCTGCTCCTCGACGAGCCGTTCGGTGCGCTCGACGCCAAGGTCCGTGCCGACCTGCGTCGCTGGCTGCGCCGGCTCCACGACGAGGTGCACGTGACCACCGTGCTCGTCACGCACGACCAGGAGGAGGCGCTCGACGTCGCCGACCGGATCGCGGTGCTCAACCACGGCCGCATCGAGCAGGTCGGCGACCCGGTGTCGCTCTACGAGCGTCCGGCCAACGACTTCGTCATGTCGTTCCTCGGCTCGGTGGCCCGCCTCGGCGGCCAGCTCGTGCGGCCGCACGACATCGTCCTCGACCGTGACCGCACCGCCGCCCACGAGGCCGACGCGCGGATCCCCGGCTCGCCGGGGGTCGTCGCGGCGACCATCGAGCGGGTGGTGCGGCTCGGCTTCGAGGTGCGGGTCGAGCTGCGCGCCGACACCGGGGAGCGCTTCGCCGCCCAGGTGACCCGCGCCGAGGCCGACCGCCAGCGCTTCGCGCCCGGCGAGTCGGTCTTCGCCCGCGCCTCGCGCCCGGTCGACGCCACCGACGCCGAGCCCGCCCTCGCCATCTGACGCATCCCTCCGCGCGGGGCGAGGGAGGCCCCACCGTCCCCCTTGTCGCGTCTCACCTCGCCCCGCGAGTCGGAGAGGGCCGGTCGACCTGCGAGCGGAGGGCGTCGGCGCCCTCTCCCGACAGCCGCGAGAGCGCGGCGGGCCGACCGGTGAGGAGCAGGAGCAACGCGCCGACCGGTCCCGCCACCTCCGGTCCGTCACCGCGCGACCAGTCGGTGTCGGTGGCCGTGAGGCGGAACCCCTCGTAGGGCAGGCGACGGTTCACCGACGCCATCCAGCCGTGCCTGGTGTCCCAGCGGCGGGTCGCCGCCGTGGCGCTCGGTCCGGGCCGCATCGCGAGGTCGACGCCGAGCGGGATGGCGATGTCCTGGCTGTGGACGAGGATGTCGGTGAGGGTCTCGAGCGGGGTGACGAAGGCGTTGTGGCGCCGCGACCCGATGCCGGCCCGGATGTGGTCCACGATCTCGGTCGTCGACAGCTCACGGGCCAGGATCACCGCCGAATCGCGGATCGCCGCGTTGAGGCCGAGGCTGCGGAGCATCCTCGGGTGGCGCGCGACGAAGGCAAGGGCGTCGCCGTACGACAGCTGCTGACCGGTCAGGTGCGCCGCGACGTGCCGGACCGTCCACCCCCGGCACAGCGAGGGCTGGTCCCACTGGTCGGCAGACAGGCCCTCCAGGAGCCGGGCGGTGCGGGCCCGCTGGTCGTCGATGCCCTCCCACAGGGTGTCGGCCTCGGCCGTGGTCATTCTCGACATGTCGTCCTCCTCAGGTGAAGACCGGTGGTCTGGTCCGGGTGCGCTTGAGCTCGAAGAACTGGGGGTACCCGGCGAGGAGGCGGGCGCCCTCGAAGACGTCAAGCGCCTCGTCGCCGCGGGGGATCGCGTTGAGGACCGGCCCCGAGAAGGCGGACCCGTCGATGACGGTGATCGGCGTGCCGACCTCGCTGCCGACGAGGGCGACCCCCGCGTCGTGGCTCTCTCGCATCGAGGCGTCGTGCTCGTCGGTGTCCATCGCGTCGGCGAGGTCGACCGGGAGCCCGGCCCGGGGGAGGGCGACGAGCAGGACCTCGCGGTACTCCGAGGGCGAGGGTCGGCGCCACACGTCGAAGACGAGCTCGCCGAAGGCGGTGTAGAGGCGGTCGAGGACCTCCTCGCCGAAGTGGGTCGCGGCGGCGGTGGCGACCCGGGCGGGCCCGCGCGACAGCTCGACGTTGCGCCAGTACTCCGGCTCGACGTCGGTGCGGTGCTCGTTGAGCAGGTACAGGCTCATCACGTGGTGCCGCACGACGAGGGGCCGCCGCCCGATGACCTCGTGCAGCCAGCGCGAGGCGGTCCACGAGTACGGGCACACGGGGTCGAACCAGAAGTCGACCGCCACCTCGCGCGTCGTCATCGTCGCTCCGTCCTACGATGGTCCCATTGGCGAACTATTATAGTTCGTACATAGGACTATGTGAAGGGGTGGCATGAGCCGTCCGCTGCCGACCAGCCTGTTGATGTTCATCGCCGCGCGCGACGCCTCGGCGCGGATCTTCGACGCCCTCCAGGCCTCGGGGTTCGACGACGTGACCCTCGCGCAGAGCCGCCTGATGATGGGGCTCGACCCGGAGGGCACCCGCCTCAGCGTCCTGGCGGCCCGGGCCCAGATCGCGAAGCAGACCGCGACGGCCCTCGTCGACCGGCTCGAGCGGGCGGGCTACGTCGAGCGCGTTCCCGACCCCGCCGACGGCCGCGCCCGGCTCGTGCGGATGACCCCGCGGGCCCTGGCCGCGATCCCGCACGCCCGGGCCGAGGAGGACCGCATCGAGGCCGAGTGGGCCGCGCACCTCGGCCCCGAGCGGATGGCGCGGCTGCGCGAAGGGCTGGAGGCGCTGCGCGAGATCACCGACCCGTACCTGTGACGCTCCCGGTCCCGTTCCGACGGTAGTGCTCGAGGACGATGCCGTTGTCGAAGGGCCGGGCCGAGACGAGGGCGAACCGCTGGGGGTCGTCGAGCGAGGGGAGGTAGGGGAGCCCGCCGCCGACGACGACGGGGGCGCGGAACACCCGCAGCTCGTCGACGAGCCCGAGCCGCATCGCCTGGCCGGCCAGGTCCGGGCCGCCGATCGACACGTCGCGGTCGGTGGATGCGAGGGCCGCGGCAACCTCCTCGGCGACCGAGCCCGTCGCGAGCCGCGCGTTGCCCTCCACGCGCTCGATCGTGCGGCTGAAGACGACCTTCGGCAGGTCGCACCACACGTCGGCGAACGCCGCGTGGGCCTGCGTGCCGCGCATCGCGGGGTCGGTCTCCCAGACGCGCATCATCTCGTAGAGGCGGCGGCCCAGGAGGTACGCGCCGAGCGAGGCGACCTCCTCGAGGTGGGCGTGGAACACCTCGTCGCTCGGGGTGGAGAACCCGATGTCGCCGGCGCGGTCGGTGACGAAACCGTCGACCGAGACGGTCATGGAGAACATGAGCACGGACAGCACGCTAGGGCCGTGGTGACGCGGGCGCCACGGGCTGCGCCACACTGGCGTCGTGGACATCTCGGCGCGCACCGACTACGCCGTGCGGGCGATGCTCATCCTCGCGCAGGCGCAGCGTGACGACCTCGGCCTGGTGAGCGTCGAGACGCTCGCCCAGCGGCAGGACCTGCCGCGCAAGTTCCTCGAGGCGATCGCGGCCGACCTGCGCGGTGCTGGCCTGGTCACCAGCACCAGGGGGGCGCGCGGCGGCTACGCCCTCGCGCGCGAGGCCCGGCAGACCACCCTCGGCGACGTCTTCCGCGCCGTCGACGGACCCCTCGCCGAGGTGCGCGGCCTGCGTCCGCACGAGACGAGCTACGAGGGCGTGGCCCAGCACCTGCCCACGGTGTGGGTCGCGCTGCGGTCCAGCCTGCGCGAGGTCCTCGACGGCACCTCGCTGGAGGACGTCCTCACCGGGTCGCTGCCGGCGCGCGTCACCGAGATGGCCGCCGCACCGGACGCCTGGCGCAACCGCTGACCACCGCTTAGCTGCCTCCACTGGAGGGGCACGGCACGGCGGTTCAGAACGGCGGCGCGTCCGGTCGTCGGTCGGCCCGTGTCAGAAGGGCGGGGTGTCCGGGTACCGGTCCGTGGTCCGCGCTCGCCGGTGGAGGCGTGCTCGGGTGCGGCACTGGCGCTCCGGGTTGTCGACGTCGAGGCCGTGGAGGCGGAGGGTCTCGACGGTTCGGTGCGCTGGTCGGCGGCCGCGGCGACTAGGGACCGAGCTGCCCAGGAGGTGTTCGAGGGCGAACTCGAGGGAACTGTGGGCGTCGGTCGTCCCGGGGAGCGGCGTACGTGCCGGGGCGATGGCCGCGTGCCGCGGTGGGGAGGCGTCCGTCCTGGTGGTCTGCGTCGTGATTCCGCGGGTTGCGCCAGCGTGGTTCGCCTCGGCCGGGGTGGCATCGTCCGTCTTGCGCGTGGAGTCGAATGCGGCCACTGGGGTCGCCAGGGTCTCGGCCAGGTTGGTGTCGGGCAGGGTGATGGTGCGCAGGGCGTCGATGGGTGCGGTGGTGCGTTGCCTGTCGGTGGGGTCGGTCCAGGTGACGGTGCCGTTGCTGGCGAGGGTGACGTGCCAGCCGGGTCGTTGTTTGATGCGGTGGTGTCGTCGGCACAGGCAGATGAGGTTGTGGTCGGCGGTGGGGCCGATGGGCCAGGGGCGGACGTGGTCGATGTCGCAGAAGCGGGCGTTGACGTGGCAGCCGGGGAAGCGGCATCTGCCGTCGCGGCTCCGGATGCGGTCGGCGAGCTCTTTGGGTGGCCGGTAGGTGTCGGTGGTGATGTCGCTGCGGATGGCGCCGGTGGCCGGGTCGCAGGTGACGGGTCGGATGGTGGTGGTGGGGGAGGCGATGAGGGCGTCGAGCCAGGCGCGGGCGACGAGCATGGGTTCCCCACCCAGGGGGTTGGGTACCTCGACGAGGTCCTCGGGTTCGGGTCTGGTTCGTCGTCGTTGGGCCCGGTTGGGTGGGCCATGGCCCGGGGTCGGGTCGAGGAGTTCGGGTGCGGTGAGGGCTGGAGCGCCCGGCCCTTGGTTGCTGCTCGTCGATCGTGGCGCCGACGTCGCCTCGACGGCGACCCCCTCTGTGGCTTCGACGATGGTCGTGGCATCCACGCCGGCGAGCTGTCGGTGTTGCCGCCCCGTCGCAGGTGCCCAGGTGCCCTCGTGCGACACCGAGGTCCGCCCCTGCCGGTGGTGGGTGTCGTGGCCCGTGGTCGGGTGCGCTTCCTGGCGGGGTTCGTCGGTGGCGGGGGTGGTGAGCATGACGATGGTGGTGATGGTGGCGTTTCCGGTGACGAGGTCGACCAGCGCTTGCGCTCTGGCCCGCTCGATGCGGTCGCAGGTGCCGGTGGTGACGAGCTGTTGGGCTCGGGCGTCGATCGCGGCCCACGCGGTGGCGGCGTCCTCGGAGGGGAAGGTGCCCTCCCACCGGTCGACACCGGGCTGGTCGACCCACCGCCGCAGCCCGCACTCCTCCCTGGCGCGCTTGGCGCGCTGGTGCAGCAGGTCGGGGCTGATCCGGGCGATCAGTCTCCGGGTGCGGCGGCGCAGCTGCGGGCCGGTCTCGCGGGTGAGGTGCTTCCCGAGGGTCGCGACGACGGTCTCCGCGACCTCCGGTGGCGCCTCCTCCAGCTCCTCAGCGACCACCGATGCGCGGTAGGGGTCGAGGGCGCCGGCGCGCATGGCGTCGTGCAACCCACCCAACCCGGTGCAGGTGTTGGTTCCCGCGGGACCGTCGGCGGCGAGCCGGGCCGCGCCACGGACCCGCCGTTCGGCGTGGACGGCGGTGACGTCCAGGGCGGAGGACACCAGGGCGGGTCCGTCCAAGGCGACGTGACCGGGCGCGTGGTGCCGCTCGACCACTTCGCCGTCGTCGAGGACGTCGGGTTCGATCGCGCACAGCCGCACGATCGCCGCGTCCTGCACGCCCGTGGCCGCGTTCACGATGTGCTGGCAGGTCCGCACCACCTCAGCCCACGCGTCCCGCCCACCGACCGTCACCGCAGGAAGAGTCAGCGTGGACAGCGCCGCGGCGATGTCGTCGAGCACCGCGAGCAGCTCGTCCGAACCCACCGCGTTCCCCCGAACCGGTGCCTGTGTGACGGTCATTGCTTCCCCCTTCCCCTGCCCACGATTTTACCCGTCTCGACCCCGTAGCACAAGTGTTCGATTCGCCGAATGTGGATGAATCGCAGCCCGATTCGGACGGCCATCAGCGAGGGGGAAGCGCGAAGGAAGCCGCTGACATCAAAGGCCGGACAACGCACCGCCACCGGACGCGAGGGAGAAGCGGAGGAGGCAGCCGTCATCCGAGCGCCTGACATAGCGACGACCACCTACGGCGACGCGGAAACGGGAGAGGAACCCGCTGACATCCACGCGCCTGAGAGCCCACCACCACCGGATGAGGCGGCGGCGAGCCCACGTCGGGCAGCGAGGGGCCGCATCGACTCCTCCGCGTGGGCGCCACGACACAGCTGAGCCCCCGCAGGGATCCGGGCACCCGGGCCCGGGCTGTGGCGCGCTTCAGGCCCTGGCAACGCCGTGGTTCGGGGCACCCCGCCGTCTCTGGCAGAATGGACGGCTGTACCCGTCCGGACGGAACGCTTCCGCGGCCGCCGGACCGGACGCCTACACCGAGCATCCGGCACCCCGCGCGATCCGTGCGCGGTCTCGCCGCGCTCATCATCAACAGGAGTGACCACCACCGTGGCCGTCAAGATCCGTCTGAAGCGCATGGGCAAGATCCGTGCACCGTTCTACCGCGTCGTCGTCATGGACTCGCGCACCAAGCGCGATGGCCGGGCCATCGAGGAGATCGGCAAGTACCACCCCACCGAGGAGCCCTCGCTCATCGACATCGACAGCGAGCGCGCGCAGTACTGGCTCGGGAACGGCGCCCAGCCGACCGAGGCCGTCGCCGCCCTGCTGAAGATCACCGGTGACTGGCAGAAGTACAAGGGCGAGCCCGGCGCCGAGGGCACCCTCAAGGTCAAGGCTCCCAAGACCCCCAAGAAGGACCTCTACGAGGCCGCCCTCGCCGCTGCCGGCAAGGCGACCGCCGAGGACACCTCGGGCGCCACCACCGCCAAGAAGCGTGCCGCCAAGAAGGCCGAGGCCCCGGTCGAGGAGGCGCCCGTCGCCGCCGACACCGACTCGGGCACCGCTGCCGCCGAGAGCGTCGACACCGACGCCGACGCGACCGCGACCGAGGCCCCCGCGGCCGAGGCGACCGAGTCCACGGACGAGAAGGCCTGACCGTGCTCGAGGAGGCCCTCGAGCACCTCGTCACCGGCATCGTCGACCACAAGGACGAGGTGCAGGTCCGTCGCAAGGAGCTGCGCCGCGGGGAGATCCTCGAGGTGCGCGTGCACCCGGAGGACCTCGGCCGCGTCATCGGCCGCTCGGGTCGCACCGCCAGCGCGCTGCGCACCGTCATGGGTGCGCTCGCCGGTGGTCGCCAGGTCCGGATCGACATCGTCGACACCGACCGGGTCCGCTGACCCCGAAGGTCCGCCCGTGACGGCGGGGCACCCCGGTTCCCGGGGCGCCCCGCCGTCCGCCGTTTCCACGAGAGGATGTCCGTCGTGACATCGCGTTCCGTGCTCGCCCGCATCGGCAAGCCCCACGGCCTGCTCGGCGAGGTCACCGTGCAGCTGCACACCGACCAGCCCGAGCGCCGCTTCGCCGTCGGCACCGTGCTCGACACCGAGGCCGCCCCCGGCACCGGCGTGCCGCGCACCCTCACCGTGCGCTCGACCCGCGTCCACAACGGCGTCTGGCTGCTCGGCTTCGTGGAGATCCCCGACCGCACCGGCGCCGAGTCGCTGCGCAACACGCGCCTCGTCCTCGACGGCGCCGACGACGACACCGGCCCCGACCCCGAGGACGACGACGCGTTCTCCGAGGACGAGCTCGTCGGCCTGCGCGTCGTCGACCCCTCGGGCGCCGACCTCGGCAGCGTCTCCGGGCTCGAGCTCGGTTCGGCCCAGGACCGCCTGCTCGTCACCCTCACCGACGGGCGCGAGGTCCTCGTCCCGTTCGTGGAGGCGATCGTCCCCGAGGTCGACGTCGCGGGTGGCGTCGTCGTCCTCGACGCCCCCGCCGGGCTCCTCGACCTCGGGAGCTGACCCCGCGTGCGCCTCGACGTCGTCACGATCTTCCCCGAGTACCTCGCGCCCCTCGACCTCTCCCTCATCGGCAAGGCGCGCCGCGACGGCATCCTCGACCTCCACGTGCACGACCTGCGCGACTTCACCCACGACCGGCACCGCACCGTCGACGACAGCCCGTTCGGTGGCGGCGCCGGCATGGTGATGAAGCCCGAGCCGTGGGCGGCCGCCCTCGACCACGTGGTGGCCGACGGGGCCACCGACGACGCCCCGGTGCCGCACCTGATCGTCCCCGGCCCCGGCGGGGTGCCGTTCGACCAGGCGCTGGCGAAGCGGCTGGCCGGCGAACCGTGGCTGGCCTTCGCCTGCGGCCGGTACGAAGGGCTCGACGAGCGGGTCTACGAGCACGCCGCAGAGCGGATGCCGGTCACCGTCGTCTCGCTCGGCGACTACGTCCTCAACGGGGGAGAGGTCGCGGTGCTCGCGATGGTCGAGGCCGTGGGGCGGCTGCTGCCCGGGGTCGTCGGCAACGCCGAGTCGCTCGTCGAGGAGTCGCACGAGAACGGCCTGCTCGAGTACCCCGTCTACACGCGTCCGGCCCGGTGGGAGGACGGCGAGACGGCCCGCGAGGTGCCACCGGTCCTCCTCTCCGGTGACCACGGGGCCATCGCCCGCTGGCGGCACGAGCAGCGCCTGGCGCGCACGGCCGCCCGCCGACCCGACCTCCTCGCCGCCGCGGCCACCACCGGCGGTCTCGACGACCTCGACGTCCGCGTGGCCACCGCGGCCGACGCCCCCGAGCTGCGCGTCCTCCAGCTCGCCTGCTGGGTGCCGGAGGGTCGGATCTCCGGCTCGTGGACGATCCCCCCGCTCGACGAGACCCTCGAGGACGTCGCCCGCGGCCTCACCGAGTGGACCACCTGGGTCGCGCGGGTGCCGGGCGACGGGTCACCCGGCCGGCTCGTCGGGTCGGTCCGGGGGCGGGTGCGCCCCGACGACCCCACCGTGTGGGAGACCGGTCGGCTCATGGTGGCCCCCGACCTCCACGGCCGGGGCATCGGCCGCGACCTGCTCGAGCTGGCCGAGGCGGGCGCGCCCCCGTCGGTGACGACGTACTGGATCAACACCGGTGCGGTGAGCGAGGGCAACCACCGCAGGTACCGGCGCGCCGGCTACCGCGCCCACCCGGGCGAGGGGTCCTTCCCCGGCACCATCGACCTCACCAAGCGCCGCCAGTCCTGACCCGTCTCGGGTCCGTCACGTGCGGTGGCGCCCGGCGTCGAGCCGGACCACCCGGTGCGCGGCCTCCACGAGGCGGGGGTCGTGGGTGGCCACGAGCACCGCGCTGCCCTCGGCGGCGGTCACGAGGACCTGGGCGACGACGAGGTCGGCGTGCGCCTCGTCCTGGTGGCTCGTCGGCTCGTCGAGCACGACGGCGTCGGGGCGCAGGCTGGCCGCCCGCGCGATCGCCACCCGCTGCTGCTCGCCCCGCGACGCCTGGGCCGTGAGCCGGTCGGCGAGGTGGGCGACGTCGAGGGCCTCGAGGAGGTCGTGCCGCTCGGGGCGGCCGTGCAGCCACGCCGGGAGGTGGACGTTCTCGGCGACCGTGAGCTCGGCCGGGAGCCCGAACCGCTGCGGCAGCGCGGCGACGCGGGACCAGTCGGACAGGCCGGCGGCGGGGGCCCCGCCCACGAGGACGGCCCCGACATCAGGCGGCTCCAGCCCGGCGACGAGCTGGCACAACGTGGACTTTCCCGACCCCGAGCGACCCTGGACCACGACGAGCTCGCCTGCGTGCACCACGAGCGAGACGTCCTCGATGATCGGCCGGCCCGGCGAGCGCTCCCCGTGGGTGACGCCCTCGACCCGCACCACGGGTTCGCCGTCGCCGGGCACGGCCGTGCTCACGACCCCTCCGGCGTCGGCTCGAGGACGACCCGACCGTCGTCGACCCGCAGCACCGCGCGGCGGTCGGGGAAGAGGAGGAGGGCCTCGGGCGGGAGCTGCACCCGCCCCGTCGGGTCGATGCTCGCGTGGGCGTCCGAGCCCACGCGGCGCTCGGTCGACACCACCCCGTGGCGCAGCGCGACCACCCGGTCGCTCGCCGCGACGGCATCCGGGTCGTGGGTCGCGACGACGACGGCGGCCCCGGCGTCGGCGGCACCGCGCAGCTCGCGCAGCACGAGCGCCGCGGTCTCCTCGTCGAGCTCGGCGGTCGGCTCGTCGCAGAGCAGGAGGGTGGGGGTGCCGATGCAGGCGCAGGCCACGGCGAGGCGCTGCTGCTCCCCGCCGGACAGCCGTGCGGCGAGGACGCCCTCGACCTCCTGCAGTCCCAGGCGACGCAGGAGCGCGTCCCCGGCCTCGTGGGCCGCGCCGCGCCACCGCGCCGCCTGTTCGACGTTCTGGCGGGCCGTGAGGTGGGGGAAGACGCCGTCGGTGGACCGCTGGGGCACCCAGGCGATGGTGCGACGGCTGAGCCGGCGACGGTCCCCGGTTCGCAGGGATGACGTCGGGCGCCCGAGCACCGTGACCTCGCCGCCGCTGGCACGGTCCCGCAGGGCGAGCAGGGCCAGCAGGGTCGACTTGCCGCTGCCCGAGGGGCCCATGAGCGCGGTGACCGTCCCGGCATCGAACTCGGCGTCGACCCCGCGCAGCGCGTGGGTCTCGCCGGTGGCGGTCGGGTAGATCCGGACCAGTCCGGCGCAGGCCGCCGCGGGGCCGTCCACCGGGCGCGCCGTGGGTTCAGTCCTCGCCACGGAGCACCTCCACCGGTGTGGCGGCCGCCGACGCCAGGCGCATCCCGGCCGCCGCTGCCACCGCGCTGACGACCAGCCAGCCGATCCCGGCGAGCAGGGCCGACGAGGGCAGGACGAGGACCGCCGCTGGAGCGACACCGTCGCCCGGCTCGAGCAGCACCCCACCCATCGGGCGGACGAGGACGAGGGCGAGGACCGCGAGCCCGGTGCTCAGCACGAGGACGACGACCGTCTCGAGGGCACGTGCCCGGCCCGGCGACCCCCGGCCGGCCCCGGCCCACGCGAGCATGAGGTCGGCCGCCGGCGAACGCCGGGCCAGCCGGACGGCCGCGAGGGCGACCGCGGCGAGACCGAGTGACCCGAACACCACCCCGAGGGCCACCTGGTAGCGCCGGGCCTGGGCCGCGGCCACGTACGCCGGGGTGGCGCGTGCCCCGGCCAGGGTGGTGACGACGTCGGCCCGCAGACCGTTCCGCAGGAGGGTGGCGGTCGCGGCCTCCTGGGTCGAGGACCACAGCTCGGTCTGGAACTCGACCGGCCGGTTCCGCGGTGTCCCGAGGGCGGGGCGCAACCGCGGGTCCTCGTTGGCCTGGGTCGAGAAGAACGCGTCGGCGGGGACGACGAGCGTGCCGGGACGGGCACCGGGGAACGCCGTGAGGAGGTGGCCGACGGTGATCCTCACGGGGAGGTTCAGCGTGTCGACGGTGACCGACCCGCCGACCTCGAGGCCGAGGTCGCCGACCTCCCCGACGAGCAGCGCCGGCACCGCGGTGCCGATGCCGTTGCGCCGGGTCGTGGCCGCCGCCTCCGCGTCCTCGGCGGCGAGCCCGGGCAGGAGGGACCGGCCCTCGGCGACCGGACCGTCGGCCGCCCCCCAGGCCGCGGCACCGGAGAACGAGGTGGGGTCGATGATGAGCAGTCGCACGCTCTCCTCGCTCGTGGCCACGGTCGTCTGCGTCGTCCACGCGACGCTCTGTCCGCGGGGCAGCCGTGGGCTGCGGGCCGCCGGGACGTCGTCGATGCCGAGCGGCGTCCCGTCATCCGGGGCCTTGGCCTGCTGCGCGACGTCGGGGTCGACCCGCCACGACGTCCCGATCCGGTGCACGACGGTCGCGCCCGCGCGGGCCGCGGAGCGGTCCTCGACGGTGCGTTCGGTCGACGTCAGGCTCGCCAGGGACAGGACGAGCATCGCCACCCCGGTGGCCGCGATGGTCGTGGCCACCTCCCGGCCGGGGTCGGGGGAACGGAGACGGCGTCGGGCGAGCCAGCGGGCCACGGTCCGCCGCGTCGGGGGCCGTGCGGCCGGGGCGGTCCGGCGCAGCACCGCGAAGAACAGCCGCGCCCCGACCGCCGCGAACGCCGCGATGACGAGGGGCGGCACGAGGACGTCGAGCGGGCCGAGCGGGTCCCCGGCGTCCGGCGGACGGGTGACCAGGGCGACCGACGCCGCCACCGCGAGGACGACGAGGACGAGCACCCACGGGACGACGACGTCCGCCCGGCCCTCGAGGCGTCGCGCCTCGGCTCGCGTCGCCACCGCCACGACCACCCCGGACACCGCGAGCGCGGCCACCACGGCCAGGACGCACCAGACGACCGACGTGACGATCGTGTCGCGCGACGGCGAGGCCGACCCCACCGTGCGATCGACGAGGATGCGGGCCAGCACCCACCCGGCCGCGCCACCGACCACGGCCGCGGGAAGGAGCTCGACGACGTGGAGCAGGCCCGCCGCGGACGGGCGCCGTCCGGTGGCGGCGAGCAGCCGGACCTCGCGCTGCCGTCGCCCGCTCGACCACCGTGCCGCCGCGACGACCAGGGCAAGCGCGAGCACGATCCCCACGCCGGTGGTGACGGCGGCCCCGCGTCGGGCCGCCGTGGCCAGCTCGTGCGCGCGCTCGTCGAGGTCCACGACCCCGGTCGCGATCCCGGGCCGGAGGGCGGCGGGCAGCGGCCCGGACTCGACCCCGGCGGCGAGCGCGCGGCGCAGGTCGGCGACCGCGGCGGCGGTGCGGTCGAGGTCGGCCAGGCGCGGTCGGGCGGGCTGGAGCGGCGCCAGGGCCGACCACAGGACGTCGTCGTCGATCCGGTCGGCGAGCGTGGCGGCGGTTCGCAGGTCGGCGACCACGAGGTGCGCGCGCAGGGACCGTGACAGGGCGTCGGTGGGGTAGCCCTCGTTCTCGAGGTCTCCCCACAGCCGCTGGCCCGGCGGGGTCACGGGGGTGCGGTCGTCGTCGCGCACGGCGTAGGTGCCCGCGACCCGGACCGGGGTGACGGCGGGCTCGGGCGTGCCGCTGAGGGTGAGCCGGACGGTGTCGCCGGGTGCGGCACCGGTCGCCTCGGCCACGGGGCGGGGTAGCCAGACCCCGTCGGCGACGTCGTCGGCCCGGGAGAGGACGACGAGGCGCGAGGCAGGGTCGTCCACCCCGAACAGGCGCACCGGCGCCCGTGTCCTGCCCCCGAGGAGCACCGGCCCGACCGGGTCGAAGTAGATCTTCGGGTGCAGCTCGGTCGACACCGACTGCAGCGTCACCCGCGTCGGGCCGAGACCCGGCACGTCCTCGAGGGCCTCGGTCAGCCGGTTCTGCTCGACGAGCTCGGGCTCGATGCCGCCGTTGAGCCGCACCACGGGCGCCGTCCGTGCCTCGGACCCCGTCGGTACGGCGTCGAGAGCGAGGTGGAGGGACGCGTCCGACACCGCCTCGGCGTACAGGGGACCTGCCGTTGCGGCGACCCCGACGAGGGCGAGCACGGCCGTCATCAGGGTCAGGGTGAGCGGCTCGCGGGCGAGGCGGCGTGGGGCTACGCGCCACAGTGGCGGGGGTCGTCGGTGCCGCGGGCGACCGGCGGCCTCCGACGCGCCCCTCGGCTGCCCGGCCATGGGGGGAGTGTGGCGCACCTGAGGGGCCCGGGGGAGTCCCCTCGCCCGGCCGGTCAGGGGCGCAGGGAGGCCTTGAGGTCGTCGGGGAGGAGCAGCGCCTCGCCGATGAGGCGCTCGGCCACGACCGCGGTGGTCGTCTGAGCCGCCATGATGCCGACGAGGACGAGCACCTGCGCGGCCGCCGCCTGGGCGGGGGTGCCACCGCCGAGGAGCACCCCGATGAAGGCGCCCGGCAGCGTGACGACGCCGGCGGTGCGCACCTGGTCCAGCCCCGGGATGAGCGCCTCGGGGATGCGCCGGTGGACGACCTCGGCGATCGACTGCGGCCGGGTCAGCCCCAGCGACAGGGCGGCCTCGTACTGGTTCTTCTCCTCGCGCAGTGCCGCGAACGCCCGCCGGCAGGCGAGGGTGTGCCCGTTCATCGTGTTGCCGGCGAGGATGCCGACGACCGGGACCAGCGCGATGCCGGTCGGCGGGATGGTGCGGGTGAGCAGGACGACCGCGACGACCGGGAGCAGGCCGGCCAGCATCGCCAGGGTCGCCCACGGCCACGCCTTCGGTGCCTCGATGCGGCGCACCGTGGTGACCACCGCGACGACGAACATCGCGCACAGCAGGAGCACCGAGAGCGCGAGGTTGCGCACCACCGCGGCGATGACGAGCGCGGCCAGTCCCAGCTGGACCACCGCCCGGCCGGCGGCCACGAGGGTGGACCGGGGGGCGGGCAGGTCGCCGACGAGGTAGACGACGATCGTCAGGGTCAGGAGGACGGCGACGGCCAGCGCCACTGGCAGGCCCGGGTCGATCGTCACGCGGCCACGCTAGGTGACGACGTACGGATTTCGTCGCCCGCCGCACCCTCTGGCAGACTGGGTCGCTGCGCCCACCGAACTCACGGCCCCCGCCACAGGGGGAGTGCCCCGGACTCCGTCCGACCGGCATGCGGCCCGGGCGGCGCACCACCAGACATCACCGCAGTACCGACACCCGCGGGTGGCCTGTGGCAGGCCGCGAGAAAGCGAAACCTCATGCACATCTTCGACGAGCTCGACCAGGCGTCGATCAAGACCGACGTCCCGGAGTTCCGCGCCGGCGACACGGTCAACGTCCACGTGAAGGTCGTCGAGGGCACCCGCTCGCGCATCCAGGTCTTCAAGGGCGTCGTCATCCGTCGCCACGGTGGTGGGGTCGGCGAGACCTTCACCGTCCGCAAGGTCTCCTTCGGCGTGGGTGTCGAGCGCACCTTCCCGCTCCACACGCCGATCATCGACCACATCGAGGTCGTGACCCGCGGTGACGTCCGTCGCGCGAAGCTGTACTACCTGCGTGACCTGCGCGGCAAGGCCGCCAAGATCAAGGAGAAGCGCGACACCCCGGTCGCCCGCTGAGGCCGACCCACCCTGCGCGCCGCACCCAGCAGGGCCGACTAGGCTCCGCGAGGTGACGACCCGTCCGCACGCCGACCCGGCTTCCTCCACCTCGGTGGCAGGGGCCGGGTCGCGTCGTCCCCGGGCCGTGGTGCTGCTCGTCTCGGCCGTGCTGCTCACGGCCGCCGTGCAGGGCCTGCTCCTCCAGTCCTACGTCGTCCCCACCGGCGCGCTGTCGCCGGCCCTCGAGCCAGGAGACCGTGTCCTCGTGTGGAAGGCCTCCTCCGGCGCCGCTGCCGGTGACCTCGTCGTCGTCGACACCACCGCCACCGCGGCGGTCGACCGGTCCACGCCCGTCGACGACGGCCCCGTGGGGCGGGTCCTCGCGGCGGTCGCCGACCTGCTGCACGTCGACATCGGCCGGCAGGACCGGCTGGCGGTCGTCGCGTCCGCGTCCGGCGACACCGTGACGCTCGGGGCTCCCACGCCCGGAGCCGTCGGCGCCGACGACGTCGTGGGCCGGGTCGTGCTGCGCATCTGGCCGCTGACCCGCCTGGGTGGCGTCGACACGTCCGGTCTCGCGGCGGCCCGATGAGCGCCCCCGAGACCCCCGGCACCGGCACCGAGGTCCCCGAGGGCACCGCGCCCGAGCCCGAGCCCGGCGTCATGGCGTGGTTCCTGTCGGCCGTGCGCGAGATCGTCGTCGTCGTCGTGCTCGCGCTCGGGCTGTCCTTCGTCGTCAAGACGTGGCTGCTCCAGGCGTTCTACATCCCGTCCGGCTCGATGGAGGACACCCTCCTCGTCGGTGACCGGGTCGTCGTCTCGAAGCTGACCCCCGGGCCGGTCGAGCTGCACCGTGGCGACATCGTCGTCTTCGAGGACCCGGGCGGCTGGCTCGACGCCCCGACGCCGGTGGAGCGGGGCGGCATCACCGGGGCGCTCCACGACGGCCTCGTCTTCGTCGGGCTGCTGCCGGCCGAGTCCGAGGACCACCTCATCAAGCGGGTCATCGGGCTGCCGGGCGACCACGTCGTGTGCTGCGACGCCAACCGGCGCATCACCATCAACGACACCCCGATCATCGAGTCGTACCTCAAGCCCAACGACCTGCCGAGCTCGCTGAACTTCGACATCACCGTCCCCGCCGACCGCGTGTGGGTCATGGGCGACCACCGCTCCGACTCCGAGGACTCGCGCTTCCACGACCCGTCCGGCACGGGCCGCGACGGCACCGTGCCGATCTCCCGGATCACCGGGCGCGCCATCGCCACCGTGTGGCCCTTCGGTCGCGCCGGATGGCTCTCCGACCACCCCCTGACCTTCTCCGGGGTGCCCACGCGGGCGGCGACGCCGTGAAGGCCCCCGCCTCGCGCAAGCCCAACCTGCGCGTCGAGCGCGCCCTCCAGCGCGACGGCCACCGCGTCCTCGCCGGGATGGACGAGGTCGGTCGCGGTGCGCTGGCCGGTCCGGTGACGGTGGGGGTCGTCGTCATCGACGAGACGTGCCGCTCGGCGCCCCAGGGGGTCCGCGACTCCAAGCTCCTCGTGCCGCACGCCCGTGAGCGGATGGTGCCGCGCATCGAGCGCTGGGCCCTCGCCCACGCGGTCGGTCACGCGAGCGCCGACGAGATCGACGAGATCGGCATCATCGCGGCGCTGCGGCTCGCGGGGACGCGGGCGCTCGCGTCGTGCGGAGTGGTCCCCGACCTCGTCATCCTCGACGGCAACCACGACTGGCTCACCGCCCCCGAGGACGTCGGCCTCCTCGCGTTCGCGCACGAGGACGCGGTCGCCACGCCGCCCGTGACGACGATGGTCAAGGCCGACCTCAAGTGCTCGTCCGTCGCCGCGGCCTCGGTGCTGGCGAAGGTGACCCGCGACCGCATCATGGTGCGGCTCGGCGAGGAGGACCCCTCGTACGGCTGGGTGGAGAACAAGGGGTACGCCGCGCCCGAGCACCTCGACGCGCTGCGGCGGCTCGGGACGTCCGACTGGCACCGCCGGTCGTGGCGCCTGCCCGGCACGATGGATGATGCTGCCCTGACCGACCCGGCGGCCGACCCCCTGGCCGAGCTGGTCACCGACCTGACACCGCAGCCGTCGCGCGACGCGGCGGCCGACCTGACACGAGTGGGAGAGCGATGAGCTCGGAGGACCTCGAGAAGTACGAGTCCGAGGCGGAGCTCGCGCTCTACCGCGAGTACCGCGACGTCGTGGGGCTGTTCAGCCACGTCGTCGAGACCGAGCGCCGCTTCTACCTGTGCAACTCGGTCGACGTGAAGGTGCGCTCCGACGGCGGCGAGGTCTTCTTCGACGTGACGATGCACGACGCGTGGGTCTGGGACATCTACCGTCCGGCGCGCTTCGCCAAGACCGTGCGGGTCGTGACGTTCAAGGACGTCAACGTCGAGGAGCTCGCCAAGAGCGAGCTCGAGCTGCCGAAGGGCGAGTTCTAGCCCCGTCGTCCACAGGGGTCCGCCCGGAAGGCGGTCGTCCACAGGTCCGAGGTGACCGTGGTGCGAGCCGGCCCGCGCGGGTTGGCTCGGGGGATGACGAACGACGACGACCGTGCCGGGGGCCCACCGGGCGACCCGCGGCGGGGGCTGGGGCGGTGGGGCGAGGACCTCGCGGTGCGGTACCTGCGCGACCGGGGGCTCACCGTCCTCGAGCGCAACTGGCGCTGCGAGCACGGTGAGGTCGACGTCGTCGCGCGCGACGGCGGGTGGGTCGTCGTGTGCGAGGTGAAGACGCGGCGGTCGTCGGGGTTCGGGTCGCCTGTCGAGGCGGTGACGTTCGCCAAGGCGATGCGGCTGCGGCGGCTGGCGGCGGCGTGGATGCGGGCGCACGACGTGTCGGCCGAGGGCGTGCGGATCGACGTGGTCGGCATCCTGTGCCGGCCCGGGCAGCCGCCGCTGCTGCGCCACGTCGTGGGGGTGGGGTCGTGACGATGGGGCTCGGGCGCACGCTGTCGGTCACGCTCACCGGGCTCGAGGGCACGCTCGTCGACGTCGAGGCGCACATCGCCCAGGGGCTGCCGCAGTTCGCGATCGGCGGGCTGCCGGATGCCGCGTGCGCCCAGGCTCCCGACCGGGTGCGCCCGGCGGCGGCGACGTCGGGGGTGCCGTTGCCCGCGCACCGCATCACCGTCAACCTCTCGCCGGCGTCCATCCCGAAGCGCGGGTCCGGGTTCGACCTGCCGATCGCCGTGGCCGTGCTGGCGGCGTCGGGGGTCCTGCGGGCGGCCGCCCTCGCGGCCGAGGTGGTGCACCTCGGCGAGCTGGCGCTCGACGGGCGGCTGCGCGGGGTCCGCGGGGTGCTGCCGTCGGTGCTCGAGGCCGCGCGCCGGGGGGTACGGCACGTCGTCGTCCCGCTCGAGAACGTCGCGGAGGCGCAGCTCGTCGACGGCATCACCGTGCACGGCGCGGCCACTTTGGCCGAGGTCGTCGGCTGGTACGCGGCGGCCGAGTCGGGGGTGGGGCTGCCGCCCGCGCCCGAGCCGGTCGTGCCGTCGGGTCGCGACCGGTCGGGTCCGGACCTCGCCGACGTCGCCGGGCAGCCCGAGGCCCGGCGGGCCCTCGAGCTCGCCGCCACGGGCGGGCACCACCTGCTGATGTCGGGACCACCCGGGGTCGGCAAGACGATGCTCGCCGAGCGCCTCGTCACCGTGCTCCCGCCGCTCAGCCGCGAGGAGGCGCTCGAGACCCACGCCATCCGCTCGCTGACTGGTCAGGTCGGGGAGGTCGCCGACCTCGACCGCACGCCGCCGTTCGTGGCACCGCACCACAGCTCGACCGTGGCGGCCGTGGCCGGGGGCGGCACGGGGATCGCCCTGCCCGGGGCCATCTCGCGGGCCCACCGCGGGGTGCTCTTCCTCGACGAGGCCCCGGAGTTCAAGAGCTCGGTGCTCCAGGTGCTCCGGCAGCCGATCGAGTCCGGGGAGGTGGTCCTCGCGCGGGCGCAGCACGTGGTCCGCTACCCGGCGCGCTTCCTCCTCGTCCTGGCCGCCAACCCGTGCCCCTGCGGGCAGTCGTGGGGCAAGGCCATCGACTGTCGGTGCCGGGCGCAGGACATCCGCGCCTACGCGGCCAAGCTGTCCGGGCCCCTGCTCGACCGGGTCGACCTGCAGGTGCACGTGCCGCCGGTGCAGCGGGCCGCGTTCGGCGACGAGCCGGGGGAGTCGAGTGCGGCGGTGGCGGCGCGGGTGGCGACGGCGCGGGCCGTGCAGGCGGCGCGGTGGGCAGCCGACGGCTGGGCGGTCAACGGGGTCGTGCCCGGACACGTCCTGCGCCGGCCGCCGTTCCGTCTCCCGCGGGGAGCGACGGCCGTCCTCGACCGGGCGCTCGATGCCGGGCGGATCACCCTGCGCGGGTACGACCGCGTGCTGCGGGTGGCGTGGTCGTCGGCCGACCTCGGCGGGCGGGTCGTCCCCGACACCGACGACGTCGCCACGGGGCTGGTGCTCCGGCGGGGCGAGCAGGTGGCGACGTGATCGGGCGGCCGAGCGGGCTCGAAGGGGACGACCGGTGGGCCCGTGCCGCCTGGACCTACGTCGCCGAGGCTCGTAGCCCCACGCTGCATCGGCTCATCGAGGCCGACGGCGCGGTCGAGGCGCTGCGGATGCTGCGGGCCGGCTCGGTGCGTCGCCGGGCGCTTGAGCTGCACCCGCAGGCCCGCCCGGTCGACCTCGAGGGCTGGGAGGCGCGGATCGGCGAGCTCGACCTCGACGGCATCGCCCGGGCGTGCGACCAGGGGTCGCTGACCCTGCTGGTGCCCGGCGACGTCGGATGGCCGACAGGCCTCGACCGGCTCGACGACCCGCCGCCGTGCGTCTTCGTCCGTGGTGACCCCGACCTCGAGGCGCTCGTCGAGCGGTCCGTCGCCCTCGTCGGGTCGCGCGCCGCCACCGAGTACGGGCTGAGGACGGCGGGCGACCTCGCCGACGGCCTCGTCACGCGCGGCTTCACGGTGGTCAGCGGTGCCGCGTACGGCATCGACGCGGCGGCGCACCGGGCGGCGCTCGCGGCCGACGGTCGGTGCGTGGCGGTCCTCGCCTGCGGAGCCGACCGGTACTACCCGGGCCCGCACCGTGGGCTCATCGACGCCGTGGCCCGCTCCGGGGCGGTGGTCAGCGAGAGCCCGCCGGGCGCGGCGCCCTACCGGTGGCGGTTCCTCGCCCGGAACCGGATCATCGCCGCGCTCTCGTCCGCGACGGTCGTCGTCGAGGCGGGCCTGCGGTCGGGGTCGCTGTCCACCGCGAGGGAGGCGCGCGAGCACCACCTCCCGGTCGGCGCGGTACCGGGCCCGGTCTCGAGCGCGACGTCCGCGGGGTGCCACGCGCTGGTGCGCGACACCGACGCCGTGCTCGTCACCGACGCCGCCGAGGTGGCCGAGCTGGCCGCCTCGATGGGGGAGCACCTCGCCCCGGCGCGCGACCGCGGACCGTCCCGACCGGAAGACCACCTCGACGAGGTCTCCTACCGCGTCTGGGCCGCCGTCCCCACGCGGGGGAGCGCGAGCACCGAGCGCCTGGGGGTGTCCTCGGGGGTGCGCGCGGAGGCCCTCGCGGGCATCCTCGCCGCCCTCGAGGTCGACGGACTCGTCGTCAGGGACTCCGGGAGGTGGCGCAAGGGACGGGTGGGGAGGAAGTAGGCGGCTGGGCCGAACAGTCCGACTTGTCCCGAAGTCGTTGCGGAGGGCCCCGTGGGGTGACACCGTGTGCGCGTGACCGTCGTCCGATGCGACGCGCTCAACGCTTTCGAGCGACACCTGCGGGCGGAGCGCGGCAGATCGCCCCACACCGTGCGTGCCTACGTGCGGGATGTCGACGCGTTCCTCGACGGGGCCGGGGTCGACGACGACGGCGGTCTCAGCGACATCCGCCTGGCTGATCTTCGGGCCCACCTGGGCACCCTGTCCAGAGGCGGTTCGGCTCGCGCCACGATCGCCCGGACGTCCGCGTCCCTGCGCACCTTCTTCGGGTGGCTCGAACGCTCCGGACGGATCGCCACCGACCCCTCGCTGCGCCTCTCGGCCCCGAGCCGGCACCGCACCCTGCCTCCCGTCCTCGCCCAGCGGTCCGCCGCGGCGCTGCTCGACGTCGCGGCCGTCGCCGCCGACGACGACGACCCGGTGCACCTGCGCAACCGCGCGGCCCTGGAGCTGCTGTACGCGACCGGCATCCGGGTGGGTGAGCTCGTCGGCCTCGACGTCGACGACCTCGACCTCTCCTCGCTCGTGCTCCGCGTCGTCGGCAAGGGCGACAAGGAGCGGCGCGTGCCGTTCGGGCTCCCTGCTCGCGACGCCGTGGTCGCCTGGCTCGAGCGCGGCAGGCACCAGCTCGTCACCGCCGAGAGCGGGCCCGCGCTGCTGCTCGGCCGGCGTGGCCGTCGCGCCGACCAGCGCCAGGTGAGGTCGGTCGTCCACGAGCTGCTCGAGCACGTCCCGGACGCCCCCGACCTCGGCCCGCACGGCCTGCGCCACTCCGCCGCCACCCACCTCCTCGAGGGTGGTGCCGACCTGCGCATGGTCCAGGAGCTGCTCGGCCACGCGTCGCTCGCGACCACCCAGATCTACACGCACGTGTCCGTCGACCGGCTCAAGCGGTCCTACGCGATGGCGCACCCTCGTGCATGACGACGCGGTCCCCCAGGACACCGAGGAACGGCGGTCGAGCGGCATCGACCTCGACGCGAGCGGATCGATGACCGACCGCGACGAGGGCGACGCCGCGCCGGCGTCGTCGGAGAACGGCTCCGCCGCCGCGTCGGGCGACTCGGCCGAGCACCTCGATGTCGCCGAGTGGGTCTCGGAGTTCCGCCGCCTGTACGTCGAGCCCAAGCCCGCCGGCCAGGTCCAGGAGGAGGAGGCCGACACCTCGGCGCGCCACCGCCGCGGCTCCATCGTCCGGTTCGGCCGTCGCTCCAGCGGGCGGTCCGCCCCGGCACGCCACGAGCCCGAGCCCGAGCCCGAGCCGATCGCCCCCACGGCTCCTGCCGTCACCGGTCTGGCGGCCCTCGCGGGGTACGCCGACGCCACGGTGCCCACGTTCACGCCCCCGCCGACGCAGGACCTCCATGAGGAGGCCCCCCACGACACCTGGGCTGCCGCGCCCTCGGCCCCGACCGACCGTGACGCCGGCGCCGGCGCTGGGTCCGGGAGCGACGAGGATGCCGACCGGCCTTCCTGGATAATGCGCCGGTCCACCGACGTCCCGGAGGACGAGGTGGTCGACTCCGTCGACTCGGCTGTTGCCGGCGAGACCGCGACGCCCGACGCCGACGCCGAGGTCGAGGTCGTGGACGAGGTGAGCCCGCCGGCCGTCGAGGAGGACTCGACGCCCTGGTGGCTGGCGGTCCAGCACCGGGCGGCCACCGAGGAGATCGTCACCGACGAGGACGAGGAGTCCGAGGTCGTCGACACCTGGAGCGACGACACCGCCGCCGTCGAGACTGCCGCCGTCGAGACTGCCGGCGTCGAGGTGGACGAGCCGATCGAGGACGCCGAGGTCGCCCCCCGCGACGCGGCCGACCTCGAGGAGACCTCCGAGCAGGTCGAGGCGACCGTCGAGGCCGGCTCAGACGCCGACAGCACCGTCGACTGGGCTGCGTGGCAGGCGGAGTTCGCCGAGGCCGCCCGCGCCGAGGCCGAGCAGGCCTCCGCCCCGGCTGTCGAGGACGAGCCCGTCGTCGAGGACGCGTGGGTCACTGCGGAGCCTGAGGCTGAGGTCGTCGTCGAGGACGAGCCGGTTGTCGAGGACGTGGCCGAGCCTGTTGTCGAGGACGCCTGGGTTGCGGCGGAGCCTGAGGCTGAGGTCGTCGTCGAGGACGAGCCGGTTGTCGAGGACGTGGCCGAGCCTGTTGTCGAGGACGTGGCCGAGACGGTCGTTGACGCTGAGCCGGTCGTTGAGGACGAGCCCGTTGTCGAGGACCTTGCCTCGACTGTCGTCGAGGATGAGCCGGTTGTCGAGGACGCATGGGTCGCTGCGGAGCCCGAGGCTGAAGCTGTCGAGGACGAGCCTGTTGCCGAGGACCTTGCCTCGACTGTCGTTGAAGACGAGCCCGTCGTCGAGGACGTCACCGCGGAGCCTGTTGTCGAGGACGAGCCGGTCGTCGAGGACCTGGCAGAGCCGGTTGTCGAGGACCTGGCAGAGCCGGTTGTCGAGGATGCGTGGGTCGAGCCCGAGGCTGAGGTTGTCGTCGAGGACGAGCCGGTCGTCGAGTACATCGCCGCGGAGCCTGTGCTCGAGGATGAGCCGGTCGTCGAGGACCTGGCCGAGCCGGTCGTTGAGGACGTCGCCGAGCCTGTTGTCGAGGACGCCTGGGTCGAGCCCGAGGCTGAGGTCCTGGCCGAGGACGAGCCGGTCGTCGAGGACCTGGCCGAGCCGGTCGTCGAGGAGGCGTGGGTCGAGCCCGAGGCTGAGGTAGTCGTCGAGGACCTGGCCGAGCCGGTCGTCGAGGAGGAGCCCGTTGTCGAGGACCTGGCAGAGCCGGTTGTCGAGGACGTCGCAGCGGAGCCTGAGGCTGTCGACGACGAGCCGGTCGTCGAGGACCTGGCCGAGCCCGTCGTTGAGGACGAGCCTGTCGTCGAGGAGGCGTGGGTCGAGCCCGAGGCTGAGGTAGTCGTCGAGGACCTGGCCGAGCCGGTCGTCGAGGACGAGCCCGTTGTCGAGGACCTGGCAGAGCCGGTTGTCGAGGACGTCGCAGCGGAGCCTGAGGCTGTCGAGGACGTCGCAGCGGAGCCTGAGGCTGTCGACGACGAGCCGGTCGTCGAGGACCTGGCCGAGCCCGTCGTTGAGGACGAGCCGGTCGTCGAGGACGAGATCACGCTCGAGGACGTCGCCGAGGTGGTCGACGACTCCGATGCCGGTCGAGCCGCTCGCGACTACGACTCCCAGCCCTGGGTCGTCGAGGACGACAACGCCCCGTCGGCCTACGGCTGGTTCGTGCCGCCGCCCGAGCTGGTGCAGGACGTCGCGCCTGATGAGCCCGCCGAGTCCACGGTGGCGCCTGAGCCCGAGCCGACCCCCGAGGTCGTCCCCGCCGCCGCAGCCCAGACCACCACTCCTCAGCTCACCGTCACCCCGCTCGCCGAGCTCCTCGGCGCGCCCCCGCCCGAGGTGCTCCTCGGGACGGCCCAGGTCTCGGCCACCGCCCCCGCCGCTCGCACCTCTGCCGCAGACGCCGTCGACGCCTCGGACCGCTACGTCCCGCCGCCGGTCCACCTGTCCTGGCGCGTGTCGGACGGCATGGAGTTCGAGGTCCCCGCGGTCGAGAACCCCGACAAGGACATCCTCATCGACCCGCCGACCCAGATGGTCCAGACGACGAGCCGTCGGGCCGATGCCGAGGAGCGGCGCGCCAAGTCGGCGGCCCGCGCTCAGGAGCGCGAGCGCGAGCTGGCCGAGGCCCAGGCCCTCCTCGACGCCGAGGCTGCAGCGGAGGCGGCCGAGGTGGCCGCCAAGGCGAAGAAGAAGAGCCGGGTCCGGTCGATCGTCCTGCTCGTCATCGTCCTGGCGCTCGCCGCGGCTGGCTGGTTCTTCTTCCAGCAGCGCAGCTCCGGGAGCAGCACCGCCACTCCCACACCGACGTCCAGCGTGTCGACCTCGCCCTCACCGGGCGCGTCCGTCAGCCCGTCGGCCTCACCCAAGGGGTAGCAGGGCCAACCGGGCCCCGGCGAGCAGCGGCCACGGGTCGACGTAGCTCTCACCGCGCCGCGCTCCGAGGTGGAGGCAGACCCGGGCGCCGCAGTGTCCCGAGGACGATCCCGGGCCAGGCGCGACCACCCCGATGGGCGCACCGCCGACCACGACGTCACCCTCACGCACCGAGGAGTCGACCGGCTCGTAGGTGCTGCGCAGCCCACCGGCGTGCAGCACCGTGACGGTGCCACGACCCGCCACGGTGCCGCTGTGCGTGACGACACCGTCGGCGACGGCGAGCACCACGTCACCGGCACGGACCCCGAGGTCGAGCCCGCGATGTCCCGCGGCGTACGGGTCGGGTGGAGCCCGGAATCGCCGCAGCACCGGGGGACGCGGTGCCAGCGGCCACCGCCACGGGTGAGCGACCGGACCGTCGGGGGATGCCCGGGCACCAGCGGCACGCAGCCCCGGGCCGGGTCGCGCCGTCCCGCCAGCCCCGCCCACACCGGAGCTGCTCGTACCCCCGACCGCAGCCGCCCCCGCGCCCGTGGCCCGGCCGACCCCGACGGAGCCGGTCGACCCGTCCTCGACCGCGGCCGCCGCGCCCGGCGCGGCCTCGTCACTGCCCATGCCGCCGCCTCCCGGCTGCCCGACGACGCCGGCCCCGAGCGCGACGAGGCATGCAACGGCGACGACGGCGACGACGGAGGACCTGGACATGCCTCGAGCCTCGCCGCACCCGCCGCCCCGCGACAGGGCCGCACGGAACCTGTGGACGACCACCTCCCGAGACCGGGCCTGTGGACGACCGCGTCCGTCAGCCCGTCAGCCCGTCAGCCCGTCAGCCCGCGAGGGCCGCCAACCGCCGGCAGGCCTCGTCGAGCACCGCGTCCTGCTTGCAGAACGCGAACCGCACCAGCGTGCGCGCCGCGTCGACGTCGTCGTGGAACACCGACACCGGTACCCCGACCACACCGGCCCGCACCGGCAGCTCGTGGCAGAACGCCAGGGCGTCGGTCGCGCCGAGCGGGGCGGCATCGGCGATGACGAAGTACGTGCCCTGCGGCACCGAGACGCTCATCCCCGCCGCGCGCAGCCCCGCCACCAGCCGGTCGCGCTTGGCCTGCAAGGACGACGACAGCCCCGCGTACACGGAGTCGCCCAGCCCCAGCCCGGTCGCCACGGCGTGCTGGAACGGCCCCGACCCCACGTACGTGACGAACTGCTTGACCGCCCGCACGGCCGCGATCGCCTCGGCCGGACCCGACACCCAGCCGACCTTCCACCCCGTGGTCGAGAACGTCTTGCCGGCCGAGGAGATCGTCAGGGTCCGCTCCGCCATCCCGGGCAGCGAGGCCACGGGCACGTGCTCGACACCGTCGAACGTCAGGTGCTCGTACACCTCGTCGGTCACCACCCACGCGTCGTGCTCGCGCGCCAGCTCGCACACGAGGTCGAGCTCGGCCCGCGTGAAGACCTTCCCTGTCGGGTTGTGCGGCGTGTTGAGCAGGACGACCCGCGTCCGCGACGAGAACGCCGCCCGCAGGGACTCCTCGTCAACCGCGAAGTCAGGGAACCGCAGCACCGACGTCCGGCGCACCCCGCCGGCCAGGGCGATGGTCGCCGCGTACGAGTCGTAGTACGGCTCGAAGGTGACGACCTCGTCCCCGGGGCGCACGAGCGCCAGCACCGTCGCCGCGATGGCCTCGGTCGCCCCCACCGTCACGAGCACCTCGCGCACCGGGTCGACGGTCAGCCCGTAGAAGCGCGACTGGTGCTCCGCTACGGCATCGAGGAGGGCGGGGACCCCCGGCCCCGGCGGGTACTGGTTGAGCCCGGACCGGATGGCCGACACCGCCGCCGCCAGCACCTCGGGCGGGCCGTCGGTGTCGGGGAACCCCTGCCCGAGGTTGATGGCGCCGTGCTCGGCGGCGAGGGCCGACATCGTCGCGAAGATCGTCGTGCCGAAGGGCGCGAGGGAGGGGTGGCCGGGGGAGGAGGGCATGCCCGCAGGCTAGGCGAGCGGGGCCCCGCGCCGCTCGCTCGAAACGTGGGTGAACGCGCCGGTGATCCGCGGCGTGTTCACCCACGTTCGCCGAGGGCGAGGGCGAGGGCGAGGGCGCGTCAGTGGGTCTGCTCGTCGGCGTGCGCGATGTGCCCGAGCTGCCGCCAGACGACCGCCAGCGTCAACGCCGAGCCGCCGAACGCGAACCAGAACGGCGCCGCGGGCCCGAACCGGTCGGCGAGCAGCCCGCCGATGAGCTGCCCCACGATGAGGCCGAGCGTCAGCCCCAGCCAGTACACCGAGCCGACCCGTCCCTGGAGGTCGTGGGGCGTCGCCCGCTGCCGCACCGCGTTCGACAGCGAGCCCCACACGAAGGCGTACGCGCCGAACACGAACATCACCACGTACGCGACGACCGGCACGGTCGTCAGCGCGAGCACGAGGTGCATGAGCACCTCCAGGGTCAGGCACACCTTCATCAGCCGGCCCAGGGCCACCCGGCGCTCGAGCCAGTCGTACCCCACCACGGCGATGACGCCGCCCACCGCCGACGCGGTCGTCAGCAGGCCGAAGCCGACCTCGTCCACCCCGAGCCGCTGCTGCGCCCAGTAGACGAGCACGCCCCACGGCGCCCCCCACGTGATGTTGAAGGCGAGGATCACGAGGATGAGGGTGCGCACCGGGGCGTGGTGACGGATCCATCGCAGGCCGTCGAGGATGTCGCGCCCCACGTGCTGCGGCTCGTGGTCGGCGGCCCGCACCACAGCGGGGACGGCGACCTTGGCGAACAGGGCGGCGGCGAGCAGCCCGGCCGTCGCCTGCACCCCGAACGGCACCGCGTGGCCCAGCGCGAACAGGGACGCCCCGACGGCCGGCCCGACCATCTGGTTGGCGACGAGGAAGCCCGACATCTGCCGGGCGCTGGCGACCCCGAGGTCCGCCGGCGGGACGATCGAGGGCAGGACGGCGCGCCATCCGGTGTCGGCGAAGATCTCCGCCGTGCCCACGGCGAGCAGCGCCACGAGGAGCAGCCCGATGGAGATCGTCCCCGTGACGATCGTGGCGACGAGCAGGAGCAGGACGACGACGCGCACGAGGTTGGCGGTGAGGACGAGCCGCTTGCGGTCGACGCGGTCCGCGATCGCCCCGGCGAACAGCCCGAGGACGAGGGTCGGCACCTGCTGGACCATCGCCGCGGCCGCGATGAGCCGCGGGTCGTCGGTCTGCGACGCGACGAGCAGGGGACCGGCCGCGAGGGCGATGCCGTCGCCGAGCTGGGCCACCCACGACGACGTGAGGTTCCACCGGAAGGGCGTGCCCATGCGCGGCGGTGCGATGACGTCGAGGATCCGGCCCACGAGGCCGAGACGCTACCCGTCGATGGAGCGCGCCGCCTGCGGCTTTCCGGGCCGCTGACGGGGTCGGAGCCGATTTCCGCTGGGGGCCCTGCGCGACGTACGATGTCCGACGGCCTGCGTGTATCCACACGTGCGCCGAATTCGCGCGTCACTCTCCTGCGACGAGGTCTCCTCCGAGCCGGGGCGCACCACGGCAGTGGCGGTACGGGTCGACCTCGTCGGCCGGAACCGTCCGGGGTGCGTCAGGACGCCAGGCAGGTGGGGCCGGCCGTGAGCCGACCACTACCGACGAAACTGACAACCTCTAGCACAAGGAGAACGACGATGGCCGTCGTCACCATGCGCCAGCTCCTCGAGAGCGGCGTCCACTTCGGGCACCAGACCCGTCGCTGGAACCCCAAGATGAAGCGCTTCATCATGACCGAGCGCAACGGCATCTACATCATCGACCTGCAGCAGTCGGTGACCTACATCAACAACGCGTTCGAGTTCGTCAAGGAGACGGTCGCCCACGGCGGCACCATCCTCTTCGTCGGCACGAAGCGTCAGGCCCAGGAGCCGATCGCCGAGCAGGCGACGCGCGTCGGGATGCCGTACGTCAACCACCGCTGGCTCGGTGGCATGCTCACCAACTTCCAGACGATCTCCAAGCGGCTCACCCGCCTCAAGGAGCTCGAGGAGCTCAACTTCGACGACGTGGCCGGTTCCGGCTTCACGAAGAAGGAGCTGCTCATCTTCAAGCGCGAGAAGGACAAGCTCGAGAAGACCCTGGGCGGCATCCGCACCATGGGCAAGGTCCCCTCGGCCGTGTGGATCGTCGACACCAAGAAGGAGCACCTCGCCGTTGACGAGGCGCGCAAGCTCGGGCTCCCCGTCATCGCGATCCTCGACACCAACTGCGACCCCGACGAGGTCGACTACAAGATCCCCGGCAACGACGACGCCATCCGCTCGGTCACGCTGCTGACCCGCGTCATCGCCGACGCCGTCGCCGAGGGCCTGATCCAGCGCTCCGGTGGCCCCGCCGCCGAGGGTGTCGTGGCCGGCGACGAGCCGCTCGCCGACTGGGAGCGCGAGCTCCTCGCCGGTGACGCCGCGCAGACGGCCGACGAGGTCGCCCCGGAGGCCGGCGAGACCGCCGCCGCCGAGGCCACCGAGACCGCCGAGGCTCCGGCCGAGGTCGAGGCGCCCGCCGCCGAGACCGCCGAGGTCGCCGAGACCCCCGAGGTCGCCGAGGTCGAGGAGGCCCCCGAGGCCCCCGCCGCCGAGGTCACCGAGGAGGCTCCCGCCGCCGAGGTCACCGAGGAGGCCCCGGCCGCCGAGGCCGACGCCACCGAGGCCGAGGCCGTTCCGGCCGACAAGGCCTGACCCACTCGTCACCGTCCGACCGCTAGTAGGAAAGAGCGAACACCACTCATGGCGAACTACACCGCCGCTGACATCAAGGCGCTCCGCGAGAAGACCGCCGCCGGGATGATGGACGTCAAGAAGGCCCTCGACGAGGCCGATGGCGACATGACCAAGGCGGAGGAGATCCTGCGTGTCAAGGGCCTCAAGGGCGTGACCAAGCGTGAGGGCCGCACGGCCACCAACGGTCTGGTCACCGCCGCGGCCTCCGCCGGCGAGGGCACCCTCGTCGAGGTCCTGTGCGAGACCGACTTCGTCGCCAAGGGCGAGCGCTTCGGCGCCCTGGCCGAGCAGGTCCTCACCCAGGCCGTGGCCGTCAAGGCCGCCGACGCCGAGGCCCTCCTCGACTCCACGCTCTCCGACGGCAAGTCCGTCAAGGAGCTGCTCGACGAGGCCAACGCGACCATCGGCGAGAAGATCGAGGTCAAGCGCGTGGCCCGCCTCGAGGGCGAGCACGTCGTGTCCTACCTGCACAAGACGAGCCCCGACCTGCCCGCGCAGATCGGCGTCCTCGTCGCGACCGCCGGTGGCGACGAGCAGACGGCGCGCGACGTCGCGATGCACATCGCGGCGTTCAGCCCGAGCGTCCTCACCCGCGAGGAGATCGACGCCGAGACGGTCGAGAACGAGCGTCGCGTCGCCGAGGCCACCGCGAAGGAGGAGGGCAAGCCCGAGGCCGCCCTTCCCCGCATCGTCGAGGGTCGCGTCAACGGCTTCTTCAAGGAGAACGTCCTGCTCGAGCAGCCGTTCGCCAAGGACGCCAAGAAGACGGTCGCGAAGGTCCTCGAGGAGGCCGGTGCCTCCGCTGGTGGCTTCGCCCGCTTCCGCGTCGGGAGCTGACCCCTCGCGCTCCTCGTGAGCGCCCATCGGATGCCGTCCGCCCGCCAGGGTGGGCGGCATCCGTGCGTCCGGGGTCAGGTCAGCCGACGCGACCGAGGGCGAGGGCGGCGAACATCAGCGCCGCCACGGTCTCGCCGTCGGTGATGTCGCCGCGCGCGACCATCGCCAGCACCTCGGGCCACGGGACGCGCCGCACCTCGCTGATGCCCTCGACCTCCTGCTCGGCGCCCGGGGCGGGGTGCAGGCCCGTCGCGAGGTAGACGACCTCCGGTGCGATGCAGACCCCGTTGAGGGCGTCCATCCTCCCGATCTCCTGCCAGGAGGACGCGGCCAGCCCGGTCTCCTCGGCGAGCTCCCGACGGGCGCCGGCGAGGGTGTCGGGACCGTCGGACCCGCCCGCGGGCACCTCCACGGAGGCGCCGGTCGTGTGGCGGTCGACGGTGACGAGGACGACCTCGTCGTCATCGGTCACGGCGACGACGAACACGGCCGGGTGCCGCAGGTGGACGACACCGTAGAGGCCGGGGGACCCGTCGGGGCGTTCGACCCGGTCCTCGACGACCCGGATCCAGGCGTTCTCGTACACGGTCTCGGACGCGGTGACGGGCCACACGACGCCAACCCTGCCACGCGGTGGGCCGGGTCAGCTGTCGCTGGGGCCTCGGCCGGTCACCGGGGGACGGTCGCTCCACGGGAAGGTGATCCAGCGGTCGGTGTCGCGCCAGACGTAGTCGGGCCGCACGACCGAGCGCTCCTTGGCGTAGATCGTCGCGGTGCGGACCTCGCCCACCTTGCCGGCGCAGAAGTCCTGCACCGAGGCCAGCGTCAGCCCGGTGTCGGCGACGTCGTCGGCGACGAGGACGAGGGCGTCGTGGAGGTCGACGAAGTCGGGCGCCGGCGGGAGGATGCGCGGCACGTCGAGCCGCTCGTCGACGCCCGTGTAGAACTCGACGTTCATCGTGTAGGTGTTCTTCACGCCGAGCGCGTAGCCGAGGGCCCCGCCGATGAGCAGGCCGCCGCGGGCGATCGACAGGATCATGTCGGGGATGCCGTCGCGAGCCACCTGCTCGGCGAGGTCCCAGATCGACCGGTCGAAGTCGGCCCACGTGAGGACCTCGCGTTCCTGCTCCACGCCGCTCATCCTGTCAGCCCGATGTTGCGCGGATGTGTCGCGGCACGGTCGTGGTCGGCCGGCGCACCCGACGCAGACCACGGCGGCGCATACTGGGGACGAGGGAGGTGGTCGCGATGGCGACGACAGGCACCAGCGGCGGCGCGGGAACCACGCCGGAGACGGCCGTGAGCCACGACGAGGAGCACGACCTCGAGCACCGGGTCCACGTCGACCTGCCCCGGGTCCGACCCGAGGACATGGTGACGACCCAGCCGGTCACCCCCGCCCAGGACCCCCGCGGCGGGCGCGACACCGAGACCGAGTTCCTCCTGCGCAACGCCGGCTTCTGAGGGCCGTACCGCGCAAGAGGCCCTGCGCCACGGTTCGGTCCGGGGCGCCCCCGTGTGACAGGATCGGTCGACCGCTGCGCACCCACGCCGAGGAGGCCCTGTGACCACGCACGCCCTGACCGAGGCCGCCCCGTCCGCCAGCACCGTCCCCGCACCGACGCCCGGCCGTGCACGCCGCGTCCTGCTCAAGCTCTCCGGTGAGGTCTTCGGCGGAGGACGCGTCGGTGTCGACCCTGATGTCGTGCGCGCCATCGCCGGGCAGATCGCCGACGCCGTCCGCGAGGGCATCGAGGTGGCGGTCGTCGTCGGGGGTGGCAACTTCTTCCGGGGCGCCGAGCTCCAGCAGAAGGGCATGGACCGCTCGCGCGCCGACTACATCGGCATGCTCGGGACCGTGATGAACTGCCTCGCCCTCCAGGACTTCCTGGAGAAGGAGGGCATCGACACGCGGGTGCAGACCGCCATCACCATGGGCCAGGTCGCCGAGCCGTACATCCCGCGCCGCGCCATCCGACACCTCGAGAAGGGTCGGGTCGTCATCTTCGGCGCCGGCGCCGGGATGCCGTACTTCTCCACCGACACGGTGAGCGCCCAGCGCGCCCTGGAGTGCCGCTGCGACGCGGTGCTCATGAGCAAGAACGGCGTCGACGGGGTCTACGACGCCGACCCGCGCACCAACCCCGACGCCCGCAAGCTCGACAAGGTCACCTTCGAGGAGGCGCTGCGCAGCGGCCTGAAGGTCGTCGACGCCGCGGCGTTCAGCCTCTGCATGGAGAACCGCCTGCCCATGGTCGTCTTCGGCATGGAGGGCGACGGCAACATCACCCGTGCCCTGCGCGGGGAGTCCATCGGGACCCTCGTCTCCGCCGGCTGAGCCACCGCGACCGGGGCCGCCACCTCCGCGGGCACGCGCCCGCCGGCGCCCGTCCCTGACACACTGGACCACGACCCGCCGCGCGTGCCGCGCGGCAGATTCGAAGGAGAACGCCCCCATGATCGACGAGACCTTGTTCGAGGCCGAGGAGAAGATGGAGAAGACCGTCGAGGCCGCCAAGGAGGCGTTCGGCGGCATCCGCACCGGTCGGGCCCACCCGGGCATGTTCCAGAAGGTCATGGTCGACTACTACGGCGCCCCGACCCCGCTGCAGCAGCTCGCGTCGTTCCAGAACCCCGAGGCGCGCACCATCATCATCAGCCCGTTCGACAAGGGCTCGATGCGCGCCATCGAGAAGGCGATCCAGGACGCCGACCTCGGGGTCAACCCGAGCAACGACGGCAACATCATCCGCTGTGTCATGCCCGTCCTCACCGAGGAGCGACGCCGGGAGTACGTGAAGATGGCGCACACCCAGGCCGAGGACGCCAAGATCTCGGTGCGCAACGTGCGCCGCACGGCCAAGACGACCCTGGAGAAGCTCGTCAAGGACGGCGAGGTCGGCGAGGACGAGGGAGCGCGCGCCGAGAAGGAGCTCGAGTCCGTCACCAAGCGCCACGTCGACCTCATCGACGACCTGCTCAAGCACAAGGAGGCCGAGCTCCTCGAGGTCTGACCCTCTCGAGCCCGACCGCACCATGACCGATGCCAGCGACGCCATCGCCGCCGACGACCACACCGTGACCACGGACGCCACCGACACCCTCGTGACCGAGGACACCTCGGCAACGCAGGACGCCTCGGCACCCCCCACCTCGAAGGCGGGTCGCGACCTGCGGGCCGCCGTGGGCGTGGGCCTCCTGCTCGGCGGTGTCGTCATCGGCACGCTCGTCGTCGACGCCCGCGCCTTCCTGGCGGTCGTCGTCGTGGCCGTCACCTACGGCGCGTGGGAGCTGCGCCGAGCCGTCGCCACCAAGGGCATCCGCGTCCCGCTCGTCCCGCTCGTGCTGGGGTCGGTCGGCATGCTCGTCTCGGCCTACCTGCGCGGCGCCGAGGCCCTCGTCATCACCTTGGGGCTCACCGTCGTGGGCCTGCTCGTCTGGCGCGTCGCCGACGGCATCGCCGGCGCCGCCCGCGACCTCGGCGCCTCCTCGCTCATCGCGTTCTACCCCGTCTTCCTCGGCGGCTTCGCCTCGATGATGCTCGCGGCGCCCGACGGCCGGCAGCGGATCATCGTCTTCGTCCTCGTCACCGTGTTCTCCGACATCGGCGGCTACGCCGTGGGCGTCAAGCTCGGCAAGCACCCGATGGCGCCCTCGCTCAGCCCGAAGAAGTCGTGGGAGGGCTTCGCCGGCTCCGTCGTCACGTGCGCGGTGGTCGGCAGCATCGCCCTGCCGCTGCTGCTCGGTGGGCTGTGGTGGTCCGGCGCCATCCTCGGGGCCGTCGCCGCCGCGGCGGCGACCCTGGGCGACCTCATCGAGAGCAGCGTCAAGCGCGACCTCGGCATCAAGGACATGGGCACGCTGCTGCCCGGCCACGGCGGCCTCATGGACCGCCTCGACTCGCTCGTCGTCGTGGCGCCCGTCGCCTGGGTGCTGCTGATCTGGTTCGTGCCGCTCGGCTGAGCGAGCGGCACGAACCAGTGACGAAGAGGGCGCGGGCGCGCCCGTCGTGCCGGGGTTGTCAGCCGGCGCGTCGGCCGAGGCCGAGGACCTGCTCGAGCATCTCCGACGGCCGCACGCTCATCGTGCCGTCCTCGTTCTCGGTCGTGAGGCAGGTGATCTGCCGGTCGACCCAGTGGTAGGTGTGCTTCGACAGCGGGCTGATGCCGTCGGCGTGCATCCGCTGCGCCCAGTCGGGGACGAGCTCGAGGGCGTCGCGCACCTCGGCGGCGGTGCCGCACGGCTGGAGGAGGATCGCGTGCCGGTAGGGGAGCGCGAAGACCCAGCCGTTGCGGTCGTCGACGTCGGGCAGCCAGCGGTGCGCGGCGTCGTTGAGGAAGCGCGCGAAGCTCGCGGTGTACGGGGTGTCGCCGATGACGGTCCACAGCCCGCGCCGACCCTCGGTGACCCGGTCGACGTCGACCGGGGCGGTCTCGAGCAGCTCGAGGAGGTTGGTGCGGCCGCGGTTGATCAGGCTCGGCAGGCGCCGCCCGGACTCGGCGACCCGCGAGTCGGGGAGGGTCACCACCGCCGACGGGAGGTCGAGGGTGAGCACCTCGTGCACGTGGTCGGCGAAGCGGCTCGCGTAGGTGAACCCCAGGCCGGTGGAGTGGATGCGCTCGGCGCTGACGAGGCGAGAGGTGAGCGCGGCGTCGAAGGCACCGGGGTCGAGCGAGGCGATGTCCGCGTCGGCGGCCGCGGTGAGCCGCTCGAGGTGCTCGCGGACCGAGTCGGAGAAGGGACCGGGCTCGTCGTCGATGTCGGGCACGTGATGAGCCGGCGCGGCGGGTGCCTCGGGCACGCCGGAGGCGACGGGAGCGTCCTCCTGCGTCCTGGGCGCCTTGAAACGGTCGAACAGGCCCATGGCCGTCCTCATTTCCTGCAGTACCCGTTCCCCTGCAGAACGAGTACTGCCCACGGTAGGGCCAACGGGGGCCGTTCCGCCACGGAAACGCGCCAAGTGGGGGATTGCGCTCGACGGGGCCCGGCCGGGCCGACCCGCGGACCTGAGACACTGGGAGCACCATGACCGAGCCGAGCACCCCCCGCCCCGCCCCCGGGCAGCTGACCTTCGCCGCCCCCCGCCGCGGCAAGCCGCCGCGCCACCTGGCCGACCTCACCCTCGCCGAGCGCCGCGACGCCGTGGCCGCGCTGGGGCACAAGCCGTTTCGCGCGGGCCAGCTCTCGACCCACTACTTCGACCGCCTCGTCGAGCACCCGGACGAGATGACCGACCTGCCCAAGGCCGTGCGCGACGAGCTCGTCGCCGACCTCCTGCCCACCCTCCTCACGCCGGTACGCAGCCTCACGGCCGACCGCGGTGCCACGGTGAAGCAGGTGTGGCGGCTCTTCGACGGCGCCCTCGTCGAGTCGGTCGTCATGCGCTACCCCAACCGGGTCACGGTCTGCATCTCCAGCCAGGCCGGCTGCGGCATGAACTGCCCGTTCTGCGCCACCGGCCAGGAGGGCCTGACCCGCAACATGTCCACGGGCGAGATCGTCGAGCAGGTCGTGGCGGCCTCGCGGCTGCTGCGCCACGGCGGCCTCCCCGAGATGACCGGCCCGGCCGACGACGACGGCGCCGGCCTGGGCGACGAGTCCGAGGACGCGGCGTCGGGCGAGCCGAGCGGCCCCACCCGCGTCAGCAACGTCGTCTTCATGGGGATGGGCGAGGCGCTGGCCAACTACAAGGCCGCCATCGGCGCCATCCGCCGGCTCGTCGACCCCGCCCCCGAGGGCCTCGGGATGTCGGCGCGCGGCATCACGATGTCGACCGTCGGCCTCGTGCCGGGCATCGACAAGCTCGCCGAGGAGGGCATCCCCGTCACCCTCGCACTGTCGCTGCACGCCCCCGACGACCAGCTGCGCGACGAGCTCGTCCCCATCAACACCCGGTGGAAGGTCGACGAGGCCATCGACGCCGCGTACCGGTACTACGTGGCCACCGGGCGGCGCGTCTCCATCGAGTACGCCCTCATCCGCGACATCAACGACCACGCCTGGCGGGCCGACCTCCTCGGCGAGAAGCTCGCCTCACGCGGGCGCGGCTGGGTGCACGTCAACCCGATCCCGCTCAACCCGACGCCGGGCTCGAAGTGGACGGCGTCGCGCCGCGGGGTCGAGCAGCAGTTCGTCGAGCGGCTGCGCGCCCACGGCATCCCGACCACGGTCCGCGACACCCGCGGGTCGGAGATCGACGGCGCCTGCGGCCAGCTGGCAGCGGCGACCGCCTGACCGGTCGTACCCTGTGCAGGTGCGACGTCGCGCCGCGGTCCTTGGGGCCGTCCCCGTCCTGGCCCTCGCCGCGGCCCTCGCGGGCTGTGGGGGAGGGGCCGAGCTGCCCGCTGCCCTGAGGTCGGCCGACGGCCACGCGAGCACCCACACGCCGAGCGCCTCCGCGACGGCGCCCACCCCGGCCGTGAAGGACGTCCCCGCGCGCGCGGGTGAGCGCTTCCTCACCGTGAAGCTGCCGGCGCCCTACACGCCCAAGGCGCCCGAGGGCACCGGCACCGACGACTACCGCTGCTTCCTCGTCGACCCGAAGTTCCGCACCGACCAGCTCGTCAGCGGCGTGCAGATCTCGCCCGACAACCCGGCCGTCGTGCACCACGTCATCGTCTCCAAGGTCGACGCCGAGGAGGTGTCCAAGGCCCGGGCCCTGGATGCCGAGGACCCCGGCGAGGGCTGGACCTGCTTCGGCGGGGCCGGGCTCGCGGGTGTGTCCGGGGTGAACCTCGACAAGGCCGACTGGGTCGGCGCGTGGGCCCCCGGTGGTGGCGAGCGGGTCATGGCCGACGACATCGGGATCCCCTTGGCCAAGGGCACCCAGCTCGTCGTCCAGATGCACTACAACCTGCTGGCGGGCACCGGCCCCGACCAGAGCACCGTGCGGCTTCGGCTGACCGAGGCGAAGGGGTCCAAGAAGCAGGCGCTCCAGACGATGCTCATGCCCGCGCCGGTCGAGCTGCCCTGCCGCGAGAACCGCACCGCGGGGCTGTGCAGCCGGGTCGTCGCCGTCGCCGACCTCAGGCAGCGCTTCGGCGAGAAGATCGCGACCGCCGACCTGCTCCACTGGCTCTGCGGGCCGATCGCCGCGGGACCCGTGCAGAGCTGCACGCGCCCCATCCGCGAGACCGCGACCATCCGGGCCGCCTCCGGCCACATGCACCTGCTCGGCCGGGCCATCACCATCGACGTCAACAAGGGGACGCCGCAGGCACGCCGCATCCTCGACATCCCGGTGTGGGACTTCGACGACCAGGGCAGCATCCCGCTGAAGACGCCGTTGCGGGTCGGACCCGGCGACACGGTCACGGTCACCTGCACCCACGACCAGGGGCTGCGCGACCTGCTCCCCAGCTTCAAGGGCACCAAGGACCGCTACGTCGCGTGGGGCGAGGGCACCACCGACGAGATGTGCCTCGGCATCGTCCTCATGACCCCTCGCTGACGTTCGACGTCACGAGGGCCGCGGCCTCCTCGACCGTGTCGACGAGGTGGAGGCTCCCGGCCATGGCCCGTCCCCTCCCCAGGGCCTGCAGCGCCGGCCAGACCGGGATGGTGTCGGTCCAGTGGGTGCGGCCGACGAGGACGACGACGGGCAGCGCGGCCTCGGGCGCGGCGTAATAGAGGCGGGTCGCCGCCTGGAAGACCTCCTGCACCGTGCCGGCCGCGCCTTCGAGGACGACCAGCCCGGCGGTGCAGCGCGCGAGGAGCCCGTCCTCGCGGACGGCGTTGCTGAAGTACTTGGCGATGCCGTTGCAGAAGACGTTCGGCGGCTCGTGGCCGTAGAACCAGGTGGGGATCCCGACGCTGCGCACGCGCGCGTCGGCGACCGGGGTGCGGAGCAGCTCGTCGTGCAGCTCGAGCGCGACGCCGGCCCACGCGTCGATCGAGGGGCGGAAACCCGGCACCCGGGCGATCCGCTCGAGCGCGTCGTCCAACGCGCGTTCGGTGGGGGAGAAGGCGCCCAGGTTCGCGGCCTCCATGGCACCCGGCCCGCCACCGGTGAGCACGACGAGGCCGCGCTCGGCCAGGGTGTGGCCGAGACGGGCGGCGGCCGCGTAGGCGGGTGTGCCGCGCGACATCGTGTGGCCTCCCATGACGCCCACCACCCGTGCGTCGCCGAGCACCTCGCCGAGAGCGTCGCTGATCGAGTCGTCGTGGACCGCCCGCAGCAGCGTGACGAACGCATCGTGCTGCAGGGCGCCGTCGCGTGACCAGTGGTAGGCGAGGGCGTCGGGCGTCGCCTCGTAGCCGCCGGCGGCCAGACCCTCGTACAGCTCGTGCGGCTGGTACAGGCTCGCCCGGTACGGGTTGACGGGTGCGTGCGGGTCGGTGGGGAAGACCAGGGCGCCCGACGCACGCAGGTGGGTGGCGAGCTCGTCGGTCATCCGGCCCCCGAGGACGACCATCCCCTCGACGTCGGCGCGGGCCATCAGCTCGACCTCGTGTCCGGTGAGATCGAGGTCCTGGAGGCGCAGGCCTCGCAGCGGTCGCCCGTCGCGGAGCACGCGGTCGAGGTCCGGCAGCGACTCGATCTCCTGCATCTCTCGCACGCTACCCGGGCTGGTCACGCGCGGGGTCCTGCACGCTCGCCGACCGACATGCGCAGTGCGCCGACACCCTGACATGCCGATGGTCGCTCGTTGCCGCAACTTCTGCGCCATCACCGCGACGGCGCAGAAACTCCGAGATGTCGCAGATGTACCTGCGCCCCGCGTGGACTTCTGCGTCATCACCGTGGTGGCGCGGTACTTCCGTATCTGCCGCGACGCGGTCGTGTTACAAGGCCGACGATTGCTGTCTCTACGGCTGAGCTGCGAGGGCGGCGAAGTCCCCCGATTGATGGCACGACCGCCGACATGCGTCGTGGGTTGGTCTAGTACTACGCCAACCAGCTTTGCCAGATCTTCGTGGGTTGGCGCTTGTTGGTCTCCCCAGGGGACCTGCCGCTGCTGCTCCACGCGGGGGAGGGGCAGCTCATGCTGAACTTGCTGACGGGCAACGCCACCATCGATGGCGCCGCAGTGGAGTTCGCGTTCGCGGAGGAGCTGCAGGAGTGGTTGCGCGGTCGAGCGAATGTGGATGGATTGGGCTGGGGGGCCTTTCAGCGCGCGGAGCTCGAGGTGCGGTTCTCATGTCTCGAGCGCCCCGGTCGGAGTCGCGGCGTCACGATTCGTCAGCTGGCGTTTGAGTGCCGCTCCGTCATCGAGACGTCGGCCGGCGAGTACACGGCGGTGCGAGCCTCAAAGGAGGTAGGCGTTAGGGAAGGAAACGGTCCTTGGGCCGTTCACTAAACGTCCGGACATCAGCGTGAGGTGTTTTAGCGTCAAGGGTTGGGCGGGCCGACCGGATCAAGGACGTGGCGTAGGCAAACCCGCCGAGCCGACACACCCAGCGCTGCAGTGGTTCCCGGTCCGCATTCAGCCGATGAGCGGTCCCTTGAAGGAGGGGTTGCCGCTTCCCTCGTAGGACTTCTTCTCCCTGCCGCAGTGGGAGCACAGGTCATATCCGCCGCCAGGCCCGCTCTTCTCCCGGTTGACGTGGTGCTCCCAGCGGTGGAAGCCGACCAGACACAGGACACGGCGCATGATGCACCTCCAAGGGAGAGACTCCGTTCATCATTGGCCTCCCCCGGCCGACGGTCAATCCTCCAGTCGAGCCATCGACTCCGCAACGTTGGCGTGGCCGGCGGGCTCAGGATGCGAGTCGCCGCCGCGGTACCGTACAACGGTGCCGCGCCGCCATACGCGTGTGGCTTCTCGAGGGCGACACCCGTGGGCGGCCCTTGCTCGGCCAGGGAGTGCCCTGACATCCGGACATGCCGCGGACCGACGTCGGCCCTCAGTCACGGCAGACTCGGGTCACCGCTGCCGTCGAAGTCGCTGCTGGCCACGGCGTCCCAGCTCCGGACAAATCGAGCAGCTTGGGCAGGGCTGACCGCGACTCCCTCTGCCATGACGTTGTTCTGGTAGTCGACCACCTCGTACTTCCACCGATCGACATCCGGCATCTCCGTCAGACGAGCCCAGAAGTGGCCCGACAGGTCATCCGGGAACGACTCGTGATCAGAACTCATGTCATCCAACCTCGACAGTCTCCCGCTCGTCAGGCTCCGTTGACGTAGACGGTTGGGCTGACCACCGTTGCGGCAGAACCCTTGTCGATGTGCTTGACCCTTCGGCTGGAGGATCCGAAGCCGATGTGCGTCGCCACCTGCCAGCTCTTGACCGTCTCGACGGAGAAGAAGGGCTCGACGTCGCACGCACGTCCCGTGAGGTGGCGGGAGGTCGGTGAGCCGCCGACGGCGGCGTTGCGACTGGGGCAGCGGCAGGCAGAGACGACGTCGAGGGGCCGACCGCTCTTCGAGCGGTAGCCCTCCATCATGCGAAAGGCGCTGCGCTTCTGCCAGATTCGTGGACAGCTCGAGTACTGACCGTCACAGCGGCACGCGACCTCGCTGAAGGAGAAGTGTGCCGAGGCGGTGGGCTTGCCGGCGCGCCGCCGGGACTCGCTGAGCAGCAGGGCGGCCGAGGTGTCGGGACCGACCGAGCCGTCCACGTCGAGTTCGGGTCCGAGGTTCCACCCGCCCTGGAAGTGCCGTACGACGGTGACGTACTCGGACGTCGTCCGGACCCGCCACCCGAGGCTGCGGAGGATGGCGGTGGCCTGCGCGCGGCTGAGGACGGTCATGACTGCTCCTCGTCCTCCTCGTCGTAGGGGGAGTACTCGACGTCAGGAGAGGTGGCGGCCACGAGGTCGTCGAGGTCGGCCACGTCGAGCTCGTCGGGGATCTCGTCACCGGTGAGGTCGAACAGGTCCTCCGCGAGGTCCCCGACGTCATCGGTGGCGTCTCGGGCGTCGCGCTCGCCTGCGGTCGAGTCGTAGACCTCGGTGTCGGACATCGATTCCTCCCGTTCTGGTTCCGGGTGGCTGCCGCGCCCCCCTCCGACGATTACACCCGCGCGGGTGAACGACGCAAGAGCGCGACCTCGTCATGGGTTCGCGGGTCGACCCCCGACCTCCGAGCCTCGGCGAGGTGCCAGGCGCGCGGCACCCTTGACTAACGCACTTGCATTTTGCAAGTATCCCCGCATGAGCCTCTTCATCACCTGTCCCGTCCAGAGCGTCGACCGCGCGACCGCCTTCTACACCGCCCTCGGGTGGACCCTGAACCCGGAGATGTCCGACCACAACGTCTCGTGCTTCGCCATCGCCCCCGAGCAGTACGTGATGCTCGGCAGCCACGAGATGTACGCGAGCATCGGCGGCACCGAGGAGCTCGTCGGCGGCCCGGACACCCCGTCGAAGGTCACGGTCTCGTTCGACCTCGCCAGCCGCGAGGCGGTCGACGAGATCGTCGCGCGGGCCGAGGCCGCCGGCGGGCGCGTCGGCGACATCGACGACTACCCCTTCATGTACCAGCGCCAGTTCGACGACCCCGACGGCTACCACTACTCGCCGTTCTGGATGAAGCCGACCACCGACTCGAGCGAGTGAGCGACCTGGCCTCGGCCCTCGACGTGGTCGGCAGCCGCTGGGCCCTGCTCATCGTCGAGCGGCTGCTGGAGGGCCCGCAGCGGTACGGCGACCTGCAGCGTGACCTGGGTGTCCCGACGAACATGCTCGCGACCCGCCTGCGCGAGCTCGAGGCGGCCGGGGTGCTGACCCGTCTGCCGCTGCGCCACAACACCCGCGCCTACGCGCTGACCGAGCGCGGGCACGCCCTGAGCGAGGCCATCACCGCTCTCGGACGCTGGGGTGCGGCAGGGGCGTGACCGGGCTCCACGCTCGCCGCGACACCACCGGAAACCCGGACGTCAGTGGGCGGTGAGCCTCGACAGGAGGGCGCCGAGGCGGGCCGGGCGGCCGGTGGAGGTCTCCTCGCGGTCGGAGAGGTGGGCCAGCCGCAGCCCCGCGTTGACCCCGAGCCAGCGCAGCGGCTCCGGCTCCCACCGCGGCGAGCGGTGCCCGACCCACGGCAGGTCGACCAGCGCCGACGCCCGCCCGAGGACGAGGTCGGCGAGCGTGCGCCCGGCGAGGTTCGTCGCGGCCACCCCGTCACCGACGTAGCCGCCCGCCGAGCCGGTGCGCGTCGCCGGGTCCCACTGGACCGACGGGTGCCAGTCGCGCGCGATGCCGAGCGCCCCGCCCCACGCGTGGGTGAACCGCACCCCCTCGAGCTGCGGCAGGACGGAGGTGAGCGTCGACCTCAGCGCCGCGAACACCGTCTCCTCCTGGTCGAACTCGGGTCGCACCGCCGAGCCCCAGTGGTACGGCGCGCCCCGGCCGCCGAACGCGATCCGCCCGTCATCGGTGCGCTGCCCGTAGATGACGACGTGCCCGTGGTCGGCGAACACCTCGCGCCCGTCGAGCCCGATGCCGTGCCACTGCTCGTCGGTGAGCGGCTCGGTGGCGACCATGAGCGAGTACACCGGGGCCACCGTCCGCTCGTGACCGGGCAACGCGTGGGTCCACCCCTCGGTGGCGATGACGACCGCGCCGGCGGTGACCCGGCGCCCGTCCTCCAGGACGACGACCCCGTCGCCGGCCCGCGCCACCCGCACGCCCTCGACCACCCGGGCCCCCATGAGGCGCACGGTCCGCGCCAGCCCGTCGACCAGCCGGCGGGGATGGATGCGCGCACAGTGAGGGGTGAACGTGGCGCCGAGCGCGCCGGGCGCGGCGAGCCGCTCGCGCGTCGCACCGGCGTCCAGCCACACGGTGCCCGTGTCCCAGGAGGCCGCGTGCTCGGCCTCCGCCCGCGCCCGGGACGCCTGGGCGGGCGTGCGCGCGACGACCAGCGCCCCACCCTTGACGTACCCCGACCCCAGCCCCTCGGCCTCGTCGACCCGGCCGACCTCGTCGACGGTGTCGCGCAGCGCCGCGAGCTGCGCCAGGGCAGCCGCCCGTCCGGAGCGCCGGGCCAGCGCCTCGGGACCCACCGGCCAGAGCGACGACACCCAGCCGCCGTTGCGGCCGCTCGCGCCGAAGCCCACGTGCTCGGCCTCGAGCAGGAGGACCGTGAGGTCGGGCCGCTCACGCAGCAGGTAGTACGCCGTCCAGAGGCCGGTGTACCCCGCACCCACGACGGCGACGTCGACCGTCAGGGGGAGGGGCGCGTCGTCGGGCGTCGAGGGCGCGGCCGCCTCCGACCACAGCGGCCCGGTGCCGGACACCGGGGCCACGTCAGAGGTGGTTCTCGGCCTCGGTGAGCACCGAGCGCAACCGGCGCTCGATCTCGTCGAACTCCGTCGGGCCCATCGTCAGCGGCGGCGCCAGCTGCACCACGGGGTCGCCGCGGTCGTCGGCGCGGCAGTACAGCCCGGCGTCGAACAGCGCCTTGGAGAGGAAGCCGCGCAGCAGCCGCTCGCTCTCGGCGTCGTCGAACGTCTCGCGGGTGGCCTTGTCCTTGACGAGCTCGATCCCGTAGAAGTACCCGGCCCCGCGGACGTCTCCGACGAGGGGGAGGTCGAGGAGCTTGTCGAGGGTCGACTTGAAGATCGGCGCGTTGGCCTTGACCCGGTCGTTGAGCCCCTCGGCGTCGAAGATGTCGAGGTTGGCCATCGCCGCGGCGCACGACACCGGGTGCCCGCCCCACGTGTACCCGTGCGGGAAGTACGTCGTGCCCGAGCGGAACGGCTCGAACAGCCGGTCGCTCGCGATCATCAGGCCGAGCGGGGCGTAGCCCGAGGTGATGCCCTTGGCCGTGGTGATGATGTCGGGCTGGTAGCCGAAGTCGTCGCAGGCGAACATCGAGCCGATCCGCCCGAACGCGCAGATCGTCTCGTCGGAGACGAGCAGCACGTCGTACTCGTCGCAGATCTCGCGGACCCGGTCGAAGTACCCGGCCGGGGGAGGGAAGCAGCCACCGGAGTTCTGCACCGGCTCGAGGAAGACCGCCGCCACGGAGTCGGGGCCCTCGAACTCGATCGCCTCGGCGATGCGGTCGGCGGCCCACCGGCCGAAGGCCTTCTCGTCGTCGCGCAGGTGCTCGGGCGCGCGGTAGAGGTTGGTGTTCGGGACCTTGTGGCCACCGGGCACCAGCGGCTCGAACGGCATCTTCGCGTCGGGGATGCCGGTGATCGACAGGGCGCCCTGCGGGGTGCCGTGGTACGCCACCGAGCGGGAGATGACCTTGTGCTTCGTCGGCTTCCCGGTGAGCTTGAAGTACTGCTTGGCCAGCTTCCAGGCGGTCTCCACGGCCTCACCGCCGCCGGTGGTGAAGAAGACCCGGTTGAGGTCGCCGGGCGCGTGGTGCGCGAGCCGCTCGGCGAGCTCGATGGCACGCGGGTGGGCGTAGGACCACAGCGGGAAGAACGCCAGCTCGGACGCCTGCTTCGCCATCGCCTCGGCGATCTCGGTGCGCCCGTGCCCGACGTTGTTGACGAAGAGCCCGGCCAGGCCGTCGATGTACTCGTTGCCCCGGTCGTCCCAGATCCGCCAGCCCTCACCACGGGTGATGATAGGCACGCTGTGCCCGAGGCCGCCGGCCTCGCGGTCCTCGAAGACCGAGTGCCGGGTGAAGTGCATCCACAGGTGGTCGCGGGCGGCGTCGGAGTACAGCTTGCCGGTGGCGGTGTGCTGGTCCGAGCTCGGCTCCCAGACGCCGGAGGTGGTGGTCATCGCGTACCCCAGTTGTAGTGCTGCTTGTTGAGCTTCAGGTAGACGAACGTCTCCGTGGAGGCGACGCCCTTCAGGCCCCGGATGCGCTCGGTGAGCAGCTCGAGGAGGTGGTCGTCGTCCTCGCAGACGACCTCGCAGAGGATGTCGAAGCTCCCCGCCGTGGTGACGACGTAGGACACCTCCGCCATCGCCGTCAAAGCCTCGCCGACCTCGATGAGGTCGCCCTCGGCGCGGATCCCGATCATCGCCTGCCGCCGGAAGCCCACCTGGAGGGGGTCGGTGACGGCGACGATCTGCATCACCTCGGCGTCGAGGAGGCGCTGCACCCGCTGGCGCACCGCGGCCTCGGACAGCCCCACCGCCTTGGCGATGGCGGCGTAGGACTGGCGGCCGTCCTCCTGGAGGAGCTCGATGATGCGCTTGGCGACGTCGTCGAGGCGGGTCTCCGGTGCGGAACGCCCGGACCGGGCGGGGCGGCTGCTTCGGGTCACGCGGCCATCGTGCCCGCTGATTCGGGGGCACGCAAGTACCGCGGTGACGGAATCCGTCGATGTCGCAGCACACATGTGTAACTTTTCATCGAATTCGATGGTCGCACCCTAGTGATTTCGCGGTCGACGGGTTTAGAGTCCACCTGCACTGACGTCACCACCACCCCTGGGAGCCACGCCCATGAGCGGTCCTCGCACTCTTCGCAACTTCATCGGCGGCGAGTACGCCGACGCACGTACCGAATCCACGTCCGACGTCGTCAACCCGGCCACCGGATCCGTCGTCGCGACGGCACCGGTGAGCGGCGCCGAGGACGTGGACGCCGCCTACGCGGCCGCCGAGCAGGCCTTCGCCGGCGACTGGGGCCGCACCACGCCGAGCGAGCGCCAGCAGGCCCTGCTGAAGTTCGCCGACGCCATCGAGGCCCACGCCGACGAGCTCATCGCGCTCGAGTCCGAGAACACCGGGAAGATCAAGGCGCTCACCGCGAGCGAGGAGATCCCCCCGATGGTCGACCAGCTCCGGTTCTTCGCCGGCGCGGCCCGCGTCCTCGAGGGCAAGGCCGCGGGCGAGTACATGGCCGGCCACACCTCGTGGATCCGCCGCGAGCCGATCGGCGTCGTCGGCCAGGTCACCCCGTGGAACTACCCGCTCCTCATGGCGGTCTGGAAGATCGGCCCGGCGCTCGCCGCCGGCAACACGGTCGTCCTCAAGCCGAGCGACACCACCCCCGAGAGCACCCTGCGCCTGGCCGAGCTCGCCTCCGAGTTCCTCCCGGCCGGCACGCTCAACGTCGTCACCGGCGACCGCGACACCGGCCGCCTGCTCGTCGAGCACCGCACCCCGAGCCTCGTGGCCATCACCGGGTCGGTCCGGGCCGGCGCCGAGGTCGCGGCCAGCGCCGCGCCGAACCTCAAGCGGGTGCACCTCGAGCTCGGCGGCAAGGCCCCGGTCGTCGTCTTCGACGACGCCGACATCGAGGCCGCCGTCGAGGGCATCGCCATCGCCGGCTACTTCAACGCCGGCCAGGACTGCACCGCCGCCACCCGCGTGCTCGCCGCCCCCGGCATCCACGACGACTTCGTCGCGGCGCTCGCCGAGTACGCGAGGAGCTCGGCGCCCGTCGGCCTCCCCGACGACGAGGACGCGCTCTTCGGCCCGGTGAACAACGCGAGCCAGCTCGCCCGGGTGAGCGGCTTCATCGAGGACCTCCCCTCGCACGCCACGGTCTCCGCGGGAGGCAACCGCCGCACCGACCTCGGTGACGGCTACTACCTCGAGCCCACGGTCCTGTCGGGCCTGCGCCAGGACGACGACGCCATCCAGAACGAGATCTTCGGCCCCGTCATCACGGTGCAGCGCTTCACCGACGAGGCGGAGGCGCTGCGCTGGGCCAACGGCGTCGACTACGGCCTCGCGTCCTCGGTGTGGACCAAGGACTTCGGCCGCGCGATGCGGATGAGCAAGGCCCTGGACTTCGGCTGCGTGTGGATCAACACCCACATCCCGCTCGTCGCCGAGATGCCGCACGGCGGCTACAAGAAGTCCGGGTACGGCAAGGACCTGTCGATGTACGGGTTCGAGGACTACACCCGGATCAAGCACGTCATGGCCAACATCGAGTCCTGACCGGCGAAACACGCCGGACACACGCGTCCTGCACCCTGACCCCACGACCCCGACCCGGACCTACCCACCGGACCACCTCCCGAGGAGAACCCCATGGCCGAGCGACCAACTCCCGACCTGACCTCCACCGCCATGCGCGCCGCCCTGCTGCGTGGCCTCACCACCCGGCGGACCCTGATGGCCGGTGCGTTCGGCGTCGGTGCCACGGCCGCCCTCGCCGCCTGCGGCAGCGCGCCGAAGGGCGGGGGGGCGTCCGCCACCGGTTCGGTGGCTCCCACCGCCAAGGCCGCCCAGGACATGAGCGACACCGAGAAGGTCGTCAACTGGTCGAACTGGACGCAGTACATCGACGTCTCCGACGACGAGAAGTCCCGACCCAGCCTGGACGCCTTCACCAAGGAGACTGGGATCAAGGTCAACTACACCGAGGACTACAACGACAACGACGAGTTCTACGCCAAGGTCCGCCCCCTCCTCGAGGGTGGCCAGGACACCGGCCGTGACGTCTGGTGCAGCACCGACTGGATGGTCGCCCGCCTCATCCGCCAGGGCTACGTGCAGCCGCTCGACTACGCCAACGTCCCCAACGGCAGGGCCAACCTCGAGGACTCGCTGAAGAACGTCGAGTTCGACCCGGGCCGCAAGTTCTCCCTCCCGTGGCAGAGCGGCTTCGCCGGCATCGCGTACAACCTCGACGCCACCGGCGGCAAGAAGATCGAGACGATGACCCAGCTCCTCACCGACCCCGCCCTCAAGGGCAAGGTCACGCTCCTGTCGGAGATGCGCGACACCGTGGGCCTCGTGCTGTGCGAGATGGGCAAGGACCCCGCGAGCTTCACGGCCGACGACTTCGACGCCGCCATCGCGATGATCCAGAAGGCCAAGGAGGCCGGCCAGCTCAAGGGCTTCACCGGCAACGACTACACCGACGGCCTCACCAAGGGCGACATCGCCGCCTGCGTCGCCTGGACGGGTGACGTGGTCCAGCTGCAGTTCGAGAACGACAAGGTCCAGTACGCCCTGCCCCAGGCCGGCTTCACCCTGTGGTCCGACAACTTCGTCATCCCGGCGCTCGCCAAGCACAAGAAGAACGCCGAGAAGCTCATCGACTACTACTACCAGCCGAGCGTCATGGCCGAGGTCGAGGCGTGGGTCAACTACATCCCGCCGGTCAAGGGCACCAAGGACGACCTGGCCAAGATCGACGAGGAGCTCGCCACCAACACGCTCATCGTGCCGACCCCGGACGTCCTCGCCCGGGCCAAGGTCTTCCGGGGCCTCTCGGCCGAGGAGGAGACCACCTACGCCCGCGCCTTCGCCGACCTCACGTCCAGCTGATGGCCGAGCACGGTACCGGGGACCTCCGGCTGGTCGGGCTGAGCAAGAGCTTCGGCGACTTCACCGCCGTGCAGCCGCTCGACCTCACGATCCCGCGCGGCTCCTTCTTCGCCCTCCTCGGCCCCTCGGGCTGCGGGAAGACGACGACACTGCGGATGGTCGCGGGGCTCGAGGAGCCCACCGGAGGCAGCATGCACATCGGTGACACCGACATCACCCGGACGCGGGCGTTCCAGCGCAACGTCAACACGGTCTTCCAGTCGTACGCCCTCTTCCCGCACATGACGGTCTTCGACAACGTCAGCTTCGGCCTCAGGCGCAAGGGCGACAAGGACGCCAAGAGCAAGACACAGGAGGTCCTCCAGCTCGTCCAGCTCGACCACGTCGCCACGAAGCGGCCCAACCAGCTCTCGGGGGGCATGCAGCAGCGCGTCGCGCTCGCCCGCGCGGTCGTCAACCGGCCCGACGTGCTCCTCCTCGACGAACCGCTCGGTGCGCTCGACCTCAAGCTGCGGCGCCAGATGCAGATCGAGCTCAAGCGGATCCAGCAGGAGGTCGGGCTGACCTTCATCCACGTCACGCACGACCAGGAGGAGGCCATGACCATGGCCGACACCGTCGCGGTGATGAACCACGGTCGGATCGAGCAGATGGACGCCCCCGAGATCCTCTACGACCTGCCGAAGTCGGCCTTCGTCGCCAACTTCGTCGGCCAGTCGAACATGGGCCTGGCCCGGGTGGTCGACCGGGACGGTGACGACCTCGTCGCCGACGTGTCCGGCTCCCGGGTGCGGGTCCCGGTGGCGCGCAGCACGCGCACCGAGGGCGACATCTTCTTCGGCATCCGACCCGAGAAGGTGCGCATCCACGAGACCCAGCCCGTCGGCGCGGGGAACGACGTCAAGGCGACGGTCGTCGACGTGTCGTTCACCGGGGTGGCGACCCAGTACCTCGTGACGACCGAGAGCGGCGCGACCTGGGCGGTGTACGAGCAGAACCTCGATGTCCAGCCGCACTCGACCAGACCCGGCGACGTCGTGTGGCTCGGGTGGGACCCCGCGCACGCCTTCGCCGTCGACCCCGACGAGGAGGCCGCGCGAGAGGCAGCGGAGGCCGTCGGATGACCGCGGTCGCGCCCGTCGCGGTGTCGACGCCCCCACCGGCGCCTCCGCGCCGCGCGAACTGGGTTCCATACGCGCTGCTCGCCCCCGGTCTGCTCTGGCTGCTCGTCTTCTTCGTCGTGCCGATGGTGACGCTCGGCTCCCAGTCCCTCCAGGAGGGGTCGGTCGAGACCGGCTACACCTTCACCGGGAACGTCGGGATCTACGCCGATGCCATCGGGCGCTACTGGCCGCACCTGCTGCGGTCCGTCGGCTACGCCGCCACGGCCACCGTCTTCGCGCTGCTGCTGGCCTACCCTCTGTCGTACTACATGGCGCAGAAGGCCGGACGCTGGAAGAACTTCATGCTCGTCCTCGTCATCGCGCCGTTCTTCACGAGCTTCCTCATCCGCACGCTCGCGTGGCGGACGATCCTCTCGGACACGGGGCCGGTCGCCGAGGTCGCGCAGGCCCTGCACATCACCGACGTGCTCCAGTTCCTCACGCTGACGAACAACGACACCCTCCTGTCGTCGAAGTTCGCCGTCATCGCCGGGCTGACGTACAACTTCCTGCCCTTCATGATCCTGCCGCTCTTCTCGGCCCTCGACCGGCTGGACCCCCGTCTCGTCGAAGCGGCGGGCGACCTGTATGCCTCCCCGTTCCAGGCCTTCCGGCACGTGACCTGGCCGCTCTCGCTGCCCGGCGTGGTCGCCGGAACGCTGCTGACCTTCATCCCGGCGACCGGTGACTTCATCAACTCGCGGCTCCTCGGGAACACGCAGACGGTGATGATCGGGCAGGTCATCGACAGCCAGTTCCTCCGCGTGCTCGACTACCCGCTCGCCGCGGCCCTGTCCTTCGTCCTCCTCCTCATGATCCTCGCGCTGGTGACGTACTACGTCCGACGTGCCGGCACCGAGGAGCTGGTCTGACATGACATGGCTCCGGCGCAACCTGCTGCTCATCGCCTCGGTGGGCGTCCTCGTCTACATGCTGATCCCCAACCTCGTCGTGGCGGTGTTCTCGTTCAACGACCCGGTCGGCCGCTACAACTACACGTGGGAGTCCTTCACGCTCGACGCGTGGACCAACCCGTGTGGCGCCCAGGGGATCTGCGAGTCGCTCGGGCTCTCGCTCCGGATCGGGCTCATCGCCTCGATCACCGCTACCGCCCTCGGCACCATGATCGCCTTCGCCCTGGGGCGCTACCGGTTCAAGGCCCGCTCGGGGACCAACCTGCTGATCTTCATGCCGATGGCCACACCGGAGGTCGTCATGGGCTCGAGCCTGCTGACCCTCTTCCTCATGATGGGTGTGCCGGCCGGCAGCCTGGCCATCACCATCGCCCACATCATGTTCTGCATCTCGTTCGTCGTCGTGGCCGTCAAGGCTCGGGTCGCCACGCTCGACCCCCGTCTCGAGGAGGCTGCGGCCGACCTCGGGGCGAACCCGGTCCAGACGTTCCTGCGGGTCACGTTCCCGTTGGCGTTCCCGGGCATCCTCGCGGGGGCGCTGCTCGCGTTCTCGCTGAGCTTCGACGACTACATCATCACCAACTTCAACGCGAGCCCGAGCTCGATCACGTTCCCCATGTACGTCTGGGGGGCCGCCCAACGCGGTGCGCCGGTGCAGGTCAACGTCATCGGCACGCTGATGTTCCTCATCGCGCTCGGCGTCGTCGTGGTCGGCCAGGTGCTGGCTACACGGCGCGAGCGCGCCCGCGCCTGACACCTGAGAGGTCTCTTTACACATGCGTGTGCTCATGGTCGGCGCGGGTGGCGTCGGTGACGCCGCCGCCCGCATCGCCGCCGAACGTCCGTTCTTCGAGTCCTGGGTCGTCGCCGACTACGACCTGACCCGGGCCGAGCGCACCGTCGCGGCGGTGGAGGGGCGGCACGCCGGCGAGAGCCGGTTCAGCGCGGCGCAGGTCGACGCCTCCGACGCCGGCGCCGTGGCCGCCCTCGCCCGCGAGGTCGGGGCGACGCACGTCTTCAACGCCGTCGACCCGCGCTTCGTCCTGCCGATCTTCGAGGGCGCGCGCGCCGCCGGCGCCGACTACCTCGACATGGCGATGAGCCTGTCGCGGCGCCACCCCACCGAGCCGTACGCGAAGGTCGGCGTCAAGCTCGGCGACGACCAGCTCGCGCAGGCGGGGGAGTGGGAGGCCGAGGGGCGGCTCGCGCTCGTCGGCATCGGGGTGGAGCCGGGACTGTCCGACGTCTTCGCCCGCTACGCCGCCGACCACCTGTTCGGCGAGATCGACGAGCTCGGCACCCGCGACGGCGCCAACCTCGTCATCCGCGACGACGAGGGCAACGAGGTCTTCGCCCCCGGCTTCTCGATGTGGACGATCATCGAGGAGTGCCTCAACCCGCCCGTGGTCTGGGAGAGGGACCGGGCGGTCGGGGCCGACGGTGGGTACGACGTCGAGGCCGGCTTCTTCACCCTCCCGCCGTTCAGCGAGCCGGAGGTCTTCGACTTCCCCGGCGGCATCGGGCCCGTGGAGTGCGTCCACGTCGAGCACGAGGAGGTGCTCCTCATGCCCCGCTGGGTCGACGCGAAGAAGGTCACCTTCAAGTACGGGCTCGGCGAGGAGATGATCTCCATCCTGCGCACGCTGCACACCCTCGGCCTGGACCGCACCGACCCCGTGTCGGTCAAGGGCGTGCAGGTCAGCCCGCGCGACGTCGTCGCCGCCGTCCTCCCGGACCCCGTCACCATCGGGCCGCGGATGGAGGGGAGGACCTGCGCGGGCCTGTGGGTCACGGGCACCGGCAAGGACGGGCAGCCCCGCCGCACCTACCTGTTCCACGTCTCCGACAACGCCGACACGATGCGCGACTACGACGCCCAGTGCGTCGTGTGGCAGACCGCGGTCAACCCCGTGGTCGCCCTCGAGCTGCTGGCCGCCGGCACCTGGTCCGGCGCCGGCGTCCTCGGCCCCGAGGCGTTCGACGCCGTCCCCTTCCTCGACCTGCTCGCCGCCCCGAAGCCGGAGGGCTACGGCTCCCCGTGGGGCCTCGAGGACCGCTGACCGCACCCCTCCTGCGCCACGTCGACCCGGGCGTAGGGTCGACACGACGCCCTCACCACCATCACCACCGGAGGACCGGAAGCACCATGGCCCTGACCCAGAAGGCACTCATCGGCGAGGTCCCCACGGGGCTGCTCATCGGCGGCACGTGGCGCGAGGCGAGCGGGGGAGAGCGCTTCGACGTCACGGACCCGGCCACGGGCGCGCGCCTGGCGACCTGCGCCGACGCGACCCCCGACGACGGCCTGGCCGCCCTCGCCGCCGCGCACGAGGCGCAGGCGTCGTGGGCGAAGGTCGCGCCCCGCGACCGCAGCGAGATCCTGCGCTCGGCCTTCGAGGTGCTCACCGCCCGCGCCGAGGACTTCGCCCTGCTGATGACCCTGGAGATGGGCAAGACCGTCGCCGAGGCCAAGGGCGAGGTCACCTACGGCGCCGAGTTCTTCCGCTGGTTCGCCGAGGAGGCCGTGCGCATCCACGGGCGCTACTCGGTGGCCCCCAACGGCGCCACCCGCCTGCTGACGATGAAGCAGCCGGTCGGCCCCACGCTGATGATCACGCCCTGGAACTTCCCGCTGGCCATGGGCACCCGCAAGATCGGCCCGGCCATCGCCGCCGGCTGCACGATGGTCGTCAAGCCGGCCCACGAGACCCCCCTGACGATGCTGCTCCTCGCCAAGGTCCTCCAGGAGTGCGGCCTGCCCGACGGCGTCCTCAACGTCGTCACCACCACCCACTCCGGCGCGGTGTGCGAGCCGCTCATCCGCGACTCCCGCCTGCGCAAGCTGACGTTCACCGGGTCCACCGGCGTCGGCAAGGTGCTCGTCGAGCAGTCGGCCGAGCAGCTGCTGCGCCTGTCGATGGAGCTGGGCGGCAACGCGCCCTTCCTCGTCTTCGAGGACGCCGACGTCGACGCCGCGGTCGACGGCGCGATGCTGGCCAAGATGCGCAACATCGGCGAGGCCTGCACCGCCGCCAACCGGTTCTACGTCCACGAGTCGCTGGCCAAGGAGTTCTCGGCCAAGCTCGCCACGCGGATGGGCGCCCTCGTCGTCGGCAAGGGCACCAAGAAGGGCGTCGACGTCGGCCCCCTCATCACCGAGAAGCAGCGGTCCTCGGTGCACGCCCTCGTCGAGGACGCGGTCGGCCGCGGCGCCACGGTCCTCACCGGCGGTGGCCCCGTGCCCGGCAAGGGCTTCTTCTACGAGCCGACCGTGCTCGCCGACGTCCCGGCCGACAGCCGCTGCCTGGCCGAGGAGATCTTCGGGCCGGTGGCTCCCGTCGCCACCTTCCGCGACGAGGCCGACGCGGTCGCCAAGGCCAACAGCAGCGAGTACGGGCTGGTCGGGTACGTGTACACGAACGACCAGCGCCGCGTCCTGCGCGTGGCCGAGGCCCTGGAGTTCGGGATGATCGGCATCAACACGGGCATCGTGTCCAACCCCGCGGCGCCGTTCGGTGGCGTCAAGCAGTCGGGCTTCGGGCGCGAGGGCGGGTTCGAGGGGATCGACGAGTACCTCGAGACCAAGTACGTCGGGCTGGCGACGTGAGGTCCACCGTCCGGACGCCGTTGTGCGGATCGGCTGACGCCCGGGCCCGTCGGGTGGTGTCATTGCACCCATGAGCACCAGTAGCTACGGCGAGGGCAGGGCCTCGCACGGCATGGAGCGCCGCCGCAGCATCCAGGACATCCTCGAGGAGACCGACGAGGCCCTGCGCCACGGCACGCGCCCCGGCGCCCAGGTCTGGCCCACCGGCTTCGACCTCCTCGACTCCACCCTCGACGGCGGGCTGCGCTCGGGCGAGCTGGTCCTCATGGGCGGCACCGAGGGCGCGGGCAAGACGACGCTGGCCGTCCAGCTGGTCCGCAACGCCGTCCGCGCCGGCCGCCACGCCATCGTCTTCTCCTTTGAGCACGAGTCCACGACCCTGCTCCAGCGCCTCATCTCGCTCGAGGCCGCCATGGCCGCCTCCGAGTCCGGGCAGCACCACTCCGCCGCCGCCGACGTCCGCTCGGTGCGCGCCGTCTTCGAGGCGGAGGACCCCGACCGCCGCGGCCTGGCCCACGCCATGGCCCGCGTGCCGTACGGCGTCGAGGCCCTGACCACGGTGCAGGAGTACTCGCCGCGCATGCACCTGCACGAGTCGAACAAGACGACGACCACCGACGAGATCGCCCGCACCATCACCGAGGTGACCGAGGCCGCGGGCGAGCCGCCCATGGTCCTCGTCGACTACCTCCAGAAGATCCCGATCGCCGGCTGGACCGGCTCCGAGCTCGAGCGCGTCACCACGGTGACCGAGGGCCTGAAGGACATGTCCCTCGAGCTGGGCTGCCCGATCATGGCGATCACCGCGGCCGAGCGCGAGGGCCTGGGTGCCGGGCACCGCATGCGCACCCGCGACCTCAAGGGCTCGTCGGCGCTCGCGTACGAGGCCGACCTCGTCCTCATCCTGTCGAGCAAGGAGAACGTGGTCTCGCGCGAGCACCTCGTCTACGACCTCGGCAGCATCAAGCGCTTCCGCCGCTGGGCCGTCATCACCGTGGAGAAGAACCGCCACGGGCTGGGCCAGGTCGAGCTGGAGGTCCAGAAGGACTTCGAGCACGGCCGCTTCCACCCCGAGGCCAAGGTCGTCGACGAGCAGCTCATCGAGGAGCGGGTCTTCACCACGTGACCCCCGAGGTGTCCCCGCGCGGCCGACGGCGGATGATGGACGGGTGAGCACCCGCACCGTCGCCGTCCTCGGCAGCACCGGATCGATCGGCACCCAGGCCCTCGAGGTCGTGTCGGCCCACCCCGGGCGCTTCCGCGTCGTCGCGCTGTCGGCGGGGTCCAACACCGCGCTCGTGGCCCGCCAGGCGGTCGAGCACCAGGTGCCGCTCGTCGCCCTGGCCACCGGCAGCGTCGAGGACGTCCGCGCGGCCGTGGCCGCCGCCGCGGCGCAGGTCGGGCGTCCTGACCACCACCCCGAGGTCGTCGTCGGCGACGACGCCGCCACCGTGGCCGCCGCGTGTGGCGCCGACGTCGTCCTCAACGGCGTCACCGGCTCGATCGGCCTGGAGCCCACCCTCGCCGCGCTCGGTGCCGGCTCGGTGCTGGCCCTGGCCAACAAGGAGTCGCTCATCATCGGTGGGCCGCTCGTCAAGGCCGCGGCGCGACCCGACCAGGTCGTCCCCGTCGACTCCGAGCACAGCGCGATCGCGCAGTCGCTGCGCGGCGGGCGCGCCTTCGAGGTGCGCCGGCTCGTCGTCACGGCGAGCGGAGGGCCGTTCCGCGGCCGCAGCCGCGCCGAGCTCGCCGACGTCACGCCCGAGCAGGCCCTGGCCCACCCGAACTTCGCGATGGGCCGAGTCATCACGACGAACTCGGCGACCCTGGTGAACAAGGGGCTCGAGGTCATCGAGGCGCACCTGCTCTTCGACGTCCCGTTCGACCGGATCGACGTCGTCGTGCACCCGCAGCAGCAGATCCACTCGATGGTCGAGTTCCACGACGGCTCCACGATCGCCCAGCTGGGCCCGCCGCGGATGCTCGTCCCCATCGCCCTCGGACTGTCGTGGCCCGACCGCCTCGAGGACGTCGACGTCCCGTGCGACTGGTCGCTCGCCCAGTCGTGGGAGTTCCACCCCCTCGACGACGACGCCTTCCCGGCCGTGCGCCTCGCGCGCCAGGTGGGGGAGGCGGGCGGGACGTTCCCGGCCGTCTACAACGCCGCCAACGAGGTGTGCGTCGACGCCTTCCACGACGGCGACATCCGCTTCACCGACATCGTCGACACCATCGAGCGCGTCGTGGCCGACCACGACGGGAGCGAACACGACGCGTCGAGCGTTGACGGAGTGCTCGCCGCCGACCGGTGGGCCCGCCGTCGTGCCGCCGAGACCCTCGGCCTGGCATCGTCCGCCTCGACCCAGGAGGCCTCGTGACCGTCCTCGCCTTCGTCATCGGGGTGCTGTTCATGGCCCTCGGTGTCGCCCTGTCCATCGCGCTGCACGAGGTGGGCCACCTCGTGCCCGCCAAGCGCTTCGGCGTGCGGGTGACGCAGTACATGGTCGGCTTCGGGCCCACCGTGTGGTCGCGCCGCCGCGGGGAGACCGAGTACGGCATCAAGGCGGTCCCGCTCGGCGGCTACATCCGGATGATCGGGATGTTCCCGCCCCGCAAGGGCCAGGACCCCAACACGGTGCGGGTCTCGAGCACGGGCCGGTTCAGCCAGCTCGTCGACGAGGCGCGGGCCGCGAGCCTGGAGGAGGTCCGCCCCGGTGACGAGCACCGCGTCTTCTACAAGCTGAGCGTGCCGAAGAAGCTCGTCATCATGCTCGGCGGGCCGGTGATGAACCTGCTCATCGGGGTCGTGCTGCTGACGATCATCCTCACCGTGCACGGCCTGGCGACGCCGCAGCCGGGTGCCCAGGTGGCGGCGGTGTCGCAGTGCGTCGCACCGGTCACCGTGGCCGCCAAGGCCACGTCGTGCGAGGGCCTTCCGCCGACCCCGGCGATGCAGGCCGGCATCCTGCCGGGCGACACGTTCGTCTCCCTCGCGGGCATCCCCGTCACCGAGACCACCGACGTCAGCGAGATCGTGCGGCCGCGGATCGGGCAGGCCCTGCCCGTCGTCGTCGAGCGCGACGGGCGGCAGCTGACCCTCACCGCCACGCCCATCCGCAACGTGGTCCCCGTCCTCGACGCCCAGGGCCGCCCGGTCGTCGACGCCGCCGGGAAGACGCCGACCACCGAGGCGGGCTTCCTCGGGGTCTCGTCCGCCGCACCGATGGCCTACGAACCGCAGCCGGTCTCGGCAGTGCCCGCCTTCCTCTGGATGAACGTGTCACGGGTGGCGCAGGCGCTGGTCCACATCCCCGAGCGGATGGTCGGCGTCTGGGACGCCGCCTTCGGCGGGGCCGAGCGCGAGCTCGACAGCCCGATGTCGGTCGTGGGTGTCGGCCGGGTCGCGGGCGAGGTGAGCTCGGGCAAGTACGACGCGCTCTTCGGCGAGAAGTGGACCGACAAGTTCTGGGTGATGCTCAGCCTGCTGGCCGGGCTGAACATCATGCTCTTCCTGTTCAACCTCATCCCGCTGCTGCCGCTCGACGGCGGCCACGTCGCCGGGGCGCTGTGGGAGGGGCTCAAGCGTCGGTTCGCGGCGCTGACCGGTCGTCCGGACCCGGGCTACGTCGACGTCGCCAAGGCGCTGCCCGTCGCGTACACGGTGTCGATCGTCCTGCTGGGCGCGTCGGCCCTGCTCATCTACGCGGACGTCGTGAACCCGGTCAAGCTCGGGGGCTGAGCAGCGCGTCGCGCCGGGCGGCGAGCCCGGCGCGGTGCTGCTCCACGGCGGCCTGCCGCTGCAGCGCGTGGGCGAGGGCGTCGCGCACGAACGCGGCCGCGGCCTCCACCTGCTCGGAGCTGTCCTGGATCGAGCGGTGCACCATCCAGTCGCTGATGGGGTCGTCGAGCCACACGTCGACGGTCGTCCTGAGGTCGCTGACGCCGAGGTCGGGGCGCAGGCGCGTCACGGGGCCGGGGTCGCGCACGGCCTGGGCGAAGTCGAAGAAGGCGTCCTGGGCCTCGACGATCCACTGCCCGGCCGCCTGCATCCGCTGCGCCTTGACGGTCCCCACGAAGGCCTCCCCGCCCCCGAAGGTGTCGACGGTCGACCAGTCGCCGGCCACGCCGAGCTGGCGCAGGGCGGCGTCGAGGGAGGTCGCGGCCTTCGACCCGGCCTCGCGCTGCCGCTCGAGCTGGGCGACCTCCTCGTCGGCGGAGGCGATCCCTGCGAGGAGCTCGGCCAGCTCGACGCCCTCCGGGGTCCCGCTGTCGACGAGGGCCTGCGCGTGCGCGGTGGCGGCGGCCTCGCGCGTGGTCGCGGTGTCGCCGAGCCACGCGAGCCGGCGGTCGGCCTCCTCGGCGCGGTCCTCGACGGCCCGAAGGCGCGCGAGGGAGGCCTTGAGGTCGGCCCTGGCCGCCTCCTCCTCGGCCTGCTCGCGGCGGACGTCGTCGTCGCGGGTCCGCCGGAAGAGGGAGGTGAGCGCCGTCAGGCCCAGCCCGTCGAGGCGCTCGACGTCCTCCTCCTCGCGGCGGTGCCGGGCGCGGACGGTCTCGAGCTCGGTGCGCAGCGTGGCGGCCTGCGCGCGCAGGGCCCGCAGCGTCTGACGCAGCGTCGTGGCCTCGTCGTCGTGGGCGATGGCCGTGTCGAGGGCGTCCCTGGTCTCCACGGGCAGCATCATGGCGCGTCGCCGAGGAGCGCGTCCCGCTCTTCGCGCAGCCCGGTCGCGCCCTGGCGCAGGGCGTCGGCACGGGCGGTGAGGCGCGCCACGGCCTCGCGGACCGCGCGGGCCGCCTCGTCGACCCGGGCGGCCGAGTCCTTGATCCTCGAGCGCACCGACAGGTCGGTGAAGATGTTGTCGAACCAGACGTCGAGGGTCCTGGTCATCGGGGTGATGCCGAGGTGGGCCTGCAGTCGCTCGGTCGGGCCGGTGTCGGCGAGCTCTCGGGTGAAGTCGGCGACCGCCCGCTGCGCCTCCTGGATGCGGGCGGCGGCCCTGTCGATGCGGTCGTGCTTGATCGAGGACGAGATCAGCCCGCCGCCGAACCAGGTGTCGTAGGCCGACCACGAGTCGGCAGAGCCGAGGTCGCCCTGGGCGGCCTCGAGCGAGGCCAGCGCCCGGCGTCCGGCGGCGAGGGCCTCGTCGACCTCGACCGCCTCGGCGCGCACGGTGGCGAGCTCGTCGAGGACCCGCTCGAGGGCGGGGGAGGTGGCGGACCCGCTCGTGCGGACCGCCTCGGCGTGCGCCTGGGCGGCGGACTCCTTCCGGGCGGCGGTGTCGCCGAGGCGGGCGAGCCGCTCGTCGAGGGCGACCCGCTGCTCCTCGAGCGCCTCGACGGCCCGCGTGGCGGTCTCGAGCGCGTAGCGGGCCGCGACCTCCTGCGCCCGTTCCTGGTGCAGCTCGCCGGTGCGGGTGCCGCGCACGGCGGCGAGCAGGGCGGACAGGCGCACTCCCTCGAGGCGCTTGACGTCGTCCTCCTCGAGGCCGTGGCGCCGGCGGGCGGTCTCCGCAGCCCCTCGCGCCTCCTCGAGGTCGTCGCGGAGGGCGTGGAGGAGGGCGCGCAGGTGCGCGGCCTCGCGGTGGTCGGAGGTGGCGCGGTCGAGGGTGTCCCGGGTCTGCACGACGTCGATCATGGCCCTCCGAGGTCGCGCACGTACGCTTGGTTCCATGTCGGTCTCCCTCGGTATGCCCGCGCTGCCCGCGCCCACCATCGCCCCCCGTCGCCAGAGCCGGAAGATCCGCGTGGGCAAGGTCGAGGTCGGCGGCGACGCCCCGGTCTCGGTGCAGTCGATGACGACGACGCCGACCACCGACATCAACGCGACCCTCCAGCAGATCGCCGAGCTCACCGCCTCCGGCTGCGACATCGTGCGCGTCGCGTGCCCCAGCCAGGACGACGCCGAGGCGCTGCCGGCCATCGCGCGCAAGTCGCAGATCCCGGTCATCGCCGACATCCACTTCCAGCCGAAGTACGTCTACGCGGCCATCGACGCCGGGTGCGCGGCCGTGCGCGTCAACCCGGGCAACATCCGCCAGTTCGACGACCAGGTCAAGCAGATCGCCGCGGCGGCCAAGGACGCCGGTGTGTCGATCCGCATCGGCGTCAACGCGGGCTCGCTCGACCCGCGGCTGATGAAGAAGTACGGCAAGGCCACGCCCGAGGCGCTCGTCGAGTCGGCCGTCTGGGAGGCGAGCCTGTTCGAGGAGCACGACTTCCACGACTTCAAGATCTCGGTCAAGCACAACGACCCGGTCGTCATGGTCAAGGCCTACCAGCTGCTCGCCGAGCGCGGCGACTGGCCGCTGCACCTCGGCGTCACCGAGGCCGGGCCGGCGTTCCAGGGCACCATCAAGTCGGCCACCGCGTTCGGCGCGCTGCTCTCGCAGGGCATCGGCGACACGATCCGGGTGTCGCTGTCGGCGCCCCCGGTCGAGGAGGTCAAGGTCGGCATCCAGATCCTGCAGTCGCTCAACCTGCGGCCGCGCAAGCTCGAGATCGTGTCGTGCCCCTCGTGCGGGCGCGCGCAGGTCGACGTCTACAAGCTCGCCGACGAGGTCACCGCCGGGCTCGAGGGCATGACCGTGCCGCTGCGCGTCGCCGTCATGGGCTGCGTCGTCAACGGTCCGGGGGAGGCCCGCGAGGCCGACCTGGGTGTCGCCTCGGGCAACGGCAAGGGCCAGATCTTCGTCAAGGGCGAGGTCATCAAGACCGTCCCCGAGAGCCAGATCGTCGAGACCCTCATCGAGGAGGCCATGCGGATCGCCGAGGAGATGGGCGAGCCGATGGACGACGAGACCGTGGGCGCGCCCACCGTCACCGTCTCGGGCTGACCGACTCCCGCCCGGGTCAGCGGTCGAGGTCGGCCCACTCGCGCTCGGACTCCCGCGGACCGGTCACCCGGCGGTTGAGGGAGAAGAGCCGGCCGAGCACCGGCATCAGGACGATGTTGAGCCCGTGCAGGATGCCGATGGCGAGCAGGATGCCGCCGATGCGCGCGGCCGAGAAGGTCAGCTGCTCCGCCGTGACCAGACCGGACACGTCGTTGTTCCAGTCGGCCTGCGGCCCGAAGTGCACGCCGAAGAGGATGTACGCCGCGAAGATCAGGTAGTAGACGATGTCGGTGAGCACGATGTAGCTCTTGCCGGTGAGCGGGTTGTCGTGGAAGACGTCGGCCGCATAGGCCCGCCCGAACCGCTTGATGAACGGCCCCAGCCACACCGCGATGGCCACGAGGACGAGGGTCACGGCGACTTCGAGGATCCACCAGGGCATGGCGAGCGCTCCGTTCGTGCGAGGGGTGAGGAGGAGGACGGCGGCGGTCGTGGCGGCCACGACGGCGGTGGCGACGGCGACGGTGACGAGCCCGGTCCGGCGGCGGTGGCGGTCGGCCTCGATGCTGTCGACGACCCGCTCGAACAGGTCGGCGCTCGGCCGGGTCGGGGCGGAGCGCAGCGCGTGGCTGATGCGGTCCTCGAGGTGGGTCATCGGTGGGCCTCCAGCGTCGTGCCGAGGGAGTCGAGCCCACGCTGCAGGTGGGTCTTGACGGTGTTGGTCGACAGCCCGAGCGTCGAGGCGATCTCGGCGACGGGCATGTCGTAGTAGTAGCGCAGGGTCACGCAGTCGCGCTGCCGCCGCGGCAGCGCCCGCAGCGCCTCGACGACCGCGAGCCGCTCGGCCCGCTCCTCGGCGGTCTCGGCCGCCGAGGGGGCGTCCGGGTGGGCCGGAGGACGGTGCCGCCAGGAGACGAAGCCGCGCCGGTTGTGGTCGCGCGCCAGGTTGATGACGATCGAGCGGAGGTAGGCCGCCGCCCGGTCCTGGTCCCGCAGCCGCCCGCTGCTGCGGGCGAAGCGGATGAAGGCCTCCTGGACCAGGTCCTCGGCGGCCGTGGTGTCATCGACGTAGAAGCGGGCGAGCCGGGTGAGCGACGCCGCCTCGGCGTCGAAGAGGACGGCGAGGTCGGGCGCCCCCGCCGTCGACACGGCGAGGGCGTCCTGCGCGCCGAGCGAGAGCGCCTCCATCACCGTGACGGACGAGTGAACCGGCTCGGCGGGTGACACGTCGGGCTGACGAACTTCGGGCGAGATCTCGTCGAGGTCTGCGGAGGCCGCGGCGTCACCCGGCGCGGGGGAGGCGGACGTCCGTCTGGTGTCAGCACTTCTGCGGACCCGACCGGAAGGGAAGCCCATGTCCTCCACCTCCCGCCACCTCGCTGCCGCCGCGACCATCGTGGCACTGACCGCCGTCCCCGTGACAGCGTCCGCGGCGACCCACGGCCCCCTGGTGCGCACCTCGGGCGCGCTCGCGGACCTCGCCACGGCCGCCGCCGGGCCGTTCGACGGCGCCTCGGCGGCCTTCCAGCTCGTCGCCTCGGCGAAGGGCAGCCACGCCGTGCTGCGCGTCTCGGGCATCGGCGCCGACGCCGACGGCTACACCTACGGCGCCCACCTGCACGTCGGGCCCTGCGTCGCCGGCAGCCCGGCCTCGGCCGGCGGCCACTACAACACCGACGTCATCGCGGGGATCCTGCCGCCCGACAACGAGATCAGCGAGGACACCGAGGTGTGGCTCGACATCACCGTCGACGACGGCGCGGCCACCGCCACGGCCTCCGTCCCGTTCGTGCCGCTGCCGGGGACGCGTTCGGTCGTCATCCACGCGCTGGAGACCGACCACCACACCGGCACCGCGGGTGGCCGCCTGGCCTGCCTCCCGGTGGTGTGGTGATGATGCGCGCCGCGCGGGCCGCGGCGGTGGGCCTGGCCCTCGGTCTGCTGTGGGGTGTCGTGGCCCGCGGGTTCATGCGGCTGCTCACGGGATCGCCCGAGTTCACCTGGAGCGGAACGCTGTACATTGTGGGGTCGGCCGGACTGGTCGGCGCGCTGGTGTCGGTGGTGCGCTCGCAGCGGCTGGCCGGCCGGTCGTGGTGGTGGCGGCTGCTGGGCCTGCCGTTCGTCCTGATGTTCGCGGCTGCCGGCGCGATCATGGCGCCGGGCGTGGTGGGCGTCGTGATGATCGCCGACCGCCGCCGCTGGCTCGCCGTGCCGGGCGTGGCCCTGGTCGGCCTCGTCGTGGTCCTCGTGGCGCTCGAGCCGGGCGGTGCGCTGTCACTGCGGCAGTGGGCCGGCGTCGCGGTGATGCTGGCGTGCCTGGCCGTCGAGGGTCTGGCGGCCCGCGAGCTGGTGAGGAAGTGGCGTCCGTCGATGGCGGCCGAGCCGGCCACGCAACCGGCAGGGCCGGTGGGCGTCCTCGCCTGACGCGGGCCGACCGACCGCTCGCTCGTGTGTCCGCGGACCCCCGCACCTCCCCCCTGGTCACGACGGGTGGGAGGTGCGAGGCCGTGGGCGCCTTGCGAAAACCGCCGTCGGACGGGTGGGGGAGGGCGCGGGCCCTAGGCTGGTGGGGTGCTGCGCACGCGCTCCCCGGTTCGTCCCCTGTCGCTCGCCGACCGTGACGAGGCCCTCGCCGTGTGCGCCCGCGACCTCCCGCGCGGCGTCTTCGTCGCGGCCCGGGTCGTCGAGGGGGCGCGCACCGGTTCCTTGACGAGCGTCCTCGGGCACCGGGTGGACGGCGAGCTGACCTCGCTGTGCTGGGCCAGCGCCAACGTCGTGCCGGTGGGCACCACCGAGGAGAGCCGCCCCGCGTTCGCCGAGCGGGTCCGTCGCTGGCGCGGTCGCTGCGCCTCGGTCTTCGGTCCCCGCGAGGAGGTCGAGGGCCTCTGGCGGCACCTCTCGCCGTACTGGGGACCGGCGCGAGCGCTGCGCTCGCGCCAGCCCCTCCTCGCCGCCGACCGGCCCCCGTCGAGCCTCGGGGTCGAGCTCGACCCCCGTGTGCGCCCCGCCCGTCCCGACGAGGTCGACCTCGTCCTCCCGGCGGCCGAGCACATGTTCACCGCCGAGATCGGCTACCCGCCGTACCGGGGGAGCGACCGCGGCTACCGGGCGTCCCTGTCGGCGCTCGCCGCCCGCGGGCACACGTACGTCGTCATCGAGGACGGTGAGGTCGTCTTCAAGACCGACGTCGGCAGCCTGGCGCTCGGGTGCGCCCAGCTGCAGGGTGTCTGGCTCGCGCCCCGCCTGCGCGGCCAGGGGCTGGCCGTGCCGATGCTCGCGAGCGTGGTCGAGCAGGTGATGGTCGGCCAGGCGCCGATGGTGTCGCTGTACGTCAACGACTTCAACGCGGCCGCGCGCGCGACCTACGAGCGGCTCGGCTTCCGCGAGGTCGGCGACTTCACCACCGTCCTGCTCTGACCTTCGCCGCCCGGTGGTCGAAGCGGGCTCGCCGCGGGTGGTTGGATCAGGCATGGCCCCCGCACCGCCCCTGACCCGTGACGTCGCCGGGCTCGCGACGATCCTCGCGACCTCCGGCGTCATCCACCTCGTGCGCCCGGAGGTCTACGAGGGGATGGTCCCTCACGTCCTGCCCCGCAAGCGGCTGCTGGTCCACGCGAGCGGGGTTCTGGAGATCGCCTGCGCCGCAGGGCTGCTGGTGCCGTCGACGCGAAAGGCGGCAGGCTGGGCGTCGGCCGCGCTGCTCGTGGGGGTGTTCCCGGCCAACGTGCAGATGAGCGTCGACCACGGCAAGCGGGCGGCCCGCCGCGGCGACACCGGGTCGCGGGCGACCTTCGCCGCCACGGTCGCGCGGCTCCCGCTGCAGTGGCCGCTCATCCGGACGGCGCTGCGCGCCACCGGTCGCTGAGGGACCGCGCTCGTGTCCACGCCGGTGTGGCGCCCGCTCACCGAGGACGACCTGTCCCTGGTGCACCACCTGGCCGCCTGCTGCCTCGAGCGCGACGGTGGGCTCCCGCACCTCGCGGGCGAGCCGATGCTGCGCCGCTACTTCCTCCAGGGACCGGGGATCGTCGGCACCGACGAGACCGGGGACGTCATCGCCGCGGCGTCGGTGTTCGTCGACGGGACGGGCCACCGCACCGCGGCCGGCCTGGTGCACCCGTCGGCCCGCGGGCAGGGGCTCGGGCACGCCCTCGTCGCCTGGTGCCGCGAACGGTCCGGGGGCTCGCTGCTGCGCGTCGCGGTGGAGACCACCTCGCCCGAGTGGGACGCGCTGGTGACCGAGCTCGGCCTGGTGCGCACGTTCGCCGAGCACGTGATGCGCCACGACCTCGTCGACGTGCCCAGGATCAAGCGACCCGCGGGCCTGACCTCCGAGCGCTGGACCGACGAGACCGCGCCGCTCTTCCACGAGGCCTACCGCCGCTCCTTCTCCGACCGGCCGGGCTTCCCCGACCCGCCCCTCGAGGAGTGGGTGGGCGACGTCGCCGAGGAGGAGGGGTTCCGGCCCACGGCCTCGCGGGTCGTCCTCGACGCCGCGGGCACGCCGGTCGGGTTCGTCACGCTGCTCGACGACTGGATCGACCAGGTCGGCGTGGTCCCCGCGTGGCGGGGCCGCGGCCTCGGTGCGCACCTCGTGGTGCGCTCGCTGCGGGCGCTGCGCAAGGTTGGCTGCGAGCAGGCCTGGCTCACCGTGAACGTCGACAACGCGGCGCACGACCTCTACCTCCGGGTCGGGTTCCGCGACGCCGGGCTGAGGGCGCGCTACGAGGAGACCGTGCGCTGACCTCCGGCTGGCCAGCGCGGGCCGGCGGTGGGACGATCGCGAGATGGTGCAGGAGGCGTCCGACCCCGTCACGCTCGTCACCGGCTACCTCGCGGCGGCGCAGCAGGCCCGGACGAGCCGAGACGCGCAGGACTTCGAGGCCGTGCGCGCCTACTTCCACCCCGACGCCACCATCCAGCTCGCCGCCGCCTGGGGCCACGACCCCTGGCGCGTCGTGCACCGCTCGGCCGACGAGATCCTCGAACGGCTGCGCGCGCCCATCAACACGGCGACCAGCCTGACCACCGAGGACGTCAACGTCGTCCTCGCCGGGGAGGACGTCCTCGTCGAGCAGCGCTCGACCCTCCACCACGACGGCCGCGACCTCGTGAGCATGGTGTGCCACTTGTTCACCGTCCGCGACGGGCGGATCTCCGGCATCCGGGCCTACCGCAACGACCTGGGCCTGCCCCAGGGCTGAGCCGGAACCGGGGCGCTGGCCGGCCCGGCGCGTCGTTATCCTTGGCGGGTTCACCACCCCACCACCGACGGAGCCTTCCCGTGGCCATGCGCATGTCGACCCTGTTCCTGCGAACCCTTCGCGAGAACCCGGCGGACGCCGAGGTCCCGAGCCACCAGCTCCTCGTCCGGGCGGGCTACATCCGACGGGTGAGCCCCGGCATCTACACCTGGCTCCCGCTCGGCCTGAAGGTGCTGCGCCGCGTCGAGACGATCGTGCGCCAGGAGATGGACGCCATCGGCTCCCAGGAGCTGCTCTTCCCCGCCCTGCTGCCGCGCGAGCCCTACGAGGCGAGCGGCCGCTGGCAGGAGTACGGCGACAACGTCTTCCGTCTCCAGGACCGCAAGGGCGCCGACTACCTCCTCGGCCCGACGCACGAGGAGATGTTCACCCTCACCGTCAAGGACCTGTACTCCTCGTACAAGGACCTGCCGCTGTCGATCTACCAGATCCAGACGAAGTACCGCGACGAGGCGAGGCCGCGCGCCGGCGTGCTGCGCGGGCGCGAGTTCGTGATGAAGGACAGCTACTCCTTCGACATCGACGAGGCCGGCCTCGACAAGAGCTACCAGCTGCACCGCGACGCCTACGTCCGGATCTTCGACCGGCTCGGCTTCCACTACGTCATCGTCCAGGCGATGGCGGGGGCGATGGGCGGCTCGAAGTCCGAGGAGTTCCTCGCGACCGCCGAGAACGGCGAGGACACCTACGTCCGCTGCACCAACTGCGGGTTCGCCGCCAACGTCGAGGCCGTCCGCGTGCCGGTCCCCGACGCCGTCGACGCGTCCGGCACCCCCGCCGCGCACGTCGAGGACACCCCCGACACCCCGACCATCGAGACGCTGGTCAACCACCTCAACGCGGCCTTCGCGCGCGAGGACGGGCGTGAGTGGACCGCCGCCGACACGCTGAAGAACGTCGTCGTCATGCTCGTGCACCCCGACGGCACGCGCGAGCCGCTGGCCATCGGACTCGCCGGCGACCGCGACGTCGACGAGAAGCGGCTCGGCGCGCAGGTCGAGCCGGCCCGCGTCGAGGCGTTCGACGAGAAGGACTTCGCCCGCTACCCGACGCTGGCCAAGGGCTACATCGGCCCCGGTGCGCTCGGCCTCGAGAAGAGCACCGGCATCCGCTACCTCCTCGACCCGCGGGTCTCCGAGGGCACCGCGTGGGTGACCGGCGCCGACGAGAGCGGGCGCCACGTCATCGACCTCGTGGCCGGGCGCGACTTCACCGCCGACGGCACCATCGAGGCCGCGGAGGTCCGCGACGGCGACGCCTGCCCTTCGTGCGGCCACGGCCTGGAGTCGGCGCGCGGCATCGAGATGGGGCACATCTTCCAGCTCGGCACCAAGTACGCGGAGGCGCTCGACCTCAAGGTCCTCGACGAGAACGGCAAGCTGCGCACCGTCATCATGGGCAGCTACGGCGTCGGGGTGTCCCGTGCCGTCGCGTGCGTGGCCGAGGGCAACCACGACGAGCTCGGCCTGGTGTGGCCGCGCGCCCTCGCGCCGTTCGACGTGCACCTCGTGGCCACGGGCAAGGACGAGGCCGTCGCCATCTACGCCGAGGAGCTCACCCGCGAGCTCGAGGCGCGCGGGGTCGACGTGCTCCTCGACGACCGCCGCCAGGCCAGCCCCGGCGTGAAGTTCAAGGACGCCGAGCTCATCGGTGTGCCGACGATCGTCGTCGTGGGCCGCGGCCTCGCCGACGGCACCATCGAGGTCAAGGACCGTCGCTCGGGCGAGCGGCGCGAGGTCGCCGTGGCCGGTGCGGTGCAGGAGATCCTCGCCGAGATCGGCCGCGCGTGACGGGCGGCGTCGACGCCGTCGTCTTCGACTGGGGCGGCACGCTGACGCCCTGGCACGACGTCGACCTCCCGGAGCAGTGGCGCGTCTTCGCCCGGGAGGTGCACGGGGTGCCGTTCGGCTCGTCCGAGGTCTCGGAGGACGACCTGGCCGAGGCGCACCGGCTCGCCGACCGCATTCTCGAGGTGGAGAGCGCGGCGTGGCGCCGCGGCCGCGACGACCACCGCAGCGCGGCGCTCGCCGACATCCTCGACGAGGCCGGGGTCGACGCCGAGCACGACCGGCACCACCTCGCCCTCGCGGCGTACCAGGGGTACTGGGAGCCGCACACCTTCACCGACCCGCAGGTGCGTCCGCTCTGGGAGGCGTTGCGCGACAGGGGGATCAAGGTCGGCGTGCTGTCGAACACCATCTGGTCACGCGAGTACCACCGCGGCATCTTCGAGCGCGACGGTGTCCTCGACCTCATCGACGCCGACGTGTACTCCAGCGAGATCGACCACGTGAAGCCGCACCCCGAGGCGTTCCGTGCGGTGTGCCGCGCCCTCGGGGTCGAGCCGTCGCGGTCGGTGTACGTCGGTGACCGGCTCTTCGAGGACGTCCACGGGCCGCAGCAGGTCGGGATGCGCGCGATCCTGGTGCCGCACAGCGACATCCCGCAGTCGCAGCGGGTCGAGGTGTCGGCCGAGCCGGACGCGCGGGCGCACGAGCTGCTCGACGTCCTCGCCGTGGTCGACGCCTGGCGGGGCGCGACCGACGGCTCGCCCCCCGCGTCGTGACCGACCCGACCCTCGAGGTCGTCCTCCTCCTCGGGCTGGCGGGGTTCGTCGCCGGGTGGGTCGACGCGGTCGTCGGGGGAGGCGGCCTCATCCAGCTGCCGGCCCTCCTCCTCGGGCTGCCCGGGGCGACGCCGGCGCAGGTGCTCGCGACGAACAAGTTCGGCTCGGTGTGGGGGACCGCCACGGCGTCGCTGACGTACTGGCGGCGGGTGCGGCCCGACCTGCGCACCGCCCTGCCGATGGCGCTCGTCGCCTACGTGGGGGCGATCGGCGGCGCGCTCATCGGGCTGCACATCCCCAAGGCGCTGTTCAACCCGGTGATCCTCGTGCTGCTCGTCGCGGTGGGGGCCTACACGCTACTGCGGCCGTCGCTGGGCGAGGCCACGCAGCTGCGCTGGTCGGGCCACCGGCACACCGTCACGGCGATGCTGACCGGCTTCGTCATCGGGGTCTACGACGGGGCGCTGGGGCCGGGGACGGGGTCGTTCATGGTGTTCGCGCTCGTCGGGCTCATGGGCTACGCGTTCCTCGAGGCGAGCGCCAAGGCCAAGATCGCCAACTTCGCCACCAACCTCGGCGCGCTGACGGTGTTCGTGCCGGGCGGGCACGTGGTGTGGAAGGTCGGGGCCGTGATGGCGGCGGCGAACCTCGTCGGCGGCTGGGTCGGTGCCCGCACGGCGGTGCGCTTCGGCAGCGGGTTCGTGCGGGCCGTCTTCGTCGTCATCGTCGGCGCGTTCGTCATCCGGATCGGCGGCGACCTCGCCGGCCTCTGGTGACGCCGAACGTGTGTGAACTCGCCCGGATATCGCGGCGAGTACACACACGTTCGCGGGGCTGTGGATGACCGCGTCGGGGCTCGGCCGGATCGGAGCAGTCTGGCGACGTGCGAGATGCCGTTCGTCGCCGCATCGAGGATCTCGCCGGGGGACACGGTGGCGTCGTCTCACGGCGCGACCTCGCACGCCTGGGCGTCGACAGGAACGCCGTCGCCCGAGAGGTCGCTGGACTGCGGTGGGCGGTGCACGGAGCCCACACCATCGCCGTGCACCGGGGGCCACTGCCGGCTGTGGCCCAGCTGGCGCGCGGCGTGTGGGAAGTCGGGCACGAGGTCGCGACCCTCGACGGCGTGAGCAGCCTGCTCGCGGCCGGGCTCACCGGCTTCGCCGAACCACTGGTGCACGTGTCCGTGACCCGCAACTCGAGGTGCCCCGCGGTCGACGGGGTGAGGGTGCATCGCGTGCGTCGGCTCGAAGACGAGGGCCTTGGGCAAGGCCGCTTGCCCAGAACCCGCTCCGAGGTCGCCGCGATCCGAGCGGCAGGCTGGGCCTCCAGCGACCGGCAGGCCGCCCTCATCCTGGCGATGTCGGTCCAACAGCGGATCGTCGTTCCCGCCCAGTTGCTGCGAGCGGCGACGCTCGTCCGTGTCAGGGGGCGGCGACCCTTCATCCGACAGGTCGTGCTCGATGTCTGCGCAGGAGCCCATTCACTGGGAGAGCTGGACTTCGCGGGGATGTGCCGACGCCATGGCATCCCCGAACCCGATCGACAGGTGGTGCGACGAGGACCCCGAGGACGGATCTACCTCGACGTACGCTGGGACGGGGTGGATCTCGTCGTGGAGATCGACGGCTCGGGTCACCGCTGGGGCTTGGCCCTGACGGCCGACAACCTCCGCCAGAACGCGGTCACGCTCGGTGGCGACCGGGTCCTGCGCTTCGATCTCCTCGCGCTTCGGCTCGAGGAACCCGCGGTGATGGGGCAGGTCCGTCAGGGCCTCGGCCATCGTGTGTGAACTCGCCCGAGAACACGAGCGTGTTCACACACGTTCGGGGAAGGGGGGGTCAGGGGGTGGGGGTGGTCAGCCAGAGGACGCCGTAGGGCGGGAGGACCACGGTGCCGTGGCTCCAGGGCAGCTCCGCGCCGGTGATGGCGTCGTGCGCGTCCGCCACGCCGAGCGCGTGCAGCCGGTGGTCGTACCAGGGCCGCGGCTCGGGCGTGACGTTGTAGACGCCGACGAACCGACCGACCGGGTGCTCGCGCACCGTCACGAGCACGCCGGGGTCGTCGACCGGACCGATCCGCGTCTCGACCGACCCGTGGAGGTGGGGGAGCGACGCCCGCGCCCGCACGAGCTCGACGACGTCCTCGAACACCCGCCCGGCGACGGTGGCCGGGTCGTGCCGGTGCGCCACGGCGTCGTCGTCGAGGCGCGGCCGGTGGGCCCAGCGGTTGTCGTCCTGGTGGCCGGGCTCGTCGGCCCAGTGGGGGTCGTTGGTCTGGCCGAGCTCGTCACCGCTCCAGATGACGGGGATGCCACCCCACCCGATGACGAGGGCGTGGGCCAGGCGCAGCGCCGCGACGGCGAGGTCGACCTCCTCCGGGGTGGTCGCGGACTCGAGCCCGACGAGGGAGGCCGCGGCCCCGCTCGTGCGCATGTCGCCGGTGGCCGGGTTGTGCTGGAAGACCAGCCCTCGCGCGGGGGAGCCGGGGAAGTCGCCGGCGTACCACCGGGCGAGGAACTGGCGGTGGCCCGGCCCGGTGACCCCGAGGGCCCACGCGTCCTCGTCCATGATCGCCCAGCCGATGTCGTCGTGGCAGCGCAGGTAGGTGAGCCAGGTGGCGCTCGGCGGCTTCGGCGGAAGGTGGCTGAGGGTGTGGGCGGCGAGGCGCACGTCCTTCGAGGCGAGCATCGACCACACCTGCACCATGAGGCTGTTGTGGTACGCGAGGTCGCTGACCTTGCCCGAGTACGACCCCGCACCGAGGTAGGCGAGCAGCTTGGTGGGGGCGACGATCGCCTCGGCCTTGAACGCCACCGCCGGGCACGCGATCCGGGTCACCGCCCGCAGCACCTGGGTGATGGCGTGGACCTCGGGCTCGCCCTGGCAGTCGGTGCCGAGGCGCTTCCACATGAAGGCGATGGCGTCGAGCCGCAGCACGTCGACCCCGCGGTTGGCGAGGTCGAGGATGATGCCCGCGTACTCGGTGAGGACCGCCGGGTTCGACCAGTTGACGTCCCACTGGAACTCGTTGAACGTCGTCCACACCCAGCCCGACACCTCGTCGTCCCAGGTGAAGTTGCCCGGCGCGAAGTCGGGGAAGACCTCGGGCAGGCTGCGCTCGTAGGCGTCGGGCATCGTCCGGTTCGGGAACACGTGGAAGTAGTCGCGGTACACGGGGTCGCCGGCGCGGGCCTTCTCGGCCCACTCGTGCTCGCGCGCCACGTGGTTGAGGACGAGGTCGAGGACGAGGCTCACCCCGGCGTCGTGGAGCTCCTCGGCCAGCGCCTCGAGGTCGTCCATCGTGCCGAGGTCGGGGCGCACCGCGCGGTAGTCGGCCACGGCGTAGCCGCCGTCGCTGTCGCCCTCGCGCGGTCGCAGGAGCGGCATGAGGTGCAGGTAGCCGACCCCCAGCTCGCGCAGGTAGGGGAGGCGGTCGGCGACCCCGCGCAGGTCGCCGGCGAAGCGCTCGGTGTAGGCGGCGTACCCGACGAGCCCCGGGTCCTGCAGCCAGTCGGGGCGCAGCAGCCGCTCGAGGTCGCGGCGGTGCAGCCGGTCCGAGCGGGCGTCGTAGGCCGCCCTCGCGAGGGCGACGAGGTCGTCGGCGAGGGCCGGCGCGCGCTCCTCGCCGTAGAGGAGGGAGAGCCCGCCGACGAGGTCGGGGCGCCACCGCTCGACCCGCGCCTCGATCATCGTCTCGCGGTCGTGCACCCCCCGCGGGGCGGACTCGGGCGCGGCGACCGCGGTCGACGAAGGCGGTGGCACCGGTGCACTCACAGTGCGCATTGTGTCGGAGATGCGGAACCGTTTCCACATCCTCACCGCCGACACCGATGACGGGCACAGCGACCCCACAGCGGGCCCGCCGAATCTGGGTGACGTGACCACGACGACGGCTCCCTCGCCCCACACCATCGCGACCTCCGCGGCACCCGCTCCGCGGGCCCTCCGCCGCGGACCGGTGCCGCGCTGGTGGCGCGACGCGACCCTCGTCGCCGGCTGGGCCGTCGTCCTCGTCGTCATGGCCCTGTGGGTGGCCGGGGGAGGCCTCGGTGAGCTCGGGACCGTCGCCGAGGCGCTGACCTCGACCGGCCGGCTCACCGGTCTCGTCGCCTCGGCGCTGCTCCTGGTCCAGGTGACCCTCATGGCCCGGGTGCCGTGGGTGGAGCAGGCCTGGGGCCAGGACGGCCTGGCCCGGGTGCACCGGCTCGTCGGGTTCACCTCCTTCACCCTCCTCGTCGCGCACATCGTCCTCATCACCCTCGGCTACGCGGCCGGGACCTCGGCAGGCATCTGGGGCACCCTCGTCGACCTCGTCCTCGACTACCCGGGCATGCTGCTGGCGACCGCGGGCACCGTGGCCCTGGTGATGGTCGTCGTCACCTCCGTGAAGCGCGCCCGCCGCCGCCTGCGCTACGAGTCGTGGCACCTGATCCACCTCTACGGCTACCTGGGCGCCGGACTGGCCCTGCCGCACCAGCTCTGGACCGGCGCCGAGTTCCTCGACTCGCGCACCGCCACCGTCTTCTGGTGGTCGCTGTGGGCGCTCGCCGCCGGGTCGTTCCTCGTCTTCCGCGTCGGGCTGCCGCTGTGGCGCTCGCTGGCCGCGCCGGTGCGCGTCGTCGACGTGCGGTCCGACGCACCGGAGGTCACCACGGTGACGGTCGCCGGCTCCCGTCTGCACCGCCTGCCCGCCCGCGCCGGCCAGTTCTTCCAGTGGCGCTTCCTCGACGGCGCCGGATGGTCGCGCGCCCACCCATACTCGATCTCCGCCGCCCCCGACGGCCGCACCCTGCGCTTCACCGCGGCCCACGTGGGTGACGGGTCAGCGCGGCTGGTCACCCTCGCCCCGGGGACCCGGGTGCTGCTCGAGGGACCGTACGGGCGCCTCCACGCCGGTGTCCGGACCCACCGCAAGGTGCTCCTCATGGGGTCGGGCATCGGCATCACGCCGCTGCGGGCCCTGCTGGAGGACCTCGAGCAGCAGCCCGGCGACGTCACGGTCGTCCACCGGGTGCGGTCGGCGGCGGAGGCAGTCCTCGCCGACGAGCTCGCCGCGGTCGCCGCGGCGCGCGGCGCCCGCTACCTCCTCGTGGAGGGCCACCGAATCGCCGACCGCGCGAGCTGGCTGCCGCAGCAGGCGCGCCACCTCACGGATGTCGAGGCGCTGCTCCAGGTCGTGCCCGACCTCGCGGACCACGACGTGTTCGTCTGCGGGGCCGACGGCTGGATGACCGCCGTGCGCGACGCCGCGGTCGCGGCCGGCGCCGATCCCGCGGCCGTCCACCTCGAGCGCTTCGCCTACTGACGACCGACCTCCCGACCACCCCTCTCGCCCACGTCCCCATCGGAGGACCCCATGCGCCGCATCACCCTCTGGATCGCCAGCACCGTCTCGGCCCTGGTGCTCCTCTTCAGCTACCACACCTCGACCAACGCCACCGCGGCCACGAGCGTCGTCGCCCAGGGCGCCAACGGGGCCTCGGGGTCGACCGACTCGTCCGGCAGCACCACCGACTCGTCGGGGACGAGCTCGTCTGACGCCACGGGCTCGACGGACTCGTCGGGGTCGACGGACTCGTCGAGCGGCTCGACGGACTCCAGCGGCTCGACGGCCACGACGCCGTCGTCGGGCGCGAAGGCCTACACCGGCGACGCCGTCGGCACCCGCTACGGCGACGTCCAGGTCGAGATCACCGTCACCGACGGGAAGGTCACCGCCGCCAAGGTGGTCCAGGTCCCGTGGAACGACCACAAGGACCAGGAGATCAACAGCCGCGCGGTCCCCATCCTCAACGAGGAGGCCGTGTCCACCCAGAGCGCCGACATCGACATGGTCTCCGGCGCCACCTACACCTCCGAGGGCTACATCGGCTCCCTCCAGTCGGCCCTGGACCAGGCCAACCCGTGACCCGCCTGGCGATCCCGGGGGCACCCGTGGCGACGGCACCGACGCGACGCGCGTGGGTGCAGGACGTCATGGGGACCTCCGTGAGCGTCCACGTCCGGGCGGTCGACCCGCAGCGGGAGGTGGTCGAGGCGGCGGTGGCGCGCGTGTTCTCGCACCTGCGCCGCGTCGACGCCGTCCTCAGCACCTGGCGGGCCGACAGCGACCTGCTGCGCCTGCAGCACGGCGAGGCGACCGACCCCGACGCGCTGCACCCTTGGGTGGCCGACGTCGCGGAGCTCTGCCTCGAGGCCGAGGACCGCACCGACGGCCTGTTCGCGGCCTGGCGGCACCGCCCCGGCGGGCGCACGGTCTTCGACCCCACGGGCCTGGTGAAGGGCTGGGCGGTCGCGGGCGCCGCCGCTCACCTCGATGTCGTGCCGGGCGTCTCGTACGCCGTCGGGGCCGGGGGAGACGTCACGGTGGGGGTCGGGCCGGGCGCGACCGACGACCCGTCGCCCTGGCGCATCGGTGTCGAGGACCCGGATGACGCGAGCCGGGTCCGGGAGGTCGTCGAGGTCCGGCGGGGCGGGGTGGCGACGTCGGGTGCCGCCCGGCGCGGCGCCCACATCGTGGATCCGGCTTCAGGAGAAGGGATCTCGCGCCCGGGGTCGGTCACCGTGGTCGGTCCCGACCTGCTGTGGGCGGACGTCTGGGCGACCGCGGCGTGGGTCGATGCCGCGCGCGCCGGCCGGCTGATGGCCTCCCGCGACACGGCCTACCGGATCCTCGCGTCCTGACCACGAGAAGTGGGGCCTCGGTGGTTCGGGCGACACGCCGTGCCAACTGGACATTCTTCGTTCGAACGGAAAATGTAAACCCTTGCGCAGTGGTAGTGCAGCGCTGCTACTCTTCGAGGACTCAGTCGGGTTTCAGCAGGGGAGCGCGACGTTGAGCCAATAGGTAGTGCCATGTCTCAATCGCAGGGGATTGAGGTGCGTCGGCCGAGCCGCCGCACCATCGCAACCGGAGCAGCCTGGGCTGTTCCCGTCATCGCCGTCGGGGCCGCAGCGCCCCTCGCATCGGCCAGCGGAACGCCGTGTGTGCCAACGTTCACAGCCACCGGTGACTCGAAGAAGTGCTGTGCAGGCAGCGTCAAGAACATGAAGGTCATCGTCCAGGTCAGCGACCCGACGGGCTGTATCAACCCCACCTCGAGCATCTGCGTCACGGATGTGACGCTCGGCAACGGGCAGGACAACGGGACCTTGGTCTTCGTGCCCTCCGGCAGCGCCCCGGGATCGGCAGATGGGCCGTGCCTGACCGAGAACGGCACCTTCACCGTGTACCTCCTCGACACCGACTCGTGCACCGTGAACCTTTTGGTGCACTTCTCGATCGACGGTGGTCCGGTCCAGATCACCCCGCTCAAGTCGGACAACATTCCCAGCGGCAACGCCAACGCTGAGTTCTGCGTGCCCCCGGCCTAACATGATCGGCCGCCCGAGCGATCGGGCGATCGGACGTGCGCTCCTCACGGAGTGCGCGCCCACAGCTCCTCTGTGGTGCCCGCAATCCCCTCGGGGGCGGCTCGCGCCCGCTGGTGCTGGCGGATGCCGAGAAGGCGGCGACCCCACCGGGACGCACGCCCGGTCGGGGACGTCTTTCCTCTGTGCCTCTCGGCATCCGTACGGGGCGTGAACAGCGGTGGTGCGTGGCTGTCGTGCGACGGCCACGCACCACCGCGGTCCCCCTCGGCACGGCCGTCACCAGGCGGCCGTGCCGAGGGCACGCCTCAGCGCACGAGGGCGCGCAGCTCCTCCGGCGACCCCACGGGCCGGTCGCACACGAACCCACGGCACACGTAGGCGGCCGGGTTCCCCTGCAGCAGTGGACGGTTCGCGAGCAGCGCCACGCCGCGCGCGTCCGGCGCGCCGTGAGCCAGCACCAGCCCCGGTGACGTCGACGCCCTGACCACCGCGAGCAACGACTCAGCCTGCGACCCGTCGCCCACGACGGCCACCTGCAGCGGTCCGGCGAGCACCGCCTCGGCGACGGCCAGGGTCCATCCGCCGAACCGCGGGTCCTGCGCCGCCACGGCACCGCACGCGTCGAGGGCCCGGCCCGCGGCCTCACGGTGCCGCACCGACCCCGTGAGCGAGGACAGCGTCAGCAGGGCCCCGGCCAGGGCCGACGCACCGCTCGGTTCCGCGAGGTCGGTGCGGGCAGCGGGACGCGCGAAGAGGGCGGACGCGTCGTGCGCGGTGTCGTGCAGCGTCCCGTCGCCGTCGACGAAGAGCGCCAGCGCGTCGTCGAGGAGGCGCTCGGCGCCAGCGAGCCAGGAGGCGTCGCCGCTCGCCTGGTACAGCGCGAGGAGACCCTCGGCGAGGTCGGCGTGGTCGTCGAGGACGGCCGGGGCCGCACCCACCCTCCCTCCCCGCGAGGTCCGGCGCAGCCGGCCGTCGACGACGTGGGTGGCCAGGACGAAGGCCGCCGCCGCGCGGGCCGCGTCGAGGAGGTCGGGCCGGTCGAGGAGGACGCCCGCCTCCGCGAGCCCGGCCACCGCCAGGCCGTTCCACGCCGTGACGACCTTGTCGTCGCGCGCCGGCTGCGGCCGGGTGCCACGGGCCGCGAGGAGGCGCGAGCGCACGTCCTCCCACCACGCCTCGTCGTCGGGGTCGGTGCGCCGCTGGAGGGTGGACACACCCTCCTCGAAGGTCCCGGACGCCGTCACCGACAGCAGGTCGGCTGCGCGCGCCCCGTCGTCCGCCCCCAGCACGTCCACCAGCTGGGCCGGCGTCCAGGCGTAGGTCAGCCCTTCGTGGGAGTGGCCGTCCACGACCGTGTCGGCGTCGAGGGCCGAGGCGAGCGCCCCCTCGGGGGTGCCGAGGTCGCGGACGAGGAAGTCGGCGGTCTCCTCGGCCACGCGCCGGGCGAGCGGGTCACCGGTGGCCCGCCAGAGGTGGAGGTAGACCCGCAGCAGCTGGGCGTTGTCGTAGAGCATCTTCTCGAAGTGCGGCACGACCCACGCGGCGTCGACGCTGTACCGCGCGAAGCCGCCGGCCAGCTGGTCGTACATCCCGCCTCGGGCCATCGCCGACGCCGTGGCCCGCACCATCGCGAGGGCGTCGGCGTCGCCGGTGCGGGCGTGGTGGCGCAGCAGGAACTCCAGGACCGAGGACGGCGGGAACTTCGGGGCGCTGCCGAAGCCGCCGCGGGCGTCGTCGTGCTCGCCGCGCAGGCGCCGGACGGCGGTGTCGCACACCGCGGCGTCGACCACGCTCGGCGCCGGGGGTGCTGTGACCTCCCGCAGCCGGGCCGCCACATTGGCCCCGGAGGCGAGGACCCGCTCGCGGTCGGTGCGCCAGAGGTGGTCGGCCTGGGCGAGCAGCTGCATCAGCTGCGGCTTGGGCAGGTAGGTGCCGGCGAAGAACGGGTCGCCGTCGGTGGTGAGCAGGCACGTCATCGGCCAGCCACCGGCGCCGGTGAGGGCGGTCGTCGCGGCCATGTACACGGCGTCGACGTCAGGGCGCTCCTCGCGGTCGACCTTCACGGCGACGAAGCCGGCGTTCACGGCCGCGGCCACCTCGTCGTCCTCGAAGCACTCGTGCGCCATGACGTGGCACCAGTGGCAGGCGGCGTAGCCGACCGAGAGGAGGACCGGGACGTCGCGTCGTCGGGCCTCGGCGAACGCGTCGTCGCCCCACTCCCACCAGTCGACCGGGTTGTCGGCGTGCTGGAGGAGGTAGGGGGACAGGGAGGCGGCGAGCCGGTTCGGCATCACCCCACCGTAGGCGTCACGGCTGACGGCGCACCGGTCGCGTCACTCGTCGAGGGCCTTGGCGAGGGCGATGCTGAACGAGACCTCCTCGGCGTTGTCGTCGTCGAGGGCCCACACGGCCTCGACGCCGCAGCGGACGATGGTCCACCAGCGGGCGACGTCCTCGTCCACCCCGGCGGCGTCGCACCAGACCTCGAGGCGGCGGCGCACCGACCAGCGCAGCGCCGCTCCCGTGCCCAGCTCGTCGCGACGGTTGCGCAGCACGGCGTGCAGGTCCCAGCCCGGGTGGCCGGCCCGCGGCTGCGGGTCGATGGCGAGCCACGGCTCCCGCGACCCGGCGAGGACGTTCTCGTAGTGGAGGTCCCCGTGCACGAGGGTCGCGTCGGCGGACGGGTCGCTCGACAGCTCGGCGAGCAGCCCGGTGCACCGCGCCACCAGCCGGCGCGGGAGGGCGTCGCGCTGGGCCGCCTCGGCGAGCCAGCCGCCCGCCCACGGGCCCACCGGGGGCAGTGCCGCGGGGGCCGGCCGGTGCAACCGGGCGAGGAGCCCGCCGATGACCTCGCACCCGGCGTCGCTGTCGAGGGATCGCAGGTCGGTCTCGGCGTCGAGCCGCTCGAGCAGGAGCAACCCGTCCGACGGCAACGCGGCCACGAGGCGCACCGCCCCGTCGCCGCCCCACAGCCGCAGCGCCAGCGGTTCGCCGTCGGTGTCGACGCTGCGGCGCACGACCTTGAGGGCCAGCGGCTCCCCGTCGCGCAGCACGGGCGCCACGACGGCCGTCCACCCGGTGCGCAGCGGACCGTCGGGCACGAGGTCCCACCGCTCGAAGGCGCTCGCCAGGAGCCGCTGGGCCTGCGTGGCCCACTCGGCACCCGAGGGGCCACCCTCGGCCGGGAGCCGCGAGATCCACGCCAGCCAGTCGGCCGGGACCACGGGGACCTGCGTCACGGGTCAGGCCAGCCCGGGGAACGGCTCGAGGTCGACGCCCCAGCGGTGGGCCTCGACCTCCACCGTGCCGAGCCACCGCACGCCGGCGGCGAGCCCGGCACCCGCGTGCTCGGCGACGAGCGGGGCGAGGAGGGCGCCGAGGTCGGCCCGCAGTGCGGAGAGGACCTCGCGCGCCAGGCGCGCGGCATCCGCGGCGGTCTTCACGGCGAACGGCAGGGGGTGGCCCAGCGCTGACTCGGATCGCGCGCCGCCGGCGAGCTGGTCGGTGCGCAGCCCGCGCAGCACGACGAGGGTCGCGTCGGACCGGTCGCGCTGGCGCGCCTGCGACCGGGCGCTCACGACCTCGAGCAGCCAGATGGCCGCCTCCGTGAGGGCGACCGCTCGCGCCACGGTGTCGCCGCCGACCGGGTCGGCGGGGACGTCGGGCGTGCGTCCGGCGAGCAGGGTGGCGGCGGCGTAGCGCTGGGCGTGCAGGGCCGCCACCGTGGCGCGCAGGTCGGTCTCGACGTCGACGAACGTCCCGGCGGACGCCGCGGCTGCGGCCTCGTCGGACGCGAGGGCGGTCCGGCCGTCGGCGCCGGCCGACGTCGTCGGGGAGGCGGAGGGAGACGCCGAAGGGCTCGCGCTCGCGGTCCCCGCACCCGGCCCGTCGACGGAGGCCGCAGGCACCTGGCGGCGCAACAGGGTGGTGCGCAGCACCGTGTGCTGGCGGCGGTGCACGGCCGCGATGTCGGCCGCGAGGTCGCCGTCGAGGGCCGCCGCGGCGGTGGCGAGGGCCAGCGTCTCGCGTATCAGCGCGACGAGCGCGGCCTCGGCCGGGAGGGGGGTCCGCGTGGGCACGAGGGGCACCCGGGGGGCGTCGTCCTCGAGCCGGATCCCGCACGCGGCGGTGGGCAGCAGGGCCGCGCCGAGGAGGGCGGTGAGCACGCGGCGACGGCCGACGTCCCCTCCTCGCTGCGGCATGCGCCCATCGTCGCACGGGGTTTCGGGGCGGGTTCGGTGGTGGCCTAGAGTGGGGACGTCGGCCCCACGGCCGACACCTAACTGCAGAGAGGAGAGGCACCAGCATGGCCAACGCCGAGCACATCCGCCCCGTCCTCGAGCAGGCCCTCGCGGCCAGCGGACTCGTCCTCGACGACGTCGCGGTCACCACCGCGGGCCACCGCCGCGTCGTCCGGATCCTCGTGGACCGCGACCTGGGCACCGACCCCGAGGTCGTCACCGAGGCCACCGAGCCCCTCTCCCTCGACGAGGTCGCCGACGCGACCCGCCTCGTCAGCGACGCGCTCGACGCGTCCGACGCGATGGGGGAGCAGCCCTACACCCTCGAGGTCTCCTCGCCGGGGGTCGGCCGCCCGCTCACCGAACCGCGACACTACCGCCGCAACGTCGGCCGCCTCCTCGAGCTCCACCGCGCCGACGACGAGGTCATCGGCCGGCTCACCGCCGCCTCCCTCAGCGAGGCCACGATCGAGGTCCCTGCGGCCCGCAAGACACCCGCCCGTACCGAGACGGTGTCCTACGCGGACGTCCGCAAGGCCGTCGTGCAGGTGGAGTTCGCCCGCCACGACGAGAGCAAGGAGAGCTGAGCATGGACATCGACCTGGCCGCACTGCGCGCCATCGAGCGCGAGCGCGGGATCGCCCTCGACGTGCTGATCCCGGCGATCGAGCAGGCCCTCGTCCTGGCCTACCAGCGCACCGACGGGCACTTCCGCTCCTCCCGCGCCGAGCTCGACCGCAAGACCGGACACGTCGTGATCTGGGCCCGCGAGGAGCACGAGATCGAGCCCGAGGAGGGCGCGGTCGACGAGGACGGCGACCCGGCACGCCCCCGCCGCGAGCTCGGCCCCGAGTTCGACGACACCCCCACCGGCTTCGGCCGGGTGGCCGCCGCCACCGCGCGGCAGGTCATCGTGCAGCGGCTGCGCGACATCGAGGACGACGCGATCCTCGGCGACTTCAAGGGCCGCGAGGGCGACATCGTGGCCGGCATCATCCAGCAGAGCCCCGACCCGCGGCACGTCACCGTCGACTTCGGCACGGTCGAGGGGATCCTCCCGCTCGCCGAGCAGGTGCCGGGGGAGCAGTACGTGCACGGCCAGCGGCTGCGCTGCTTCGTCGTGTCGGTCAAGCGCGGCCCCCGCGGCCCGCAGATCGGCCTGTCGCGCACCCACCCGAACCTCGTGAAGAAGCTCTTCGCCCTCGAGGTGCCCGAGATCGCCGACGGCAGCGTCCAGATCGAGGCCCTGGCCCGCGAGGCCGGGCACCGCACGAAGATCGCGGTGCACACCAAGGTCGCCGGGCTCAACGCCAAGGGCGCCTGCATCGGCCCGATGGGCGCCCGCGTGCGGGCCGTGATGAGCGAGCTGCACGGCGAGAAGATCGACATCGTCGACTTCGTCGACGACCCCCAGGCCTTCATCGCGGCGGCCCTGTCGCCGGCGCGCGTGAACTCCGTGGAGATCGTCGACCGCCAGCTGCGCTCGGCCCGCGTCGTCGTCCCCGACTACCAGCTGAGCCTGGCGATCGGCCGCGAGGGCCAGAACGCCCGCCTCGCGGCGAAGCTGACCGGCTGGCGCATCGACATCCGGCCCGACATCGAGCCCGCCGCCGCGCCCTCCACGGGAACCGGTGACACCCCCGACCGCGCGTAGGCGGTAGACTGGTGGAGATCGACCGGACTGGACTCCGGCCGCGCGGCCCGGTGCGCACGTGCATCGGGTGTCGTGGGGCGGATAGCCGGTCGACACTCCTGCGAGTGGTCCTCGGACCCGGTGGCGGAGGCCTCACGGTCCTCGTCCCCGATCCCGAGCGGGCTCGGCCGGGGCGCGGCGCATGGCTGCACCCCACCATCTCGTGCCTCGACCTCGCCGTCCGCCGCCGGGCGTTCGGTCGCGCGCTGCGCAGCAGCACGCCGACCGACCACACAGCGGTCGACGACTGGGTCAGGGCCCACGCGCAGGAACCACCGAACGACCAGCCAGTAGAGCACCACGACCGGAAGCGGGTTTGACGCTGATGAGCACCCGATGAGTACTCAGCGATGAGCACCCCCCAGCTGTAACGACGGTCCGGCCAGACGGCACGGACCTGGACAGGAGAGATGTGTCTAAAGTCCGTGTGAGCGCCCTCGCCAAGGAGCGCGGAGAGACGAGCAAGATCGTCCTCGAGCGCCTGAACGAGATGGGCGAGTACGTCAAGAGCGCCAGCTCGACGATCGAGGCGCCGGTGGTCCGGCGCTACAACGAGAAGTTCCCGGCCGACTCCGGCAAGGCCGAGTCGACCGCCAAGAAGGCCCCGGCCCGTCCGGCGGGCCCGGCCAAGCCGGCCGCCGCGGCTGCCCCGGCGGCTTCCGCCCCGGCCGCCCCCGCTGCTCCGGCTGCGCCCGCGTCCCCGGCCGCTCCGGCTCCCGCCGCGGCACCGGCTGCCCCGGCGGCCTCCGCGCCGGCGGCTCCCGCGGCCTCCGCACCCGCTCCGAGCGCCCCGGCGCCGTCGCGACCTGCGGCTCCCGCCCCCAGCGCCCCGGCGCCGACCCCGAGCGCCCCGGCGCCCGCGGCCCCGGCTGCTCCGGTCGCTCCGGCCGCCCGTGAGGGTGGCGCCGGCCAGGGTGGCGCCCGCCCCCCGCGTCCCGGCGCCCCGCGCCCGGGCAACAACCCCTACGCGCCCAGCCAGGGCATGGGTCGTCAGCGCGAGGCCGCTGCGCGTCCGGGCAACAACCCGTTCGCCCCGAGCCAGGGCATGCCGCGTCCGCAGAGCCGTCCCGGTGGGCCCCGTCCCGCCGGTGGCGCCCCCGCCGGCCCCGGTGGTCCCCGCCCCGGTGGTCCGCGTCCCAGCCCCGGCATGATGCCCGACCGCAGCGCGGTCGCCCGTCCCGGTGAGCGCCCCGCCCGCGGTGGCGCCCGTCCCGGCGGCCCCGGTGGTCCCGGTGGCCGTCCGGGTGGTCCGGGCGGTGGCGGCGGCTTCGCCGGTCGTCCCGGCGGCGGCGGTCGCGGCGGCGGTTTCACCGGTCGCGGTGGCACCGCTGGTGCCTTCGGTCGCGGTGGTGGCCGTCCCGGTCGCGCCCGCAAGTCCAAGCGCGCCAAGCGCCTCGAGTTCGAGGAGATGCAGGCACCGTCGATCGGCGGCGTCAGCGTCCCCCGCGGTGACGGCACCACCGTCATCCAGATCCGCCAGGGCGCGAGCCTGTCCGACTTCGCCGACAAGATCGACGCCAACCCCGGTGCGCTCGTCACCGTGCTGTTCCACCTCGGTGAGATGGCCACGGCGACGCAGAGCCTGGACGAGGACACCTTCCGTCTCCTCGGCGGCGAGCTCGGCTACGACATCCGCATGGTCTCGCCGGAGGAGGAGGAGCGCGAGCTCTTCGACTCCTTCAACATCGACCTGGAGACGGGCATCGAGGGCGAGGACGACGAGGACCTCCAGGCCCGTCCGCCGGTCGTGACCGTCATGGGTCACGTCGACCACGGCAAGACGCGCCTCCTCGACGCCATCCGCAACGCGGAGGTCGCGGCCGGAGAGGCCGGCGGCATCACGCAGCACATCGGCGCCTACCAGATCCACAAGGAGCACGAGGGCGTCGAGCGGGCCATCACCTTCGTCGACACCCCGGGCCACGAGGCGTTCACCGCCATGCGTGCCCGTGGTGCCAAGGTCACGGACATCGCGATCCTCGTCGTCGCCGCCGACGACGGCGTCATGCCGCAGACCATCGAGGCGCTCAACCACGCCCAGGCCGCGGACGTGCCGATCGTCGTCGCCGTCAACAAGATCGACGTCGAGGGCGCGAACCCGTCCAAGGTCCGCCAGCAGCTCACCGAGTACAACCTCGTCGCCGAGGAGTACGGCGGCGAGACGATGTTCGTCGACGTCTCCGCGAAGCAGGGACAGAACATCGACCAGCTGCTCGAGGCCGTGCTCCTCACGGCCGACGCGGCCCTGGACCTGCGGGCCAACGCCGAGCGCGACGCGCGCGGCATCGCCATCGAGGCCAACCTGGACAAGGGGCGCGGCGCCACGGCGACCGTCCTCATCCAGTCGGGCACGCTGCGCGTCGGTGACGCCATCGTCGCGGGCTCCTCGCACGGACGTGTCCGCGCGATGCTCGACGAGCACGGCAACAACGTCGCGGAGGCCCTGCCCTCGCGTCCCGTGCAGGTGCTCGGCCTGTCCTCGGTCCCGCGGGCCGGCGACACCTTCGTCGTCGCCCCCGACGACCGCACCGCGCGCCAGATCGCCGAGAAGCGTGAGGCGGCCGACCGTCAGGCGAGCCTGGCCAAGGCCCGCAAGCGCATCTCCCTCGAGGACCTCAACGAGGCCCTCGCGGCGGGCAAGGTCGACACCCTCAACCTCATCCTCAAGGGTGACGTGTCGGGTTCGGTCGAGGCCCTGGAGGACGCGCTCCTCCAGATCGACGTCGGCGACGACGTCGACCTGCGGATCATCGACCGCGGTGTCGGCGCCATCACGCTGAACAACATCAACCTCGCGATGGCGTCCAACGCCGTCATCATCGGCTTCAACGTCCGAGCCGAGGGGCAGAACGCCGAGGTCGCCGAGCGCGAGGGCGTCGAGATCCGGTACTACTCGGTCATCTACCAGGCGATCGAGGAGATCGAGCTGTCCCTCAAGGGCATGCTCAAGCCGGAGTACGAGGAGGTCGAGCTCGGCACCGCCGAGATCCGCGAGATCTTCCGCTCGTCCAAGTTCGGCAACATCGCCGGGTCGATCGTCCGCAGCGGCGAGATCAAGCGCGGCACCAAGGCGCGCATCACGCGCAACGGTGTCGTCGTGGCCGAGAACGTCGAGATCGCCGGCCTGCGCCGGTTCAAGGACGACGTCACCGAGGTCCGCGAGGGCTTCGAGTGCGGCATCAACCTGGGGTCGTACAACGACCTCCAGCTCGAGGACCTCATCGCGACGTACGAGATGCGCGAGAAGCCGCGAGCCTGACCCCGTCGCGGGGAGGTCTGTCAGGGTCATGACCCGGATGACCTTCCCCACGACACGCACCGCGAGGGCGGCATCCACACCGGATGCCGCCCTCGTCGCTACCTGTGGATGACGGGCCGGCCCTTGTCGGCAGGTCCGCCTACCGTGGGCGCTACGCGAGGAGCTCGGGGAGAGCGACCAAGGGGAGGACGGAATGGGCGACCAGGGGAACCACGACGGGATGGGACCGCTTCCGGCGGCGCCCGGGTGCGGGTGCCACGTGTGCCGCCCGGACCCCCGCTACGACGAGGGCGACCGCCGCGTGATCGACACGGTCCTGCAGCACGGCTGGCAGGTGCTGGCGGTGTCCGACGACGGGTGCTGTGAGGACCCGGGTCATCACGAGCACGCCGACGCGGAGTCCGGTCCGCCTTTCGCCTACACGGTCGGGTTGGGGCACCGCTGTGCCCATCCCGAGATCCTCATGTCCGGACTCGACCTCGGTCTCATGCACGGGGTGCTCAACAGCGTGGCTCAGCGCGTCATGGCAGGCCGACGACTGCGCGCCGGTGACGTGCTCGAGGACGTGCTCGGCGGCGTTCCGGTCGTCGTCGCCGAGGTCCGCGAGGAGGCCCTGCGCGAGACGGTCACCTGGTCGGGCTGGTTCCACCGGCGCGTGCCCGAGGCGCTCGTCGTCGTGTGGCCGACCATGTCCGGAGTCTTCGCCTGGCAACCGGGCGCGCCCGACGTCCTGGACGAGCTGCAGCCTCCTGCGTGGCGCGTTCCCCAGGACCCACCCGAAGGGCTGGAGCAGGATCCCGCCTGGACCTTCCCCGTCCCGCCGGACCGGACGGCGTTCTCGTGCACCCACGTCGTCGACGAGGGTGCGGCCGTGCTGTGGGTCGCGCGCCAGTCGGACCCGGACCGCGGGGAGGACTGGAGCCTGCACTGCGGCGCGGCGGGCCACGACGCCGACGAGATGCGCGGCGTGCACCTCGCCCACCTGGTGCGTGGCGCACCGAGTGTCCGGGCCCTCAGCGGCCTGGGCCTCGACGTCGAGGCATTCCGCCAGGACACCGACTCGGACTGGACCCTGACCCGCTGCCGGTGGAGAGCTGAGCCCGCTTCGCGGGTGTGACACGGGGCGAGCCCCGTCCCACGGAGGCCGGCCGCTCCCGTCCAAGGGACGCCTCACTACAGTTGAGGCCGTCCCTCGTCCCGACGAGCCCCAGGAGAACACCGTGGCCGACACCGCCCGCGCCCAGAAGGTCGCCGACCGGATCAAGACCCTGACCGCCGCGAACCTCGGCTCCATCGTCAAGGACCCCGACCTCGGGTTCGTCACCGTCACCGACGTCCGCGTCACCGGTGACCTGCAGCACGCGTCGCTCTTCTACACCGTCTTCGGCGACGAGCGGCAGCGCGCCGTGACCGCCAAGATCCTCGAGGAGAACAAGGGCAAGCTGCGCTCCTTCGTCGGCAAGCAGCTCGGCATCCGGCTCACGCCGTCGCTGGAGTTCATCGCCGACGCCATCCCCGAGAACGCCGCCCACATCGACGACCTCCTGCGGGCCGCGCGCGAGAAGGACGCCGAGGTGGCCGCGGCCGCCGCCGGCGCCGTGCACGCCGGCGAGGCCGACCCGTACAAGAAGGACCGCGAGGACGAGGACGACGAGCTCGCCACCGAGCCGGTCGACCAGGATGCGCGCTAGGTGACCGACGGCCTCCTCGTCGTCGACAAGCCGCAGGACTGGACGAGCCACGACGTCGTCGCACGCTCGCGCCGGCTGTGCGGCACCCGCAAGGTCGGCCACGCCGGGACCCTGGACCCGATGGCGACCGGCGTGCTCGTCCTCGGGGTGGGCCGCGCCACGCGGCTGCTGACCTTCCTCGTCGGCTGCGACAAGGACTACACCGCCACGGTGCGGCTGGGCCAGGCTACGGTCACCGACGACGCCGAGGGCGAGGTCACGGCTGCCGCGGGGGCACCGGGGCTCACCCGTGACGCCGTCGTCGCGGCCGTCGTCGGCCTCACCGGCGAGATCCAGCAGGTCCCGAGCTCGGTCAGCGCCATCAAGGTCAAGGGCGAGCGGGCCTACCACCGCGCGCGGGCGGGGGAGGACGTGGCGCTGCCGGCGCGGCCGGTCACCGTCTCGCGCTTCTCGGTCGGCGAGGTTCGGGCGCTCGAGGTCGAGGGCGTGCCGGTGGTCGACGTCGACGTCGAGGTCACCGTCTCCTCCGGCACCTACGTGCGGGCCCTGGCCCGCGACCTCGGCGCCGCGCTCGGCACCGGGGGACACCTCACCGCGCTGCGCCGCACGCGGGTCGGCGGGTTCGGCATCGAGGACGCCCAGCCGCTGGCCGACCTCGAGGCCCGGCTGGCCGCCGGCACCCCGATGCCGATCACGCCCATCGCCGACGCCGCCCGCGCGGCGTTCGTCGTGCGCGACCTCGACGCCGCCGAGGCCAGGACGCTGGGGTTCGGCCAGCGGCTGGCGTCGGCCGTGCCCGGACGCGCCGAACCGGTCGCCGCCATCGGCCCCGACGGCACCCTCGTGGCCATGCTCGACGAGACACGTCCCACCGCGCGCAGCCTCGTCGTCTTCGCCCCGGCGAGTTCGTAGAGTGGTGCCCGTGCACCGCTGGACCGACCCCACGGCGACGCCCGAGGCCCTGCGGCCCTGCGTCGTCACCCTCGGCAACTTCGACGGCGTCCACCGGGGGCACCGGGCCGTGCTGGCGGCACTCGTCGAGGCCGGCCACCGTCTCGACCTGCCCACCGTGGCCGTGACCTTCGACCAGCACCCCATCGCCCTGCTCCGCCCCGACGAGGCGCCCGCGGTCATCACGCCGCCGGCCCAGCGCGACGAGCTGCTCGCCGACACCGGCCTCGACGGGCTCCTCGTGCTGGAGTTCACCCGCGAGTTCGCCCAGCAGAGCCCCGAGGAGTTCGTCCGCTCGGTGTTCGTCGAGGGCCTGGGCGCGCGCTGCGTCGTCGTCGGCCACGACACCCGCTTCGGGTACCGCAACTCCGGCGACGTCTCGACCCTGCAGGCGCTGGGCGAGCAGCTCGGCTTCGAGGTCGTCGCGCTGGAGGACATCGGCAACGGGGAGCGGTTCTCCTCCACCGCCGTCCGCGCCCTCCTCGCCGAGGGCGACGTGTCCGCTGCCGCCGGCATCCTCGGTCGCCCGCACCGCGTCGTCGGCACCGTCGTCCACGGCAACCACCGCGGCCGCGACCTCGGCTTCCCCACCGCGAACCTGTCGGCCGACGCCCTCGGCCTCGTGCCCCAGGAGGGCGTCTACGCCGGCTGGCTGACCCGGCTCGACCAGCCCGAGGACGCCACCGACCGCACCATGCCCTGCGCCATCAGCGTGGGCACCAACCCGACGTTCGACACCCGCGACCGGCGCACGGTGGAGGCCTACGTCCTCGACCGCGACGACCTCGACCTCTACGACGAGCAGGTGATGGTCGAGTTCACGGCGCACATCCGGCCGACGCTGCGCTTCGAGAGCGTCGACGAGCTGACCGACGCGATGACCCAGGACGTCGCGCGGTGCCGCGAGCTGCTGGCGAAGATCGTCACCGCCTGAGCGGGTGGGCCCGGCACGACGTCGGGCTCTACCTCGCGGCCGCCGGCACCTCCGTCGTGGGCGGGTTGCTCGTCTGGTCGGCGACGGCGCACACCGACGGCACGGCCTACCTCGTGCGGCACCTGCTGGCCTCGACCGTCGGCCTCGTCCTCGCCGTCATGGTGAGCCGGGCCGGTCAGGCGCGGCTGCGGGTGGGGGCGCCGGTGCTCTACGGACTGGCGCTGCTCGCCCTCGTGGCGGTGCTGACCCCGGTGGGGCTGACGGTGAACGGGTCGCGCTCCTGGATCCCGCTCGTCGGGGGGTTCACCCTCCAGCCGGCGGAGCTGGTCAAGGTCGGGCTGTGCGTCCTCCTCGCGGCGGTGCTGGCCGCCCCGGCCGAGCGGGGGCGGGCGCCGGGCACCCGTGAGGTGCTCGTCGCGGCGGCGCTCGTCGCGCTGCCGGTGGGCCTGGTCCTCCTCCAGCCCGACCTCGGCTCGGCCGCGGTGGTGCTCGCGATGGGGGCGGTCCTCGTCGCCGTGGCGGGGGTCCCGCGCCGGTGGCTCGTCGGTGCGGTGGTCCTCGCGGCCGCGGTGGTCGTCGTCGCGCTGACCACCCCCGTCCTCAGCGACTACCAGCGCGACCGCCTCGCCGCCTTCGCCGACCCCTCGGCCGACCCCCAGGGCAGCGGCTACCAGACGCGGATGGTGCGCCTCGCCATCGGCGCGGGCGGACTGTGGGGCCAGGGGTTCATGAACGGTCAGCGGACCCAGGGCGGCGACGTGCCCTACCAGCTCAACGACTTCGTCTTCTCCGTGGCGGGGGAGGAGCTGGGTTTCGTCGGGGCCACCGGGCTGCTGCTGCTCCTCGGTTTCGTCGTGCTGCGGGTGCTGCGCGTGGCGGCCCGGTCGCCGGAGCCGTTCGGTCGGCTCGTGGCGGTGGGGGTCGCCGCGTGGCTGGCCGTGCAGGTGGTGCAGAACGTCGGGATGAACCTCGGGCTGCTCCCCGTCACGGGGCTGCCGCTGCCGTTCGTGTCGTACGGCGGGTCCTCGATGGTCGTGTCGTGGCTCGCGGTCGGGCTCGTCGACGCGGCGCACACCGCGGGTCGCGACCGCTGACCCGTCCGGCGAGCCGCCCCATCACGAAAGCGACTCGCCGGTAACCAACGCATTCCCTCTGTGGCTCCGCTGTGACAGGATTCGCGCACCAACGCCCCCAATGTCGAGGACGATGCCGCGATGCTCACCGCTTCTCCCCAGATCCACGCTCCCTCCGACGAGCCCGTGGACCACGCCGTGCTGGAGAACCGCGCGCAGAGCGTGGGGCACCTCTTCCGCGACCGGGTCACGGCCACCCCCGACCGGCCCGCGTTCCTCCACGCCATCGTCCGCGAGGGCGGCGACGAGTGGGTCACCGAGTCGTGGAAGGACGTCGACACCGTCGTCCGCGAGATCGGGGCCGGCCTCGTGGCCCTGGGCGTCGACCCCGAGGACCGGGTCGCCATCGCGTCGAGCACGCGCTACGAGTGGGCGCTGGCCGACCTCGCCATCATGGTGAGCGGCGGCGCCACCACGACGATCTACCCCACGACCATCGCCGACGACGTCGCGTTCATCCTCGCCGACTCCGGCACCAAGGTCGTCTTCGCCGAGAACGCCGAGCAGCTCGACAAGCTGCGCTCCATCCGGGCGCAGATCCCCGGCGTCACCCGGGTCGTCGTCTTCGACGGGCAGTCCGACGACGACGCGTGGACCCTCAGCCTCGACGACGTGCGCACCCTGGGCCGCGAGTACCTCGAGGGCGACCCGGGCGGCATCGACGCCCGCATCGACCGCATCCAGCCCGACCAGCTCGCGACGATCATCTACACCTCGGGCACCACCGGGCGCCCCAAGGGCGTGCGGCTGCGGCACAGCTCGTGGACCTACGAGGCCGCGGGCACCGAGTCGATCGACATCCTCCACGAGGACGACCTGCAGTACCTCTGGCTGCCGCTCGCGCACGTGTTCGGCAAGGTGCTGCTCACCCTGCCGCTGCAGATCGGCTTCCCCACCGCCATCGACGGCCGGATCGACAAGATCGTCGACAACCTCGCCGTCGTCAAGCCCACCTTCATGGGCGCCGCGCCGCGCATCTTCGAGAAGGCCTACGGCCGGATCTCGATGATGATGGCCGCCGAGGGCGGGCTCAAGGCGAAGCTGTTCACCTGGGCCAGCGACGTCGGCCGCGAGGTCAGCATCCTGCGCGAGCAGGGCAAGAACCCGTCCGGGATGCTCGCCCGGAAGTACGCCATCAGCGACAAGATCATCGGCGCGAAGATCCGCGAGCGCTTCGGCGGGAACATCCGCTTCTTCATCTCCGGCTCGGCCGCCCTCAACGGCGACATCGCCCGATGGTTCGACAGCATGGGCATGCAGATCGCCGAGGGCTACGGGCTCACCGAGTCCAGCGCCGCCTCGTTCGTGGCGCGGACCAAGGCGTACCGGTACGGCACGGTCGGCTGGGCGCTGCCCGGCACCGAGATCCACCTCGCCGAGGACGGCGAGGTCCTGCTCCGTGGTCCCGGGATCATGGAGGGGTACCACAACAACCCCGAGGCGACGGCCGAGGCGCTCGACGCCGACGGCTGGCTGCACACCGGCGACATCGGCGAGCTCGACGACCGCGGCTTCCTGCGGATCACCGACCGCAAGAAGGACCTGTTCAAGACGAGCGGCGGCAAGTACGTCGCGCCCTCGATCATCGAGTCGACGTTCAAGGGCCTGTGCCCCTACGCCAGCCAGCTCGTCGTCTACGGGGCCGACCGCAACTTCGTCTCCGCCCTCATCACCCTCGACCCCGACGCCATCGCCGGCTGGGCCGCCCAGAACGGGATGGAGGGGAAGTCCTACCAGGAGATCGTGGCCTCGGACGCCGTGCGCGAGATGGTGCAGGGCTACGTCGACCAGCTCAACGCCGGGCTCAACCGGTGGGAGACGATCAAGAAGTTCACCATCCTCGAGCACGACCTCACGGTCGAGGAGGGCGAGCTGACGCCCTCGCTGAAGCTCAAGCGCAAGGTCGTCGCGGAGAAGTACAAGGACCTGCTCGACGCCCACTACGCGGGCTGACCCCCACGCCGAGCCCGCTCGGCACGACGCCCGGACCACCTCCGTCGGTCCGGGCGTCGCCGTGTGCGGCCTCGGTCGGACTCAGCCGCCGATGAGGGGGACGAAGCGGTAGCGGCCGTGCGTGGTGGTGTGGCGGCCTCCCGTGGCGGGGTCGTCGAGGACGACCCGCGTCATCAGGCCGTCGACGGGGACGACGAGGACGCCACCGGGGGCGAGCTGGGCCACGAGGGCCTCGGGGAGGTGCCGGGCCATCGCCGAGACGAGCACGCGGTCGAAGGGTGCGTCGTCGGGGGCGCCGAGGACGCCGGGGGAGGCGGCGCGGATCACGGCGTGGGACAGGCCTGTTCGCGCGAGGTTGCGTCGGCCGAAGTCGACGAGGTCGTCGACCAGCTCGAGGCCGAGGACCTCGCCGGTCGGCCCGACGAGCTCGGCGAGCAGGGCGGTGGTCCAGCCGGAGCCGGACCCGACGTCGAGCACGCGGTGGCCGGGTCGGACGTCGAGGAGCTCGAGCATCGCCGCCACGGTGCGCGGCTGGCTGTTGGTCTGGCCGTGGCCGATGGCGAGCGGGCCGTCGTGCGCGGCCTCGGGTCGAGCGGCGCGGGGGAGGAAGAGGACGCGCGGCTGGGCCGCCATCGCGGCGGCGACCCGGTCCGCGGGACCCACGCTCACTCCTCGAGGGCGGCCAGCGCGGTCTCGACGGCGCGGTGGAAGGTCGGGTAGGCGAACACCATGCCCCGCAGGGTGGCCACGGGGACGCGCGCGTGCACGGCGGTCGCGAGCATCGACAGGACCTCGCCGCCGCTCGGGCCGACGGCGGTGGCGCCGACGAGCGTCCCGGTGGCGCGGTCGGCGACGAGCTTGATGACGCCCTCGCCGCCGGGGCCGTGGATCCAGCCGCGCGTGGAGCCCGACAGCGGGGTGCTGCCGGTGGCGACGTCGAGGCCGGCGTCGCGGGCCTGCTGCTCGGTCAGCCCCACCGACCCGACCTCGGGGTCGGTGAAGGTGACGCGGGGGACCGCGTGGTACTCGGCCTCGCGGTCGCCGCGGCCCAGGACGTCGTCGAGGGCGATGCCGGCCTGGTACATCGACAGGTGGGTGAACGCGCCCTTGCCGGCGATGTCGCCGACCGCCCAGAGCCGCTCGCCCGCGCGCATCCGGCCGTCGGTGGCGATGCTGCGGGCGGCCGGGTCGAGCCCGACGGTCTCCAGCCCGATGTCGTGGAGGTTGGGGCGTCGACCGGCCGCGACGAGGAGGCGGTCGGCGCCGAGGTCGAGGTCGGTGCCTCCCGCATCCGTGACGGCCACGGTGAAGCGGCCCTCGGCGTGGTCGACCCGGCGGATCTTCGCGCCCGCGAGCACCCGGACGCCCTCGGCGGCGAACGCGGCGGCGACGACCTCGGAGGACTCCGGCTCCTCCAGCGCGAGGATCCGCGGCGCGACCTCGACGAGCGAGACCTCGGTGCCGAAGCGGGCGAACGCCTGGGCCAGCTCGGCCCCGATCGCGCCGCCGCCGATGACGACCATCGACGCGGGAAGGTCGGGGGTGGCGAGGACGTCGCGGTTGGTCCAGAACGGGGTGTCGGCGAGGCCGTCGACGGGTGGGGCGGCCGGCGCCGTGCCCGTGTTGAGGACGACGCCTCGGCTCGCGACGAACCGCTGGTCGCCGACGACGACGGTGCCCACGCCATCGAGGCGGCCGTGACCGCGGACGAAGCGGACCCCGGCCCTCTCGAGGCGCTCGACGGCGACGGTGTCGTCCCAGTCGTCGGTGGCCTCGTCGCGGATGCGGCGGGCGACGACCGACCAGTCGGGGGCGACCTCGGCCGTGCCGGCCAGCGCCGCGACCCGGCGGGCCTCGGCGAGCGAGCCGGCCGCGCGGATGACCATCTTCGAGGGGATGCAGCCGTAGTAGGGGCACTCGCCGCCGACGAGGCGCTTGTCGACGCCGACGACGGTGAGGCCGGCCTTCGCGGCCTCGGTGGCGAGGTGCTCGCCGCCGGGCCCGAGGCCGAGGACGACCAGGTCGACGGGCGTGTCCGTGGTCATGCCCCCATCCCAGCACCCGCGGCCGCCCCGGTCGACCTCCCACCCCCTCCACTCATGGCGCTGGGTGAACGCATCTGGCCCGATTCGCGTTCACGGGTCGCGAACAGTGGGGAGGATCGGCGGCGTTTTGGGTGGTTCGGCGCGGCGACCTACCCTTGGGGGATGCCCGGTCAGTCCGTCTTCCGCTCCCTCGAGCCGCTCCTCGAGCAGGTGAGCAAGCCGATCCAGTACGTCGGCGGCGAGCTGAACTCCACGGTCAAGGACTGGGACGTCGCCGGCGACGCCACCGTGCGGTGGTCGCTGATGTACCCCGACGCCTACGAGGTCGGCGTGCCGAACCAGGGCGTCATGATCCTGTACGAAGTCCTCAACGAGCGGCCCGACGCCCTGGCCGAGCGCACCTACGCGGTGTGGCCCGACCTCGAGGCCCTGATGCGCGAGCACGGCGTCCCGCAGTTCACCGTCGACGCGCACCGCCCCGTCGGTGACTTCGACCTGTTCGGCCTGTCGTTCTCCACCGAGCTCGGCTACACGAACATGCTCACCGCGCTCGACCTCGCCGGCATCCCGCTGCACGCCGCCGACCGCGACGACAGCCACCCCCTTGTCATCGCCGGCGGCCATGCGGCCTTCAACCCCGAGACGATCGTCGACTTCGTCGACGCCGCCGTGGTGGGCGACGGCGAGGAGGCCGTCCTCGCCATCACCGACCTCGTCGGCGCGTGGAAGCGCGAGGGCCGACCCGGTGGCCGACGAGAGATCCTCCTGCGCCTGGCGCGCACGGGTGGCGTCTACGTCCCGGCGTTCTACGACGTCACCTACCTGTCCGACGGGCGCATCCAGCGCGTCGCCCCGAACGCGCCCGGCGTGCCGTGGCGCGTCTCGAAGCACACCGTCATGGACCTCGACGCCTGGCCGTACCCGAAGCAGCCGCTCGTGCCGCTGGCCGAGTCGGTGCACGAGCGGATGTCGGTCGAGATCTTCCGCGGCTGCACCCGCGGCTGCCGCTTCTGCCAGGCCGGGATGATCACCCGCCCGGTGCGCGAGCGCTCCATCACCGGCATCGGCGAGATGGTCGAGCGCGGCCTGGCCGCAACGGGATTCGAGGAGGTGGGCCTGCTCTCCCTGAGCTCGGCCGACCACTCCGAGATCGCCGACGTCGCCAAGGGCCTGGCCGACCGCTACGAGGGCACCAACACCGGTCTGTCGCTTCCCTCCACGCGCGTCGACGCTTTCAACATCGACCTCGCCAACGAGCTGACCCGCAACGGGCGCCGCTCGGGGCTGACCTTCGCGCCCGAGGGAGGGTCGGAGCGGATCCGCAAGGTCATCAACAAGATGGTGACCGAGGAGGACCTCATCCGCACCGTCTCGGCCGCGTACGGCGCGGGCTGGCGGCAGGTGAAGCTCTACTTCATGTGCGGCCTGCCCACCGAGACCGACGAGGACGTCCTGCAGATCGCCGAGCTGGCGAAGCGCGTCATCGAGACCGGCCGTGAGGTCAGTGGCCGCCGCGACATCCGGTGCACCGTCTCCATCGGCGGGTTCGTGCCCAAGCCGCACACTCCGTTCCAGTGGGCCGCGCAGCTCGGCGCCGAGGAGACCGACGCCCGCCTGGCCAAGCTGCGGGAGGCCATCCGCGCCGACCGCCGCTTCGCCAGCGCCATCGGGTTCCGCTACCACGACGGCAAGCCCGGCATCGTCGAGGGACTGCTCTCGCGCGGTGACCGCCGGGTCGGCCGCGTCATCGAGGCCGTGTGGCGCGACGGCGGCCGCTTCGACGGCTGGTCCGAGCACTTCTCCTACGACCGCTGGATGGCCGCGGCCGAGCGCGAGCTGCCGGCGTTCGGTATCGACGTCGCCTGGTACACCACCCGCGAGCGCGGGGAGTCCGAGGTCCTGCCCTGGGACCACATCGACTCCGGGCTCGACAAGGAGTGGCTCTGGCAGGACTGGCTCGACTCGCTCGACGAGACCGAGGTCGACGACTGCCGCTGGACCCCGTGCTTCGACTGCGGCGTCTGCCCGCAGATGAACACCGAGATCGAGATCGGCCCCACCGGCGTCAAGCTGCTGCCGCTCACCGTCCTCGGCTCCGGCCGCGAGGCGATGCGCGAGCACACCCACGCCTGACCGACGGACTCGGGCGCGGCGCGGCCGCACCGGGTGGGAGAGTGTGGCCACCCGTTCCCGAGGAGGTCGCCCGTGGGCGAGCACCGGCCACCCGCCGAGATCACGCTGCGCTTCCTCGCCGCGCCCACGGATGCCGGGCGCTCGGGGTCGGTGTCGGCCGGCCGGGTCCTGGAGTGGATCGACAAGGCGGGGTACGCCGCGGCCGCCGGCTGGGGTGGCACCTACGCCGTGACCGCCTACGTCGGCAACGTCCGGTTCACCCGGCCCGTCGAGGTCGGTGAGCTCGTCGAGGTGACGGCGCGCGTCGTCCTCACCGGGCGCAGCTCGATGCACGTGACCGTCGACGTCGCGTCCGGTCCGCCGCGCACCCGCGAGCTCGCGCCGGCGACCCGCTGCCTCATGGTCTTCGTGGCCGTCGACGACGAGGGCCGCTCGACGCCCGTGCCGACGTTCGCGCCCGCGACCCTGGGGGAGGAGCTGCAGCAGGCGTGGGCCGTGCGGCGGGCCGACCTGCGCGCCGAGGTCGAGACGGCGATGGCGGGGGTCGAGTACACCGACGCCGGGACGGCGCCGCGGGTGTCGCTGCGCTTCCTCGCGGCGCCGACCGACGTCAACTGGGGCGGCAAGGTGCACGGCGGCATCGTCATGCGCTGGATCGACGAGGCCGCCCACGTCCTCGCGACGCAGTGGACCGGGGACGCCCACAACGTCGCCATCTTCACCGGGGGAGTGCGCTTCTACCGGCCGCTGCGGATCGGCCACCTCGTCGAGGTCGAGGCGCGGCTGCTGCACACCGGCCGCACCTCGATGCACATCGGCGTCCACGTGCGGTCGGGTGACCCCACCGCCGTGCCCGAGGGGATGGAGCTGACCACGTACTGCCGCACCATCTTCGTGGGGATCGACGACGAGCGACGGGCCGTGCCCTGCCCCACGTGGGTCCCCGCCAACGACGAGGACCGGGTGCTCGACGCCCACGCCGTCGAGCTCGTGAGGATCCGCGAGCGCTTCGGCGACTGAGCGACCCCGGCTGGCCTCGCCTCCCCGGTCGTCGGGCCCGCTCCTGCGCCACTTCAGGACGGCAACACGCCGACGTTCGGCTGTCGAGGCCTGCGTGTTGCCGCACTCAGCCGGACCGGGCGTGGGCTCGAACATGTGTCGTTGACGATAGTGTGTGACGCACACTATCGTGTGGCGCATGACCCCCGACGAGGACGTCCTGGCCGGACACCTGCAGGAGCTGCGGCGCGGCACCGTGGTCGTGGCCTCGCTCGCCACGTTGCGCACGCCCGGCTACGGCTACGCGCTGCTCGAGCAGCTCGGCCGCGCCGGCTTCGGCGTCGACGCCAACACGCTCTACCCGCTGCTGCGTCGCCTCGAGAAGCAGGGCCTGCTCGAGGCGCAGTGGAACACCGACGAGAGCCGGCCGCGCAAGTTCTACCGCACGAGCCCGGCGGGGGAGTCCGTCCTCGCCGCCCTGCGCACCGACTGGCGCGCCCTCGACGCCGCCATCACCGACCTGAGCTGACCCGGAAGGACCCGCCATGACCTCCCTCACCGACCGCTACGTCTCCGCCACCGTGCGCGGCCTCGACGACGCCCAGCGCGGCGACGTCGAGCGCGAGCTGCGCGCCACCATCGAGGACATGGTCGACGCCCGCGTCGACGACGGCGCCGCCACCCGCGACGATGCCGAGCGCGCCGTCCTCGTCGAGCTCGGCGACCCCATGCGCCTGGCCGCCGGGTACACCGGCAGCCCGCTGCACCTCATCGGCCCGGCGGTCTACCCGCAGTGGCGCCGGCTCGTCACGCTCCTGCTGTGGACCGTCGTGCCCACCGTGGCCGTCATCAACCTCGTCATCCGGCTCTTCGTCGATGACGTCGCGGTGTCGGGGGTGGGGCCGGCCTTCGGCAACGCCGCGCTCACCGGGCTCACCGTCGCCCTGCACGTGCTGTTCTGGACCACCCTGGTCTTCGCGCTCGTCGAGCGCACCCAGCCGGACGCCCTCGTGGCGTGGGACCCCGACCAGCTCCCCGAGGACCAGCGCACCCGGTCCGTGGGGGTCGGCGAGACGGTGGCGTCGGTCGTCGTCCTGCTCCTCATGGCGCTCGCCCTGGTCTGGCAGCACACGAGCTCGCCGGTCCGCCGCGGCGACGAGGCCGTGCCCGCCCTCGACCCGGCGCTGTGGTCGGGGTGGATCCCCCTCCTGCTCGCGATCGTCGTCGCGCAGGCCGTGCTGGCCGTCGCCGCCTTCCGGGCCCGACGCTGGACCGTCCCCCTCGCCGTGACCGGCCTCGTCCTCGACGTCGTGGCGGCGGGAAGTGTGCTGTGGCTGCTGCACACCGAGAGCCTGTTCAACGGCGCGTTCGTGCAGGTGCTCGTGGCCGGCGGGTGGGCCGACGCGGTGCGCGACCTCACGGTCGGCGTCGCGCTGGGCGTCGTCGTCGTCACGGTCTGGGACCAGGTCGAGACCTTCCGCCGGGTCCGCGCCTCCCGCTGAGACCCCGTCAAGCGCGATCGTGTGTGAACACGCCCGGATGCTGGGGCGTGTTCACACACGTTCGCCAGGGGAGCGGCGGGGCTCAGGCGTAGAGCGCGCCCACGACCTCACGGAACAGCGCGGTGTGGCGGTCGACGTCGGCCCGCGTGGTGTCGGGGCACATGAGCGCCATGTTGTGGAACGGCGTCATGAGGATGCCGCGGTTGCACATCGCGAGGTGCATGTAGGCGTCGAGGTCGTCGTCGTGCGCGGCCGCGGACTCCTCGCCCGTGCGGGGCGCGGGCCGGGCGAAGCGGTACTCCGAGCGCGCCCCGAGCTGGACCACCGACCACGGCACGTCGAGCTCGTCGAGCGTCGCCTGGACCCCCTCGGTGTACGCCGTGGCGAGCTCGGTCATGTGCGCGAAGGCGGCCTCGGTGAGCACCTCGCCCAGCGTCGCCCGCATCGCCGCGGAGGTCAGCGCGTTACCGGCCAGGGTCCCGCCCACGCCACCGACGTCGATGATGTCGGCGTCGCCCGCGTCGGTGTGCGAGGTGACCCGCGCGGCGAGCTCCTCGGTGATGCCGTACGCGCCGGACGGGATACCTCCGCCGATGGACTTGCCGATGACGAAGATGTCCGGCTCGAGGCCCCAGGCACGGGTGGCGCCGCCCCATCCGGTGGAGAAGGTGTGCGTCTCGTCGATCATCAGCAGGCTGCCGTACCGGGTCGCGAGCTCGCGCACGCCCTCGAGGAAGCCGGGCTCGGGCAGGACGATGCCGATGTTGGTCAGCGCCGGCTCGGTGAGGACGGCGGCGACGTCACCGTGGGCCAGCTCGCGCTCGAGCGACTCGAGGTCGTTCCAGGTCGCGACCCGCGTGGTGAGGTCGAGGTCGACCGGGGGAGCGACGTTGCCCGGTCGCGACTCGGCCTTGCCGTCCGGGCCCGGGACGGCGAAGGTCTCGTCGACCGACCCGTGGTAGCAGTACGCGAACACGAGGATCTTCGGGCGGCCGGTGGCCAGGCGAGCGAGGCGCACGGCCCACCGGTTCGCGTCGGTGGCCGAGAGCGTGAAGCTCCACAGCGGCATCCCGAAGCGACGGGTGAGCTCGGCACCGACCCACTGGGCGTCCTCGGTGGGGAGCATCGTCGTGATGCCGCCGAGGTCGCCCATCCGCCGGCCCACGGCCTCGACCGTGGCGCGGGGGGAGTGGCCGGCCATCGCGCCGGTGTCCCCGAGGGCGAAGTCGACGTAGGTGTGCCCGTCGACGTCGCTGATCCGGTTGCCGCGGGCGTGGTCGAGGTAGAGCGGGAAGCCGCCGGTCCACTTGTTCATCCACGTCATCGGCACGCGGCCGAACAGGTTGCTGCCCTGCTCGAACAGCTCGCGGCTGCGGTGGTGGCCCTGCGTGTAGGTCGCCTGCTCGGCGGCGAGCAGCTCGGCGAGGCGTGACCTGTCGATGTCGGGCATGTCCGCACGATATCCACACGGATGGAGTGCGCGGCAGAGGTTCCGACGCGCGGATCGATGGCGTGGCGCGCCCTCCTCCTCCTGATTCCGCGATGGTGCAGGTCAGGGGCCGCCGGGAAGTGCTCCCCATTGCCCGGCCCGCGAGGTCCCGCCTAGCGTCCGGGGAACAGGGACGGACGAGCAGGGGACCCCCGTGCCGATCGCGCAGGCCTACGAGGACACGCCCTGGCCGAGCGTCGGCGCCTGAGGAGGACCAGGCCCCGGCGCCGATTCGGTGGGGGAGGTCGGGCGCTCCTACGCTGGGAGGCATGGCCCGCCAGCGCACTCCCGAGGGACCTCCTCCCGCCCCCGCGGTCCAGAAGCTGCGCATCCGCTACGCCAAGCGCGGCCGGCTGCGCTTCGCCTCCACGCGTGACTTCTCCCGCGCCCTCGAGCGCGCCCTGCGCCGGGCCGACGTGCCGATGGCGTTCTCCGCCGGCTTCCACCCGCACCCGTTGATCTCCTACGCCAACGGCGCCGCCACCGGCACCGCGAGCGAGGCCGAGTACTTCGAGATCCGGGTCACCGAGCGGGTCGACCCCGAGTCGGTCCGGGCGGCGCTCGACGAGGCCCTGCCCGACGGCATCGACGTCCTCGAGGTCGTGGAGGCGTCGGCGGGAGCGCTGGCCGACCGCCTCGAGGCCAGCTCGTGGGAGCTCGTCGTCCGGGAGGCCGACCCGGCGCAGGTCGAGGCCGCCGTGGCCGCGTATCTCGCCCTCGAGGTCGCCGAGACCACCCGGACCTTCAAGACGGGCCCGCGGACGTTCGACACGCGCGGGGCCGTGCTCTCGATGGCGGTGACCGGGGTCGACGGCGAGGGGTGTGCGATACTGCGGATGGTCGTTCGGCACACCACACCGGCCGTACGCCCCGACGACATCCTGACCGCACTGCGCGCAGTGACCGGGTTCTCGCCACCGGTCCCACCCCTGGTGACCCGGCTGGCGCAAGGCCCTCTGCTCGACGCATCTGCTGGGGTGGCCGACCCATTGGCCGCCGACAAGGGCGCCGCCGGTCTCGGATAGGTGCCGCGCCGCCCGCGCGAGCCGCTCCGGGGCAGCACGTTGACTTCCGTGAGGGGTGCGCCCCCCACGATCCGATCGCTCACCACGCGGTCGACGAGGAGCCGGTCTTCGGACCGACCCCGGTGTGGTCGCCATCGCGTGGGTGACGAAAGGAGCCTCACATGGCTTCCGAGAACGACCCGACCACCCCCGACACCGACGCGACGCCGACGCCCGAGGGCGTCGACGCCGAGCAGGCGCCGACCAAGCCCAAGCGCCGCCGCGCCACCAAGAAGACCTCCGCGCCGGCCCCCGCCGCCGACGAGGCCGCCCCCGACGCGGCCGCGCCGGACACCGCCGCCACCCCCGCCGCGGACGAGGCACCCGCCGCCGACGCGGCCGAGCCCGCCGCGAAGAAGGCCCCCCGCAAGCGGGCCGCCAAGAAGACCACCCGCAAGAAGGCCGACGTGGCCGCCGAGCTCGGCGCCGAGCCGAGCGACGAGCCGCTGGCCGACCTCGTCCTCCTGCCCGAGGGCGACGAGCCCCTCTCCGCCGACCTCGTGCCGCTCCCCGAGGCCGACGACGAGGACGCCGACGACGCCTCCGTGCCCAGCTTCGGGCTGCTCTTCCAGCCCCCGCAGCCGGTCAGCCGCCCCCGCCGCCGCGCGACCGCCCCGGTGCAGGCGCCGGTCGAGCGCCCCGCCGACGAGGTCGAGGCCGATGACGCCCCGTCCTCCTCCGCGACCAGCGAGCCCGAGGCCGCGTCCTCCGACGCCGGCCAGGACGACACCGCGGACTCCCGCTCCGACGACACCGACGGCGAGGGTGGCCGTGGCCGCCGTCGCCGCGGGGGCCGTGGCCGTCGAGGCCGTGGCGCCGGTGACGACGACGCCCGCGACCCGCGCGACTCCCGCCCCGCCGCGGGCGCCGCCAAGGACTCCGGGTCCGACGACGACTCCGACGACGACGCCCCCGGCACCGGCCCGGCCGACCAGGACGACGCGGGCGAGAGCGGCTCGAGCCGCCGCCGCCGTCGTCGCCGCCGCGGCGCGGGCTCCGACGGGGACAACGAGGACCCGCCCGGCACCGTGACCCGCGTGCGCGAGCCGCGCCCGCAGCGCGACGAGCCGACCGCCGTCAAGGGCTCCACCCGCCTCGAGGCCAAGAAGCAGCGCCGCCGCGAGGGCCGCGAGGCCGGCCGCCGCCGCACGATCATCACCGAGGCAGAGTTCCTCGCCCGCCGCGAGAGCGTCGAGCGCGTCATGGTCGTGCGCGGCCGCGGCGACCGCACCCAGATCGGCGTCCTCGAGGACGGCGTGATGGTCGAGCACTACGTCTCGCGCGAGACCACCGCGTCGATGGCCGGCAACGTCTACCTCGGCCGCGTCCAGAACGTGCTGCCCTCGATGGAGGCCGCCTTCGTCGACATCGGCAAGGGCCGCAACGCCGTGCTCTACGCCGGTGAGGTCAACTGGGACGCCGCCGGTCTCGAGGGCGGCCACGCCCGCCGCATCGAGAACGCACTGAGCTCGGGCGACACCGTGCTGGTCCAGGTCACCAAGGACCCGATGGGCCACAAGGGCGCGCGCCTCACCTCGCAGATCTCGCTGCCGGGCCGCTACCTCGTCTACGTGCCCGAGGGCCAGATGACCGGCATCTCGCGCAAGCTCCCCGACACCGAGCGGGCCCGCCTCAAGGCGATCCTCAAGGAGGTCGTGCCCGACCACGCGGGCGTCATCGTGCGCACCGCCGCCGAGGGTGCCTCCGAGGAGGAGCTGCGCGCCGACGTCGACCGCCTCACCAAGGCGTGGGACAAGATCGCGAAGAAGGCCGAAGCCGCCAAGGCCAAGAAGGCCGGCAGCGGCGGCGCCCCCGTGCTCCTGCACGGCGAGCCCGACCTCACCGTCCGCGTCATCCGCGACGTCTTCACCGAGGACTTCACCTCGCTCGTCGTCTCCGGCGACACCGCGTGGGACGAGGTCAGCCAGTACGTCGAGGACGTCGCCCCCGACCTCGCGCCGCGCCTGCAGCGCTGGACCGCCGAGGAGGACGTCTTCGCCGCCCACCGCATCGACGAGGCGCTGGCCAAGGCGATGGACCGCAAGGTCTGGCTGCCCTCGGGCGGCTCCCTCGTCATCGACCGCACCGAGGCGATGACCGTCGTCGACGTCAACACCGGCAAGTTCGTCGGCTCCGGGGGCAACCTCGAGGAGACGGTCACCAAGAACAACCTCGAGGCCGCCGAGGAGATCGTCCGCCAGCTCCGGCTGCGCGACATCGGCGGCATCATCGTCATCGACTTCATCGACATGGTGCTCGAGTCCAACCGCGACCTCGTCGTGCGCCGGCTGCTCGAGTGCCTCGGCCGCGACCGCACCAAGCACCAGGTCGCCGAGGTCACCTCGCTCGGCCTGGTCCAGATGACGCGCAAGCGGGTCGGGTCCGGCCTGGTCGAGGTCTTCTCCGAGCAGTGCGAGCACTGCGGCGGGCGCGGCATCCTCGTGCACTCCGAGCCGGTCGAGCGCGGTGGCTCCTCGTCCTCCGACCAGGGGTCCTCGCGCTCCGGTCGCGGTCGCGGTCGCTCCGGCAGCGGGTCGGGGTCGTCCTCGTCCGGCGGCTCGGGCTCCGGGTCCTCCGGGTCGGTTTCGAACGGCGCGAACGGTGGTGGTGAGCGGGCCGAGGAGCACAAGCACTCCGGTCCGTCCGCGGCCCAGATCGCGGCGGCCGCCCACGCGGCGGCGCTGCGCAAGGCCGACGGCGAGCACCACGACGAGCACCACGACGAGCCGGCGGGGACCGACGCGGCCCCGGCGGACGTGCAGACCCTCGACCTCGACGTGGCGGCCCAGGCGGTCGCCGACGTCGACGAGGCGATGAGCCCCGCGACCCCGGCGCAGGCCGAGGTCACGGTCGACGAGGTCGTGCTCGAGCAGGCGCCCGAGCCCGTCACCGAGGAGGTCGCGGCCCCCGCCGAGACCGTCGAGGAGACGGAGGTGGAGGCCACCCCGGAGGTCGAGGAGCCGGCCGCCAGGGCGCCGCGCGGACGTCGTCGGCGCGGTCGCGTCGTCGCCCCCGCGGGCCCCCCGCGCAGCGGCGCGGCCGACGGTGCCCCGGAGGCCCCCGGCCAGTGATTTTGAGGGCTGCCGGAGCACCGGTAGTCTTGTCCGTCGGTGCGCCCACCGAGCTGACGTCCCGCGCGAGCGGGGTCGCTGTCGGCCGGTACTCCCAGGAGGCGCGCGAACCAAAGTGGAAGTGAGTACGACTGTGTACGCGATTGTGCGCGCAGGTGGTCGCCAGGAGAAGGTCTCCGTCGGCGACGTCCTGCTCATCGACAAGATCGGCCAGGCCGGCGACAAGGTGCAGCTCCAGCCGCTGCTCGTCGTCGACGGGGGAACCGTGACGAGTGACGCGAGCAAGCTCGCCAAGGTCACCGTCACGGCCGAGGTCGTCAAGGCCGCCAAGGGCCCCAAGATCGTGATCCTCAAGTACAAGAACAAGACCGGGTACCGGAAGCGTCAGGGCCACCGCCAGCCGCTCACCCAGGTCAAGATCACGTCGATCGACGCCTGATCCCGGAACTGACGAAGGACTCCTGACATGGCACACAAGAAGGGTGCGTCCTCGACCCGCAACGGTCGCGACAGCAACGCCCAGTACCTCGGCGTGAAGCGTTTCGGCGGCCAGGCCGTCAAGGCCGGCGAGATCCTCGTCCGCCAGCGCGGCACGCACTTCCACCCCGGCAACGGCGTCGGCCGCGGCGGCGACGACACCCTGTTCGCGCTGGTCGCGGGCGCGGTCAAGTTCGGCGCCAAGCGCGGCAAGAAGACCGTCAACATCGTCCCGGCGGAGACCTCCGCCCAGTGACGCGTCGCCGGGCCACGCGCCCGGCAATGAACGCACCACACTCGTGAGGGGCGGGCCGGACGGCCCGCCCCTCACGGCGTCTTTCCCCTCGGGCCCCGGCCCCCGGCCGTCCCGGCCGACCACACCATGAAGGAGCGCAGGCATGACGACCTTCGTCGACCGCGTCATCCTGTCCGTCGCCGCCGGGAGCGGTGGCCACGGCGTGGCCTCGGTCAAGCGCGAGAAGTTCAAGCCGCTCGGCGGCCCCGACGGCGGCAACGGCGGGCGCGGCGGGTCGGTCGTCATCGCCGTCGACCCGCAGTCGACCACGCTGCTCGACTACCACCACACCCCGCACCGCAAGGCCACCAACGGCAAGCCCGGCGCCGGCGACGAGCGCAACGGCGCCGATGGCGGGGACCTCGTCCTGCCCGTGCCCGCGGGCACGGTCGTCAAGGACCGCGACGGCCGGGTCCTCGCCGACCTCGTCACCTTCGACTCCACCTTCGTCGCCGCACGCGGTGGCCGTGGTGGCCTGGGCAACAAGGCCCTGGCGAGCCCGCGCCGCAAGGCGCCCGGCTTCGCCCTGCTCGGCGAGCCGGGGGAGACCCTCGAGGTCGTCCTCGAGCTGAAGTCGCTCGCGGACGTCGCGCTCATCGGCTTCCCGAGCGCCGGCAAGTCCTCGCTCGTGTCGGTGCTGTCGGCCGCGCGTCCAAAGATCGCCGACTACCCGTTCACCACCCTCGTGCCGAACCTCGGTGTCGTCACCGCGGGCTCCCAGCGCTACACCATCGCCGACGTCCCGGGCCTGATCCCCGGCGCGAGCGAGGGCAAGGGGCTGGGCCTGGAGTTCCTGCGCCACGTCGAGCGCTGCTCGGTGCTCGTGCACGTCGTCGACTGCGCGACGCTCGAGCCGAACCGCGACCCGATGACCGACCTCGACGTCATCGAGGCCGAGCTCGCCGCCTACGTCACCGACGACTCGCTCGGCGGCCGGCCGCTGTCCGAGCGCACCCGCATCATCGTCCTGAACAAGGCCGACGTGCCCGAGGCGCTCGACCTCGCCGAGATGGTCAAGCCGATGCTCGAGGAGAAGGGGCTCGAGGTCTTCATCGTCTCGGCCGTCGCCCACACCGGGCTCAAGGAGCTCGGCTTCGGCCTGGCCCGCCACGTCGCGGCGGCCCGCGCCGAGCTGCTGGCCTCGGTCGACGAGCGGCCGCGCACCATCATCCGGCCCGTCGCGGTCGACGACAGCGGCTTCCACGTGCGCCGCGAGCAGACACCGGACGGCGAGCTGTTCCGCGTTCTCGGCGAGCGGCCGACGCGCTGGGTGCGCCAGACCGACTTCTCCAACGACGAGGCCGTGGGCTACCTCGCCGACCGGCTCAACCGGCTCGGCGTCGAGGACGCGCTGCTCAAGGCCGGCGCGGTGTCCGGCTCGACGGTGCTCATCGGGGCCGAGGACAACGCGGTCGTCTTCGACTGGGAGCCGACCGTCTCGGCCGGCGCCGAGCTGCTGACCGGCCCCCGCGGCACCGACGTGCGCTTCGAGAACGAGCACCGCAAGACCCGCGGCCAGAAGCGCGACGAGTTCCACCAGCGCAAGGACGCCCAGACCGCCGCTCGCGACGAGCTGGCGATCGAGCGCCGGGCGGGCCACTGGGCGAAGCCCGACGACGAGGGCCAGGGGTGACCAGCGAGGCCGCCGCCCGCCTGCGTCACGCGGTGGGGGAGGCCCAACGCCTCGTCGTCAAGGTGGGCTCGTCCTCGCTGACGTCGGTCGACGGCGGGCACCTCGACGAGGTGGCGCTGCGCTCGCTCGTCGACGTGCTGGCCGAGCGCCGGGCGCAGGGGCGGCAGGTCGTGCTCGTCTCGTCGGGGGCGATCGCGGCGGGGATCGGTCCGCTGGGGCTGGCCTCGCGGCCGACCGACCTCGCGACGCAGCAGGCCGCTGCCTCGGTCGGGCAGGGGGCGCTGGTGGCGGCCTACCAGGCGGCGTTCGGCGCCCACGGGCTCACGGTGGGGCAGGTCCTGCTGACCGCCGACGACACGACGCGGCGGTCGCACTACACGAACGCCCGGCGCACGCTCGAGCGGCTGCTCGAGCTCGGCATCGTGCCGATCGTCAACGAGAACGACACCGTGGCCACGCACGAGATCCGCTTCGGCGACAACGACCGGCTGGCCGCGCTCGTGGCCGACCTGGTGGCTGCCCAGGGGCTGGTGCTGCTCACCGACGTCGACGCGCTGTACGACGGGCCGCCCTCGCGTGGTGGGTCGTCGCGCGTGCCGCTGGTCGCGACCACCGAGGACCTCGAGGCCGTGACGATCGGCGGCACCGGCTCGTCGGTGGGGTCCGGCGGCATGGTGACCAAGGTGGAGGCCGCGGGCATCGCAGGTGCGGCGGGCATCCCGACCCTGCTGACCCGTCTGTCCGACGTGACGGCGGCGCTGTCCGGGGCCGACGTCGGGACGGTCTTCGCGCCGGCGGCCGCCACGCGGGCGTCGCGCAAGCGCTGGCTGGCGCACGCCACGACGGCGCGTGGACGCCTGGTGCTCGACGACGGTGCCGTCGCGGCCGTGACCGAGCGGCGCAAGTCGCTGCTGGCCGCCGGGATCACCGCGGTGCGCGGGACCTTCGCCGCCGGGGACCCGGTCGACGTGTGCGCGCCCGACGGCACGGTCATCGCCCGCGGGCTGGTGTCGTTCGCCTCCGGTGAGCTGCCGCGCCTGCTGGGGCGGACGACGCACGACCTCGCGGCCGAGCTGGGCCCGGCGTACGAGCGCGAGGTCATCCACCGCGACGACCTCGTCGTCCTCTGAGCTGACGTCTCCCGGCGGCGGGCAGCGGGCTGGCCGGCCTGCCGGCTGCCGGCGTGCCGGTCGGTGCGGTCAGCGGATCTGCTGGACGTCGAACTGCATCCGGGGGTGGGCGATCTCGTCCTGGCTCTGGACGAGCTGGAGCTCGCGACGTCCCGAGTCGTGGGTGCGCTGGAGCAGGTCGAACACGCTGGACACCGTGCGACCGAGGGCGACGCCGGCATCCTGCGTGTCGAGCAGGTGGGCGGTGAAGAGGGCGGCGGTGACGTCGCCGGAGCCGTTGGCCTTCATCGGGATGTGCGGGGTCTGGACGATCCAGGCGCCGTCGCCGTGGACGGCGAGCATCTCGATGGTGCCCTCGGGGCGGTCCGGGCGCAGGACGCTCGTGACGAGGACGGTGCCCGGGCCCATGGCGCGCGCCCGCTCGACCGACTCGAGGGTGGAGTCGAGGTCGCCGGGCTCGGTCTCGGTGAGGAAGCCGAGCTCGAACTGGTTCGGGGTGATGACGTCGGCCTTCGGGACGACCTTCTCGCGCAGCAGCACGGGGATGGCCGGGTGGACGAAGCAGCCGGACTTGGCGTTGCCCATCACGGGGTCGCAGGCGTAGAGCGCGGCCGGGTTGGCGGCCTTGGTGCGGGCGACGGCGTCGAGGATGACCTCGCCGATCTGCTCGCCGCCCTGGTAGCCGGACAGCACGGCGTCGACCTCGGCGAGGGCGTCGCGCTCCTCGATGCCGGTGACGACCTCACGGACGTCCTCGGGCGGCATCAGCGGGCCGCGCCACTGGCCGTAGCCGGTGTGGTTGCTGAAGTGCACGGTGTGGACGGGCCACACCTCGACCCCGAGGCGCTGGAGCGGGAAGACGGCGGCGGAGTTGCCGACGTGGCCGTAGGCCACCGAGGACTGGATGGACAGGATCGTCGTCACCGGCCCATCCTCGCACCGCCGCTGGGCCGCGGGAGGGTCGCGTTCGCCGACTACGGTTTGCGTCCCCCCGGGAGGCAAACCGTAGTGGTCGAACGGGTCATTTCGGCGGGCGGCTCGAGACGCCCGGAGTCGGCGCCGGACCTCACCGACCGCTCCGAGGCGCGGGCGGGGCTGACGGGGCGCGCGGACCTCGGCCTACCCTTGGGGCATGTCAGAGCGCACCACCGGGATCGACCCGGCCGACGTCGAGCGGGTCCGCGTCCTCGCCGAGGCGGCCCGCACCGCCTCCCGCCGTCTGGCCCTGCTGAGCCGTGCCGAGAAGGACGCCGCCCTCCGTACCCTCGCCGACGCCCTCGAGGCCGCCACCGACGACATCGTCGTGGCCAACGAGAAGGACCTCGCCCGCGGCCGCGAGAACGGCATGACCGAGAGCCTCCAGGACCGCCTGCGCCTCGACGCCCCCCGAGTCCAGGCCGTCGCCCAGGCCCTGCGCGACATCGCGGCCCTTCCCGACCCGGTCGGTGAGGTCGTGCGCGGTTCCACCCTCGCCAACGGCCTGCAGATCCGCCAGGTCCGCGTCCCGATGGGCGTCGTCGGCATGATCTACGAGGCCCGCCCCAACGTCACCGTCGACGCCGCCGGGCTGGGCCTGAAGTCCGGGAACGCCGTCATCCTGCGCGGGGGCAGCGCCGCCGCCGACACCAACCGGGCCACCGTCGCCGTGCTGCGCGCCAGCCTCGAGCAGCAGGGACTTCCCGCCGACGCCGTCGGCCTCCTCGAGGGCGGCCACGGCGCCGTCCGCGCCCTGATGACGGCCCGCGGCCTCGTCGACCTCCTCATCCCGCGCGGGGGAGCCGACCTCATCCGCAGCGTCGTCCTCGAGTCCACCGTCCCCGTCATCGAGACCGGGGTCGGCAACTGCCACGTCTACGTCGACGCCGCGGCCGACCTCGACAAGGCGCTCGCCATCGCGGTCAACTCCAAGACCCATCGCCCCAGCGTCTGCAACGCCGCCGAGACCCTCCTCGTCCACCGCGCCGTCGCCGCCGAGTTCCTCCCCAAGGCGCTCGCGGCCCTGAGCGGCGAGGGCGTCGTCCTCCACACCGACGACGCGGCCGGCACCCAGGCCGAGGCCGCCGGCGTCGCCCACGACGACGTCACCGCCGAGCACTGGGGCACCGAGTTCCACGGCCTCGAGATGGCCGTCGGCGTCGTCGACGACCTCGACGCCGCGCTCGACCACATCCGGACCTACGGCTCGGGGCACACCGAGGCCATCGTCACCGAGGACCGCGGCGCCGCCCGGCGCTTCACCGCCGAGGTCGACGCCGCGGCCGTCATGGTCAACGCCAGCACGCGCTTCACCGACGGCGGCGAGTTCGGGTTCGGCGCCGAGATCGGCATCAGCACCCAGAAGCTGCACGCCCGTGGCCCGATGGCCCTGCCCGAGCTCACCACGACCAAGTGGGTCGTCGAGGGCGACGGTCAGGTCAGGGTCTGAGGCTCCGGCCGCTCCTCGGTCACCTCGGTCACCTCGGTCGCTTCCCTGGGCTCCGGGCCGACGCCGGCGAGGCCCGCCACGGCTGACGCCTCGGCCGAGTCGTGGGCCACGAAGTACGACGGCCGACCCTGTAGGGCCGTGTAGGTGCGCCCCACGTACTCGCCGAGGATGCCGAGCGCCAGCAGCTGCACCGCCCCCACGGCCGCGACGATGACCACGGTCGACGTCCAGCCGGGCAGCGTGTTCCCCAGCAGCATCGCGACCACGGCGTACAGCAGCACGAGCAGCGCGGCCACGCCGCCCAGCAGCCCCAGCCACGTCGCGAAGCGCAGGGGAGCGGTGGAGAACCCGGTGACCCCGTCGACCGACAGCCGCAGCATCTTGCCCAGCGGGTACTTGGAGTCCCCGGCCGCGCGCGGCGCCCTGCGGTAGCCGACCGACGCGCTCGGGAAGCCCAGCGCCGGCACGACGAGCCGCAGCACCCGGTTGTGCTCGGGCAGCGCGTTGACGGCGTCGACGGTGGCCCGCGACATCAGGCGGAAGTCACCGGCATCGACGTGGGCGTCGACGTCGGACAGCCGCCGGATGGAGCGGTAGAACGCCCGCGCCGTGACCCGCTTGAAGGCCGTGTCGGTGGACCGGTCCTCGCGGACCCCGTAGACGACGTCGACCCCCTGGCCGCGCGCGACCGCCAGCATCTCGCCGATCACCTCGGGCGGGTCCTGCAGGTCGGCGTCGATGGTGACGACCCACCGCCCGCGGGCCCGCGCCAGCCCGGCCGAGATGGCCGCCTGGTGCCCCGCGTTGGCTCGCAACCGCACGACCCGCAGCTGCTCCCAGGTGCGGCGCAGCCGCTGGAGGACGACGGGGGTGGTGTCGGTGGACCCGTCGTCGACGCACAGGACCTCGTAGGTGACGCCCCACGCGTCGGCCACGGGGCGCAGCCGCTCGACGAGGAGGGGGAGGACCTCCTCCTCGTTGAACATCGGCACGACCACGGTGAGGTCGACGGCGGGCGCGGGCATGCCCCCAGCGTAGGTGGGGGCCCACGACTGAGGGCCCCCGAGTATGAGATCGGGGGCCCTCCGTCGACGGCGTGCGCCGAGTGTCGAGCCGGTCGGTCCGTGCGGATCGCTCCGCACGGTCTGCCACGCGACGGTGGCGCCGTCCCCGAGGGGACGACTTCGACTCAGGTCGGACGGCCGCGGCACCAGCGCCGTCGCGCGCGTGTGTCCCCCCCTCGCGGGGGCGATCCCTGCTGAGTGGACCCGGTAGGACCGGTGTGCCGTTATCCGTACGACCTGCCTTCCTGAGCCTCCCCCTGCGGTTCCCCGCCTGCGTCGGCCCGCTCGGGCGTGACGCCTTTTCTAGTGCCGAAATACACTGTCGCGCAAGCCGATCGGCAATAAAACCTGTGCTATCCCAGAGACCGGCGTGTCGTCCACAGGCACCTGAGCGCAACGGGGCGTTCGTACACAGGGGTGTGGACGAAACCGGTGGACAGAGCACGCGCTAGGGTGGAGCCCATGACCGCCGCCCGCTTCGTCGCCGCCGAGGCCGCCCACCACGAGCTCCCCATGCCCCCGTGGTTGTTCGGCGTCATCGCCCTCGTCGCGTTCGCGTTCCTGCTCGCCGTCACCTGGTCCTTCCGGGGCACCGCACAGAAGCACGCCCGCCCCGTCGACGGCCGGCACGGCACCCAGGACGTCCACGGCCAGCGCGAGGACGCCCACTGGCCCGAGCACCCGGGGCACCAGCACTGAGTGGCCCACGCATCGGGGTGATGGGCGGGACGTTCGACCCCATCCACCACGGTCACCTCGTGGCCGCGTCGGAGGTGCAGTCCCGGCTCGGCCTCGACGAGGTCGTCTTCGTGCCCACCGGCCAGCCGTGGCAGAAGGAGGGGCGCGACGTCGCCCCCGCCGAGCACCGCTACCTCATGGCGGTCGTCGCGACGGCCTCCAACCCCCGCTTCACCGTCTCCCGGGTCGACATCGACCGCGACGGCCCGACCTACACCATCGACACCCTGCGCGACCTGCGCGGCCAGCGCCCGGGTGCCGAGCTCTTCTTCATCACCGGGGCCGACGCCCTGGCCCAGATCCTGTCGTGGAAGGACTCCGACGAGCTCTTCGAGCTGGCCCAGTTCATCGGGGTCACCCGCCCGGGGTACGAGCTGTCCGAGACCGGGCTGCCCGCCGACAAGGTCGACCTGATGGAGGTGCCCGCCATGGCGATCAGCTCCACCGACTGCCGCGACCGGGTCCGCGACGGCGAGCCGGTCTGGTACCTCGTCCCCGACGGCGTCGTCCAGTACATCAACAAGCACCGCCTCTACGCCGCGCCCACCGGCGCGGTGACCGCACCACCGCAAGGAGCACCGTGACCGCCACCGACCGCGCGCTCGAGCTGGCTCGCGCCGCCGCAGGCGCCGCTGCCGACAAGCTCGCGACCACCATCACCGGGATCGACGTGTCGGAGCAGCTCGCGCTGACCGACGTCTTCGTCATCGTCTCCGCCGAGTCCGAGCGACAGGTCGGCTCGATCGTCGACGAGGTCGAGGACGTCCTGCGCGACATGGGCTCCAAGCCCGTGCGCCGCGAGGGCCAGCGCGAGGGCCGCTGGGTCCTCATCGACTTCTCCGACATCGTCGTCCACGTCCAGCACGACGACGAGCGGGAGTTCTACGAGCTCGAGCGGCTCTGGAAGGACTGCCCCTCGGTCGACCTCGGGGTCGTCGGCACCGAGCAGGGCGGTCGGTGAGCCCCGACCCGATGGCGTCGTCCGGGCCGCGCAGGGTCGTCGTCCTCCGGCACGGCGAGACCGAGCACAACGCCGCCGGCATCTGGCAGGGCCAGCTCGACTCGACCCTGTCCGACCGTGGCGTGCGCCAGGCCGAGGCCGCAGGTCCCGCGATCGCGGCGCTCAACCCCACCCACCTCGTCTCCAGCGACCTCGTGCGGGCCCGGTCCACGGCCGAGGCCGTCTCCCGTGTCATCGGGCTGCCGGTCGAGACCGACGAGCGGTTCCGCGAGATCCACGTGGGGGCCTGGCAGGGCCTGACGACCGCCGAGGTCCGCGCCGACTGGCCCGACGACCACGACGCCCTCGGGCGCGGTGAGGACGTGCGCCGCGGCGACGACGGCGAGACCCTCGCCGAGGTCACGACACGCTTCGGCGCCGCCCTCGAGGAGCACCTCGCCGACATCGGACCGGGGGAGTGCCTCGTCGTCGCCACGCACGGTGCCGCAGGCCGGGCCGGTGTCGCCTGGCTCCTCGGGCTCGACCAGGACGTGGCCTGGCGCGTCCTCGGACCCCTGGGCAACTGCCACTGGGCCGAGCTCGTCGAGGGGCGCGAGGGATGGCGCCTGCAGACGTGGAACGCGTCCTCCGGGGCCGAGTCCGTGGAGGGCACACCGCCCCCCTGAGGCCCATCGGCCGGGTGCCCGGAGCCGATTTGGTGGGGGCGCCGGTGGCTGCGTAAACTCGCGGTCGTTCCTTCGGGGGCATCCCACTCGGGGCTGTAGCGCAGTTGGTAGCGCACCTCCATGGCATGGAGGGGGTCAGGGGTTCGAATCCCCTCAGCTCCACCAGAGTGAACGCGAACGGGGCCGGCAGACGCCGGCCCCGTTCTCGCGTCCTCGGGCGCTTCGCCGGGGGCCGACGTCAGCCGGGGAACGCGACGCCGACGAGCCCCTGCGTGACCTCCCACAGCCGCGCCGCGTCCTCCGCGTCGCGCAGCGGACCCCACGGCGACTGCTCGCCGGGGCGCCCACCGGCGTTGCCCGGCCCCTGCGGGCCGAAGAACTCCCCGGAGCGGTCGTCCGGCACGGTCGCGGCGAGCAGCGCCGGCAGCGAGGCCGAGTCCGGCGTGCCGGTGAGGCCGACGGCGGAGAGTCGGCGGATGACGCGCACCCCCATCGTGTCGCGGGCCCGGCCGACCTCGGGACGCGCGGCGAGCAGGCTCGTCGGGGCGACGCCGGGGTGCGAGATCGTGCTCGTGACGCCCCAGCCCAGGGCCCGGCTGCGCCGGTCGAGCTCGAGCCCGAACAGGCCGACCGCGATCTTCGACTGCCGGTAGGCCCGCATCCCGTCGTACGACCGCTCCCACTCGAGGTCGTCCCAGTTCACCGCTCCGCTGCGGGCCGCGACGCTCGTCTGCGACACGACCCGCGCGCCCCCGGCGCGCAGCAGCGGCAGCAGGCGCGCGGTGAGGGCGGCGTGCCCGAGGTGGTTGGTGCCGAACTGCAGCTCGAAGCCGTCGGCGGTGCTCTGCCGCTCGGGCGGGGTCATGACCCCGGCGTTGTTGACGAGGAGGTGGAGCGGGGCGCCCCGGTCGAGGAGCCGGTCGGCGAGCGCCGCGACCGACGCCAGTGACGAGAGGTCGAGGTCCTCGGCGACCAGCCGAGCCCCGGGCACCTCCGTGCGGATCCGGTCGGCGGCGGCAGCGCCCTTGGCGGCGTTGCGCACGGGCATGACGACCTCGGCGCCCGCGGCGGCGAGGCGGGTGGCGATCCGCAGCCCGATGCCGTCGCTGGCGCCGGTGACGAGGGCGCGGCGCCCGGTGAGGTCGGGGAGGGCGAGGTCGGCGCGGCGTGACATGGCAGGGCTCCTGGGTCCGGGTACGGCGCCCCGGTGGGGCACCTGACCTCGAGGGTGCCCCGGTCCGCGCGGCTCAACCACGGCCTGACGATCCGTGGTTGCGGGGAACCCCCCGGCGGCAGGATGGAGACGTGGTCATCGATCGGGCAGGGCTCGCCGCGTTCCTGCGCAGCCGCCGCGAGGCACTGCAGCCGGAGGACGTCGGCCTGCCCCGCGGGCGGCGGCGGCGCACGAGCGGGCTGCGCCGCGAGGAGGTGGCGGCGCTGTGCCACATGTCGGTCGACTACTACGCGCGGCTCGAGCGGCAGCGCGGCCCGCAGCCCTCCGAGCAGATGGTCGCGGCGATCGCCCAGGGCCTGCACCTCACCGTGGCCGAGCGCGACCACCTGCACCTGCTCGCCGGGCACCGGGCGCCCGAGCGCGGGGCGGGCACCGACCACGTCGGCCCCGGGATGCTCCGCGTCTTCGACCGGCTCACCGACACCCCGGCCGAGGTCGTCACCGAGCTGGGGGAGACGCTGCGCCAGAACGCGCTCGGCGCGGCGCTCGTCGGCGACGCGTCGCGCCACGAGGGACCCTCCCGGAGCATCGGCTACCGCTGGTTCACCGACCCGGCCGCGCGCGACCTCCATCCGGTGGAGGACCACGACTTCTACTCGCGGATGTACGCGTCCGGGCTGCGGGGGGTGCTCGCCCTGCGCGGGCCGGGGTCGCGCGCGGCACACCTCGTCGACCTCCTCACGGCGTCCAGCGAGGAGTTCCGCGCCCGCTGGGCCGAGCAGGAGGTGGGGATCCGGCCGCGGCAGGTCAAGCGCTACCTCCACCCCGAGGTGGGGCTGCTCGAGCTCGACTGCCAGGTCCTGCGCGACCCCGAGGGCACGCACTCGCTGCTCGTGTGGACCGCGCCCCCGGGCAGCGCGAGCGACGAGCGGCTGCGGCTGCTGTCGGTGATCGCCGCCCCGACGGGCTGAGCCCCCGGTTCCGCCGCGCAGGCGGGAGGTCCGCCGCTCAGGCGGGCCAGACGCCGCTCGTGCCGCGCCGGTGGCTGCCCAGCAGGTGCGTGTCGACGATGCCGACCGCCTCCATCAGCGCGTACATCGTCGTGGGGCCGACGAAGGCGAAGCCCTTGCGCTTGAGCGCCTTGGACAGGGCCAGCGACTCGGGGGAGGTCGTGGGGACGTCGGCGTACGTGTGCGGCCGCGGGGTGTCCTGCGGCTGGAACGACCACACGAACGCCGCGAGGTCGCCTTCTGGGTCTTCGCGCAGGCGCAGCGTGGCCCCCGCGTTGGTGATCGTCGCGAGGACCTTGGCCCGGTTGCGCACGATGCCGGCGTCGGCCATGAGGCGGGCGACGTCGTCGTCGGTGTAGGCGGCGACGCGCTCGGGGTCGAATCCGTGGAAGGCCTCGCGGAAGGCGGGCCGCTTGCGCAGGATGGTCGCCCACGACAGCCCGGACTGGAACGCCTCGAGCGACAGGCGCTCGAACAGGCCGCGCTCGTCGCGCACCGGCATGCCCCACTCGGTGTCGTAGTACTCGCGCAGCATCGGGTCGACCGACGCCCACACCGGCCGGGCGAACCCGTCGTCGCCGACGACGACGCCGGGGTCGCTCACGAGCGGCGCAGGGTGACGACGGGGACCTCCGGCGGGGCGAGCACCCGGATCGCCGGACCCCACGCGCCGATGCCGCGCGTGGTGACGACCTGCGTGCCCGCCACGGTGGCGAGCCCGTCGATCATCGGCTGCTGGAGCGGCACGAGGTAGCGCAGCGGCCACATCTGGCCGCCGTGGGTGTGGCCGGAGAGCTGGAGGTCGACGCCGCGTCCCTCGAGGGCGAGGGCCTGGCGCGGCTGGTGCGCCACGAGCATCGTGAACCCGGCCGGGTCGACCCCGGCGAGGGCGGCGTCGACGTCGGAGGCCCACTCGCCGTCGCCCTCGAGGTCGTGGACGCCGGCGAGGGTGACGGTGGCACCGTCGCGGGTGAGCGGGACCGACTCGTTGCGCAGGATCGTCAGGCCGGTGGCGTCGAAGGCCGTGAGCCAGTTCGCGGTGTCGCGGTACATCTCGTGGTTGCCGGTGGTCGCGAACACGCCCAGCGGAGCCCGCAGGTCGGCCAGGGGCGCGATCTCGGGCGCGTAGCGGGCGGCCTGGCCGTCGACGAGGTCTCCGGCGATGACGATGAGGTCAGGCTCCTGCGCGTTGACGAGGTCGACGGTCTGCCGGGTGAAGGCGGACCCCCGCACGGCACCGGCGTGGATGTCGGCGACGAGGGCGACGCGCACGCCGTCGAGCTGTTCGGGCAGCTCGGGGGAGGACACCTCGACCTGGGTGACCGACGGGTGCGAGGCCTCCCACGCGCCGTAGCCGGTCGCGCCGAACGCCAGGGCGGCGACGAGCGGCGCGGCGACCCGGTTGAGGCGCCGGCGACCGACCGCCCCGTGGTCGTGGCTCCACCGGGTCAGCCAGAGGACGACGCTGGCCAGCCACACCGGGACCAGCCCGAGGAAGAGGTACAGGCAGCTGGCCATGAACGCGGTACCCAGCCACACCCACGGGCGCATCTGCGCCGGGGTGAACGCCCCGCCCCACACGTCGAACGAGGCGAGGACGAGGGCGCCGAGCCCGGCGAGGAGCAGGGCGACGACCCAGCGCACCCACCGGGGCCACTGCGGGGCGACCGCCAGGCGGTGCCAGAGGAAGGCGAGGAACCCGACGAGGACCGCCGCCGGGACCAGCAGGAGCCAACCGCTCATGCAGCGGCGGCCTCGAGGGCCTCCCTCACGTCCTCGGCGATGGCGGACGGCTCGGTGGTGGGGGCGTAGCGCCCGATGACCGTGCCGTCGGAGTCGACGAGGAACTTGGTGAAGTTCCACTTGATGGAGCCGCCGAGCAGGCCCCTCTTCTCGCTCTTGAGCCACTCGAAGAGGGGGTGCGCGTCGTCACCGTTGACGTCGACCTTGGCGAACATGGGGAAGGTGACGCCGTAGTTGACCTGGCAGAACTGCTCGATCTCGCCGTCGGTGCCGGGCTCCTGGCCACCGAACTGGTTGCAGGGGAACCCGAGGACGACGAAGCCCTCGTCCTTGAACTCGGCGTACAGCGCCTCGAGGCCGGCGTACTGCGGGGTGTAGCCGCAGTTGCTCGCGGTGTTGACGACGAGGACGACGTCGCCGGCGTACTCGGAGAGGCTGCGCTCCTGGCCGGTGAGCGTGGTGGCGGTGAAGTCGGAGAGGGAGGTCATGCCTCCAATCGTCACACGACGGGCCGACAGCGACCGTCTCCGCGCCGCGGACCGGGCGGAGGTTCGACATCCGCCCGACGTAGCCTGAGCGCGTGCAGCAGGCCGTTCCGCTCGACGTCGACGTCCTCGTCGTGGGGGCGGGCATCTCGGGGGTCGACGTCGCGAGCCGGCTCGCGCAGCACTGCGCCGGGACGGTGTGGGCGGTGCTCGAGGCGCGCGACGCCATCGGGGGCACGTGGGACCTGTTCCGCTACCCCGGGGTGCGGTCGGACTCCGACATGTACACGCTGGGCTTCCCCTTCCGCCCGTGGCGCGGCAACGGGTCGTTCGCGACCGGGGCGCAGATCCGCGAGTACGTGCAGGACACGGCGCGGGCGTACGGGGTGACCGAGCGGCTCCACCTGGGGCAGAAGGCCGAGCGGCTGGAGTGGTCGTCGGACACCGCGCGCTGGACGGTGACGGCCCGGACCTCCTCCGGGGTCGTGCGCCACACGGCGCGGTTCGTCTACCTCGCGACGGGCTACTACTCGTACGCCTCGGGGCACGTCGTGGCCTTCCCGGGGCTCGAGGACTTCGCGGGTGAGGTCGTCCACCCCCAGCACTGGCCCGCGGGGGGTCTGGACGTGCGCGGGAAGCGGGTCGTCGTCATCGGCAGCGGGGCCACGGCGGTCACGCTCGTGCCGGCGCTCGTCGGGGAGGGCGCGGCGCACGTGACGATGCTGCAGCGCAGCCCGAGCTACGTCGCGGCCCTGCCCGACCACGACGCCGTGGCCGACGGCCTGCGCCGGGTCCTGCCCGCCGGGCTGGCGCACCGGGTGGTGCGGGGCAAGAACGTCGTGCTGGGGCTGGCTGCCTACCGACTGCTGCGGCGCTGGCCGCAGGGCGGGGCGCGCCTGCTGAGGAAGCGGGTCGCCGAGCGGTTGCCGGAGGGCTACGACGTCGAGACCCACTTCACGCCCACGTACGACCCGTGGGACGAGCGGCTGTGCGTCGCGCCCGACGGCGACCTGCTCGACGCCATCGCGTCGGGCCGGGCCGACGTCGTCACCGACACCGTGGAGCGGTTCGAGGCCGACGGCATCCGGCTGGGGTCGGGCGGCCACCTCCCCGCCGACGTCGTCGTGACGGCGACCGGGCTGCGGCTGGCGATCGGCGGGGGAGCCGAGGCGGTCGTCGACGGCGAGCCGGTCGACATCGCGCAGGGGCACGTCTACAAGGGGCTGATGCTCTCGGATGTGCCGAACATGGCCCTGTCCGTCGGCTACACCAACGCGAGCTGGACCCTGCGTGCCGACCTCTCGGCCCACTGGTTCTGCCGGCTCGTGCGGTACATGGACAACCGCGGGCTGTCGGTGGCGGTGCCCCGGTTCGACGCGGCGCGCGAGGGTGGCGAGGACACCCCGCTGCTGGACCTCACCTCGGGCTACATCGCGCGCGGGGCGCACCTGCTGCCGCGCCAGGGGCGGCGACGCCCGTGGCGGGTCGTGCAGAGCTACCCCTACGACCTCGCCGTGATGCGGCTGGGCCGGGTCGACGACGGCCACCTCGACCTCCACTGACCCACGGGCTCCGCTGCATCGCGACCTACCGCCCGGTCCGCGGGGTGATCACCCCACGTACCAGGCGGTAGGTCGCGCCGGAGGAGGCAGCGGGGGCAGGCGCGGCGGCTGGGGGGGTGAGGTCGGCCACGGCGGCGGGCGGCGCCGGTGGGTTGTCGGCAGGATGCGGGTCGTGGATGACGTCGCGCTCTGGGTCGCCGTGCTCGCCACCGCCGTCGTGGCGGTCCTCGACTGGCGGGCCGTCGTGCGCGACGACCGGCGCACCGAGCGCTGGGCCAAACCGGCCGTGATGGTCGGGCTGATCGCCGTCTCCCTGCTCCTCGGCGCCGCCGACTCGACGACGGGGCGCCTCGTCCTCGTCGCCCTCGTCCTGGGGATGGTCGGCGACGTCCTGCTCCTCGAGGACACGCAGCCACGCTTCCTCGGCGGGCTCGCCGCCTTCCTCGTCGGCCACCTCGCGTGGGTCGGGTCGTTCCTCGCGACCGGCCTCGACCGCCCGGCGCTCGCCTGGGTCGGCGCGGCCGTGCTGGTGGCGGCGCTCGTCGTCGGACGGCGCATCCTCCCGGCGGCCCTCGCCGAGGGTGGCGCCGTCCTGGCCGGGGCGGTCGCCGCGTACATGGCGGTCATCGGGGCGATGTCGGTGCTCGGATGGGCGACCGGTCACCTCCTCGTCGGCCTGGGCGCCGCGCTGTTCGTCGTCAGCGACACCGTTCTCGCCCTCGGCAAGTTCGTGAACCCTGCGGCCCGGACCCGGCCGCTGGTCATGGTGACCTACCACCTGGCCCAGGCCCTGCTCGTCGCCGGCCTGCTCGGCTGAGTCCGCACGCACCTCCGCCCCGCCCCGCCCTCACCGGCAGCGGTCGCAGCCCCTGCGATACCCTGACCACGTGACGAGGTTCCTGCTCCTTACCTAGCCGCGCCGGCCACCACGGCCCGCGCGGCAGCCCCTCCTGCGCGAGGGGCTTTTTCATGGGCGCAGATCGAACGAGACGAAACGACCGAGGACGACATGAGCGAGACCCCGCACCGCTACACCGCCGAGCTGGCCGGGCAGATCGAGGTCGCCTGGCAGGACCGCTGGGCCGAGCGCGGCACCTACCACGCACCCAACCCCGCCGGTCCGTGGGCCGACCCGGAGGGCGTCGCCGCCCACCCCAACGGCCACCTGCTGGTCCTCGACATGTTCCCGTACCCGAGCGGTGCCGGCCTGCACGTCGGCCACCCGCTGGGCTACATCGCCACCGACGTCTTCGCCCGCTACAACCGGATGCTCGGCAAGAACGTCCTGCACTGCCTGGGCTACGACGCGTTCGGCCTGCCCGCCGAGCAGTACGCCGTGCAGACCGGCCAGCACCCCCGCAAGACCACCGAGGACAACATCGTCATCATGGCGCGCCAGCTGCGCCGCCTCGGCCTGGGCCACGACGACCGCCGCGCCATCCAGACGATCGACCCGGACTACTACCGCTGGACCCAGTGGATCTTCCTGCAGATCTTCAACAGCTGGTACGACGCCGACGCCGTCCGCCCCGACGGCGGAACCGGCCGCGCCCGCCCGGTGAGCGAGCTGGTCGAGGAGTACCGCAGCGGCACCCGCGCCCTGCCCGCCGACGACGGCCGCGGCTGGGACGACCTGTCCGACCTCGAGCGCGCCGACATCATCGACGGCCAGCGCCTGGCCTACACGAGCGAGGCGCCGGTGAACTGGTGCCCGGGCCTGGGCACCGTGCTGAGCAACGAGGAGGTCACCAACGAGGGTCGCTCCGAGCGCGGCAACTTCCCCGTGTTCCGCCGCAACCTGCGCCAGTGGATGATGCGGATCACCGCGTACTCCGACCGGCTCGCCGACGACCTCGACCGCGTGGACTGGCCCGAGAAGGTCAAGATCATGCAGCGCAACTGGATCGGCCGCAGCCACGGCGCCCGGGTCACCTTCCCCGTCCTCGCCGACGGCGTGGCCACCGGTGACGAGGCCGTTGGCGTCCCCGCCGCGGCGGGCACCGGCATCGAGGTCTTCACGACCCGGCCCGACACGCTGTTCGGCGCGACCTTCATGGTCCTGGCGCCCGAGCACCCGCTCGTCGACGAGCTGGTCCCGGCCGGCGGCTGGCCCGAGGGCACCAAGGACCGCTGGACCAACGGCACGGCAACCCCGGCCGAGGCGGTCGACGCCTACCGCCGCGCGGCCTCGCGCAAGAACGACGTCGAGCGCCAGACCGAGGGCAAGGACAAGACCGGTGTCTTCACCGGTGGCTGGGCGGTCAACCCCGTCACCGGCGCCACCGTCCCCGTCTTCGTCGCCGACTACGTCCTCATGGGCTACGGCACCGGGGCGATCATGGCCGTGCCCGGCCAGGACGAGCGCGACTGGGACTTCGCCACCGCCTTCGACCTGCCGAAGATCCGCACCGTGCAGCCGTCCGAGGGCCACGACGACACCACCGCCTTCACGGGCGAGGGGCCGGCCATCAACTCGGCCAACGCCCAGCTGAGCATCGACGGGCTCGGGGTCACCGACGCCAAGGCCGCCATCACCCCGTGGCTGGAGTCGACCGGCATCGGCGCCCCCACGGTCAGCTACAAGCTGCGCGACTGGCTGTTCAGCCGCCAGCGCTACTGGGGCGAGCCGTTCCCGGTCGTCTTCGACGAGGACGGCACCGCCCACGGCGTCCCCGACTCGATGCTGCCCGTCGAGCTGCCCGACGTCCCCGACTACAGCCCCAAGACCTACGACCCCGAGGACGCGGCGAGCGAGCCCGAGCCGCCCCTGTCGCGCGTCGACGAGTGGGTGCACGTCGACCTCGACCTCGGCGACGGTCGCGGCACCCGCCGCTACCGCCGCGAGACGAACACGATGCCCAACTGGGCGGGGTCCTGCTGGTACTACCTGCGCTACCTCGACCCGGAGAACGCCGCCGCGCTCGTCGACCCCGAGAACGAGTCCTACTGGATGGGGCCGCGCCCCGAGCCGGTGGCCGGTGCGGCTGCGGGCACCCGCGACCCCGGTGGCGTCGACCTCTACGTCGGCGGTGTCGAGCACGCCGTGCTGCACCTGCTCTACGCGCGCTTCTGGCACAAGGTGCTCCACGACCTGGGGCACCTGACCTCGGACGAGCCGTTCCGCACCTACTTCAGCCAGGGCTACATCCAGGCCGCCGCCTACCGCGACGACCGCGGCCAGCCGGTGGAGGCCAAGGAGGTCGAGGAGGCCGCCGACGGCTCGTTCACCTGGCAGGGCCAGCCGGTCACCCGCGAGTTCGGGAAGATCGGCAAGTCGCTGAAGAACATGGTCAGCCCCGACGAGATGTACGCGGCGTACGGGGCCGACACGTTCCGGCTCTACGAGATGGGCCTGGGGCCGCTCGAGCAGAGCAAGCCGTGGGACACGCGGGCCGTCATCGGCAGCCAGCGCTTCCTCCAGCGGCTGTGGCGCAACGTCGTCGACGAGGAGACCGGTGAGGTCACGGTCGTCGACGTGCCGCTCGACGACGCCACGACCCGGGTGCTGCACCGCACCATCGACGCCGTGCGCACCGACTACGCGGGGCTCGGCTTCAACACGGCGATCGCGCGGCTCACCGAGCTGAACAACGCCCTGACCAAGATCGAGGGCGGGGTGCCGCGCGTCGCCGCGGAGACCATCGTCCTCATGGTCGCGCCGCTCGCGCCGCACATCGCGGAGGAGCTGTGGAGCCGGCTCGGGCACGCGGGGTCGCTGGTGCACGTGGCGTTCCCCGTCGCCGACCCGACCCTGCTGGTCGACGAGACGGTGACCTGCGTGGTGCAGGTGCGCGGCAAGGTCAAGGACCGCCTCGAGGTGCCGAGCGACATCACCGAGGACGCCCTGCGCGAGCTCGCCCTGGCCAGCCCGAAGGTCCAGGCGGCCCTGGAGAACGGGGTGCGCACGGTCATCGTGCGCGCGCCCAAGCTCGTCAACGTCGTCCCCGCCTGACGTCGCGGGGCCGGCGGCGGGCGGAGCGCGTCTCGCGTCGTGGACCACGGATGACGCCCGCCCACCCGCCGCTCGTAGACTGCTCGGCGTAGGTCATGAGTGCTTGCGACAAGCCCCGGCTCGCAGGCCAGCAACCCTCCTCCGCGGTGGGGTGCTCCGGGTGACGACCTGGTCGGCGACCCCTCTGGTCACCGGCAAGCGCGGATCCCGGGAGCACCCGAGGTCCAGGACCTCCGGAGACCACCGTGTCGATCGCCAGCACTCCTCCCTCGTTCCACCGTCGCCCGTGGCTGCACGCCGTGCCCGAGCGCCTGCCCGGCGTGGTCCACGCCGACCTCGTGCCCACGCTCTCGGGTGACCACCTCGACTACGCCAACCTCGACCACGCCGCGTCCACCCCGGCCCTCGAGCGCGTCGTGCGGGCCGTCGAGAACGCCACGGCCACCTACTCCAGCGTCCACCGGGGCACCGGCTGGCTCAGCAAGGTCACGAGCGCCCACTACGAGGCCGCCCGTGAGGAGGTGGCGCGCTTCGTGGGCGCCCGCGAGGACGACGTCGTCGTCTTCACCCGCAACACCACCGACTCGGTGAACCTGCTCGCCCGCAGCCTGCCCCGCCACACGAACGTCGTCGTGTTCTCCACCGAGCACCACGCCTCCCTCCTGCCGTGGCGCACCCGCGACACCGTGCGCCTGCCCGTCCCCGGCTCGGCCCGCGACGCCGAGGTGCTCCTCGAGGACGCGCTGCGCCACCTCGACCGCGGCACCGTCCGCCGGCCGCGCCAGGCGCTGGTCGTCCTCACCTCGGCCTCGAACGTCACCGGCGAGCTGTGGCCGGTCGAGCGGCTCGCCGCCATCGCCCGACGCCACGGCGCCCGCGTCCTCCTCGACGCCGCGCAGTCGGCCGCCCACCGGACCATCGACCTCGGCGCCCTCGACGTCGACTGGGTCGCCTTCTCCGGGCACAAGCTGCACGCCCCCTACGGCACCGGGGTCCTCGCCGGCCGCCGCGACTGGCTCGATGCCGCCGCCCCCTACCTCGCCGGTGGGGGAGCCAGCGCCGAGGTCACCGAGACCGGCACCCGCTGGACCTCCGGCGCCGCCCGCCACGAGGCCGGCAGCCCCAACGTGCTCGGTGCCGTGGCGCTCGCCGCCGCCTGCGCCACCATCCGCGAGCACCGCGCCGTCATCGCCGAGCACGAGGCCCGCCTCGGCGACGCCCTGCTCACCGGGCTGCGCGGCATCGAGGGCGTGACCACCTACTCGCTGTTCGCCGACGACCACGACCGCGGGCCGGTCGTCACCTTCACGGTCGACGGCCTCGACAGCAACCTCGTCGCCGCGGCGCTGTCGGCCGAGCACGGCATCGGGGTGCGGGCCGGGAAGTTCTGCGCCCACCTGCTCGTCGACGCCCTCCTCGAGGAGGACCCGGACGACACGCCGCACGCCACCGCCGTGCGGGTGAGCGCCGGCATCGCCACCACCGACGAGCACGTCGAGCGGCTGCTGCGCGCGGTCGCCCAGCTGGCGGCCGAAGGGCCCGGCGCCGAGTACGTCGACGTCGCAGGTCAGGGCTGGGTGCCGGTCGACGACCCGCGTGAGCTCGACGTCGCGCTGCCCTGGTGACCCCGCGACCTCATCGGCGATTCACGCGTCACTGCTCTGGCGAGGGCCCCCTCGAGGGTGCAGGCTGAGGACCTGAGGCCGCGCCCCCGCGTGGCCGCGACGAGGAGGTCCGGATGACCGCGCTCGACACGACCCAGCTCCTGTCCGCGCTCGAGCCCGTGGTGGAGGAGAACCTCAACCGCCACATCTCGGTGGCGCAGGAGTGGATGCCGCACGAGTACGTGCCGTGGTCGCTCGGGCGGGACTTCAAGGAGCTCGGCGGCGAGCCGTGGTCGGTCGAGCAGAGCCAGCTGTCGCCGATCGCTCGCACCGCCCTCGAGGTCAACCTCCTCACCGAGGACAACCTGCCCAGCTACCACCGCGAGATCGACCGCGCGTTCGGTCGCGAGAGCGCCTGGGGGGAGTGGGTCAACCGCTGGACGGCCGAGGAGGGGCGGCACGCGTTCTGCATCCGCGACTACCTCTTGGTCACACGCGGCGTCGACCCCGACGAGCTCGAGCGCGCGCGCATGGACACGATGACCACCGGCTACGACTCGGGCGACAAGTCGCTGCTCAGCGTCTGCGCCTACGTGACGTTCCAGGAGCTGGCCACGCGCGTGTCCCACCGCAACACGGGGCGCTTCGCCGACGAGCCGATCGCCGAGAAGCTGCTCACCCGGGTGGCCAAGGACGAGAACCTCCACATGATCTTCTACCGCAACCTCATCCAGGCGGCGCTCGAGCTCTCCCCGAACCAGACGATGCGCGCCATCACCGACGAGGTGAAGGACTTCCAGATGCCGGGGTCGATCATCCCCGGCTTCGGGCGCAAGGCCGTGCAGATGGCCATGGCAGGGATCTACGACCTGCGGATCCACCACGACGACATCGTCGCGCCCATCCTGCGGCAGTGGGGGATCTGGGAGCTCGAGGGCCTCGACACCGAGGGCGAGACCGCCCGCGACGAGCTCGCCGCCGCGGTCAAGGCGCTCGACACCGAGGCGGCCCGCTTCGTGGAGAAGCGTGAGGAGCGTGCGGCCAAGAAGGCGGCGCGGATGGGGTGAGGCGGTCGTGGCCGTTGCGGCCGTTGCGGCGGTCGAGCCCGTCGTGCGCGGCCCGCGGGCTCGGGCCCACTAGCCTGCGGCTGTGAGCACAGCCCTCGTCACCGACTCCACGGCCTACCTGCCCGCCGACCTGCTCGAGGGGCTCGCGGTGGGTGTCGTCCCGCTGCACGTCGTCATCGGCGGCACGGAGCACGCGGAGGGTGTCGACATCGATGCCGGCGCGGTCGCCTCCGCGCTGCGCTCGTTCGTGCCGGTGTCGACGTCGCGGCCCGCGCCGGCGGCGTTCCTCGCCAAGTACGAGGAGGCCGCGGCGGCGGGGGCCACGGCGGTGGTGTCGGTCCACATCTCCGGGGACATGTCGAGCACGATCGGTGGGGCCGAGCTGGCGGCCGGGTCGTCGCCGGTGCCGGTGACGGTCGTCGACTCGCGGGCGCTCGGGATGGCGATGGGTCACGCCGTGCTGGCCGGGGCGCGCCTGGCTGCGCGCGGCGGGTCGGCCGACGAGGTGGCCGACGTCGTGCGCCGCACCTGCGCCGACTCCACGGTCGTGTTCTACGTCGACACGCTGGAGTACCTGCGCCGTGGCGGGCGGATCGGGAAGGCCGGTGCGCTGCTCGGGTCGGCCCTCGCCATCAAGCCGATCCTCGGCCTGCGCGACGGCCACATCGTGCCGCTGGAGCGGGTCCGGACGTCGTCGCGGGCGATCGCGCGTCTCGAGGAGCTGGCGGTGGAGGCGGCGGGGTCGCCGCCCGCCGGCGCCGACGGCGTGGACGTCGCGGTGCACCACCTGGACTCGCAGGAGCGGGCAGACCGGCTGGCCGAGCGGCTCGGGGCGCGGCTCGGTGGCGGGGTCGACGTGCGCGTGGTCGAGCTCGGCGCGGTCGTGGGGGCGCACGTGGGTCCGGGGACGCTGGCCGTGGCGGTCGTGCCGCGGTTCGTGCCCCTCGATGACGCGGGTGCTGACGGGTCCGACGCGGCCGACGCCGGTGACGGCGCCGAGGCGGCGCACTGACCGATGCCGTGGCTCGCCGTCCAGGTCGCGCTCGTCGCGGTCGTCTGCTTCTTCCTCGGGTCGGTCAACCCGGCCTCGCTGCTCGCGCGGGCGCTCGGGCGGGACCTGAGGTCGTCGGGGTCCGGCAACCCCGGCGCGACGAACGCCGGACGGGTGCTCGGGACCAAGTGGGGCGTGCTCGTCCTCGTGCTCGACGTCGGCAAGGCGTGGCTGCCCACGTGGGTCGTGCTGCGCTCGATGGGGACGGTGCCGGCGCTGGTCGCGGGGTTCGCGGTGGTGCTCGGGCACGTCTACAGCCCGTTCCTGCGCGGCAAGGGCGGCAAGGGCGTGGCGTGCGCGCTCGGGACGGTGCTTGCCGTCGAGCCGTTCGTCGCGCTCGGTGCGGTCGTCGTGTTCCTCGTGACCAAGACGCTCGTGCCGTTCGTGGGGGAGGCGTCGGTGGTCGCGGTCCTCGGGATCGGTGTCGTCGGCCTGCTCGGGGCGGTCGGTGTCGTGCCGGGGATCTCGGTGACCGTGGGGATCTGGCTGGTGCTCATCTCCGCGGTCGTGCTGTCCCGGCACCGGCGCAACATCCTCGCCTGGTGGTCCCGCCGCGTCCGCTGAGGCTGGTGCGCGACCTGTCGACCCACGCAGCTGGGCGGCGCCTCCCGATCTCGCGTCGGGCGCCCGATATCGGGTGTCATCCCGGAGGTCGGGTGCCCTGCTGCCCTCGGGGTCGCTCATCCACAGGGGCGGTCTGTCGGAGGGGTCGTCCACAGATCGACGACGGGGGAGGAGGCGGGCGACTGTCCCTGCCTAGCGTCGGTGCATGCCCCGACGACACCGCTCCGAGCCGCTCTCGCCACGAGCCGCTGCCCGGCTGCGGGCGCCCCGGCGCGGGTACGTCCCCACGGCTCGTGAGCTGAGCCCGAGCACCCGCTGGCCACCGGAGGACGCCGGGTCGCCGGCGAGTTCGCCGCTCGATGACGATCCGGGCCACCTCGCGATGGGCGTGCCGCGCCCGACGTCGGACGGCGCCTTCGCGGATTCTGAAGTCTCGGAGGCGGTTGGCGTCACGCTGCGACACCGCCCCTCCCGCGACGACGGCGGCTCGTGGGTGCCGGACGCGGAGACCGTGCGCGAGCGCAGGGGCCCGCGTTCGTGGTTCCGGCTGCCCGCGTCCTTCGTCGGGGCGCGGTGGGAGCCGGGACGCCTTGCCGTGATCGGGCTCGGCATCGCGGTCGCCCTTGCGGTGGCGCTGTTCGGGCTGCGGGTGGCGTGGGCGTCGGGCGACGGCACGATCCTCGCGCCGGGTGGCGGCTCGCGGGCGGGTCCGACGGGCATCTCCGCCGGCTCGGCGCCCGTCGGGGCGACACCCTCGGTGACGGCCGGCGCGGGGGCCACGCCGGCACCGGGGGCGAGCGCGTCGACGGGGGCTGCGGTCGTCGTGCACGTCGTCGGCCAGGTCCGCGCACCCGGGCTGCAGCGGCTGCCACCCGGCTCGCGGGTGGCCGACGCGGTCGCGGCCGCGGGCGGCGCCACGAAGAAGGCCGACCTCGCCCGGGTCAACCTCGCTCGCGTCCTCGTCGACGGCGAGCAGGTCGTCGTGCCCGCGCCCGGCGACCCGGACCCACCCGGCTCGCCGTCCGCGGGTGCGAGCGGAGGAGGAGCGGGTGCCGGTGGCGCGGGCTCGACCGTCTCCCTCAACACCGCCGACCTCGCCGGTCTCGACACCCTGCCCGGTGTCGGCCCGGTCCTCGCGCAGCGGATCCTCGACTGGCGCGCCGAGCACGGCCGGTTCACCAGCGTCGACGAGCTCGGTGAGGTGAGCGGCATCGGGGAGAAGCTGATGGAACGGCTCCGCCCGCTGGTGACCCTGTGAGGTCGCCCGTGGCCGACGTCGCCGAAGTCGCCGGCACGCCGACCGACCGTCGACAACCGAGGAGGGACGGCACGCGCACCCCCACCGACCTGCGGCTCCTCGGGCCGGCCGTCCTGGCGTGGGCGCTCGCCGCCGCCACGCTCGGGCTCGCCCCGACCGCTCACCTCGTCGTCGCGGCGTCCGCCGCTGTCGCCGGTGGGCTGGTGCTGGCGGTCCTGAGGCGGCGGGCCACGGCGTGGCAGTGGCCGGCCCTCATCCTCTGCCTGCTCGTCGTCCTGCTCCAGAGCGCGGCCGCCGGGCACGCCGTCCTGCGCGACCGTGGAGGCGTCGCGGCCCTCGCCGACGCCCGCGCCGTGGTCACCGCCGAGCTCGTCGTCACCGGTGACCCCGTCGTGCTCGCCGGACGCGGCGACAGCGCCCAAGTCCTGCGTGAGGCGACGATGCAGCGGGTCGACGCCCGCGGCGCCTCGAGGACCACGGCCGCGCCCGTCCTCCTCACCGGCGACGACCGGCTCGTTGCGCTGCCCTGGAGGTCGACCGTCCGGGTCAGCGGACGACTCGGCCCCACCGACCCCGCCGACGACCGGGCGGCCACCCTGTCCCTCAGCGGCGCCCCGCGCGTCATCGCCCCACCCGGAACGATCGCGGCCGCTGCCGAACGCCTCAGGGCCGGCCTGCGCACCGCTGTCGACCACGCCCCCGAGGATGCCCGCGGCCTCCTGCCCGGGCTCGTCATCGGCGACACGAGCCGCACGCCGGAGGACCTCACCGAGGCCATGCGCGCCACCGGGATGACTCATCTGACTGCTGTTTCCGGCAGCAACGTCGCGGTTGTCACCGGGCTCGTCCTCGGCCTGTGCATCCTCGTCGGGATCCCGCGGGCGCTGCGGCCGGTCCTCGCGATGGTGGCGCTCGCCGGGTTCGTCGTCCTCGCGCGCCCCGAGCCGAGCGTCGTCCGCGCCGCGGTGATGGGCGCGATCGGCCTCATCGGGCTGAGCCGCTCCCGCCGGTCGGCCGGCCCGCCCGTCCTCGGTGCGGCGATCATCGTGGTCCTCGTCCTCGACCCGTGGCTCGCCCGGTCCTTCGGCTTCGCCCTGTCCTCGCTCGCCACCCTCGGACTGCTCCTGTTCACCCGGCCGTGGGGCGAGGCCATCGGGACCCGCCTCCCACCTCGCCTGGCACCGCTCGGCCCGGCCCTCGCCGTGCCGGTCGCGGCGCAGGCGATGACCGCGCCGGTCATCGTCCTGCTCCAGGGGTCGGTCAGCGTCGTCGGCATCCTGGCCAACCTGCTGGCGGCACCGCTCGTCCCCATCGCGACGGTCGCCGGTGTCGCGGCCGCACTGCTCTCGGTCGTGTGGCCGGGCGGGGCGGTGCTCGTCGCGTGGGTCGGGATCGTCCCGACCACCGGCATCGCGCAGGTCGCGCGCCACTTCGCCCAGGTCCCCGGCGGCACGATGCCGTGGCCCGACGGCTGGCCCGGGGCAGTGCTCCTCGCCGGGCTGACCCTCCTCGTCCTGCTCACCGGCCGTGCCCTGGCCGCCGGCGTCGCGGCGCACCCGGCTCTCACCGTCGGCGCCGCGGTCCTGCTCGCCGCAGCCCTGCTGCCCACCAGGACGGTCACCTGGCCACCGGACGGCTGGCGGGTCGTCGTCTGCGACGTCGGGCAGGGCGACGCCGTCGTGCTCCGCACCGGTCCCGGGAGCGCGGTCCTCGTCGACACCGGTCCCGACCCGCCGCTCGTCGACGGCTGCCTGGACCGGCTCGGGGTCGCCACCCTCGACGCTGTCGTCCTCACCCACCTGCACGCCGACCACGTCGACGGCCTGGCCGGTGCGCTCGACGGGCGTACCGTGCGGCAGCTCCTCGTGGGCCCGGTCGCCGAGCCGGCCGCGGCCGACGTCCAGGTCCGGCGGCTCGCGGGACAGCGACACATCCCGGTGGTCGTGCTCCATGCCAGCGACCGGCTGCGCCTCGGTGAGCTCGACGCCGTCGTGTGGAGCCCGGTCCGCCGCATCGCCGCCGGTTCGGTCCCCAACAACGCGAGCCTCGTCCTCGCGGCCCGCACCGGCACGGTCGACGCCCTGCTCCTCGGCGACATCGAGCGCGAGTCCGCCCACGACCTCCTCCTGCGGCTGCGCCGGGAGCCGTCGATGGCCGCGGCCGCCCGCGGGTTCGAGGTCGTCAAGACTCCGCACCACGGCAGCGCCAACCTCGACGACGACCTGATGGCCGCGGTCCGCTCACCGCTCGGCGTCATCAGCGTCGGCGCCGACAACGACTACGGCCACCCGTCCCCGCGGCACCTCGACGTCCTGCGCCGCAACGGCTACACCGTCCTGCGCACCGACCGGGACGGCGACGTCGCCGTCGTCGAGCGCGGGGGAGTGGTCAGCGCGGTGACCACGCGATGAGGCCGGACCTCAGATGGACCAGGCGGGCTCGGGCGCCCTGACGGTCGGGGCCTTGGACTGCGACAGGGCCGACTCGGCGAGGGCGTCGAGCGTGGCCTGCACCGCCGGCACGCGCTGGAGGTCGGGGGTCGTCACGGCCATGATCGAGCGGCGCGAGGCGGGCGTCATCGGCAGGGCCACGACGTCGCCGTGGTGGACCGTGCGCAGGATGAGGTCGGGGATGAGCGCGACGCCCAGGCCCTCGGCGACCAGGCCCATGACGGCCACGTAGTCCTCGGTCTCGTACGCGACGTCCGGGCGGAAGCCCGCGTCGTGCGTGAGCTGCAGGAGGTGGCCGCGACAGCGCGGGCAGCCGGCGATCCACGGCTCACCCGACAGGTCGGCGAGGTCGACGTTCTCCTGCCCGGCGACCGCGTGGCCGGTCGGCACCGCGAGGCGCACCTCGTCATCGAGGAGGGGGGTGATGACGAACTGGTCGAGGTCCTCCTCGCCGCGGCCGAGGTCGGTGCCCTCGTAGGCGAAGGCCACTGCGAGGTCGCACTCGCCGGCCTTGAGCGCCGCGAGGCTCTCCGGCGGCTCGGCCTCGGTGAAGGTGATCTGGACGTCGGGGAAGCGCTGCTTCACCAGCGACAGCGCCCGCGGAACGAGCGTCGCCGACGCCGACGGGAAGGCCATGAGCCGCACCCGGCCGCTGCGCAGCCCGGCGATCGCGGCGACCTCCTCCTCGGCGGCGTCGAGCGCGGCGAGCACCGGGGTGGCGTGGCGCGCGAGCACCTGCCCGGCCTCGGTGAGCCGCACGTTGCGGCCCACGCGCTCGACGAGCACGGTGCCCGTGCGCTGCTCGAGGCGGCGGACCATCTGCGAGATCGCCGGCTGGGTGTACCCCAGCGAGGCGGCGGCAGCGGTGAAGCTGCCCTCCTCGGAGATGGCCTTCATGACCCGGAGTCCGGCGGCGTCGATCATGCGCAGACCATAACATCGCGTTATCACAAGGTGCTACCACCAAACGCCTCGTGATGCCGTCGCGCCGCACCTTCGACAGCACTCCGGCCCTCCACCCGCCGCGGGTGCGAGGATCGGGGCATGCCGGACGCCGCCGCGCTCGCCGCCCTCCTCACCGCGCACCCGGGGACCCTCGTGCTCACCGGCGCCGGCATGTCCACCGACAGCGGCATCCCCGACTACCGCGGCCCCGACGGCACCCGTCGCGTCATGCCGATGCAGCACGGCGAGTTCGTCGGCAGCAGCGAGGCCCGCCAGCGGTACTGGGCGCGCTCCTTCATCGGGTGGCAGCGGTTCTGGCACGCCGAGCCGAACGCGTCGCACCACGCGGTCGCCGCGCTGCAGCGCGCCGGTGTCCTCGGCCCGGTCATCACCCAGAACGTCGACGGGCTGCACCAGGCCGCGGGCAGCCGCGAGGTCACCGAGCTGCACGGCACCCTCGCCGAGGTCGTCTGCCTCACCTGCGGCGACCGGTCCGACCGCGACCTGCTCCAGGCCCGGATGGCCGAGGCGAACCACGGCTTCGAGCTGCTGGCCCAGGGCACGGCCCCCGACGGCTCCCGCGTCAGCAGCCAGATCCGCCCCGACGGCGACATCGTCCTGGCCGACGACCTCGTCCGGGGCTTCCACCTGCCCGCGTGCACGGTCTGCGGCGCCGACACCCTCAAGCCCGACGTCGTGTTCTTCGGCGGCTCGGTGCCGCGTGAGCGGGTCGACGCCTGCTACGCCCTCACCGACGACGCCCCCGCCCTGCTCGTCCTCGGCTCCTCGCTCGCCGTGATGTCGGGCCTGCGGTTCGTGCGCCACGCGTCCAAGCGCGGCATCCCGGTGATGGCCGTGACGCGCGGCCCGACCCGCGGCGACGACCTGATGACACTGCGCCTCGACGCGCCCCTCGCCCCCACCCTCGGCGCAGTCCTGCGCGACGCCGTCGCCGCCTGAGGAGCCCGCACCCCCCATGACGACGATCCGCACGGCCACCGCTGCCGACCTGCCCGCCATCGCGGCGATCTACAACGACGCGGTCGACCACGCGATCTCGACCTTCGACACCGTGCACCAGCCGCCCGAGCACTTCGCCGACCGCGTGGCCTCGACCCGACCCGGCGACCACGTCCTCGTCGCGCAGGACGGGGACGACGTCATCGGGTTCGCGTACGCCTCCACCTACCGGCCGCGCCCGGCCTACGACGGCAGCCGCGAGACGTCGGTCTACCTCCACGAGCGGGCGCGCGGCCGCGGCCTGGGCCGCGCCATCTACACCGAGCTCCTCGACCGCCTCGACGCCGACGGGGTCCACGTCGTCGTCGCCGTCATCGCCCAGCCGAACCCGGCGAGCGAGGCGCTACACGCGGCGCTCGGCTTCGAGCGGGTCGGGGCGCTGCGCGAGGTGGGCCACAAGTTCGGCGCGTACGTCGACACCGCCTTCTGGCAGCGCTTCGGCCCCGCGGCCCGCTAGGGAGGCGTCACACGGTGTGACGGCGCGAATCGGCCCGGCCGCGTCGGTGACGCAGCCGGGCCGAGGTAGCGGGTGAGGGGGTGCTTCGAGGTCAGATGCGGCGCAGGACCGCCGTGACCTTTCCCAGGATGGTCGCGTGGTCGCCGTCGATGGGCGAGAAGGCCTCGTTGTGCGGCATGAGCCAGACCTTGCCGTCCTTGCGCTTGAACGTCTTGACCGTGGCCTCGTTGTCGAGCATCGCCGCGACGATGTCGCCGTTGTCGGCGCTCGGCTGCTGGCGCACGACGACCCAGTCGCCGTCGCAGATGGCGGCGTCGATCATCGAGTCGCCGACGACCTTGAGGAGGAACAGCGAGCCCTCGCCGACGATCTGCCGGGGGAGGGGGAAGACGTCCTCGACGACCTCCTCGGCCGTGATCGGCACGCCGGCGGCGATCCGCCCCAGGACCGGGACGTAGGACGGCTCGGGGCGCTGGTCGTTGATGCCGGTGACGTCCTCGTCGTCGTGCTCGGCCGCCCCGCGGTAGCCGGGCTCGTCGCTCGCGGTGTCGGGGGAGATGACCTCGAGGGCGCGGGGCCGGTTGGGGTCGCGGCGCAGGAAGCCCTTGCGCTCGAGCGCGGAGAGCTGGTGGGCCACCGAGCTGGGGGAGGTCAGGCCGACGGCCTCGCCGATCTCGCGCATGCTCGGCGGGTAGCCGCGGCGGTCGATGGAGTTGCGGATGACCTCGAGGACCTTGCGCTGGCGGTGCGTGAGGGCGCCACCGTCTCCACGGTCGGGCATCTCGTGGATGTCGGCGTTCCTGGGACGTGCCATGTCGACCCCTTCGGTCTGGAACCACGGTGCCGAACCGACGCGGTTCGGCGTTTTCGCAGGTCAGGTGGTCTGTCGGTGGTCCCCGACAGGATCCTTCCCATGACCAGAGCGTACGCGGATCGTACACACGTTTCAAACATTTCTACGAGGCGTGTCTTGAACGAGTCGAACATCCGTGCTACAACTCGTACAGACGTTCTATCGAACACCGGTTCGACGGTGGCCCTGGCCGCCGGGATGGAGGACAGCATGAGTGCAGTTGCGTGGGACCCCGCAGACCTCGGGTACGGCGGTGCCGTGGCGCCGCGTCGTCCGCAGCTCGTCGTCCTCCCGGGCGGTGGCGAGGGGGGTGCGGCCGCCGGTGGCGCGGTGCGCATCACCCGTCGTGGCCGGCTCGCCCTCCTGGCGCTGGCCGTGGCCTCCGCCGCGGGCTTCGGCCTCACCGGGCTGACGGGTGCAGGGGCCGCCGAGGCGCCCCAGGTCGTCACCGTGGCGCCCGGACAGACCCTCTCCGAGATCGCCGCCACCCAGCTGCCCGACCTGTCGGTGAGCAACGGCATCGTCGCCATCCAGATCGAGAACCGGATGAGCACCGCGCAGGTCAGCGCCGGCCAGCAGCTCGTCATCCCGCGCGGCTGATCCCGCGCCCGCCGCACCGCCCGTCGAGGCGCTGCGGCCCCAAGGTCTGAGTCCCTCGACCCGACTCAGGAACGCCGAAGGGCGTCGTGTCCCGTGCAGGGAGCGCGACGCCCTTCGAGCCGTTCCGGGGGTGGTGCCGTTGACGGGCCCGGGGCTCAAGGGGCGGGGTGCACCCGTAGGTCGAGGGGGAGGGCGATGAAGACGCCCAGCGCGGTCGCGGCAGCGCCGACCTGGTCGAGCTCGTCCGCCGACAGCGACTCGTCGGGGAACACGTCGACGCTGACGGTCCCGGCCGCCACCTTGCGCTTCCAGATGCCGCAGTCCTCGCCGTCGACGACGAGGATGCCGCCCCCGGCCTCGGAGAGCAGCCGCTGCCGGGTCGCCTCGGAGGAGCGGCGGGGGAAGGCGGTGCGCGGGTAGGTCAGGCACACCTCGTCGAACGTCTGCAGCAGGAAGGCCCGCACCGGCCGGGTGGTGCGCGGCCGCGCCGTGGGGTCGAGCCACAGCGTCTCCCCGCCGAGCTCGATGCGCTCCAGTTCGGGCGCGAGGTCGGCCAGGGCGGCGCGGACCTGGCCGAGGGTGAGGGAGGACCAGCGCGCGAGGTCACGCTCGGACGCCGGACCGTGGCCGATGACGAAGCGCCGGGTCAGCTCGCGTCGTGCGTCGTCGACGTCGAACGCGTCGCCGGGCGCCGGCGGGACGGTCTCGTCGGCGAGCACGTAGGTGTGGGTCGTGCCGCGCGGTGGCCCGGAGCAGATGATGGCGCGCAGCTCGGCGAGGATCAGCTGGTGGGCCATCTGCTCGCCGCCGTGGGGGAGTCCACGCTCGGCGTAGGCGGCCGTGATCTCGGTGCGGGTCAGGGGCGTCGGCCCGGCGAGGAGCTCGTGCAACGCCTCGAGGGAACGGGCGGTGGTGCGGTCGTCGAGCTCCAGCCCACGGTGCCGCCCGGCGAGCGAGGACTCGATCCGCGAGCCCGTGGCGAGCTGGATCCAGCGCAGGTCCTCTGGCGCGACGAAGTGCCACGTGGGTCGCAGGATGTGGGTGCGCACCCAGCCGCCGGCGGCCTGCTCGGCGAGGACGCCGGCGTAGGTGGCCCCGGCGCGCATCCGCTGGCCGAGCGACCAGGCGGCGAGCGGTGCGTCCTGCGACTGCACGCAGGTGAGGAGGCTGACGGCCTCCGCCCCGGTGCGCAGACCGGCGGAGGTCAGGCGCTGCGTCGCGAGCCGACGACGGTTGACGTCGGCGAGTGTCGGGGTGCCCACCCGTCCATCCTGTCAGCGGCCACGGACCGGCCTGCGCGACACGGCGACTGGGACAGGTGTGACGGCTGGGACGAACCGCTCGGCCGTACGGCCGACCCCTCCATCGACCGGTCCGGCACACCTGTCCCGACGCACGGCCCGTCGCACCGCGAATGCCCGGGACCTGCTGCTATGCGCGAGCAGACTCGCTGCATGAGGAACCGCCGCCGACGCTCAGCCCGACTGCTCCACCACCCGGTCGTCCACTGCGACACCGGCAAGTGGCTCTGGCAGTGCGGCTGTGGGGCGCGTGGCTCCTCGGCCCCCGGAGGTTGGCACGGGGCCCTCACGGCAGCGCTCGTGCACCAGAGCTCGGTGCCTGGCGAGTAGACGCGCCCCGGGGGCACACAGAGGGCTCCCGGGACGTCGACGTCGTCGAACGCGCAGGTGTCTGCTCTCGCCGGGCAGCGCGCGGGCGGCGACACCAACGCACGGGGTCGTGACCGGCTGAGCGGTCACGGCCCCGTGTGCTGTGTCCGGGAATCGACACTGGACATCCCGCGTTGTGCAGTGATGTAATCAAGTAATCACTGCAAGGAGCACCATCATGAAGCACCCCCACCTCCACCCCAGCTCTGGTCCCGACGCCGACGAGCGCGGTCAGCGCGGCTCCGGCCGCGGACACGGTCCCCACGGCTTCGGTCGCGGCCCCCGCGGCGGACGCCCCGGTCCCGGCGGCGGTCCCGAGGGTCGCGGTCGCGGCTTCGGTCGTCCCGGCGGCTGGCAGCAGGGCGACCTCCCCAGCGCCGACGACGCCGAGAAGTGGTTCGCCGGGCGCCTGCCCGAGGGCTGGTTCGACGCCGTCGACGTCACCGTCGACCGCGAGGAGATCACCGTCATCGGCACCCTCTCCGGCGTCGACGCCGGCACCGACGCCGCCGAGGCCGAGGGCCGGATCAGCCGGTTCCGCGCCGAGACGCGCGAGCAGCGCATCTCCATCGCCCAGGAGGCCCAGGGCCGCTACCAGCGCACCGTGTCCTGGGGCGCCCGGGTCGGCGACACCACGGCCCTGTTCACCCACCTCGCCGTCCCGGTGATGACGCGCCTGCGCCAGCCCGAGCGCGCCGTCCTCGACACCCTCGTCGATGCCGGTGTCGCCCGCTCCCGCAGCGACGCCCTCGCCTGGTCGGTCCGCCTCGTCGGCGAGCACGCCGACACCTGGCTCGCCGACCTGCGCGAGGCGATGACGGCCGTCGACGAGCTGCGCGCCAAGGGCCCCGAGCTCTGATCCGCGCCGGGCTCCCCGTCGCCCTCCGCGACGTCGGGGAGCCCGTCGAGTCACTGCCGCGGGACCGCGAAGGGGCCGAGGTAGAGCAGGTCCGCGTCGACGGCGATCGGCATCCCGCCGACCGGGACGCCCTGCGCGACGAACGTGTCGCCACCGACCCGCTCGTGCCGAATGGGCTGCGGCTCACCGAAGGCGGCCGCCTCCAGCAGGAGGTCGTCCTCGCCGTCGGCCGCCAGGGCCACCGGCCCGTACGACCCGGCCAGCTCGCTCGTCGGCCGACCGGAGCGCGGGCGGTCGGCACCCGGCAGTGCCGGCACCCCGAGCACCGTCAGCAGGTCGGGGAGCAGGGCGTCGAAGAGCGCGCTGCCCCCGGGCGGTCCGAGGAGCGGCCCGGCGCTGTTGGCGAGCACGACGAGGGCGGCGTCCTGGTCGGGGAAGCAGCGCAGGAAGGCGCGGTGCCCGCCGGTGTAGCCCGCCCAGCCGAAGGCCGAGTGCTCGCCCCGGCTCCACAGCGCCCACCCCAGCCCCCACGCGTCCGAGATCGTCGCGCCGGGGACCGCCACGTGCGGCCGGCGCAGCTCGCGCACGTCGTCGGGATGGAAGCGGTCGCCGTCGCCGAGGTGGACGGCGGCGTAGTCGAGCAGCTGGTCGGCGGTCGCCCACCACCGCGACCCGGCGGCCGAGGCCGCCTCGGCGTACTCCGACGGCACCGTCGACACAGCCTGTCCGGGCATCGCGACGTGACCGAGCGCGGCCCCGCCGGGCATCCCGAACGTCGTGCCGTCACCCAGCGCGGTCACGGCCAGCTCCTCGAACGACCCACCCGCCCGGCGACGCAGCAGGAGGTCGAGCACCGACCAGTTGGCGTTGCCGTACGAGAACCGGCCCGGCTCGTGGACCGGCGGCATCGACCCGACCCGGTCGACGAAGGCCACGATGTCCTCACCGAGGTCGGGGAGCACGTTCTGCCGCCCGGTGGTGTGCGACATCAGGGCCCGGGGCGTGTCGGACCACAGACCCTCGGCCTGGTCGGAGCAGGGGAGGTCGAGGTCGAGCAGCCCGTGCCGCGCGGCGTCCACGACGAGCAGGGCCGCCAGCGACTTCGCGATCGACCCGGCGTGGAAGGCCGTCGCCGGCTCGACCGCAGCCGACCCCTGATCGACGCCCACCGACCCGACGCACGCCACCACCCGCTCGTCCCCGCGGAGCAGCCCGACCTGCGCCCCCGGGACGCCGAACCGCTCGCACCCCTCCGTCAGCTGCGCGGTGAGGCGCTCGAGGTCCATGCCCGGCGAATCTAGACCCGCGCCGTCGCCCCTGACCAGCACCGATCCGTGGCCGTGCCTCAGCCGAGCACCCGCCGCATGATGATCCGCGGCATCTTGCTCGCCACGGCGTCGGTCGTCCCCACCTCCTCGAACCCGGCGCGCTCGAACATCGGCTTGGTCCCGACGAACGCCATCGTCGTGTCCATCCGGCCCTGTGGGTCGACTGGGTACACCTCGACCACCGGAGCCCCGTTGGCCCGCGCGTACTCCACCGCGCCCTCGATGAGGTGGCGCGTCACCCCCTGCCGCCGGTGCCCGCCGCGCACGACGACGCAGACGATGCTCCACACCGGGAGGTCGTCGAGCGGCCGGATGAGCGTCGACCCGGCAACCCGGGGGATGTCGGCCCGCGGTCCGATGTTGATCCACCCCACGGCCGTCCCGTCGCGGTAGGTGACGACGCCGGGCGGGAGCGGCTGTTCGCACAGCGCCCGCATCGTCGCCTCGCGGTCACCGTCACCGAGCTCGCGGATGTCGGCCTGGCGCACCCGGTGCGACAGGCACCAGCACGAGTCCTTGCGCCGGTTGGGGTTGATGACGTCGGCGAAGTCCTCGAACCGGTCGGGCGTCACCGGGTGCGTCCCCCACCGCACGCCGTCGTCGTCGGTCTCGCGGGTCACCCCCTTCACCCGTCGTGCCGCGGCCTTCCTCGCGCTCCCCGCCATCGCCGACCCCTCCTGCGTCCGTCGCCGTCGTCGTGCGACCACCCAACCACCTCGCGCCGACAGCCGACACCCGGCGGCGCCCGTAGGGTCGACCCGTGCGCATCGTCAGCCTGCTGCCGTCGACGACGGAGATCCTCTTCGCCCTCGGGGCGGGCGACGACGTCGTCGGCGTGACCTTCGAGTGCGACACCCCGGCCGAGGCGAGGACCCGCACCATCGTCTCCACCTCGACACTGCCGGAAGGCCTGTCCCCGAGGGAGATCGACGACGCCGTCGCGAAGGCCGTGGCCGACGGCGAGGACCTCTACCGCCTCGACGCCGGCGCCCTCAGCACCCTCGACGCCGACCTCGTCGTCACCCAGGACCTTTGCGCGGTGTGTGCCATCGACGTGAGCACGGTCGACGACGCCCTGGCCCACCTCGGCTGCACCGCCGACGTCCTCACCATCGACCCGCACACCCTCGCCGACGTCATCGCCTCCGTGGCCACGCTCGGCCGCGCCACCGGACGCGAGGGCGCCGCGGCCTCCATCGTGGCCGACCTTCATGCCCGCCTCGATGCCGTCCGCGCGCGGGTCGCCGGCCGGCCGCGGCCGCGCGTCGTCGTCCTCGAGTGGACCGACCCGCCGTACGCCCCCGGTCACTGGATCCCCGAGATGGTCGAGCTCGCGGGCGGCGAGTGCGTCATCGGCAGGGCGGGGGAGCGGTCCGTGAGAACGACGTTCGATGACGTTGCCGCCGCGCGTCCCGACCTCGTCGTCTGCGCCCCGTGCGGCTACGACCGCGCCGGAGCGCAGGCCCAGGCCGACGCCCTCGTCGCCGCGGGTGCCCTCCCCGCTGGTGTTCCGGTGCACGCCGTCGACGCCAACGCGATGTGGGCCCGGCCGGGTCCGCGCCTCGTCGACGGCATCGAGGAGCTCGCGGCGGTCCTCCACCCTTGACCGGCGCCGGCGTGCCGACGGCACGCCACGTCATCAGGACGGGCGGCGGGAAACGCCTCTGCGACAACGCGTACCCGCCGGTATCAAACGTGCCCCCACTCCCTCCTCCCCGACATGAGGACCACGACCAAGCGGCGGACAGCCCGGCGCAGCCACCACCCGGCCGTCACGTGTGACGCGCTCGGGCGTTGGCACTGGGAGTGCCAGTGCGGCGCAGGGGCCCGCGCTGGGGTGTCCTCGACCGACTGGCACTGGATGGTGACGGCGGCCCTGGTCCACCAGGGCGCCTGCCCGGGGGAGTGAGCTCGATGACGACGAAGCTGACCAGCCGGATGACGACGCGCGCAGTCCGCCGTGCCGACGCCCCCGACCGCCGGGCCGGCGTCATCGGCATCTGCCTGGTGACCGCGGCGCTCCTCGTGGCGGTCGTCGCGCTTGGGATCGTGCCCGTCCTGTTCTGAGGCGAGGGTTGCGCCGGCACTGGCGCACCGGGACCGTCGTCGGGAGACTGGCGGGGTGAGCCAGGACCCCCGCGAGCGTGACGGGAACGACGACCGCCGCTCCCTCGACGCCAGTGGCGCCTTCGCGATGGCCGTGGTCGTCGGTGTCGTCGTCGCGGTCCTCCTGGTCCTGTTCGCGCTCGTCGCGCTCCTCGGCGTCAACCCCTTCTCGGCCTGACCCCGGGCTGTCGGGCCGCCGACCCGGCCCACCACCACATCTAGGGGCCACCCGGGCGACGGTCGACCCCAGATGTGGTGCCTCTGGTGTCACACCAGTCCCACCAGTGGTGCCCCGTCACGCCCGTCAACACGCCGGAAACGCTGGGATCGGCCGCGCGCACCCCCTCTGACCTGCGCAAACAGCCGAACGGCTGAAGTTTGCGGCTCCTGCTTGCATCGCGTCCGCGCGGGAGGCATGATGTCCACAACATCTAGTGGTTACACCGATGTAGTTCATCCACATGTTGTGCACACGAAATCGGGGTTCTCCCCAGGTTGTTCACACCAGTGTCCACCGGTTCGTCCACAGGACGAGCCAGCAACGCCTGAAGAGGAGGTCCCCACGTGCACTGCCCGTTCTGCCGCCACACCGACTCGCGGGTCATGGACAGCCGGACCACCGACGACGGCTCGAGCATCCGCCGGCGCCGTCAGTGCCCCGAGTGCAACCGCCGGTTCACCACCGTCGAGACCGCGAGCCTGTCGGTCGTGAAGCGCTCCGGCGCCACCGAGCCGTTCAGCCGCGCCAAGGTCCTCGTCGGCGTCCGCAAGGCCTGCCAGGGCCGCCCGGTCACCGAGGACGACCTCGCCCTCCTCGCGCAGAAGGTCGAGGAGACCATCCGCAGCGCGGGCAGCGCCGAGATCGACGCGCACGAGGTCGGCCTGGCCGTCCTCGAGCCGCTGCGCGAGCTCGACGAGGTCGCGTACCTGCGGTTCGCGAGCGTCTACCAGGCGTTCGACGACCTCGAGGACTTCGAGGCCGCGATCACCCTCCTGCGCGCCGAACGCGAGGCGACGGGGGAGGAGCCGGCCCGGATGTCGGCCGCGCCCCCGGGCGACGCCTGACCTCGACCGGGCGTCATCGCCCACCCGGCCGGACACCCAGGGGGACCCGGCCACCGCACCATCCGCACCATGAGCACGTCTCCGCAGGTCACCAGCCCTGTCGGACCCCAGCAGGAGAATCGACCACAGGTCGCCACCAGCCCGGAGGGGCAGAAAGAGGGACAGCAATGACCGAGACCGCCGGAGCACGTGCAGGTGCCCGCAAGTCCCCGAAGGGCAAGGGGGTCACCGTCGAGCGCATCTACACCACGCCGGGTGTCCACCCCTACGACGAGGTGACCTGGGAGAAGCGCGACGTCGTCCAGCAGAACTGGAAGACGGGCGTCACCATCTTCGACCAGCGCGGCGTCGAGTTCCCCGACTTCTGGAGCGTCAACGCCTCCACGATCGTCACCACCAAGTACTTCCGCGGCGCCGTCGGCACCCCCGAGCGCGAGACCGGCCTCAAGCAGCTCATCGACCGGGTGGTCCTCACCTACGTCAAGGCCGGCAAGGAGCACGCCTACTTCGGGTCCGACGAGGACGCCGAGATCTTCGAGCACGAGCTGACGTACGCCCTGCTGCACCAGGTGTTCAGCTTCAACTCGCCGGTCTGGTTCAACGTCGGCACCAAGAGCCCGCAGCAGGTCAGCGCCTGCTTCATCCTCTCGGTCGACGACTCGATGGACTCCATCCTCAACTGGTACAAGGAGGAGGGCTTCATCTTCAAGGGCGGCTCCGGTGCCGGCCTGAACCTCTCGCGCATCCGCTCCTCCAAGGAGCTGCTGTCCTCCGGTGGCACCGCCTCCGGCCCGGTCTCCTTCATGCGCGGTGCCGACGCCTCCGCGGGCACCATCAAGTCCGGTGGCGCCACGCGCCGCGCGGCGAAGATGGTCGTCCTCGACGTCGACCACCCGGACATCGAGGAGTTCGTCGAGACCAAGGCGCGCGAGGAGGACAAGATCCGCGCGCTGCGCGACGCCGGCTTCGACATGGACCTCGGAGGCAAGGACATCGTCTCCGTGCAGTACCAGAACGCGAACAACTCGGTGCGCGTCACCGACGAGTTCATGCGCGCGGTCGAGGAGGGCAAGGAGTTCGGCCTCACCTCGCGCAAGGACGGCTCGGTCATCGAGACCGTCGACGCCCGCGAGCTCATGGGCAAGATCGCCAAGGCCGCGTGGGAGTGTGCCGACCCGGGCATCCAGTACGACGGCACGATCAACGACTGGCACACCAACCCCGAGACCGGCCGCATCACCGCGTCCAACCCGTGCTCGGAGTACATGTCGCTCGACAACTCCTCGTGCAACCTGGCCTCGCTCAACCTCCTGAAGTTCCTGCGCGACGACGACACCTTCGACGCGAAGACCTTCCAGAAGGTCGCCGAGCTCGTCATCACCGCGATGGACATCTCGATCTGCTTCGCCGACTTCCCGACCGAGCCCATCGGTGACACCACGCGCGACTACCGCCAGCTCGGCATCGGCTACGCCAACCTCGGCGCGCTGCTCATGGCCACCGGCCACGGGTACGACTCCGAGGGTGGCCGCGCCATCGCCGCGTCCATCACCTCGCTGCTCACGGGTGCCGCCTACAAGCGCTCCGCCGAGCTCGCCGCGGTCGTCGGCCCGTACGCCGGGTACGCCCGCAACGCCGACGCCCACAAGCGGGTCATGCGCAAGCACGCCGCCGCCAACGACGCCGTGCGCACCATCACCACGATGGACAAGGACATCCACCGCGTCGCCACCAAGGCGTGGGACGACGTCGTCAAGCTCGGTGAGAAGAACGGCTACCGCAACGCCCAGGCGTCGGTGCTCGCCCCCACCGGGACCATCGGCTTCATGATGGACTGCGACACCACCGGCATCGAGCCCGACTTCTCGCTGGTGAAGTTCAAGAAGCTCGTCGGTGGCGGCTCGATGCAGATCGTCAACCTCACGATCCCGCGTGCCCTGCGCAAGCTCGGCTACACCGAGGAGACCGTCGAGGCGATCGTCGAGTTCATCGCCGACAAGGGTCACGTCATCGACGCCCCCGGCCTGAAGACCGAGCACTACGAGGTCTTCGACACCGCCATGGGTGCCCGCGCGATCTCGGCCATGGGCCACGTGCGGATGATGGCGGCCGTCCAGCCGTTCCTGTCCGGCGCCATCTCCAAGACCGTCAACCTGCCCGAGACCGCCACGGTCGAGGAGATCGAGGACGTCTACGTCCAGGGCTGGAAGATGGGCCTGAAGGCGCTGGCCGTCTACCGCGACAACTGCAAGGTCGGCCAGCCGCTGTCCGACGGCGGGTCCACCGCCAAGGACGCCGCGGCCGACAAGGCCTCGGCCGCCGTCGCCGCCGCGACCACCGAGATCGTGGAGAAGGTCGTCTACCGGCCCACCCGCGAGCGGCTGCCGAAGCGTCGCGTCTCGCACACGACGTCGTTCGCCGTCGGTGGGGCCGAGGGCTACCTCACGGCCGGCACCTACGAGGACGGTCGCCTGGGCGAGGTGTTCCTCAAGTTCGGCAAGCAGGGCTCCACGCTCGCCGGTGTCATGGACGCCTTCTCGATCGTCACCTCGGTCGCGCTGCAGTACGGCGTGCCGCTCGAGACGTTCGTCGAGAAGTTCACGAACATGCGCTTCGAGCCGGCCGGCATGACTGACGACCCCGACGTGCGGATGGCGCAGTCGCTCATGGACTACGTGTTCCGCCGGCTGGCCCTGGACTACCTCGACTTCGACACCCGGTCGTACATGGGCATCCACTCGGCCGACGAGCGCGCTCGCCAGCTCGAGACCGGCTCGTACGCCCCGGTCGACGAGGACACGGGTGAGGACCTCGAGGAGGAGATCGAGTCCTTCAGCCAGGGCATCGGCGCCTCGTCGAAGAAGTCCGATGAGGCCGCGGCTCCGGTTGCCGCTGCCGCGCCGGCGGGGGAGTCGGGCACCGCGCTCGATGCCTCCACCGTCACCTCGGGCGCCGGTGCGGCCTCGGCCCGTGAGGTCTCCTCGGAGATCCACTCCTCGGCCGACCTGCTGGCGATGTTCGGCGACTCCAAGGCCGCCGACGCCCCGATGTGCATGACCTGCGGGACCAAGATGCGCCCCGCCGGCTCCTGCTACGTCTGCGAAGGCTGCGGCAGCACCAGCGGCTGCAGCTGACGCTCAGTGAAACGACGAGGGCCCGGGCGGAGAGATCCGCCCGGGCCCCGTGCGTCGGCCGAGGCAAGTACTTGTCAAGTCTGCACATCTCGAGAAGGACCCGGGGCTCACCTCGGCGAACGCCCCGAAGACGCGCGTGGTCTGACCCAGCCGCCAGGACGGCGGCTCAAGCGGGTGAGGCGACCGGGGGAGCGGGAGTCGGCAGCACGCCCATCTGCACCATGGCGCCGACCTCGTCGCGCACACCCCAGTGCTCGGCGAGGCGGTCGCCCTCGGTGCGGTAGACGTGGATCGTCTGCATCGTGTACGGCTTCCCGGCAGCGTCAGGGCCGTGGAAGCCCGCGCTCCCGACCCCGGTGGCGTGGGCCCGCACGACGATCCGGTCGTCGGTCTCGATGACGTCGAGCAGCTCGTACCGGATGCGCAGCTCAGCGTGGACGAAGCCGAGGATCTGCGCGTAGCCCTCGGGTCCCGGCGGCAGGGGAAAGGGGGAGCCGTGGTCGACGAAGTCCGCGGTCACGCACTGCGGCAGGCACGACAGGTCGCCGGTGTTGATCGCGTCGAACACGCGCAGGGCGGACTCGTGGGCGGCATTGCCCATGGCAGACTCCTTTTGGTTGGATGGTAATTCCACTGGATTGAGATTCCATCGGAAAGGGAGTCGTGTCAAGATTCCGCACCTACGACAACTCCGCCCGGAGCCGAGCCGCGGCCGAGACGAGGCGCCGCATCCTCGACACGGCTCGCGAGCTGCTGCTCGAGGGTGGCTACCACGCGATGTCGGTGGCGCAGCTGGCGGCGGCCGCCCGGGTCAGCCCCCAGACGGTCTACAACGCCGTCGGTGGGAAGGGCGAGGTCGTCAAGGCCGTCTACGACCTGCTCCTGGCCGGTGACGAGAGCCCCGTCCCGATGAGCGAGCGGCCCGAGTTCCTCGCGATGGCGCAGGCCCCCGACCGAGAGGGGTTCGGCCGCGCCTACGCGGCCTTCAGCGCCTCGATCCACAGCCGGGTCGGGCCGCTGCTGGGAGTGCTCCTCGCGGAGGGTGCAGGCAGCGACGCCACGCTCAAGGAGTTCGTCGCGACGATCGACCGCGAGCGCCTGACCGGCAACACCCACGCCATCGGCCTTCTCGAGCGCAGCCACGGGCTGCCGGCCGGACGCGCTGCGGCCGACCTCGTCGACGAGGTGTGGACCCTCACCGCCCCCGAGGTGTTCGACCGCCTGGTCCGACGACGCGGATGGTCGACGGGGAGGTACGGAGCGTGGCTCGCCGACGCCCTGGCCGCCGCCTGCACCCGCACCGCCGAGCCGGAGCGGCGGGGCCTCTAGGGCAGCTGCGTGCGGGTCGGCAAACGATCGACGGGGTGCCTTGGCGGCGGGCGTCGAGGCAGCGGGGCGGGTCACGGCGAGCGAGTGACCATACCTCTGAGTGAGGGCTTGACACGAAGAACTGGTCAGTCTGACCCTCGAGTTTGCTGTCGTCGTGTCGCGCGGCTCCGCTTGTGGCAGAGGGGTTTCACGAGCCAAACGCGTCCGATCGGTCGGATGATCATGGACGAACGGCTGGCCGAAATCGTGGGGCCGGCCCCGGGCCAGCGCTTACCTTTTCCCCGGGGCTCATGTGAAAACACCATGGGATTCCTGTGCGCCCAATGCCATCACACTCACGAGGAGAGCAATCATGACCAACACGCCAGCCGGCTGGTACCCACAGGCCGACGGCCGTCAGCGCTACTGGGACGGTGCCCAGTGGACCGAGCACTTCGCGCCCGGTGGGACTCAGCAGCCCCAGGCGATGTCTGCGGCAGGCGCGACGGCGATCCCGGCAGGGGCCTCTGCTCGCCCTTGGTTCAAGAAGAAGCGGTTCATCATTCCCGGCGCGCTGGTCGGTCTGGTCATCCTGGGGTCAGCGCTCGGCGGTGGCGGCGACACGCCGGACACCAGCCTTGCCCTCGCCTCGTCGTCACCGACGGCAGCCGCGACGGCTGAGGATGCGGCAGCAACGCCGCCTGCGTCCACGCCTGCCAAGCCCAGCCCGTCGGCGACCACCAAGCCCGCCCCGACGAAGGCTGCGCCCCCGGTGACCACGGCCCAGGCCAACGCTCTCAGGTCCGCCGAGAACTACCTGGGGCTCAAGGGGTTCAGCAAGAAGGGCCTGATCCAGCAGCTGTCCTCGGAGTACGGAGACGGGTTCGCCAAGGCGGACGCCACGTGGGCGGCCGAGCACCTCGACGTGAACTGGAACGAGCAGGCTGTTCGGGCCGGTCAGGCATACCTGGACATGAAGGGCTTCTCGCGTCGAGGACTCATCGAGCAGCTGAGCAGCGAGTATGGGGATCAGTTCACGGTCAAGCAGGCCACCTACGCTGTGAACAAGCTCGGCCTGTAGGCGCGGCCCTCCGTCTGTCAACACCGGCGCGCCTCGGGGCAGGTACGCATCCCCGGCGCCAAGGAGCACTCACGAGGCCCCGGTCGGCTGGTGCCGACCGGGGCCTCGCGTCGCTGACGTCCGCGCTTCGTTGCGCGGGTCAGACGGTGAGGGGGACGCGCTCCATCGCCGGGGCGTCGATGCCGCCGACGCTGTGCGCGTGCCGCATGCCCAGGAGGCCGAGCGCGAGCATCACGGCCGAGCCGATGAGGGCGGCGATCGCGGCCCACATGGCGATGGTGCCGAGCATCCCGAAGGCGTAGGCGTTGAGGAGCATGCCGCGCAGGGTGGTGCCCATGAAGAGCGTCTGGCGCAGCTGGCCGAGGTCGGCGGTCGCCTGCGAGGTGGGGTCGGCCTTCATCGAGGCCATGAACTCACCGGACACCTGCGAGTAGGTGCGACCGTCGGAGGACTCGTCCATGTGCACCTGGATGTAGTGGTCGGCGTAGGCCTTGGCCTGGTCGCCGGTCGTCAGGGGCTGGCCTGCGTACTGGAGGAGGTTGGCCTTCATCGCGGGGGTGGTGAGCGCGGCGGCGGCGGGCATGGTGATCTGCTGCGACGCGAGTTGGTCGGAGACGTTCGACGTGGCGAACGAGGACGCCCACACGAGCAGGCCTCCCGCCACGAGGAGGACGGCGGCGACGATGACGCCGGTCCAGGAGATGAGCTTGTCGAATGAGCTGCGCATGGCGGTCTCGAGTTCTGTTCAGGCCTTCGTGGTGCGGGCCCTTCACGGTGTTCTTCGAACAACCCAAACTACGACAATTCGTAGTAATAAGCGACTCGTGATGATGGGCGCGCGCCCTCCCCGAGGTGGGAGGGCGCGCGTCGTGGGGACGGTGCGGCAGGTCAGGGCGTGGCGACCGCGGGGCCGTGGAGGGTGACGAAGAGCGAGCCGCCGACCTCCATGTCGACCCGGGTGCACGACGCCTCCTCGTCGGGGACGGGCGACACCTGGCCCTGGTCGCCGACGAGCTGGGTCGCGATCCGCGCCGCCTCGGCGAGCGGAAGGCACTGCCTCGCGACTTGCTCCTCGAGTGCCTCGGCCGTCGTGTACACCTGCCGTGCAACGGCATCCGACGGCAGCCGGACCGGCTTGCGAGTCTCCGCCAGGACCTCGACCTGCGTGAGTTCGGGTCGAGCCGTGAGCCCCGCGCACGGCCCCGACTCCGGGGTCGTCGGGGGAGTGGAGACCCGCGTCGTCCAGTCGGACAGGCCCACCCGCCGCAGCGTGTCCTCGGCGTAGCGCTGCGCCTGCTCGGTGGTGAGGCAGAGCCGCGACGGACCCTCCACCCAGTCGCCCAGCGCGGCCTCGAGCTCGAGCATCGCTGCCCGCTCGGGGTCGGGCGCCGACGCCGTCGCCGACTCCATAACCCCTGAAGGAATCCCGGCGCCAGCGACCACGAAGTGCGTCCCGTGGTAGACGAACGCGGTCGGGTCGGCGAGCGGCGGCATTCCGGCGGACTGGCGGATGGTGGCGCAGTCGGCGACGTCGTCGCCGCTGGCCGCGCGACCGTCGGCCGACCGCTCGAGCTCGACGTCGCCATCGGGACGCAGCGTCATCGACTCGGCGCAGTTGAGGCCGTCGAGGGTCGGCCCGCGGTCGAGCTGGGCCACGGCCCAGGCGGTGCCGCCGCCGGCGAGGACGAGCCCCAACGCTCCCGCGGCCATTCCCCGGCGGCCGAGACGCCGGCCCCTCCGTGGCGTCTCGACCGCCGGGGTGGTGTGTCGATCGGTCATGGTGATCCCCTCTCGCAGCGCGCTGAGCGCGTGTCGGTCGGTCACCGTGGCGATCGTGGCGTCGTCGACCCGGCGCGTGGTGCGCAGGGCGTCGATCAGCTCGAGGTCGTTCATGAGATCTCCTCGGTCCCGGGACGGGCGGTCGCCCATCTGCGGGATTCATGTCCGGTCATCGTGATGCGTTGCAGCGCAGCCGAATCCAACTCGCTCTCGATGTCGCGCATCGCCTCGCGCAGTCGCGCGCGCGCGCGGTGCAGGCGCACCCGCACCGTGGCCCGGGACAGGCCCATCGCCACGGCGATGTCCTCGCGGGCGAGCTCCTCCCAGGCGAGCAGGTGAAGCAGCTCGCGGTCGTCGTCGCCGAGGCGGGCCACGGCACGCTCGACGAGGCTCGGCTCGTGGATCTCGGGCGGCGGGACGACCTGGTGCAGCGAGTCCCGCAGCCGGTCGGCCAGCGCGTGCCGCCGCCGCTCGCCCCGGTAGTGGTTGGCGAGCACGCGCCGCGCCACCCCGAAGAGCCACGGCCGCGCCTCGGAACCCGGCGGGACGTCATCGAGGCGCCGCCAGGCCACGAGGAAGGTCTCGGCCACGACGTCGGCGGCGTCCGCGGGGTCGGTGACGCGCCGCACGGCATACCCCAGCAGGGCCACGTGCGTGCTGTCGAACAACGCCGAGAACTGCTCCTCGGGCGAGGTCATGGATCCCCCTCCACGGCGGTGAGTCTGACACCCCGCCCATGTCCGGGTGGTCCCGGGGCGTTACAGGGTCAGCCGACCGCGGTGGGGCGCGACATCATCACCGGGGGGCCGGAGCCACCCGCCCGCGGGCCGCAAGGGCGAGGTCGGCGCGGCCGGGTAGCCAGCGCACCGCCGCGGCCGTCGCAGGGTTCGAGCCGTAGACGAGCAGGGCGAGGAAGACGCCGTAGACCGGCAGGTGGCCGACGAGCTCGGTCTGGCCGAAGAGGAACAGGGTCGCGTTGAACGGGACCATCGCCACGAGCACGGCGACCTGCGGGAACGCCCCGGAGATGACGAGCAGCCCGAAGAGCAGCTCGACCCCGCCCGCGATGACGACGAAGACGTCGGTCGGGACCTGGAGGCCGACGATCGAGAACACGTTGAGCGCGGGGAACGCCTCGAGCGTGGCGCGGGCCATCGTCGGGTTGGTGAACTTCTCGGTGAAGGCCAGGGCGATGAGCGCGATCCCGACACCGGCGCGCAGCACGAACAGCGCCCACCGCAGCTGGGTCGCCGACAGGGAGACCGCGCCGTGCCGGTCGGCCCCGGAGGGGGCGATGACGAGGAAGGCCGCCACGGCCGCGAGGTTCGCGCACTCGAGGAGCGCGACGGGACCGGTGAACATCGACATCACCGGCCCGAGGGCGAGGGCCACCACCGCGGCGGGCCGCTGCTGGAACCCGGTGATCAGCCAGACGCCGAGCCCGGCCTCGAGGAGGAGGAGCGCGGTGCCGCCGACGCCGTGGAGGTCGTCGACGCTCGGGGTGACGAACGCGCCCGACGCGGCCAGGGCCAGCAGCGCCACGCCGAGGTGGATGCCGAGCAGCCGCGGGACCCACGGTGCCAGCGCTCCCAGGCGACCGAACCAGGGGAGCTCGGGCCGGTCGACCCGCAGCGCCACGAGCCGCCAGACCACGGCCACCACGACGACGAGCGCGGTCACGGCCAGCGGCAGCGGGCGCAGGAAGAAGGACCAGTCGCCGGCGGCGGAGTCGACGAACCAGCGCTCGTGCGTGGGCAGGGTCAGGGCGGGGGACATGCTGCGGCTCTCCATCGGTCAGGGTGCTGGACGTCGCGTGGGCGCGGCGTCCGCCGGCGCGCGGGCCGGCGTCATCGAACCTACGGATCGGGGCGCGTGCGGGTCAGGGCCGAAGGTCCTTTGCGCGGGGGGACGTTGGTCGTCGGCTGTGGGCGGGTGAAGGCCCCGGCCGCTGCAGCGGCCGGGGCCTGAGGAGGAGGCGCGGGAGGGGATCCGCGCCTCCTCGGCTCGGAGTCAGGCGGTGGCGGGGACCCGCTGGGTGGCGGTCGCCGTGGCCGGCTCGACCTCCCGGGCGTGCCGCAGGCCGAGGGCTCCGAGGAGCAGGAGGAAGGCCGCGCCGATGAAGGCTGCCACGGCCGCCCACATCGCGATGGTGGCGATGGTCCCGAAGGCGTAGGCGTTGAGGAGCATGCCGCGCAGGGTGGTGCCCATGAAGAGCGTCTGGCGCAGCTGGCCGAGCTCGGCGGTCGCGTCGGCGGTGGGAGCGGCCTTGAGGGCCTTCATGTACTCACCGGAGACCTGCGAGTAGGTGCGGCCACCGGACGCCTCGTCCATGTGCACCTGGATGTAGTGGTCGGCGTAGGCCTTGGCCTGGGCGCCCGTGGTGAGCGGCTGGCCGGCGTACTGCGTGAGGGCGTCCTTCTGGGCGGGTGTCGTGAGGGCGGCCGCCACGGGCATCGTGATCTGCTGCGCCGCGAGCTGGTCGTGCACGTTCGCCGAGGCGAACGACGAGGCCCACGTCAGCAGGCCACCGGCGACGAGGAGGACGGCGGCGAGGATGACGCCGGTCCAGGAGATGAGCTTGTCGAATGCGCTGCGCATGGTTCTCGTGTCCTTCCCACGGGCTCCTGGGGAGGGGCCCTTCGTGTTCTTCTCTGACACGACACACTGTAGTACTACGTTCAGTAGTAACTGAGCCGAACCGGGTGTCAGTTGGGTCACACGGGCCTGCACGTTGGGTCCGCGACTACTGGTCGCCCGCCCGTGGGACGACCGAGAGGGGCCTTCCGGTCGCGTGCAGTCCGGGTTCGAAACCGGATCGGCGATCGAGGTACCCGGTCCAGCCGTGCTGGGTCACCAGGTAGACATCACCGTCGAAGGCGCGGGTGTGGTGGTTGCTGTACCTCCACGCCATCAGCCAGAACAGCTCGTAGGGCCCCGGGATAACCCGACCTTCGCGGCAGATGATGGTGGCCAGGAGCCATCGGGGCGGCTCCCAGCGCGATTCGATCCACTCGCGATGCCCGGCAAGGCGGACGGCGTGCTCGCGCAGCACTTCGGATGCCTCATGACGCTGAGGAAGTGAGCCGCGGTTGACGCGGACGACGTCGTGCGTCGACTGCTCGGGGGAGTCGCCCCGGTCGAGTATCGCGACGAGGACGTCACCCGGGCGGGCTCTGGCGCGCCGAAGTGACTCGGTGATCATGGCCGCCGGGTCGCGGACGTCCCAAGGGTTGTGGTGTGACATGCGGCAGAGGATGGCAGTTCGGTCGCCCGGAGCCGGGTCGTCATCCACAGGGGCGCAGCCTGTGGATGACCGCCGACGGAGAGGCCGGTTTCGGCGCATGCTTGCCGTCCGACCATCGACGGCAGGAGCAGTGGCGTGGGCTTCAACACCGAGTACCTGGGCCACCTCACCATCACGCCGCCGTTGAACGATGCGGAGGCAGAGTGGCTCAGGGGATTCGCCGACTGGCAAGCACTTCCGGACGGTGACCCGTTCGCTCTCCCCATGAACCCACGCGCAGCCCTGTCGAAGGCCTTCGCCGATGCTGGTGGGGTGATGAGCTCGCGCCGAGCCATCCCCTATGGAGTGGGTCATTGGCGCGTGTGTGAGCACGGGGACCGCATCGAGTGGCATCGCGCGGACAAGTCGAACGACGCAGTGCAGACGTTGTCGTTCCTCGTCGAGTACTACCTCGGCCCCGAGGCACGGGCTCGCGACTGCGGTTCGGCCGACTTCGCCGGATTCACCTTCGACCACCATCTCGACGGGGTGATCGCGGCTGTTCGCCAGGACACAGAGGAGATGTTCCTGCTGCGCGTGCAGAGGAGCGCAATCACGAGGGAGGTCATCGTCCGCGGGGTCGAGTGGTGGAACGATCCCAGTGCCGTGGATGGATGGTGACGGAGGCGAGCTGGGGCGCCTTCTCGGACGTCGTCAGTCGAGGGCGTCCTCGAAGGCGATGACGCCGCGCAGGACGTCGAGGAGGGCGGTGGTGAGGCGCTCGCCCTCCAGGCCGAGCTCGTGCAGCTCGGGGCGTCCGGGGACGTGGGCCACGCTCGCGCGGATCCGCCGGCGCTCGTCGGGGGAGAGGTCGTACTCCTCCTCGATGGCGACGAGGCAGTCGCGCATCGTGAACCGGCCGTGCTCGGGGGCGGTGGCCAGGGCCTCGAGGGCGGCGTCGAGCCAGCCGTGGCCCCCGACTTCTTCGAGCTCGTCGGTGACGACCATGAACATCATCATGTGCACCTGGAACGCGCCGGGCTGGGCGTGCTCCTCCTCGTCGTAGGGGAGGGTGGCGGCGCGGTGGGCCAGTCGCCGGGCGCGGTCCTCGTCGCCGTCGCGCAGGGCGTTGAACGCCTTCTCGAGGAGGTTGGCCGCGGCCTCCATCTGGGCCTCGCGGATGGGGGCGGTGGCGTCGTGCGAGTGCTCTCTGATGTCGCCGAGGCCTCGTTGGTGAGTTCCGCCTCCGGACTGCAGGGGCCGGTCGTCATGGGTCACGTCGGGCACGTTGCCAACGTGGACCCGTCGGGGCTGGCGTGTCTCCGGGGGCGGGTGGGGCTGGCGGGGTGGAGGTCCGGGCAAGAGCCTCCGCACGTTGTGCACAGGGTCTTGCGATCGAACATGTGTACGAATATGATGAGGCTATGAACGGTCAGCCGGTGGGTCTCGAGGAGTGTCGCTCCGGACTCGAGGCTGCCCGCGACCTCCTCGATGATGTCGCGTCCGTCCTGTTCTCGGCGTCCGGGTCCCAGCTCGGTGAGCTGATGACGCTCGTCGACTCCGTGGCCGCGAGGGCCTCGGCGGCGCGGGTCGCGATCGCCGCCGAGGCGATCGAGCGGGGCGAGGTGGCCGACTCCGGCACCAACGCGCACACGTGGGTCCGTGACCACGCACCGTCGTTGCGGCAGGGCGGCGCCGGGCACGTGGCCCAGCTGGCGACCGCCGCGACCTCGGGCGGGGCACTGTGGCGCGCCCAGGGCGACGCTGGTGGCGTGGATCCCCGGTCGCCGCTCGGCATCGTGCTGGCCGGGGTGTGCGACGCGACGGTGTCACCGACGCTCGCAGTGGCGGCGGTGCGCGAGATCGAGCGTCTCGACCCGATCCTCACCGACGAGGCGAAGCCCACGGTGGCGCGCAGGCTCCTCGAGGTGGGCGTCGAGTGGGGTCCCACGCTGATGCGGGGGCTGCGGCCGCGGCTCATTGCCACCTTCGGGCGACAGGGGGAGTTCGACGACCTGCAGGAGCGCCTCGTGAGCGCTGCTCGGCTGTCGGCGCCGCGGGTGGAGTCGGCCGACCTCACCGAGTACCAGCTTGCGATGACGCCCGAGCAGGCGGCTGCGCTCGAGGCCGCCATCGGTCCGATGAGCGCGCCGGCTCCCAACGACGAGACGGGGGAGCGCGACCACCGCCCCGCCGGCCAACGCCGTGTCGAGGCGCTGGTCGAGGTGTGCCGACGGTCGTCGTCGCTCGACGCAGAGTCGTCCGGGGCAGACGGCGCGGCGGGCGCGGCGTCCGCCGTCCACGTCGTGATGTCGCTGACCGACCTCGAGGCCCGCACCGGCTTCGGCGAGGTGATCGGGTCCACGGCCACGGGGGTGGCGCTGTCAGCAGAGCTGCTCCGGAGGGTGTGCTGCGAGGCGGACCTCGTTCCCCACGTGTTGGGTGTCGCGGGCGAGGACCTCGACCTGGGCCGGGTGGTCCGCTTGTGCAGCAAGGGACAACGGCGCCGCCTGTGGCGGCGCGACCGCGGGTGCACCTTCCCGGGGTGCACGGCTCCCGCAGCGTGGACGCGGGCGCACCATGTCCTGCACTGGCTCGACGGGGGGCGGTCGGACATCGACAACTACGCCCTGCTCTGCCAGCGCCACCACACTTTCGTGCACACGAGACGACTGTTCGCCCAGGTGCGACGGCGGCCCGACGATCGCGGCCGATACGTGGTGTGGGACCTCACACCCGGAAGCTACGACCGCCACCTCGAGCAGCTCGAGGCGGAACGGTCGGCGAACGACCCGCCACCGCTGACGCCCGAGCGACTCCGGACCCTGCTCGACCTCGTGACGTCGGGGTCGCGCGAGGTCCGGCCGTGGGCCGAGGAGGAGCTGGCGATGTCGGCGGACGAGTCGTGGCTCGACGAGGCGCCACCCGAGGAGATCTGGACCGACGACTATCTCGCGCAGTTCGCGCACTCGGCGTGAGCAAGCGCTGCCGCTCGTGCCTAGCGGACGGCGGTGAGAGCGGTCTCGCCGACGCGGTCCTTGGCCCACCAGAGGAACTCGGCCTGGTGGTGGGTGCTCTCGAAGTCGTCGCCGAGCAGCTCGAGGAGCAGGTCGTTCGACCACACCGAGAGGCGGCCGATCTGCATCGCGGTCGTGTCCGCCTTGGGCAGGTGCAGCCCGAAGACGGCACGCGTGATGTCGCGCTTGCCGGTGAACTCGTCGTCGTAGGTGAGGACGGGCAGGAAGCGCTCGGGCTCGGAGATGTGGAGCATCTTGGTGAAGAAGTCCTCCTTGAGCCCGGCCATCCCCTCGACCTCGGTGCCGGTGATGAGGTGCGTCAGGCGGTCCTCGAGGGCGACGTCGCCGGGGCCGCGGAGCAGGTACTCGATGGAGGTGCGGGTGCGGTGCGCCGCCTCGTCGTCACCGAGCTGCTTCCAGGTGCGGTTGAAGATCGACATGCTGCCGGCGCGCACCCCGGTGCCGGTGGTGGCCAGCTCGCGCAGGTCCGCGGCGGTGGAGGCGGCGAGGCCGTCCTGCGTCAGGAGCTCCTGGTAGCGGGTCCATGAGTCGATCTGGGTGTCCTCGGCGGTGGGGTGGGCCTTGAGGAACTTGGTCCGCAGGCGCTTCACCGCGGCCAGGATGGCGGGTGAGACCATCGACGAGTTCGCGAAGCGGCCCCGCGCCATCTGCAGCGGCGTGCGCGTGAAGGCCGGGAGGGTCGTCAGCGCGACCGGGCTCCAGCGGTTGCCGCACTCCTCGCAGCGGAAGACCTTCGCCCCGTTCGGCGCCACGCTGTCGAGCTGGATGTCGTTGTCGGAGTGGCAGGCTGAGCACGAGATGAGAGCCATGTCGCGTTCCCTTCAAGGGTTGTGACGTCGAGACGGCTCGGTTGCCCGGGGCGGCCAGATGTGAGGGGTGTAGGCCTCCAAACTACCACCCGGGGTACGCCCACCCGTCCGCCATCGATGGGCTCGTCACCCCGCCCGGCCCACCCGCAGCGGGGCATCAACCGGCCGACGACCAGCCGAAACGCCCGGCTCAGGGCTCGATGAGACCGGCCCGGATGGCGTACCGGGTCAGCTCGGTGCGGTCGCGCATCCCGAGCTTGGCCAGCACGTTCGCCCGGTGCCGTTCCACGGTCTTCACGGCGATGACCAGCGCTGATGCGATCTCCTTCGACGAGTTCCCCTCCGCGATCAGCTTGACCACCTCCTCCTCGCGCGCGGTGAGGACGGAGCGCGGCATCCGCTCGCCACGCCGCATCCGCTCGAGGAAGTCGCGCACCAGGGTGCTCGCGACGCCCGCGTAGAGGAACGGCTCGCCGCGCATCGCCGCCCGGCACGCCTCGACGAGGTCCTCGTCGGCCGCCGACTTCAGCACGTACCCCGACGCCCCGGCTTGCAGCGCCGAGAAGAAGTACTGCTCGTTCTCGTGCATCGAGAGCATGAGCACCTTGGCGTCCGGCACGCGCCGGGTGATCTCGCGCGCCGCCTGCAGGCCGGTCATCCGCGGCATCGAGACATCCAGGACGGCGAGGTCGAACGGTGTCGACCGGGCCACCTCCACCGCCTCCACCCCGTCCGAGGCCTCGGCCACGACCTCGAGCCCGTCCTCGCCCTCGATGATGCGGCGCAGCCCAGCGCGCACGAGGGCGTGGTCGTCGGCGAGCAGGATGCGAACGGTCATGCCGCTCCACCGTGGGGAACACGGAGCCGTACGGACGTCCCGCCGCCGGTCGCGTCCGCTGCCTCGACGAGGAGGTCGCCCCCCACCATCTGGGCGCGCTCTCGCATGCCCTGGATGCCGGCGCCGTGCTCACCGACTGCGGCGCCGACACCGACTCCGTCGTCGCGCACCGTGAGCTCGACCTGGTCGCCCCGGCGGCACAGGCCGACCGAGACCGTGGAGGCGTGGGCATGCCTCGCCACGTTGGTCAGCGCCTCCTGGGTGACCCGGTAGACGACGAGCTCGGCCTCGGGCGAGAGTGCCGGCAGTCCCGGGCTGAAGCCGCGCGTCACGGGAACGGCCGTGCGAGCGGTGAAGTCGGACGCCAGACTCGAGAGCGAGTTGAGGAGGCCGAGGTCGGCCAGCACTCCCGGCCGCAGCGCCTGCGAGATCCGCCGGACCTCCTCCAGGCAGGTGCGGGTCGTCGTGCGCGCGCCCTCGAGCACCGGCGCGAGCGCATGTGAGGCGAGGTCGGTGGCGTGCTTGAGGTCGAGGAGGACGGCGGTGAGGCTCTGGCCCACCTCGTCGTGCAGCTCCTGCGCGATCCGTTGCCGCTCGGCCTCCTGAGCCTGCAGTGCCCTCGACGTGCTCGTGGCCCGCTCGGTCTCGAGCCGCTCGAGCATGGCGTTGAAGCCGGTGACGAGACGTCGGGCCGGACCCGAGCGCGCTTCATCGAGGCGGGTGCCGGGCTCGCGCAGGTCGACGGTGTCCATGGCCGTGGCGAGGCGGTCGAGCGGCAGGAGGACCGACCGGAGCAGCAGCCCGTTGACGACGACGATGACGGCGAAGCCGACGAGGAGCGCCACGACCTCCGACACCAGCGGCCGGCTCGACACGGTCGCGGGGGAGAGCGCGAGGGCGGCCGTGCCGAGAGCGAACACGGCCCCGTTGATGAGGCAGACCCGCCAGAACAGGGGGAGGGAGACGTCGCCGCGCATGCCCCCAAGGGTCGCAGAGGCGTGCGGGTGGGCCAGTCCGTCGAGGGCGCCGTGGTCAGTCACCGGTCTCCCCTCGCCACTGCGCGAGCCGCCCGGCGCGGTGCACCGCGAGGATGCGGCGCTCGGCCGACAGCCGCAGCTCGGGACGGGTGAAGACGAGCAGGACGTCGCCGATGCGCAGCACCGTGTCGTCCTCGAGGGAGCGGGTCGAGCCGTCGCGCGCGAGCAGGCCGAGCGTGACGCCCGGCGGGAGCCGCAGCTCCCAGACGTACACGCCGTGCAGGCGCGAGCCGGGGGTGACGGTGACCTGGAGCAGCTCGCTGCCGAGGTGGTGCAGCGACCCGACGCCGGCCTCGAGGTCGAGCGGGGTCTCGCCCCACTTCATCTCGCCCGGCCGCAGGAGGCGGTTCGGGATGAGGCGCGCGAACGTCTGCGAGTGGGCCGCGGCGACCGGCCCGACGATCGCGAGCACGAGGACGTACCCGGCCGCGAGCGACCCGATGCGCCGGTCGAGCCCGGCAGCGACGGCGAGCGACGCGAGGATGATCGAGAACTCGCCGCGGGTGAGCACGGTGAAGCCGATGTTCCCCGCCTCGACCCGGGTGAACCGGTACATCCGCGCGGCGATGACGCCTGCGGCCGTGGCGAGCACGATCGTCATGACCACGGCGACCGCGATCTGCGGCAGCACGCCTACGACCTCACCGGGGTCGATGGTCAGGCCGAAGTGGAAGAAGAAGATGGCGCCGAACGCGTCGCGAAGCGGGTGGGTGAGGGTGCGCAGTCGCCCGGCCCGCGTCGTCGCTCCGAGGATGAGGCCGACCATGAACGCCCCGATGGCGTCGGAGACCCCCAGCGCCTCGGCGATCCCCGCGGTGGTGACCGCCAGCCCGACGAACAGCACGACGACGATCTCCTCGTCGTGGGTGCTCACCAGCCGGCCGACCTGCGCCGCCCCGTACCGGGCGATGGCACCGAGCGTCACGAGGAACGCGAACGCGGTGGCGATGCCGGTGACGGCCTCCTGCCACGTGTCCGCGCCACCCAGGATCGGCTGCAGGAGAGCGAGGTAGAACGCGAGGAAGATGTCCTCGATGACGGCGATGCCGAGGATCGTGCGCGTCTCCCGGTTGCCGAGCCGCCGCGTCTCGACGAGGACCTTGGTGACGATCGCCGTGCTCGAGATCCCCACCACGCCGGCGATGACGAAGGCCTCCGGCGCGCCCCACCCCACCCAGAACCCGTACGCCACGCCGCCCCCGACGTTGAGGAGGAGGTAGATGCTCGCCGCGGTGACGAGGCGGCGTCCTCCGGCGGCCAGCTGGTCGAGGGTGAACTCCAGGCCGAGGTAGAACAGCAGGAACACCAGCCCGAGGCGGGCCACGAGCTCGAGGTCCTCCGGGTCGCTGACGAGGTCGATGCCGGGGGTGCTCGGCCCGAACACGACCCCGGCGAGCATGAACAGCGGCACCGTCGGGAGCCCCAGCCGACCGCCGGCACGCGCCACGAGGGCGCAGACGACGAAGGCGCCGCCGAGCGCCATCAGCGTGTCGGCGGCATGGGGCACGGTCGGCCTCCCTCTCGGGCGCGACGGCGCGCTGGGTGTCCAGGTGAGGTCCAAGCCTGACGGTTCCGTGGGTGGGTCGACATGGGGTCGTGGCCCCATCTGCGTGCGCCGAATCTGCCGACCTGTGGCGCGGGGGACGGATGGTGCGGTGCGGCCGTGCGGAAGCGGTGCCACGCGACTCGTGGAGTAGGCCGTTCGGCCCAGTCGACGGCCTTTCACCTGCGCAGACGCCGCCTCCCGGAGCAGGATCCAGTCACAGCACGAAGGGGACATGTCGATGGATGGTTTCGACGGGACGGCAGGCAGCACGGTGACGCAGCGGGAGACCTCGGGGGAGGGTGCCGCCACCGACGCGTCGGCCGGTCTGGACGGCGAAGGGCGGGTTGCGACGGCCCTGGCCGAGCTGGCCGACACGTGGCTGGCGCTCCATCGACGGCTCCTCGTCCCGGGGGTCCCCGAGACCGCCATCGACCACGTCCTCGTCGGGCCGGCGGGCGTCGTCCTCGTCGACTCCGTCGCCTGGGACGGGACCGTCCGCGAGTGGCAGGGTTCGCTCGTGCGCCACGTGATGACGCCCCACGGCGAGGTCGAGCGCCGCTCCCTCCACGCCGAGGTCGCCCGCACGCACCGCATCGCCCGCGAGATGGCGACGCGGCTTCGCGTGGCCGTGACGCCGGTGGTGTGCCTCTCCGGAGTCGGCGCCGCCCGGTTCGGGGCGCCGCGGATGGTGCGCGGCATCTGGGTCGTGCCCGTCGAGGAGCTGGCGGCCTGGCTCGGGTCTCGCCCGTCGCCCGTGGCCGCCGAAGAACTTCCCGGACTCCAGTCCATCGTCAGGGCCGAGTTCGCCTCTGCCGCAGGTGATTCGTCGCTGCTCTCGACGATCGGCCACGACCTGACGCGTCAACGGACACGGGCTCACCGGGCGGAGGCCGCCCGACGGGCCGCGAGGGCCAAGCGGCCGGTCGGGAGTGACTCGCGGGCCGGTCAGCGGCGACTGCGTCGACGCCGCGAGCGGCGACGCATGATGCTCACCGTCGCGTTCCTCTGGAGCGTGTTCTGCGTCTCGGTCACCGGCGTGGTGACCGGCGTCCTCGCCATCGCCCCGTACTGATCAGCTGCGGGACAACAGGTCTCGCAACGAGAGCGGGTCGCGGCCGGTGACGCGGCGGACATCATCACTGACGTGCTCCAGCTCACCGGCACGGATGGCGGTGTAGGTCGAGACCCAGGCGTCGAGCTGCCAGGCGGGGGCGTCGTAGGGCGCCCGTGACGCGTACGCCTCCTCCACGGTCTCGTCGTGGAACCGCACGGCGCGGCCGGTGATCTCGCTGATGGTCGCGGCGGCCTCGGTGAGGGTGATGGCCTCGGGTCCGGTGAGGTCGTAGGTGGCGTCGCGATGGGCGGCGGGGTCGAGCAGCGCCTCGACGGCGACGCGGGCAATGTCCTCGCGGGCCACCCCGGCCAGGCGTCCGTCGCCGGCGGGGCCACGGATGACGCCGTCCTCGCCGGCCATCATCGGGAGGAAGTCGAGGTAGAGGCTGTCGCGCAGGAAGGTGAAGGGGAGGGCGGCCTCGCGGACGAGCTGCTCGGTGGCCCAGTGGTCGCGGCCGAGGGTGAACGTGCAGTCGGGGGCGGCGCCGAGGAACGAGGTGTAGACGACGTGACCGACCCCGGCCTCGGCGGCTGCCGCGACGACGGTGCGGTGCTCGCCCATCCGGTCGGCCGACTCCGACGCCGAGACCAGGAAGAGGGTCTCGACACCGTCGAGGGCACGGAGGAGGGCTTCGCGGTCGCCGTACGTGGCGGCGACGACGGACGACCCGGCGAGGGCCGGGGCTCGCTCCGGGGAGCGAACGACGAGGCGCTGCTCGATGCCGCGGGCCGCGAGGTCGGCGGCGACGAGCCCGCCGAGGGCGCCGGTGGACCCGGTGACGGCGAGGGTGGGGAGCGAGGTCATGGTGTCATCCTCTCGGAGCGGGGGGCGTCTTGGGGAGTGCGTCGGCCGGGTCGCCGCACGCCCGAGAGCGTGGGGCGACCCGGCCGGTGCCTCAGGAGGCGGAGGGGGCGAGGGCGCTGACGGCCTCGGCCACGGCCTCGCGGTACGAGGTGGGGCGGCGGCCGATGAGGCGCTCGAGGTCACCGGTCGTCACCTCGAGCTCGCCACGGGCGATGCCGGCGTCGGCGTCGGCGAGGACCTCGGCGAAGGGGCGGGGCAGGCCGGCACCGGCGAGGATCTCGACGAGCTGGTCGCCGGGGACCTCGGTGTAGGTGACGTCGCGGCCGGAGGCCTCGGAGACGGCGGCCGCGAGCTCGCCGAGGGTGAAGGACTCACCGCCGAGCTCGTGGACCCGGCCCGCGGAGTCGTCGGCGAGGAGGGCCGCGGCGGCGGCGTCCGCGAAGTCGGCCCGGGTGGCGCCGCTGATCCGGCCCTCGCCCGCGGCGCCGACGACGCCGTGCTCGAGGTAGGTCGGGATCTGGGGGAGGTAGTTCTCGAGGTACCAGCTGTTGCGCAGGAAGGTGTGGGGGAGGCCGGAGGCGGTGATGAGCTCCTCGGTGGCGCGGTGCTCCCCGGCGAGGAGCATCGCGTTGGTGTCGGCCTTGGGGATGCTCGTGTAGGCGATGAGCTCGACGCCGGCGTCCTTGGCCGCGTCGATGACGTTGCCGTGCTGGGCGACCCGCTGGCCGACCTCGCTGCCGGAGATGAGCAGGACCTTGGTGGCGCCCTCGAGGGCGGTCCTCAGGCTGGCCGGGTCGGCGTAGTCGGCGACGGCGGTGCGGACGCCGAGGGCGGCGAGCGGGGCGAGCTTCGCCTCGTCGCGACCGGTGGCGACGACGTCCTGGGGCGCGGCGCCGCGGCGCAGGAGGGCCTCGATGACGAGGTGGCCGAGCTGGCCGGTGGCTCCGGTGACGACGATGGTCATGGCGGTGGGTCCTTTCGGGGGGTGGTCCGCGGGGTGGGGTGCTGATCGCCGCGGGTGGCTTCGTGACCGGCCCAACCTCGCGGTGGCGGAAACCCTTCCCTCGGTGGGTACGCACTTTCCGGTAAGGTACGCACGTGCAGGTAAGTGACGAGGTCAGTGGTGTCGGTGTGCTCGATGCCGTGCGTTCGCTCAGCGAGCGGTCGCCGGGTGAGGTGTTCGCGGCGGCGTGCCCGAGCAGGGTCGTCCTCGACCACGTGACGAGCAAGTGGGGCGTGCTGGTTCTCGTGGCGCTGGCCGACGGACCGCAGCGGTGGAGCGAGCTGCGCCGTCGGGCCGAGGGCATCAGCGAGAAGATGCTGGCCCAGACGCTGCGGACCCTTGAGGCCGACGCGTTCGTCCACCGCGACGCGCAGGCGGTCATCCCGCCGCGGGTCGACTACAGCCTCACGCCTCGTGGTTCTGAGCTGGTGGCGCTGCTGCTGCCCCTGTTCGGGTGGGTCGTCGACCACGCCGACGAGATCGTCGCCGGCACGCGCTGATCCCTGACGTGCTGGGCCCCCTTCTGTGGCGGGTCCCCGGCCGAGATCTGTGGATAACTCGACTGGCGAAGTCGGGGGGTTTGGCTAGCGTTGTCCTGCGGGGCCGACGAGGGGCGGCCGGGAAGGGACGCAGGTGCGATGACGCGACGAACGGGGTCGGGGCCGCCGGTGCGAGGTGGGTTCGTGCTCGCCGCGATGGTGGCCGGTGCGGCGCTCGTCCTCGGCGGCTGCCAGTCGGAGGACGCGCCGCCGGCCACGCCGTCGCCGTCCGTGACGTCGCCCAGCCCCTCCCCGAGCCCCTCGCCAACCCCCTCTGCGTCCCCGACCGGCGGTGACGTCCCCGCAGCGGCGCGCGAGAACACGAAGAAGGGTGGAGAAGCCTTCGTCCGCTACTTCTTCGATCAGGTCAACGTCGCGTGGACCCAGCCGAAGGCCGGGGTCATCGCCGAGCTCGGCGAACCCAAGTGTGAGTTCTGCGTCAACACAGAAGAGACTGCTGCGTTCCTCGTGAAGGAGAAGCAGCGTTACGACCAGGACCCCTTGTCGCTTGCGCGGGTTGAGGGGCTCACGGCTCCGGAAGGTCAGTTGTATTTCTTCGTCGAGGGGACTCAGAACCGCGCGAGCATCGTGGACGCCTCGGGCAAAGTGCTGGCGACAGACCCGAAGAAGCCGCTGCGGATGAATGTCGCAATCAGGTGGGCTACTGACCGGTGGTCCTTTGTAGGTGCGGAGACGGCGGGGTGAAGACCACGCTTCGGGCTTTCGCCGCAGGCCTGACCATCTCCGTGGCGTTGGGGTGGCTGGCTCCCACAGCGCTCGCAAGCACGCCGCCAGCTCACCATGAACCCGGGCACACCGGCTCAGTGACTGACAGCCTGTCCGACACGGGCGCGGTCCTCGACCTCGTCGATAGTCGCGAGATGGCGGATCTCGCTGCCGCCTACTGGCGGGGTGCGTCTAAAGGCCCGTGGTACGACTACCGCGACGCGTCAGTCTGTGGCGGACATCCCGATCGGCCCAACTCAGACAACCTTTGCGAACGGTCGATGATCCTGTGCGCGAGTGGCGCTTCCGGTGACGGACCGGCCGTGGCCATCTTCTCGCGAGAGGTAGATCGGCAGGGCGCACCAGTTCCAGGGCCCTCCGGCGAATGGGTCTATCGGGGCTATACCTGCCTCCCAGACTCGATTCCTGGGAACGCGGGCCTCACCATGGCAATGATTCGTGACGCCTTCCACGAGACCGACTTCTCGGTGCCGACGGTGAACATCCAGCCGGAGGGTGACGTCACGCTCGTGCACCTCCCGACGTACTTCGAGGTGAAGTTCCCGACGCAGGGCTTCGGGCCGGACGAGGTCGACACCCCTGACCCGGCTCGGTTGCTCGGGTACCGGATCGAGGTGCGCCCAGTGCTCAAGTCGGTGACCTACCACCTGGGCGAGACGACGATCGGGCCGACGACGTCGCTGGGTGGTCCGCACCCGAGCGGCGACGTCCGGGCCACGTACTCGCGGCCGGGGGAGTACCAGGTGCGCGCCGACATCACCTACACGGGACAGTTCCGGGTGGGCGGGAGCCAGTGGTTCGACATCCCGGGCCAGGTCGACCTGCAAGGAGCGCCGGTGGTCCTGACCGTCCGCGAGGCCAAGGCCCGGCTCTACACCCCCTGACGTCAGCAAGTTTGGCTGGTTCGAGGTATTCGGGCGGTGCGGGATGCCGGCGGAATACCTCGAACGGGGGGAGCGGGCTCAGGGCCGGTCGCGACACGGCAATCGGCTCGACGCGCAGTGTCGGGGCGTTGTCGGTGGTCCCGCCTAGATTTCGATTCAGCACCGAACACAGCGAGACCGGCAACGGGAGAGGAGGCAGACCATGGAGATGACTCGAGCACTCGCCACGGGTCGGCGCCTCCTGCGTGAGCACGGGCTCGACGACTGGACCATCGTCGCCGACCGCGCCAAGACCCGGGCCGGGGTGTGCCGTTTCGCCAAGCGCCAGATCGGGATCAGCGCGCCCATCACCGCCCTGCACGACGAGTCCGAGGTCCTCGACACGATCCTGCACGAGATCGCCCACGCCCTCGTCGGGCCGCAGCACGGCCACGATGCCGTGTGGCGGGCGAAGGCCCAGCAGATCGGGTGCTCGGGGGAGCGCTGCGTCTCCACGGACTCGCCCCGCGTCCCGGGCGACTGGGTCGGGCGGTGCACCGCCGGTCACGAGAAGACCCGCCACCGCGCGCCGAGCCGGCTGATGTCCTGCGGGGAGTGCTCGCGTCGCTTCGACCCCCGACACCTGTTCACCTGGACGTTCCGCGGCCGTCCGGCATCGCTGCCCCCGTCGTACGCGTCCCAGCTCGCCGCGCTGCGGGTCCTGGAGCAGAAGCAGGCCGCGAGGCCGCCTTTGCGCGTGGGCGACAGCGTCGAGATCGTCGCGCCCGGCTCGTGGCAGCACCTCATCGGCGAGCTCGAGCTGGTGGGCGCGGTCCGCTGCCAGGTGAGGGTGGTGGACGACCTCGTCAGCCTGCCCGTCGACGCCGTCCGACCCCTGCGCTCAGCCGCCCGGGCCTCCTTTCGCTGAACGTCGGGGGGCAATCGCCCGCGTGAGGACGCTCACGCGTCGTGTGGTCGATCGGCCCTCGCGGCCACGGGGACAATGGATGGATGAGTGAGCACGACCTCCGCACCCGCGACGCGCTGGGCAGTTCGGGTGACGACCGCGCGGCCGCCCTCACCGCAGGGTCGCCCGCAGAGGCCGACGCGACCCGTCCGGTGGAGCACGCCGACACCCACGACGACGGCTTCACCCCGTGGCACGCCCCGACCCAGGGCACCGAGCGCGCCTTCGTCCTCGCGGGTGGGGGAGCGACCGGGATCGCCTGGGAGGCCGGCATCGTCGTGGGCCTGCGCGACGGCGGCGTCGACGTCCGTGAGGCCGACACGATGATCGGCACGAGCGCCGGCTCGATGGTCGCCGCCCACCTGCGCATCGGCACCGACGAGGGCAACGCCTTCGCCCGCATCCGCGAGGGCGCCCCGCTCGCCGGGTACGGCCGCCTCGGCCCGGGCGACGCGACGCGCTACCTGCGCGCCCAGCTCAACCTCGACCCGCGACGCGGACGCGCCCTGGTCGGGACCGCCGCCCTGCGCGCCCGAACCCTCACCGAGGACGCCTGGCTGGAGACCATCGGCCTCGGCCTCACCGGCAAGGACTGGCCGCAGGGCCGCCTGCTCATCACGGCCGTCGAGGCCCGCACCGGAACCTCGGTGGTCTTCGACAACACCAGCGGCGTCCCCCTCGAGCGCGCGGTCGCCGCCAGCTGTGCCGTCCCCGGTGTCTTCCCGGCCGTCGAGGTCGGCGGCCGACGGTACGTCGACGGCGGCCTGCGGAGCATCGGCAACATCGACCTCGCGGCCGGGCACCGGCGCGTCGTCGCGCTCGCGCCGTACCCGATCGGCTCCCGCCCCAGGGACACCCCGCCCCTGCAGCTGGCTCGCCTGCGGCCGCGGGCAAAGACCTTCCTCGTGCTCCCCGACCCCAGAGACCTCTGGGCGATGGGCGCCAACCCCTTCGACACCAGCCGCGGCGGCGGCACGTTCGAGACCGCCCGGCTCCACGGCCAGCGGATCGCCGAGCGCGTCGGCGACGTCTGGCACGGCTGACCGGCGCGACGACGACCACCTGACCAACGCCCGGCTGGCCGCGATTGCCGGGGCAGCCGGGCGGCTCAGGAGCACGGCTGAGCGCACCGACATCCGGCCGTCCACCGGCAGCGATGACGCGCCCCGCGTGTGTCAGGGACGCCGCCCCCGTCCTCTTCCCCGCCATGAGGCCACGACCCGTGGCCCGCCCGGGAGGACCCACCATGGCCGTGCTCGACTCGCTGCCGCTGATCCGGCTGCCCGAGTCCTGGCCCCTGCCCGTCGTCGCGACCCTCGCGATGGCCGCGCTCGCGGGCCTGGACCTCGTCGGCGCCTTCGCGGCCAAGCAGTGGGCCGAGGAGAAGAACACGCTCGCCCTCGTCCTGGGCGCCGTGTCCTTCCTCGTCCTGTTCTGGGTCTACGCGTCCTCGCTGCAGTACGCCGAGCTCGCGGTGGTGACCATGGGCTGGATCGTCCTGCTCCAGGTCGGCATCGTCGTCGTCGACCGGGTCCACTTCGGGGCCACCCTGCCCGCGGGCAAGATGGCGGCGATCGTCGTCATCCTGGCTGCCCAGGGGTACCTGCTCCTCGCCCCGAGCCCCACGACCTCGG